>JBMFIG010000005.1:0-86643 GCA_049976425.1 Thermoproteus sp.
GATACGGGAAGCGGCGAGGACGACATGGCCTATCTGGAGGCGGCCGTCGATATAGAGGTCGAGGGGAGAAGACGCACGGCGAATGTGCTGGTCAACCCGCATATAGACGAGGTGCTGATAAGCGACTATCTAGCCGGCGAGCTCGGGATAGTGATACTCGATCCCAGGAGGGGGCTCTGTTCGCCGGAGAGGATCTGGCCAGGGAGTCTGTTGAGCCCCAGCGGTGGCGTTAGGCCGAGGCGGGCCGCGCGCCGATCTTGGAACTCAGCCGGAGGCGGCGGGGCAAAGCTTTAAAACCGCTAGAAATATACGTAAAGGGCCCGTAGTCTAGCGGTAGGATTGAAAGCCGTTCCCTAAAGCCCGCCTCACGCGCGGGAGATCCCGGGTTCAAATCCCGGCGGGCCCACTGCGTCTTTCCGCCGCCTTCCTATCCCTTATCAGGGCCGATGTCGCTAAGGCCGAGGCTAGGGCGAGGCCTGCGTCTATCTCCCAGGCGGACGGCGGGCTGGCCGCCATGGCGAACGAGAATATATAGCTGATGTTGAGGCCGAGCGCCATGTCGACCACGTTTATAACTGCTAGGGCCGACGAGGGCGGCCCCCTCCTGGACCCCTCCGCGTAGATGGCCGTGATATATACGGTGTACGCGGCGCCGTACATGAACACCAGCAGGGGCGCTACCGCGGAGGGGAGATACGGCAGGGCGGCCATGGCAGCCGCCGAGAGTGCCGCCGAGTAGAGAAACACAGCGCGTTTGTCCCGGGCCTTGTCGTAGACGCTTCCGAGGGAGCCCCCTAGGAGGCCCGACAGCATAGACGCGGAGGTTATCGCGCCCGCCTCGGAGGCCGGGAGGCCTCTGTAGTAGTGTAGCCACGAGGCGGCGAGGCTGTTGGCGGCGTACACCGCGCCCCATAGGGGAAACGAGGCGAGGCCCAGCCAGAGGGCCGAGGCGGTCGGCCTAGCCCCGTGTCTGAAGCCGCCCTGCGCGATTAGGGGAAGCGCCATGGCCGCCGCGATCGCGCCGGGGATGGCGGCCGCAGCCCTCCAGCCGAGCGGCCCGGCGACGTAGCCCCAGTAGTAGCCGAGGAAGGCCCCTATGTTAAAAGACGCGTTGTATAGGCCGAGCGCCCTGCCCGCCTCGCCGGGCCTCAACGCCACCAACGCCGCGCCTGCTGTGGAGAAGAACAGCCCGGCGCCGACGCCGGCGACCGCCCTTAGGGCCAACGCGACGCCCCAAGTCGGGCTGGCGGCTGTCAGTGCGGATCCCAGCCCCAGCAGGAACAGCCCGATCCCCGCCGTCTTGACGTCGCCTATCTTCGACCCCAACACGCTGGCCGGGATCTGGGCGGCGGCCGCGCCCGCTATGAAGGCGGCTGGCAGGAACCCCAGTTGGGCCTCGGCGACGTGGAGATCCCTCGACATCGCGGGGAGGAGGGGGGATAGGTAGAACCAGAGGAGTGCGTATACGGCCCTAGAGGCCAATATATAGCGGAACAGCCCCACCGCAAGGCGGGGCGCAAGCCCCTTTTAAAGTTTAGCAAAAGCGGTCGGTTACTTGGAGAGCTTCTCCAGCTCTATCTGGGAAGCCCTCGGCCCCAGTACCCCTACGTCGAGAAACACGGCCACCGCCATGGCGAAGACCACAGCGTACATGGCGAAGGCGCCGTAGGCCTTTAGCACCAGCGGGAGGAGCGACAGCCAGACGTAGTTCCCCAGGCGGCTTATGGAGTACTGGACGCCGTCGGCGAACGCCCTTATCCTCGTGGGGTACAGCTCGGCGCCGTATTGGTGGAAGGCGTTGGAGAATATATTGGCGAGGAGCCCGAATATGAAGCCCGTGGCCACTACCTGCACCGGCGTGGTGGAGTAGCCGAACGCCAGCCCGTCTACGCCCATCAACAACGCTATAAGGGCTACCTGCCACTTCCTGTCGAACTTGACGCTGTCTATTACGAATATCGATATCAGCGACGACAAGAAATACGACGTGTATATCAACACCGAGTACTCGAGGGTCCTCACGAGGGTGAAGCCCTTGCTGTACAGCACGGCCGGGGCCAAGCTCGCGAAGCCGTAGTACACGCCGGTCTGCAAGAACTCGAATATCCACAGCATTATGGTCCTGCGCCTGTACTCCTCGCTGAAGAGCTCGCCGAGAGGCACCCTCTCAGCCCTCACTACAGGCATCGGGACCGGCGGCGGTAGCGGGCCCTTCTCCCTAACGGCCACCTCCTCCATCTTGGCCACGATCCTCTCGGCCTCCGCGGACCTGCCCTTGACCTCAAGCCAACGGGGGGACTCGGGGATCAAGAAGCGGAACGGCAAGAACAGCAATATGCCGAGCCCGCCTATTATGAACATCCACTGCCACCCCTGGAGCCCCAGATACGTGCGGGGGACCAGATAGTAGGCCAGCAAGGCCGTCGCCAGAGGCGCGGTCCAGCTTATCGTGTACGCAGTAGCCAGCGCCCTCCCCCTGATCTTCGCCGGGAAGAACTCCGAGACCATTATATCGAGGACTATCAAGGCCTCGGGCCCCACGCCCAGCCCCGCGACGAACCTCAACGCGCCGAGGACCTCAGGGCTCGGCGCAAACGGCGTGGCGAGGTAGGCTAGGCTCATGAGGGCTAGGTTGAAGAGAAGAGCCGTCTTTCTGCCCCACAGATCCCCTATAAGCGTGAAGACTATGGCGCCTACAAACGCTCCGAGGAACAGCAGAGCGATTACATAGTATATAGATGCCGCAAGGGAGATATTGTAGTACTGCGACACCGGGACCGTCACGAAGCCGCCTACGAATAGGTCGTAGAGCTCGAAGAACTCGCCGATCGCTAGTAATATAATCAAGCGCGTATGGAACGATGTCCATGGGATTCTTTCCAACCGACCGGCTATAGTCGACTGCTCCATTCCCCGCGTTATTTAGGCTATATATTTACATTGCTGTGAATATGTTCGGGTAAGTACACATTAAGTTAGCACAAAATATCACGGGCGGGGTCTGCGGCGGCTCCTACGCGCCTAGCTCTCCGAGGAGTCTGCTAGTGATTTCTAGGAGCTTTTTGTACCGTTCAACCAGACCGACGACATCCCCGGTTCTCCTGTAATATTCCTTATCCAGATGTTCGCCTCCGCACAACACTCTGAACGTGTCTCCGGATATCTCGTCGACTAGTACCAACTCGCCGTCTATCCGCCCGAACTCGAACTTGACGTCGAGCAAGTCGCAGTCCGCCTTTCTGTACAGCTCGCGCAACGCCGTTGCTGCCTTGAGGGCCATCCGCCTCGCTACGTCGAGCTCGGCCTCGGTGGCCAGGCCGGCCTCAACCACGTCGTCCTCGAGCAGTAGGGGGTCGTGAAGTCTGTCGTCTTTTAGATGGAACTCCACTATAGGTCTTCTGAACTCGGCCAGCGGCCTCACGTGGGGCATCCTCTTCAGAAAACTGCCGTAGGCCTTGTACCTGACGATGATCTCTAGGGGCAGGACCCGCGCAGGCCTCACCAACATGGATCGCGGGGGGACGAACTCGATCAGATGGGTAGGGACGCCGGCGGCCTCGATATATTTTAACAACAACGACGAGAGCTCCGCGGCGAGAATTCCCTTGCCCGGCGCGGCGTCCCGCCTAGCCCCATCCCCCGCCGTTACCTCGTCCTTGAATTCCATGATCAGCCCCCGATCGGCTCTGTAGATCCTCTTGGCCTTCCCCTCGTAGATAAGCTCCATGGCATGTTTAGTTCCTATTTTTAAGTATTAACTTAAAGGTCTCCGTAGCCATCGAAAGGAATATCGGAGGTGTTATAAAGTAGATATTTAAATAGGGTATAACAAGGCCGTATGGACAGAGCCATGGTCGTAGGAGATGGCGCGAGGGAGCACGCGATAGCTTGGGCCCTCGCCAAGAGCGGGGCGAGGGTCTACGCCGCCATCGGCCATCCCAACCCCGGCATATTGGACGTGGCGAGGAGAACTGGGGGATCCTACAAGATCGTGCCGCCGACCAGCCCCCGCGACGTGGTTAAGGCGGCCGAGGAGTTCTCGCCGGATCTCGTGGTAATAGGGCCTGAGGAGCCTCTATTCGCGGGGGTCTCCGACGCCTTGAGGGATCGCGGATTCCTAACCTTCGGCGCATCCTCTAAGGCGGCGATTATAGAGATGAGGAAGGACGTGGCGAGATACCTCCAGTGGAAGTACTCCATACCGGGGAGGTTGCGCTACAAGGTCTTCAAGTCCGCCGAGGAGGCATACGCCTTCGCGAAAGCTCTCGGCTCGGTTGCGGTGAAGCCCATAAGGCAAGCGGGCGGGAAGGGCGTCAGGGTGATATACGGCGAGGCCAAATATCTAGACGGCGCCTTCGACCCGATAGTCTTGAAGGGGGCGGAGGACGCCAAGGCCCAGCTCGCCGGATACGGAGATGTCGAGGCGGCTGTGCTTGTCGAGGAGGCCGTGTGGGGCGTCGAGTACACGGTACAGACTTTGACGGACGGCGACGCGGTCTTTCCGTTCCCGCCGGTGCAGGACAACCCCCACGCCTACGAGTTGGGGCTGGGGCCTGAATGCGGCGGTATGGGGACTATCTCGCCTACGCCGTTCTTGACCGAACAGGAAATCTCGGAGTCCGTGGAGGCCGTCAAGGCCACGGCGATGGCCGTGGAGAGAGAGTTCGGGGTCCGATACGTAGGCGCCTTGACCGGCCAAATGATGCTCACGGCAAGAGGGCCCGTGATCATAGAGTACTACAGCAGATTGGGCGATCCGGAGGCCCTCAACGCCTTGTTCCTCTACGAGGGGAACGCCCTCGAGCTGTTCGCGCTCGCCGCGGAGAGGAAGCTACATAAGGCTAAGGCCGAGTTTAGGGGCGGACATACGGTCGTCAAGGCGGTGGCCCCTCTGGGATATCCATTAAGGCGGGAGGTCGCGAGAGGCAGAAGGTTCTGGATAGACTGGAGCAGCGCGGATCAGAATTGCCTATTCTTCTTCGGCTCCGCTGTGGAGAGCCCGGCCGGGGGATACGAGACTTTGGGATCCCGCGCGGTCGAGGTTCTCGCCTACGGCTCCACGCCGCGTGAGGCCTATGAGAGGGCCGAGCGGTGTGTGGCGGCTGTAAAGGGGGACGGGCTCTTCTACAGACGGGATATAGGATCCCCGGAGTATATGGACGCCATGAGCAAGAAGGCAGAGCTCGTGAGGCAGGTATACCTCTGGCGTAGATCGCGGGGGCTAGACGGCGAGAGCCGTATCTGGGAGCCCGAGATTTAGTCATGTCGGCCGGCCTCCTCGCCATATATAGCTTCGGCGGTAGCTTGGACCTCTATCCGCTCCTCTACTACGGCTTGAAGGCCATGGCCAACAGAGGCGACGTCGCGATCGCATACGTGCACGACGGCGGCGACGTTAGAAAGATCGAGCTGGATCTCGCCAAGGAGGATGAGAAACGCCGTGCAACAGGTAGGGCGGCCGTGGGCTGTGTACACGTCGAGGATTGTTGTAGAGAGATGGGAGAATATATTGTATGTAGCTTCGGGCCTGAGCGCGTTGCGCCAAGCCAGAGGCCCGACAAGACGGCCTACGTGGCTCTCTCCAGATCCGGCGATATCTATGCGTACAGGCCGCCGAGGCTTTGGCATATGGCCGTAGGCGCCTACGGCTTCGACTTCGCGATAGTAGCCACCGAGACCGCGGCAGTCGAGGTCCTAGGCGGCGAGGTCAGAAGGAGCTTGAAGGGCGGCGAGCTGTTGAGGATTAACGAGCTCGGCGTGGAGTCCTCGGGCGGCGGCGACGTGGAGTCCGTATGCGCGATGGAGTACATATATGTGGCCCGCCCCGACAGCAGGATAGACGGGAGGGAGGTCGCGGAGGCGAGGGCGGAGCTGGCCAAGAGGCTGGCCAAGAAAGCGGCCTTCCCCGCCGACGTCGTCGTGGGGGTGCCCGAGACTGGCGTGTACTATGCGGCGTATCTGGCTTCCGAGCTCGGCAAGGGGTATAGGCCCGCCTTCGTGGCCACGGCCAGAGGCAGAAGCGCCTTGTTGGAGGAGATAGGGGAGAGGATCGCCGTGATACAGCTCAAGGCGAATGTGGTCGAGAGCTCGGTGAAGGGGATGAGGGTGCTCGTCGTCGACGACAGCATAATCAGCGGAGTTACCCTCAGACAGATAGCACAACAGCTCCGCGGCCGGGCAGGCGCCAGGGAGGTCTACGCCGCCATCGCGTCTCCGCCTCTCG
Organism: Thermoproteus sp.; assembly: GCA_049976425.1. Taxonomy (GTDB): domain Archaea; phylum Thermoproteota; class Thermoprotei; order Thermoproteales; family Thermoproteaceae; genus Thermoproteus. The sequence continues at coordinate 6,224 of JBMFIG010000005.1, forward strand.
TGAGCCGGTGCCCTTACGGTGTCGTCATGCCGCAGGAAGGCCGTATGATTTTCAGGAAATTGGCTAGCGACGAGGTGGCGAGGGCCTTAGAGCTCGACGGCTTGGCGTATCTAGACGTAGCGGATCTGAAGGAGGCTATAAAGACGCCGATATGTACCCGTTGTTTTTTAAGTAAATAGTTAAATATATCGCGCGAGGTATCGCCGACGATCGCAATATTTATTAAGTGAGTAAATAACAACATGAGGTTGGGGGTCTTGGCCTCGTGGCGCGGATCCAACTTCAAGGCGATTCTCGACCACATATCGCTCGGGGTTTTGAGAGGCGTCGAGCCGGCCGTCCTCATATATAGCGACGAGGGCGCTCCGGTGAGAGAGATAGCCGCTAAATACGGCGTCGAGGCCGTGTTCGTCAAACATAGAGGGGCGTCCAGACAAGAGAGGGAGAGGGCGATGGCCGAAGTGCTGATGCGATATGGGGTCGAGACCGTGGCGTTGGCCGGATACGACTACGTGTTGAGCGGCCCCTTTATAGCTCAGTTCAAGACTGTCCTCAACATACACCCATCGCTTCTGCCGTTCGCCGGTGGGAAGGGCATGTACGGGATTAGGGTACATATGGAGGTTTTCAGAGCCGGCGTCAGGGTCACGGGTCCGACAGTCCACGTAGTAGACGAGTCGGTTGATGGAGGCCCCATAGTGGATCAATGGCCTGTATACATAGGCGATATATACTCTCTGCCGTTGAGCCGGGAGGAGAAGGTGCAGTTGATAGCAGATAGAGTCCTACTGTTTGAGCACAGGCTCTACCCAAGGGTAATACAAGCTGTGGCCGACGGCTTGTTGGAGATAACCGAGGAGACAGTAAAGGCGCCTAGGGTAACGGAGGAAGGGGGCAGATTGAGGTTGGACGAAGTCGAGGTGGTTGTGAAGAGGGCCGTGTTGAGGATCGACGACGCCTGGCGCAGATCGTGGGAGGAAAGGCAGAGGGCGTACGTGGAGTTCCAGCTTAAGGAGTGGGCTGACAAGCCTCTAGACCTCATACTGCCGCCATGGTTACGTGGCTAAAGGGCGGAGAGCTACATAAGGAGGCTAAGGAGTGGGCCCGCGGCCAAGTCAAGAGGCTCGAGGAGCTCGGGATCACGCCGAAGCTCGCCGTGCTTCTACTCAACGACGACCCGGTAGAGCTGGAGACGCAGATGAAGTACGTGTCGTTGAAGGCTAGAGACGTGAGGGATATCGGGGGCGAGGTGGAGATCTATGAGCTATACCGCCTTCCGCCTAGTGTAAGGACCAAGGAGGCGTTGAGGCTAATAGAGAGCTTGAACAGAAGGGACGACGTAACTGGCGTCCTGATACAGAAGCCGGTGCCGCCCTATATAGACGAGAGGGCTCTCTTCGAGGCTCTGGCTCCCGAGAAGGACGTAGACGCTCTGACGCCCGAGAACAAGAAAAGGCTTCTGGCAGGCTTCGATCTAGACAACGACGTCCTCCCCTGCACCCCAGCGGGTATATTGGAGTTGTTGAGGCTTTACGGGATCGGCGTCAGAGGCAGAGACGTAGTGGTCGTGGGGAAGGGGGAGTTGGTGGGCAAGCCCCTATCCGTCATGTTGATGGAGCTAGACGCGACCGTGACGGTGCTCCACGCGTTGTCTAAGGAGCGGATCCCCTACATCGCGCGCGCAGATATAGTGGTATCGGCCGTCGGGAGGCCTCCCGAGCTCTACAAGGACAACCCCTGGAGGCTGACCGGCGATATGATAAAGGAAGGTGCCGTGGTCGTAGGCGTCGGCGGCAAGGTAGATCCCGATAGCGGAAAGTGGTATTTCGACGTAGACGAGCGGTCAGTCGCCGAGCGGGCATCCTACCTAACGCCTAACATAGGCGGCGTCGGCCTCGCCACTAGGGCGAGGCTCCTCAAGAACCTCATAAGGACGAGCTACATGGTGGCTAGATCCACCGCCTCGACGAGGTTGTTGACATGAGGTATAAGGATGTCGGCGTCGACCTAGAGAAGCAGAGAGGCGTCCACAAGGCCGCCGGAGAGCTCCTCGGAGGATCGGCAGGCAGTTACGTGAGGTGGATAAACCTCGGGAGCGTCGAGGCGGCCCTCCACACAGACGGCGTGGGGACCAAGACCTTGTGGCTCTTGGAGGCCGGCAAGCTCGAGATCGCCGGATGGGATTGCGTGATGGTCAACGTCAACGATGTCGTGTGCGACGGCTTCAGGGCGAAGGCCTTGACGGACTACATAAGCCTAGCGCCGGGGCTCGAGGAAGACGCCGGGGAGGTGTTGAGGGGAATCGCCGATGCCGCGGGTAGGCTCGGGATAGAGGTGCTCGGCGGCGAGACCGCAATAATGCCGGACGTCGTCAACGGACTCGACGTCTCGTGCACGGTGTTGGCCGTGAGGGAGGCGCGCCCCGGCCGAGTCTCCCCCGGCGATTACATAATCGGCCTCGAGTCGACGGGGCCTCACGCAAACGGCTACAGCTTATTGCGCAAGATATTCAAGCTCGACGAAAGGGTATGTGGAGGGCGTGTAGCCGACATATTCCTTAGACCTGTGGCGGACTACACGCCGGTTTTGCAGATGATGAGGGAAGGGCTGGTCAAGACGGCGGCGCACATAACCGGCGGCGGTTTCTCGAAACTTAAAAGGGCGCTAGGAGTCTACGGAGCCGATATAGAGCTGGGCGAAAGGCCTTGTTGGGCCGAGGAGATCGTAAGGCGCGGCGTGCCCCCCGACGAGCTGTATAGGGTCTTCAACGTGGGGATAGGCATGGCGCTGATAACGGACGCTCCCGACGACGCGTTGAGGAGGGCCGAGGATTTCGGCATATCAGCAAGGGTTATAGGCAGGGTCAAGCCCCTAGCCGCCATTTCGGTCGACGGAGTGCTCGTCGAGTGAGTACTGGATATTATCGTCGCGCCGGCGGGGCCTTTTTAGCTGGCCTTTTCCTGAATACATGAGGGTTGCGGTTATCATGGGATCCATCAACGATCTGGAGGTTATGAAGGAGGCGTTGGAGGTCCTCGAGACGTTGGGGATACCATACGAGGCGAGAGTGGTCAGCGCCCATAGGACTGCGGATTTCATGTATCAATTCGCCAAAGAGGCTGAAGGGCGTTTCGATGTGATAATCGCAGGCGCCGGCGGCGCCGCCCATCTGCCAGGCATGACGGCGTCGTTGACGCCCCTCCCGGTCATTGGCGTGCCGATCCCCACGCGCCACCTCGGCGGCCTCGACTCGCTCCTCTCCATAGTCCAGATGCCCCGTGGGACTCCTGTCGCCACTGTGACCATAGGCAACGCGGCCAACGCCGCATACCTCGCGGCGAGGATATTGGGCCTCAAGTACCCCGACATAAGGGAGAAGGTGAAGGAACATATGGCTAAGATGAGGGAAGAGGTCCTCTCTAAATCCCTCATAAGGTCGTTTCCTTAATTGCTTAATACATACACCAATAGTCTTCGGAAGCCTCCGAGAATTTTTAAGTAAACTTTAAAAATGCTACCCAGTTAGGGACATGCGGTTGCTGGTGCTCGGCGGCGGCCAGCTGGCTTTGATGATGTGCTGGGAGGCCCAGAGGCTTCCAATACGCTTCTCGGTATATGATGGGGACAAGGCGGCCCCCGCCTTTAGGTGCGCCACACCTGCAGAGGATGTATTCTCCGAGATAGAGAGGAGCGACGCGGTTACGTTTGAGTTTGAAAACGTCGACATATCCGCGGCCGAATACGCCGAGAGGTTGGGCAAGCTAAGGCCGGCATTGCAATACCTCTTGGTCAAGAAGAGCAGAATAGAGGAGAGGAAGTTCTTCGAGTCGTTGGGCGTGCCTACAATTCCCTGGAGGCGCGCCAGAGGAGGCGAGGAGGCGTTAAAGATAGCGGAGGCTATGGGAAAAGCCATGGTCAAGGTGCCAACTGGGGGATATGACGGGAAGGGCCAGTACGTTTTCCCCCGCGAGGCCCGCGCCATAGCGGGATTAAGCGGCGATCTCCTTGTCGAGGAGTACGTAGACATAAGGAGGGAGTTCTCCCTAGTCGCTGTCAGATCCGAGGACGGCGATATCTACTTCTATCCGCCGGCACAGAATTACTACGTGGACGGCATACTGGTCTGGAACTACGCGCCGACCTCAGCGCCTCAAGAGGCCTACGAATATACATCCAGGGTACTTGAGCGGTGGAGGTATGTAGGCGTCTTGGCTATCGAGTTTTTCGAGACGGCCGACGGCAGAATTCTGGCGAACGAGATAGCGCCGAGGGTCCACAACACGGCGCATTGGACTCTCGAAACCGACGCGAGTCAGTTCGAGAACCACGTCAGGGCCGTCTTGGGGTTGCCCATAAGGAGGCTTGAGGCAACCAAGCCTGTCGCCATGGTGAACATACTCGGCGTAGCCTACGGCGAGTTGCCCGTAAGGGAGTTGGAGGCGTTGGGCAAGATCTATTGGTACGGGAAGGCAGAGGTGAGGCCTAGGAGGAAGATGGGCCACGTCAACTTAACCGGATCGACCGTCGGCGAGGTCGTCGATAAGGCGCGTAGAGCCCTCTCGATGATATACGGCAGAGACTTCCCGAAGAGGGTCATGAGATCTGTCAGCCGGGGTATCGATTATCTGGCAACCTCCCTCTCCGCCCAGCCCACGTCCACCTCCACGGGGTAGTTGCCCGTGAAACAGCCGAGGCAGCTGGCAGGCCCCACTATATTGCGGAACACGTCCACGGGGACGTAGCGTAGGGTATCGGCGCCTATAGCCTTTGCTACTTCCTCCTCGCTCTTGCCGTGGGCGATCAGCTCGCGCCTGGAGTAGAAGTCCATGCCGAAGAAGCAAGGCCAGCGCACTGGAGGCGAGGCTATGCGGACGTGCACCCTCAACGCGCCGGCCTCACGGAGCCTCCTCACCACAGCCCTTATGTTGGTGCCCCTTATCAACGAGTCGTCGACCACGGCGACTTTTTTGCCCTCGACCAGTTCCTTCACGACCCTGAACACGTCCTCGGCAACGCGGGCGCTCGGAGGGGATATGAACACCCTCCCGACGAACCTATTCTTCACGACGGCCTCTACGAGGGGCACGCCTAGCCTTTCGGCGTATGCCGACGCGGCGATCCGCGCCGTCTCGGGCACAAACGCAACCGCGTCGATCTCCTCGGTCTCGGCCGCCGCGAGCGCCTCTCCGAGAGCTCTCCTCACCGCATATACGTATCTTCCTCCAAGGGTCGAGGCAGGGTGCGCGAAGTAGACGTACTCCAAGGCACAGAGCCTATTCTCGCCCGGCGGCACCAACCAAGACGCGTTCCTCCTGCCGTGAACGACGGCTAGACCGGGCGGCACCTCCTCGCCGCCTTCTAGAGCGACGTCCTCTGAGGCGTAGACGACGCCGTCCTCCAAGAGCCGGTAGGACAGAGGCCTTATACCCCTAGGATCTCTGACGGCTAGGAGGCCCCAGGGAGTTAGAGCCAGTATCGACGCCGCGCCGACGATCTTGCCGTAGACCGCCCTAACCCCTTGCTCAAGCCCCCTCTCCCAGATCTCTCTCGCCAAAGCTCGCGCCAAGGCGTCGCCGTCAAATCTGGGCGAGTCTACGCCGAGTCTTTTATAGTTGACGATAGTGCCGTTGAAGACAAGCGCTATCTCCAGATCCCTGTGCCTAGCTAGGACCGGCTGTAGCTGTTGCCCGTAGGGCCCAGAGGTGCTATATCTGGTATGCACCAAGGCGCCCTCGGAGCCGTCGGGCGGCTCGCCGATCGATATAGAGCCCCCGGCATAGTAGGCGTACCCGACCCCCTCCTGCCCTCTATGCATCAACCACGGCACCATGCGTTTGGCCAAGACAGCTGAGTTAGAGCCCCACGCGCCGCCTATGCCGCACATATCAAATATTCAGCCTCATCAAACGCCTCAGCTCGTCGATAGGCCTCCTGTAGATTATAGTCGAGCCGCAACGCAACGTCAACGCCTCGCCGCCGGCCGTCCCTATACGTGTGCCGGGCCCCTCCTCGCCTGCCGATATGAACCTCCCGTTGGATTCGCTGAACAAGAGAAAGTCTAACCTATTCACATCAGAGGGCGCGGCGCAGATATCTAAGTCGGCTCCCACCCCGCTGTTGACGGCCATCTTAGCCAGCGCGGCGGCCAACCCGCCGAGCCCCACGTCCGTGGCCCCCGTGAGCCTATCCAGATAGCTCTGCAGAACCCTCACGACGCCTCGCTCAGCCTCGTAGTCGACGCCGGGCGGCCTCCCCGCCACAAGCCCGTGCACTCTGTAGAGGTACTCGCTACCGCCCACCTCAGCCCTGGTACGGCCCCACAGGTAAATCCCGTCGCCGTCTTTCCAGACGGCCCTCTTGGCGCGCCCCACGTCGTCTATCCTCCCCAGGACTACCACGGCCACAGTCGGCTTGATAGGCCTCCCCGAGAACTCGTTGTAGAGGCTGACCTTGCCCCCCACTATGGGCACCCCGAGACCTTCGGCGGCCTCCTTGAGGCCCTCCACGGCCTCGCGGAACTGCCAATAGATGTTGGACCTCGCGGGGCTACCCAGATTTATGGAGTCCACGGCGGCTAGGGGCACCCCGCCTGCGACCGCCACGTTTCTATACGCCTTAACTAAAGCGTTGGCGGCCCCCAGCCTAGGGTTTAAGTACGTGTACCGCGGGTTCGCATCGCCCTTGACGACTATGCCCAAGTTGCCGTGTTCATAAAGCTTCAACACGGCGGCGTCGCCCTCTCCCGGCTTTACTGCGGTCCTCACGCCGACGTCGAAGTCGAACCTGCTGTATATGGCCTCCTTGCCCGCTACGTTCGGCGACGATAGGACAAGGTCCAATGCCTTGTCCAACGGCGGCTCGGGGATGTCGGGAAGGTCAGGCGGGTCGTAGGGCTCGGCTGGCCAGTCTATTTGTGGCGCGGAGGCCGCGAGCTTAACCGGCACCTCCCCGACGACGCCTCCTTTCCACATTAGCCTTAAAACACCGCCGTCTACGAACCTCCCTATGACTGAGTAGGGCACGTCGTATTTGTCCAAAACGGCGGCTAGGCAACTTACTGCTTGTGGAGATACGACGAAGATCAGCCTCTCCTGCGTCTCGCTCACGAGAACCTCCACGGGCCCCATATCGCTGTCCGACATGTGAATCTCGGCGAGATCGGCCTCTACGCCGAGCCCGAACCACTCGGCGAGCTCTGCGAGCGCCGTGGCGAGCCCTCCGCCTCCTAGATCCTTTATATACTTCACGCAACGTCTGGCCTCCTGCACCGCGTCTATGAGCTTCTTGCCCATCAGCGGATCCGCCACTTGCACAGCGCCTAGATCCTCGCCCCCCTCCAGAGTCTTGCTGGCGAAGGCGGATCCGCCCAAGCCGCTCTTATCGGCGCCGAGGCCGGCCACCACAATCAGATCCCCGGCCTCTACATCCCCCTTGGGCACCTCGGCGGCCTCCACGACGCCGACACACGTCGCCAGGACTACGGGAGTGAAGGCGAAGTCAGGGTCGAACCACGTCTCGCCGCCGACGACAGGCACGCCCACTCTGTTGCCGTAGTCTGAGATTCCTCTGACCACATTTGTCGCTATCCATCTGGAATGGGCATCGTCGAGAGGGCCGAAGTGGAGGTTGACCAATAGGGCCAGCGGCCTGGCGCCGACGGTCAAGATATCCCTAATTATGCCGCCCACCCCCGTGGCGGCCCCGTTGTAGGGATCCACGGCGCTCGGATGGTTATGCGACTCGATTTTAAACGTGGCGTAGAGCCCTGGGGCGATCTCCACCAGCGGGGCGTCGGTGCCAGGTCCTCTCACCACCCATGGCGCCTTGGATGGCAACTCTCTGAGCCATCGCCTGGTCGACTTGTAGGAGCAGTGCTCCGACCAGTGCGATACGAACAGCGCCAGCTCCACGCGGTTAGGCTCTCTGCCTAGCCCGCGTCGTATCGCCTCGAGCTCGGAGGGCGAAAGCCCCATGGATAAAGCACGGAACCGGTTTTTAAATTTAATTTATCACTTAAATAAGACGATTAGTATTGACCGAATTCGCCGGGATATAATTAAATAAATATTTGAATTATGCCTTAAGCATAGGATTAAATAGCTCGCCGATTTTATGAGCATCATCGGAGATATATTTAAATATATGATTAAAATCAACCGCCGTGAAGTTCGCCGTATATTTAAACATAGCGTATAAGCCCACCATAAGGGACCCCGAAGGCGAGACCATAGCGAAGGATCTTCTGGCAACTAAGGGGCTTAATATAGGCGTCAGGTCCGGCAAATGCCTAGTGCTCTACGTGGAGGCCAACACGTCGGAAGAAGCCGCCGAGAAGGCAACCGCCGTGGCTAGGGAGGCTAGGCTCGGAAACCCCAATATACACGTCGTGGAGGTGGTCAAGGTAGTCGAGGCATGATAGCGGTATTGAAATTCCCGGGGACCAACGGCGACTACGACGTATTGAGGGCGCTTGAGCTAGTCGGGCTGAGAGGCGCAATCGTGTGGCATAAGGACTACAGATCGGGCATCTACGACGCCGTCGTGCTTGCGGGGGGCTTCAGCTACGGCGATAGGCTGAGGGCGGGCGCCATCGCGGCCGCCACGAAGGCCGTCGAGGAGCTACGGGAGGACGTAGAGCGCGGTGTTCCGGTGCTGGGCATATGCAACGGCTTCCAGATACTGGTAGAGGCGGGGCTACTGCCCGGCGCTCTGGCCCCCAACGATCCGCCCGGCTTCATCAGCAAATGGGTGCCGGTGAGGGTTGTCGACAACGAGACGCCGTTCACTCACCTCTACGAGAAGGGCGAGGTGATATATCTCCCAGTGGCGCACGGAGAGGGGCGTTATATGCCCTCAGGAGCCCATAGACCCGTATTCAAATACGTGGAAAACCCCAACGGCTCCGTAGACGACGTGGCGGGTGTAGCTCAAGGCGCGGTCCTAGGGCTAATGCCCCATCCCGAAAGGGCGGTCGATCCGCACATTTCGCGCGGCGGTATCGGCGGCCTCAAGCTCTGGCTCAGCCTCAGAGAGTGGCTGAGGAGATAGCCTAGCCAAACTGCGGCGAGGGATCTCATGGGCTGAATATTTCTGCTCGGGCTAATGGCACTGCGGAATTGCGTTTCTCCCAGCCCGTGTTTTGAGAAAAATTTTCTCGATAATATATGAATATTACGGAAAACGTTTTTACGTGCGCCGTTTCGGGCCTACGTGAGGATGTACACCACTGAGGAGGTCGCGAGAATCTTCGACGTCACGCCTGCGGCCGTGAGGTACTGGGCGAGAAAGGGCAGGATAAAGGCGGTGCGCGAGGGGGATAAATGGCTCATACCTGAGGACGAGGTGGAGAGGCTCAGGAGGGAAATGGGCGGAAACGCCGAGGAGAAAGAGGAGGGGAACAACGCGGAGGGGAGAAACTGCCTCGATCCGGAGACCGCAAAGGCCTTTGCGAAAGCCCTTTTCGAGGCGGCGGCCGAGTTCCTTAGGGAAAACCCGTGGGTGTTGGAGCTACTGGGGCTGAGGCCCGGCGAGGAGGAGAGGAGGCTCGCCTCGGTGGTTCTGGAGGCGGCGAGGAGCCACCAGCCCAAGAAAAACGAGCTCGCCGAGATTTTCTGGACCGCCCTTGCGGAAAAGCTGGCGGAAAGGGCCGCGAAATAGCGCGCTTTGTTAAGCCGCCCAAGCTAACACATGGATTTTAGTAAATATTGCTGTTTACTGTCATCTAATAGAATCGCCGGAAAGCTTAAATATCGAAATAGTAATTAACGTCGTGCACAGAGCTCCGAGAAATTCCGCAGGTAGTACGGAGGACGGAGTGCACAACGGCCTTAGGCTCGACGTGGTCTTGGCCGTGGTTATCGCGACGGCGATAGTCATAGCCATACTTTCCATGCCCGATGTACTCGAGCCGGTAGCTAGGGCTATCCTCTCGTCGCTCGGCTATGTACTGCCGGCGGCCATGCTGGCGATAGGCGTGGTGCACGGTCTTAAGCCGGACGAGCATACGTGGCCTATAACGATCTCCTACGCCATGATGCAGAGGGATACCGCCAGAGCTGTGCTGGCCACCGCGACCTTCACAGGCGCCTTGACGCTTGTGTGGACCGCCATGAGCGCCTTGGTGGGTCTTCTCCCCGAAGCCTTGTTCCGAGGCGTCTACGACTGGCTTGTGGACGTGCTGGTGGGCGTCACCATGGTCGCGATAGCCGCTATATATCTGAGGAAAAGCCGCGAAGAGGGCGGGGATGTAGCGCCCGACTACAAGGCGATATGGATACACGGCCTCGGCGCCGCCTTCGGCGGGGACTTCTTCGTGGTCCTCCTCCTGGCGTTGACCGTTAAGGCGGCCGCGCCCTGGTTCCCGGCCGCGCTCGTGGGCTTCCTCTTCGGCTTCGGCTCCTTCCTAGGCCAGTTGGGTATAGTAATGCTGGCCTACAGGGGCTTGGTAAGCTTGGTTAGGGCTCCTCAAATACTAGTTAGAGCTGGTAGACTTAGCTTATTGATTTTAGGATTTTTCTTAATAGGACTTGGCATATATACATATTTCTCATAAATATAAACTTTTTCACGTTTTTCGGAGTCAATATTTTTAAAATTTTGTGTGTAATATTGTCGTGAAGGCTGGGGCTATAGCTAAAAGGCCGGCGATAACCGTCGAGCCCAGCGCGACGATAGAGGAGGCGGCCAGAATAATGGCGGAGAGGCGCATCGGCTTCCTCCCCGTGGTGTCCTCCGGCAGATTGGTTGGCGTGATCTCGGAGAGGGATATAGTTAGGGCCGTCGCTTCGGGGGCTTCGCCGAAGGCCCCCGTCGAGGAGGTCATGAGGCGCGAGGTGGTCACGGTCAACTTCAACGACGACGTCGAGGCGGTCTGGAGCCTTATGAGGGAGATGGGAATTAGGCATATAGTGGTGATGAGGGGCGACGAGATCTACGGAGTAATCAGCATTAGGGATTTCTTGGCCGAGAAGATAGCGCTTGAGAGGCTGGCGGAGGCGCCCTCTTAATTTTTTAAAATCGACATACTTTTGATCCGGGGCCGTAGTCGAGCCTGGTAAGATGCGCGGCTTGGAGCGGCGTCGGCCGCGAGTGGGCCCGCGAGATCCCGGGTTCAGGCGTAGCCGCCCAGAAATCCCGGCGGCCCCACCAAATTCAGAGCGGCTCTCGTGTGGATAGCCTACGCCGTAGTCTGTGAAGGCTCTCAGCGCTTAGATCCCTCGTCACTTGTAGGCTAGCCTGTTCTCATCACTACAATATATTTATTGCAGGTAATTAAAGGCGTGCCTACGCCTTTAGAGATAGCGATAGGCGCCATAGCCGAGGGGTACTACTCAATGTTGGCGAGGCTCTGCGAGTGCGCGAGGCTGAGGAGGGAGTATTCGGCCGACCTCGAGCTGGCCTCGGTAGCCGATGTTGTAATGAGGGCCATCGCAGAGGAGCAGCCTGTTGAGGCTGGCCCCGTCAGGGTGGAAGTCAAGAGGAGGCTCTTGGGCAAATCCGTCAAGGTCGTGTACCGCGGCGAGGAGGTCGACCCGAACGAGTTCCTAACAAAGATCTCGCAGGCGCGGTCGAGGGCGGCTTGGTTGCAGTCAGACTGCTCCGACCAGGCTGTATTGGAACCGGTGTACGCGACCAACGACAGAGACGCCATAGAGTACGCGGTCAGGCACATGGACGAGCTCTCCAAGGTATGCGACGGCGTGTCTCCACAGCTCGAGGGCCTCGAGATGCCGTCCTATGTCAAGGAGGGCATAAAGAAGGGCGTCGAGAGGTTTCTGGCCAGGCGATGATAGCGGTGAAGCTCAGCGGGAGGGTCTTCGACGATAGGTCGCTGGTCAAGGAGTACGCCTCCATCCTCAAGTCGGTCGAGGAGAAGGCCGTCATAATCACCGGCGGCGGGACAATCGCTAGGTCTTACATAGAGGCGGCGCGGGAGCTAGGCGCCGGCAACTACGTGCTTGACGTGATCGGGATAGAGGCGAGCAGGTTGAACGCCTGGCTTATGATAGCCGGACTCGGCGAGGACGCGTACCCCAAACCCGCCGAGTCTCTCGGCGAATTGCTAACCGCTTTGGGGTACAAGAAGAAGGTGATCATGGGCGGCCTCCAGCCGGGGCAATCGACGGCCACAGTGGCGGCGCTGGCCGCCGAGGCCGTGGGGGCGAGGGCTTTGATAAATTGCGCCAACGTGGACGGCATATACGACGACGATCCCAGAAGGAACCCCAACGCCAGGAAGATACAGGTGATAAAGGCGTCGGAGCTCGCCGCGCTCCTTAAATCGAGCGCCCTCCCCGGCACCTACGAGTTGGCCGATCTCTGGAGCCTCGAGATCTTGAGGAGATCGAGGATACCTATGTATATCATCGACGGGAGGAGGCCCGCGTTGTTGCTAGAGGTTTTGAGGAACGGCGCCAATCCCGGCTCGCTCGTCTTGCCGGAATAGCCCGCGGCGCTGCAGATCGCCTCGGCGGAAAGCTTATATATATAGACCCGACGTTGATCGGAGCCGGAGTCGGCCCGTGTGGGCCTCGATGAGCGGCGTTCCAACCGCGGGATCGCATACCTCCGACCTCGGCTTATGGAGTCCGCATGCCAGCGCCGTGTGCGTAATACCTCAGCACCTTTAATAGTCCCCATATACTGAGTGCCGTGAAGCTGACCGCTACGGAGCAACGCGTTGTGGAGCTCTACAACTCAGGCCTGAGGCCTAGAGATATAGCCAACAAGCTGGGGATCTCCATCAACACCGTCTACAAGGCACTATCTAAGCATAGGAGGCTGGCGGAGACGCCCGGGCCGGAGGACGGCGAGCAGAGGCTCAGCTACAACTACTACGCGGTGGTGATGCCCATGGCCAGCTCCTCTGTCATATACAGCTTCGCCCCTCCACAGATGCCGCGCGTCGACGGCTTGGAGCCGTTGGTCAAGAGGCTCGAGTACGTTTTGGAGAGGCTAGAGAGGTTGCTCGACGGCAAGCAGATAGTCGAGGGCAAAGCGGCAGAGGCTCCGGAGTCTGCTGACGGGACCCCCGACTTCATAAGGCGTAACGCGTGGGTGAAGTTGCTCAGGGGGAGGTCGTTCCAGTGAAGGCGGCTAGATAGGGCGAAAGGTTCTTAGTACCAGTTGGCGGAGCCGGCGTCACCGGGTGATTATTTTTAGGATTAGCCCGTCCCTAACTTTGCTCTCGGCGCTTAGCCTCTTGCCTGTAGTGGCCTCGACGGCCGAGACGAACCTTTCCCCGATCTCCGTATGTATCATGTACGCCACGTCTCTGGCGGTGGCGTCGCCGGGGACCAACAGCGCGTCTGGCAGAACGTTGCCGTTCTTGTCGGTGAGGCGGTGTTCGTCCTCGACGGGGTAGACCACCACGTACCTCAACGCGTCGAAGACGGCGGCGTTTACGGCGGCGACCACGCCGGTGCCTCCGAACTTCTTCATGACGTCTCTGATCCTCTCCAAGGCGGCCAGCTGTTGTTGCGATAGCTGGCCCACCACCTCGAAGTCGGGGTCGCCCGGCTTGTAGCGTATTAGCCCTTTGCTGGCCGCCCTCCTCAACGCCAGCTCCGCCTCGGCGCTGGTGGGGACCACAATTCTGTCGGGGAAGGCCTTTTTGAGAGCCTTGTAGCCCTCCTCGCCCTCGGGAAGATCCACTTTGTTCGCGGCTATCACTATGGGCTTGTACGCCCTCAATCTGCTCACGAAGTCGAGGAAATCGTTGTCCGTCCACTTGCTGGGCGGCTTCTTCGAGAGCCCCGTGGACTCCAGCACGTCCTCTACCTGCGTCCTTCTGTAGCCGAGCCCTCCCAGCTTCTCCATGAGGAGCTCGGCGAGAGGCCTCTTGCCGTACTCGGAGAACCTTATCGCTTTGTCCCAGTCCTTCTTCACGATCGACACCAGCCACATGTCGATCTCCCTCTCCAGGAACTCCACGTCCTCTACCGGGTTCCTGGTGCCGGGCTTGACCATCCGCCCCTCCTCGTCGGTGGATCCCGACGCATCCACTATGTGTATCAGCACAGGGGCCCTCCTTATGTGGTCTAGGAATTGATTGCCGAGCCCTCTGCCCTGCCAAGCGCCGGGGACCAGGCCCGCCACGTCCACCAGCTCCACAGGTATGTAGCAGATCCCGTCGAGGACCAGATAGCTCACGGGGTTGCATTTGAGGCTCTTGCACGGGCAGTCCCTCCTCACGTAGCCGATGCCGACGTTCGGCTCCACAGTCGTGAAGGGCACGGGCCCTATCTTGACGTCCTTCATGGTGGCCGCCGCGAAGAAGGTCGACTTGCCCGCGTTGGGCTTGCCCACTATGCCTATCTGTACCCTCGCCTGTACTACCACGTAGACGATATATACGGCTCAGTATTTTAATATGTGGGGGTGAGGCGCTTGTTGCTAATTTCATTGCTTTTACTTATATTATTTATAATATTTCATAATATATTTTTAATAATTTTAATTTTGTTTATTATTTTATTTTTTAATAGAATAAGAATATTCATTAAGCTGTATAGGATATACAGTGGAATAGAAAGAGAGGCCGTAGCCGCCGCGCTGTTGTTGCTGATCGCTATTATTCTGATACGTGCTACGTCTGCGGCGAAGGCGGTTGCCCTACTGTTGGGTATTGCCTCTGTTATGTTGGCGCCGTTCTATCCCCAAGTAGCGTTGTCGCTCTCCTCGTTTGGGCTGGCGGTCGAGTTGCCTATAGCGGGCGTTCCGAGGCTCCTGGCGCTGGCGGCAGCTATAGCACTAGGCTACCTCGCTGGACTTAAGATGAGTAGAGGCGGCTTGGTGAGGATATACGCCACGGCGGCTAGCCCCGCGGAGGCGCTTAGGGCTCTAGCGGGGCATAAGGTGGTCGTTAAGGGGCCCGATTCGTTCTACGCGCTGGCCCGCGGAGGCGCCGCGGCAGACGGCGATTTGGTCTTCTTCTCGCCGAGCGAGGCCTTGCTGTACCGCTGTAGGGCTCTCCGGTGTCTGCCCCTATCGGTCAAGACGGGAGACAGCGCGCGGAGGGAGTTCGAGAAGTTGCTCGACGAATATCTGTACCTGTTGTTCCCGGAGCTGGGATCTGTGGAGACGCCGCTTGTGGTCGTGACGAACGACGAGGTCGCCGAGAGGATCGCGAATAGGCTGGGCAAGACGTATATACTGTCGCCGCGCGGCGCTCCCTCGACGACCGCCAACCTCTTCGACGTGCCCGCCGACAAGGCGGCTAGGGCCGTGGCCGCTGTCATGGGGCTCTACGGGCTCACGAGCCGCGAGACGTTTGAAGAGGCGTATACGTACATCAAGTCGGGCGGCGCCCGGCGCATAGATCCTCAGATACCGGGTGCGTCGGTTCTGAGGGATTTGGTGAGCGGGTTGGGCTCGTGGCCGGATCTGAGGTACCCGGTGGTGCTCGGCGATGATCCGAAGTCCGTGTTGATCTCATATCTGTTGTACCTAAAATATGGCGGTTTTATCATAACTTACTCTAGAAAAATATTTAATATATTAAAAGAACTTGAGGTTAATAATATTATATTAATAACTAAAACTATAGATATAATAAAAGGGGAATCGTATATAGTAGTGGGTCCTATTAGTGGGCGTTTCTCGAACTTTCTCGATAAATATATAGATAAGATCAATAAATATGAATATGTAGGATATGTCGCCGGGTCGCCGGTCCATGGATATTTATAGTGGTGCTTCGTAAGATTCTATGGAGAAGGTCGAGGCGAAGCTCGCCGAGAGGGGCGCCGAGATCGCGCCCCCGAAGCTCGTCAAGGATATAATCGAGTTCCCCGCCGTCAGGATAGTCCCAACCCATACTCTGAAGGCCGTGTGGCGCTACTTCCGGGAATTTCCGCACGACATGTTCCCGGTATTCAAGAACGCGTTCGTCGACGCGGTGGAAGGAGTCGTATACCCGCAGTCTATCCTCCTGCTTAGGGATAAGTCCGACGACAGAAGGGTGGGCGATATCGTCAACAACGCAGTCTTCGTGCAGGCCGACGCGTCCGTCGAGGATCTGTATAAACTGTTGAAGGAGAGGAGAGCTCCTGGGGCCGTCGTGGTGGATAAGGACGGGAAATATCTAGGCATAGCGACCCTCCGCGGGCTCCTCGAGGCTGTAAGGCACATGAAGCCCAAGGCGAGGTCCGTAAACGCGGTGTACAGCGCATTTGGGGAATCCGTCGTCTTGGCGAAGGAGGGAGATCCAGTGGATAAGCTGGCGAAGAAGCTCGCAGGGGGCGAGATAGAGGGGGCTGTGGTCGCCAACGTCAACGGCGTGGTTTCGGGCGTGTTGACCGTGTGGGATTTCGTCAAGTCCTCTATATGGCTGAGGCCCAGAAGGGAGCCCCGTCCCCTTTTCGGCAAGGGGGCCAGCAGAGGGTCCTCCGAGGGGTCCCAACAGCTGAATGTGAGGGCTCTGGAGTCGACCGGAGTGCCCGCCGCGTCTCTTAGGACGTCTGTGGAGGACGTCGCCAACGCAATGGCGTCTCTAGGTGTGTACGTGCTCCCGGTGGTGGATAAGGACGGGAGGCCTATCGGGGCCGTGACGGCTTGGGACATCCTCAGAGCGTATTTCGAGGGGCCTAAGGAGGGCAGAGAGGACGTGGAGCCCGAGAGGCCTATATCTGAGGCCGTCGAGGCTAGGCCGAGGGAGGCCGCCGCGAAGCCCGTCAAGTTTGCGACCGGCGTCAGAGCCCGCGAGCTCGTGAGGACCGACATACCTACCGTAGGCCTCCTGGACAGCGTATCGCACGTGAGGCGCGTGATGGTGAGGACGGGGGCCCCTGTCGTCGCTGTGGCGAACGAGGACGGAAATACTGTCGGATTCATCTCCAGGCGCGATCTGCTGTTCTACCTCGCCGAGAGGTCTCTGGGATATTGGAGAGTCCAGAAGGGGAAGAGGCTCGTGTTGAAGGAGAGCGTGATGCCCGGCGAGCAGGCCAAGGTGTTGAGGGAGGAGGGGACGGCGTCCGAGCTCATGAAGGTGGACGTGCCGAAGCTCGCCGCCGACGCGTCGGCTGAGGAGATCGCGTACGCCATGCTCTCGTCTGGATTGGACTACGTGCTCGTGGTGGGCGGATCGGGCGAGCCTCTGGGCATAGTGACTAGGGACGACTTGGTCAAGGCCTACGCCGATAGGGGGAGGGAGGACGCCACGGTGGCCGAGCTGATGACGCCTGCCGACATAGCGGTCGTCAACCCCATGCACAGCATATCTCACGTGGTGGAGGTAATGAAGAAATACGAGCTAGACGGCGTGTTGGTCGCCGAGGGCGGCGACATAAAGGGCGCCGTGGTCGACAACAAGCTGTCGTTGACGCCGATAGAGGAGAGCCTCAGAGGCGAACGCATCTTCGTGGTCACCAAGAGCGGGTCGAGGAGGGAGGGGTCGAGCAGGTTGAGGTACCCCAAGGCGGGCACGCTCACGGCGCTCGACATAGCCGACGACCCGCCGCCGTCGGTGCCGCCTACACTAAAGGCCAAGGAAGCCGCCAGACGGCTGTTGCAACACGGAGTGCTGGCCGTGCTCGACCAACAAGGTAAACTGATCGGCGTCTTGACGGGCTTCGACGTAGTGCGCGATCTGGCGAGGTCCTACGTTGCGTTTAAGTCGGAGACGGCCAAGAAGGTGGAGGAGAAGGCGTAATGGACGTAAGGACGGTCGTAGAGCACAACGCATGGCATACGCCGGAGGGGGTATATCTAAGGCTTGTAGTGGTCAAGAGCTGTCCCGACGGCGAGGAGAGGCTGGTCGTCGAGGGCGCCGACCTGGTCCTATACACGTGCGAGGAGGTGCCTCTCAGGGACGTGGCGGCTGCCTATAGATTTTTCGAGAGGATTGGGCTGAGCGCCGAGCTGATATACGGAGAGTCGTCGAGGGTCAAGGTCTTTAGGGTGAGGGGCGACTACGAGAAGGTGGTGGCCGCGATAGCGGCGTCGGCGGTTGTGTCCGAGGCGCCCAGTTGGGCCCAGTCTTGACGCGCAGTAGCGGTAGCAAAGTATATTAACGGGGGATAACCCCCCTTTGTGTCTGCCGGCGAGCAGCCAACCACGGAGGCCAAGCCCCAGAAGTTGCGCTGGGGCATAGCTTGGATATACTCCAGCAGCAATAACACGATCATAACCATAACGGATCTGACGGGGGCCGAGACGGTGGCAAGAGTCAGCGGAGGCCAGGTGGTCAAGGCCGACAAGGACAAGCCATCTCCCTGGGCCGCGATGCAAGCGGCCTACAAGGCGGCCCAGCTGGCTCTGGCGAGAGGCATCAATGCGGTGCACATAAAGGTGAGGGGGCCCGGCGGATACGGCATGAAGGTGCCTGGGCCCGGCGCGAGCGCGGCCATAAGGGCTTTAGCCAGAGCCGGTCTAGTGATCGGCAGGATAGAGGACGTGACGCCAATACCGCACGACACTATAAGGCCTCCGCATGGCCGTAAGGGCAGAAGGGTCTAAGAAAGCCGATTGCCTAATACTCGAGGTGGACTACTCGCGGGATAGGCCGAACGATTGGACCAAGCAAGTCTTGAGGTATGCCAGGATCCGTTCGCGGAAGCTCGTGGTCTTGGCCAGAGGCGGCTCCGCCTCTGCGTTTCTCGCCGATTTAAGAGCTCTGTCGGCCGATAATATGGACTTCCCGGTGCGTATGTACAACGACATAAG
Organism: Thermoproteus sp.; assembly: GCA_049976425.1. Lineage (GTDB taxonomy): Archaea > Thermoproteota > Thermoprotei > Thermoproteales > Thermoproteaceae > Thermoproteus. Next base: position 24,887 of record JBMFIG010000005.1, read on the forward strand.
CGTGGAGGAGGCGGCCGCTATGGAGAAGTGCTCGACCTACGAGGTGCGGAGCCTCGGCGATATAATTAATTTAGCCGCGGGCAGATAGGCTCTGGTGATGACAAGGCATTAGGGGCGCCATATCGCCGACGCTGGAACTGCTGAGGCTCACCGCTCGGCGGCGCGGATCTGTCTCAGCTTCTGCAACATATAGGGCACGTAGTAGTCCTCTAAGATCCTCGCCTTCAGCTCCTCGACGCCCGAGCACGTCTTGGCGGAGATCCTCATGCGGATCTCCCCGAACAGCTCCTCGGCTTTCTTTATATCGTCGTCACTAGCTAAATCTATTTTATTTATAACTGCTATAATAGGTATATTAAAATTATTTTTAATACTATTAAAAATATTTATCTGAGTAGAGAGATCGAAGCCGCCGTAATGGGTAGGATCTACCAAGAACACCACGACCTTGGCTAGGTATCTCAAGGCCAGCACGGCCTGTAGCTCTATCTTGTTCATCTCGTCGAAGGGCCTGTCCAGCAAGCCCGGCGTATCGATTACCTGAATTCTATCTCCTCTGACGAATATATGGCCCACGTGGATCTGTCTCGTGGTGAACGGGTATTCGGCTACCTTGGGCTTCGCTGTCGAGAGGCAACCCACCAAGCTACTCTTGCCCACGTTGGGGGCGCCCGCCACCACGACTGTGAATAGATCTGGGTCCACGTCGGGCAGTCTCCTCAGAAAAGCCGCGGCGGATCTGGCGATCTCCAGCTCGGGCGCCAAGTCCTCTATCAAGTCGACCGCCCTCGCTATGTAGGCCTTCCTGATCCGGTATATCTGTTCCTTTGAGTACGCGGTTCTCAGAGCCATAAGCGCCTCTCTGGAGATCGACTTGACGGCCGCGGCCGCATTGCCTATCTTGCCCAACGCGTGTTTGTACCTTGCGATCCCCACCCCCAGCTCCAGGAGCTCCTTATAGAACGGGTGTAGGTCGTTGACGAAGGGCATAGAGACGGCCATCTCCCTAAGGGCGTCGGCCAGCCCCTTCGCCGATTTCTTGATCCTCACCGCCTCGAGCCGCCTCAACCTCTCCAGGCCCGGCTCTGTCGAGGGGCTCTTAGCCTCCGCGGATTTATACACTCCGAAGAAGTAACTCTTCAGCTCCTCCGGCGAATATATGTACGGCGTGTTGAAACGCACGGATCTACACGGTCCCTATATAAATCAGCATGCGTCCACTCTTCACAGATCAGCGTAGCTCAGCGTCGTCACGTAGGGGACGATCCATATCCTTATAAATCATCAACTACGGCCGGCTCTAAAGCCTATGCCGTTGACCGAGATAATCGCAGGCCTTCCGTCCTTTAGCGAGAACTTAACCGGCAGAAACCTCTCTATTATGTAGGCGTTGGTCCTCGAATGGGATGTGATCTCGGACACAGACGCCTCGCTGGGCCCTTCGGCCAGGGCCATGTAGAGCATGATCATGTCGCCCATGTGGGCGTCCAAGGCGGCGCCCGACGAGATCTCCCTCAAGAGCTTCTCGGCGGCCTCTCTGCCGACCGCCTCCGCAGGCTTTCCTCTCTCGCCCAGCGCGTCGGCTCCCAACACCAAGCCTCTGTCCGTCTCAGCCCACAGAACCACGCCAGAGCCGGGCCCTAGACCGTCCTGTCGATGCTCCACGGCGATCTCCACGGGCACGCCCAGCCCCCTTAAGGCCTCCTCGGCGGCCTTAGCTTGTCTCTCTGCCACGTGGCGCGGCAGATTCACCGCGTGGGAGATCCCGGCGATCCTCCTTATATCTCCCCTCTCCCTCCACGACACAGGCGCGAGCCGCTCCACCGGCTCTACGGACAACTCGACGAGCCCGCCTCCCTTCGGGTAGTGCCCCCTCCTTATTAGGTTGAGGGAGGCCCTTACGCCCATAAGGGCCAGAAGCTTGAACATGACGTTGGCCAAATAGTCCACAGGAGGGGCCATGGGAACGTCGGTGCCCCCTCTTATGGTAATCTTGGATCTACACCGAGAGAACGCCAAAACGGGCAACACGGTCTGTACGACGAGGCCGACGCTCCCCGCTGTCCCTATATCGAAGGAGAACTCGCCGCATTTGCGGCTACGCGGAGAGAACACGAGCCTGGTGGATCCTATCTCGGCTCCGGCGACTTCGGCGTCTGTCAACGCGGCGGCCGCCCTCACTGCTGTCAGGTGTTGATGTTGCAGGCCCGGGTTGCGCCTCTTGGCTCTTATGTTATATATCTCGACGGGCCTCAGGAGCAGGCTGGATAGCGCCAGAGACGTCCTCAAGATCTGTCCTCCCCCCTCTCCGTAGGATCCGTCTATGGTAACCGCCTGCACGCTGTTAAATCAACGTTAAAATAAACTGATTAGGCGCATCAGTGGCGCTCCAAGCGCTTGTATCGCCGGGCTCTGTGGCGGTGATTGGGGCCTCGGCAAAGCCTAGGACCATAGGCTATACAATCTCGGCGCAGTTGATCAAGAGATTTAGGGGAAGGGTCTACCTAGTAAATCCGAACTACGGCGAGGGGGTGATAGAGGGAAGAACCGTGAAGTTCTACAGATCGGTCCTGGAGATAGAGGACGAGGTGGATATGGCTGTAGTGGCCGTGCCGGCGAAGGCCGTGCCGGGGGTGTTGGAGGAGGCCGGACGTAAGGGGGTCAAGGTCGCCGTAATAGTCAGCGGCGGCTTCGCGGAGGCGGGCAACGCCGAGCTGGAGGCCGAGGTCGCGCGCGTAGCTAGCGCATATGGGGTGCGCGTCCTGGGCCCCAACTGCGTCGGCGTCTACAACGCCGAGGTTGGACTGGACACGATGTTCCTGCCTGAGGAGAAGGCCGCAAGGCCTGCGGGAGGGCCCATCGCCTTTATAAGCCAGAGCGGCGCCGTCATGACGGCCGTCTTGGATTGGGCGGCCGCGGAGGGTATCGGCATAGGTTTAGCAGTCAACGTGGGCAATAGGGCCGACATAGGCGAGGGGGAGATCCTAGAGCTCTTGAGGAGGCTCGACTACGTGAAGGTCGCGGCGTTGTACATCGAGGGGTTCAGGAGACGTAGGGAGGTCGAGGAGTTCTTAAGATCCGCTAAGGCGTTCTCCAGAGATAAGCCTGTCCTAGTTTACAAGGCGGGCCGCGGCGCGGATTCGGCGAGGGCCGCTAGGTCGCACACGGCGGCTTTAGCGGGCAACTACGAGTACTATAAGGCACTGTTCAGACAGGCGGGGGCTATCGAGGCGGAGGATCTACTGGATCTCTTCGACATGGCGCAAGCGCTGGCCCTCCTGCCTCTGCCGAAGGGGCCGAACGTGCTCGTCGTGACGTCGTCGGGCGGCATAGGCGTGCAGGCGACCGACTTCTTGCTCGAGCAGGGGCTCAAAGTGCCGAAGACGCCGCAAGCCCTCGAGGAAGAGCTCAGGCGAGTCCTCCCGCCTCTGGCCTCTTTGGGGAACCCCATAGATCTCACAGGCGGCGCGACCAACGAGGACTTCGCCAACGCGCTGGAACGCGCGCTTGATCATTTCGACATGGCGCTGGTCGCGGCCTTGATACATCCCCCCGGCCTCGACGAGAGGCTGGCCGACTACATAATAGAATCGAAGCGTCGGGGGAAGCCCGTCGTAGCAGTAAGCATCGGCAACTCGCCCGCCGTGAAGGAGCTCGAGAGGCGGCTCAAGGGCAAGATCCCCGTATACAACTCGCCTAGGAGAGCCGCGCGGGCTCTATGGGCCTTGTATAGGTACTCAGAGATAAAACGCGGTAGGTCTACGCCTACATGATAGCCCTCCTAACAGACTTCGGGACCAAGGACTACTTCGTTGCCGAGATGAAGGCCGTAATACTCTCCATAAATAAGGACGAGATCGTAGTCGACATAACCCACGAGATACCGCCACAAGACATACGTTCAGGCGCCTTCGTGTTGTGGAGGGCCTACAAGTGGTTCCCAAAGGGCACCATCTTCGTCGCCGTGGTGGATCCCGGCGTCGGCACGGCGCGTGCGCCCATCTTGTTGAAGACAAGGAACTACTTCTTCGTGGGGCCTGACAACGGCTTGCTGAGCCTCGCCGCTGAGGAGGACGGGGTGGAGGAGGCGTATAAGATAACTGCACAGCTGCCGTCGACCTCAAGCACCTTCCACGGACGCGATGTGTTCGCCTATACGGCGGCGCTCCTATCCAAGGGCGTGCCCCCGAGCTATCTCGGCGTGAGGATAGCCGACTATGTAAGGCTTGAGAGGCCCGAGGCCGTGAAGGACGGCGGGGTCTTGAGGGGTCAATTAATATATATTGATAGGTTTGGAAATGTATTTACATCTATAGATGAAAAACTTGTAAAGGAGATCGCGGAGTTCGGCGACCGCCTGTGCGTGAAAATCTCTGGGAGGGTGTACGAGATGAGGTTCTTGAGATCCTACGGGTATTCAGAGGTCGGCGAGCCCATCCTCCTAATAAATAGCGAGGGGTTTCTCGAGATAGCGGTGAACAGAGGCAACGCCGCCGAGAAGCTCGGCCTTAAAGTAGGCGAGCGGGTAGATATCTACAAGTGCTGAAGCGCCTCTTTCACAGCTTGGCAGATATGGTCCGGAGAGACGCCGTCTTTCAACATCTGTATGACCAACAAGCCTAACACCGTCGGGTAGTCCGAACGCAAGCCCACTGCCACGTACTCCTTGCCCGAGACAACCGCCTTCAGCTTGACCGAGCCGCCTGCGCTCTCCACCGAGATCATGGGGGCTGTCTGGAGCTAGCTATATAACAATTGGAGGGCGGAGGCCGCTAGATCGCAGAAATTATCGACAGCAACAACTGCACGGCGTCCTGCGCGTTGTCCGCTATGCGGTCCGCGCTATATATCAGCGATATTATATGGTTGAACTCCACTGCAGATAGGCTGAGCTTGTATACCTCGTCCAGTATGTATTCTTTCACCTCGTCCACCTCCTCCTCAAGCGTGCTGACCATCCTCGCATATCTGCTACAGAACTCCAAGTCCCTGGTCTTCTCAAGCATAGCGCCGACGTACTCAATTATCGTCTTGTCGAGGTCCAGCATCTCCCTAAACTTGCCCTCAACTATCTTTCTAATATTATCGTTTTTCCATACGATATATCCCCGTCTTATTTCTTTTGATATATAATAAAGATTATCCAGTATATTATCTATTCTATCGAGCAATAACTCCGCGTTGCCTATGACGCTGGGGACCAAGGCCCCCTTGGATATGTTGTCGTCTAACCGCCTGATGATCTCGTCGCCTTCCCGCTCTATGGCGGCTATCTTCCTGACGACCTCGTCTAGATAGTCCTCGGTTAGATCGGGCTTAGCTATCACTTGCTGTATTAGCTCCAGGGCTTGAAGCGAATAGCCTACGTGCGCCTTCAAGCGATCTATCATGGCGTCCCATCCCGAGGTGAACCAACGCCTTAGAATACTCACATAGCCCGGTACAAAGCCGGTTAAAAAGTGTGGGGATAAGTTTCTATAGATGGTCGTGTCGATCTCTCGTGAAGGAGGCTGTCCTCTACAAGCCTCTGGCCGACGGCCGCGTGATCTGTACGGCGTGCGCCAGGTACTGCAAGATCCCTAAAGGCTATTGGGGTTTCTGCGGCGTTAGGTCCAACGTGGGGGGCAAGCTGTATCTATCGGTATACGGCCTCATCTCAGCTATAGCCGTCGATCCCATCGAGAAGAAGCCCCTCACGCATTTCTATCCAGGCGCCATGGTGCTTTCTCTGTCGACGTTCGGTTGTAACTGGGCTTGTCAATATTGCCAAAACTTCGACCTAAGCCAGAGGAGGAGGGTCGAGGGATTCGAAGTTGCGCCGGAGAAAGTGGTGGAGCTCGCCGAGACTTACGGGGCTCACGGGATCACCTATACCTACAACGAACCCACTATATTCATAGAATACGCGCACGACATAGGCGTGCTCGCGCGCAAGAGAGGCCTCTTCAACACGTTTGTCACAAACGGCTTCATGACGCCGGAGGCCGTTGAGTACGCCTCGGAGTTCTTGGACGCCGCCACGGTCGACTTTAAGGGCAACGGCAATAGAAAGTTCCTAGCCAGATTCTCCATGGTGCCCGACGTGGAGCCGATATACCAGACGTTGGAGGAGATGAAGAGGAGGGGCATCTGGGTAGAGATAACGGATCTTGTCGTGCCCAAGTACGGCGACAGCTTGGAGGACGCAAGGAACATGGTGAGGCGCATAATCGACATACTGGGGCCCGAGGTACCGATACACTTCCTCCGCTTCCACCCCGACTACAGAATGTTGGACGTGCCCCCCACTCCGGTAGAGATCCTAGAGAGACATGTGGAGCTGGCGAAATCCGAGGGGATGAAGTACGTGTACGTGGGCAACGTGCCGGGGCACAAGTACGAGCACACCTACTGTCCGGAGTGCGGGAGGCCTGTCATCAAGAGGTACGGCTTCGATATAGTTGAGATCAACTTAGTGGAGCGGGGCGGAGAGTACCGGTGTAAGTTCTGCGGCGCCAAGATAAACATAGCGGGCAGGATCTTGCCTACGTGGAGGCTCGAGAGCCGCTTCGCCTACGTGCCCATAAACCTAGTGGCCAGATACGTGAAGCGGACCGACGCGCCGGCTCCCCAGAGCGGGCCTAATATTTAAAAGACGGCACTGAGATGGGGCCATGTCTGAGGAGTACGGCATCGGCGCCACGGCTGTCGGCATAAGGGCCAAGGATGGCGTCGTCCTTGCGGCGGAGAAGCGCATAACTTACGGCTTCTACTCTCTAAGCTCGTCGGGCAAGAAAGTGTACGTAGTGAACGACAGGATGGCGTTGGCCTCCGCCGGAGTGATCGCCGATATGCAGACGATAGCGAAGATATTGAGAGTAAACGCCAAGATGTACGAGCTCGAGTCTAGGAGAAAGCCGAGCATCGCCGCCATGGCGAAACTGCTGTCGGTCATCATGTTCAACAGGAGGATCATGCCGTTTATAGCCGAGGTGTTGGTGGGGGGTTACGACGAGGAGGGTCCCCACGTCTTCGTCCTCGATCCCGTGGGTAGCTTGATAGAGGACGACTACGCGGCTCTGGGGACTGGGGCCAAGATGGCCATAAGCATCCTGGACGCCAACTACAGCAAGGACGTCGATGTGTCTGGGGCCAGGAAACTGGCCATAAACGCAATAAGGGCCGCGTTGGAGAGAGATCCCGTCTCGGGCGGCGGGATAGATCTAGTGACGGTGACCGCCAATGGCGTTAGCGAGGAGGAGATAAAGGTATCCACCATCGTAGGCTAACAGCTGGCTTCGCCCCACTTGTCGAAGGCCGTAGTTACGGCTCTCCTCTTAAGTTCGTTGGCCTTATTGTGGGCCAAGAGTATTGGTAGCGGCATGGAGCTGTCTGCGCATAGCTCCTTCACGACCTTGACGGCGTCGTCCAAGGTGATCCTATTGCCTATCGAGACGTAGAGGGGCTTTCGGCACCTCACCACCGCGCCTATCACCTTCCCGTTGCGGGGATCGACCAGTCTATCGCCCACCACATCTCCGAATAGTCTGGATTTCGCGACCCCTATGGTGGGCACCCCCAGAACAACCCCAAGATGCGCCGCTATCCCTAGACCGTATGGATGCGCTATCCCTTGCCCGTCCACCATAACCACGTCGTAGCCGATCGCCAACCTCCTCAGAGCTCTGACCATCGGCATGAGCTCTCTGAACGACAAGAGAGTCGGCACGTAGGGGAATACCACCCTATTTACGGAACAGCTGTAGCCCACAGCCCTGCCCTCGCGGACGGAGTATGCGGCGGCCACCGAGACGCCAAGATCCCCTCTATAGGCTACGTCGAGCCCTACCACTACGTCGAACTCGCCAAGCGGCTCCTCTACGACCTTCTCGGCTAGCCTGCTTTGGACCCTCCTCGCTAGATCTATTCTAAACCCTTCTGGAACCTTCACAGAAAGTCTCCAGTATCTTATTTATTATCTTCGTGGTAGAGCATAGGTCGCACTCGTAAGGCTCCGCGCGCAGTATCTGAGCCTCTATGCCTCTACGCCTGAACTTCTCGGCGAGGGATCTCTCGTCGAACGGCTGGTTGGCGCCCAACAGAACGACGTCGGGCCTCTCCTCCTCGACCACCCTCAACATGTCGTCTTCATAGCCTATCCTCGCCTTATGCACGTAGTAGATGCTCGACACAACCCTAGCCCTATTCTCGGCAGGTACGGATATGCTACGGCCCTTTATCTTCGCCGCGTTCGTATCTCGGGAAACGACGGCGACAACGCGGCCGAGGCGCCAAGCCTGCTCCATATAGCTTATATGGCCGGGATGCAGTAGTTCGAAGGTCCCAGCTATCAAGACCTTCTTGTAGTTCTTCTCGATCTCGCTCGGCCTACTCCACACGAAGTCGGCGTAGCCCAGAAGCCTCAAGGCGTCGAGCAGCCCCTCTGCATATGACGCCGCGGCTACCGACGTGAACACATCGCCTCTGGAGAGATAGTATTTCGAATCCCTTAAATAAGCCTCGGCCAGCTCGACCACCTCTCTGACCCTATCGTCGAGAACCTTGAGGGTTCCTAGAGCCCGCTCTAGATTCCTCACGTATATCTCCGCCCGCTCCACAAGGCGAAGGCCCCAGCCTATTAAAAGCCTTTGGTCAAAACTTAAATATAGCGCGAATAGCCTGGTCGATGGCCGAGGAGCTCCAGGAAGCGGCTAAATCCATAGTGACCGGCTTGAGGCAAGCTGAGGAGCTGATAAAGCAGGGCAAAAAGGAAGAGGCCAAGAAGCTCTACAAAGAGCTGAAGAGGCAGGCGCTTGAGAAGAAGCTCTATAGGGGTTTCGCCGGTCTTTTTAGGAAAGTCGAGAGGCTCATACGGGACTAACCTCGACGACGAAGAACTCGCGCCCATTGCACATGGCTACGCCGAGCACTTTTTCCACCAAGATCTTCTCGCCGGGTCTTAACGTGCTCTCGTCGGGGCAGTCCCGGCATCCCCTACACTCGCCCTCGTACGTCACGATGACGCCTTCAAGCGCCTTTTTCCTAGGCAGTAGAAGCCTAAGGGGGACCTCCTCGACGACTACCGGCGTCATCTCGCCGCCCGTGATCTTGCATCTCTGGCCCAACGACGGGCGTACCTCGGTTATCACGTAGGATCTACCCGGTCTAAGCCTTCCCATGCAGACCTGATACAGCCTACAGCTGGAGCACTCGTCCGGTATCCTCACAACCCTAAATCTATGGCCAACTTCGGCTTGCTCCTTGGATACCAGAGTAACCACGGTCCTTCCCACAAACAGCCGAGCTAGTATTCGCGATAAAATATTTGCGCCGACTTAGCGCCGGGCGATCATGAGACGCTACGATAATTTTATTTGCGGATATATCTTCCGGTGTCCATTAGGTCTTTAGTAGAGGCATATAACGCCTTGGATAAACTCGATCTCCGAGTACTCAGACTGCTCGAGGTGGCGCACGCCAGGCGCGAGTATGTACCCTATAGATTGGTCGTGCGCTGGGCTGGGATAGACGAAGGGGCTGTTGGGCGATCGCTTTCTAAGTTGAATAGGCTAAAGCTGATTCAACGATTCAGAGGCCCCTACGAGGGCTTCCGTCTAACATTCGGCGCCTATGACGTGTTGGCCCTACACACATTAAGGAAATCGGGCAAGCTAGTCAGCATATCTCCAACGCCTATAGGGGTCGGGAAGGAGTCCGTGGTCTATTCCGGGGAGACTCCGAGCGGTGTCAAGGTGGCTGTGAAGTTCCACAGAACTGGGACCTCCTCGTTTATCAGAGCCAGGAAGGTGCGGGCCTTCTTGGGCAAGAGGAGGCATTTGACCAAGCTGTACGAGGCTAGGCTTTCGGCCCATGCAGAGTTCGCGGCGCTCAGAGCCGTGTTCGACGGAGGCGGCCTCGTGCCGGAGCCCATCGCCGTAAATAGGCATGTGGTCGTGATGAGATATATCGAGGGCGTAGACGCGTATAAGGTCAGACCAAATGATGCTCCATCGATAGCTAGGGACGTCGTTAAGACGGTAGAAGTGGCGTTGGAGAACGGCATAATCCACGGCGATCTATCGCCGTATAATATACTGATAGGCGATAGGGCATATATTATAGACTGGCCCCAGTGGATCCCGGCGTCTCACCCCAACTCGCTCGAGATTTTATCGAGGGACTTGACGCGTCTAGAGGAGTTCTTTTCGCAACTCAATATAACTATAGATAAAGATAGATTATTTAATATTATATACAATCATAAATATAAAAATATAGATATTGAAGATATATATGAAAAAGTACTGAGGACATTTATAAGAATATGAGAGTATTGGGGCTAGACATAAGCGGCAGAGATAAATTCGCTTACACTGTAGCGGAGGCTGGATCGACATTAGAACAAGGCACTGCCTCGGCTACCGAGCTACTCAAGGTCATAAAGAAGTACAAGCCCGAGGTGCTCGCGGTGGACAGCATATCGGAGCTGATGGAGCACGGAAAGATCGTCGTCAAGGCGTTGGGCAGGTTGCCCTTTAATGTGGAGGTCGTCGAGGTGACGCGGACCGAGGACAACACGAGTATTCCAATGGAGGTGTTGGTGGAGAAGTATTTCAAGGTATCCCGAAGCCATCTGGATCCGCTAGAGACGTCCCTCTTCGCGGCGTTGTTAGCCGAGAGAGGGCTTGGGGCGAGGATCAAGCTGTACGAGGAGGAGACCGTTATCCTGATAAAACGCGTCTCCTCCACGAGCCCCGGCGGGATGAGCCGTAATAGGTATATGCGTAACGTTAAGCATAGGATAAGGGATCTGGCCGACCGCATATCCAGACGGCTCAACGAGGTCGGGCTCGACTACGACCTCTTCTTCAAGGAGGAGTCGGGCGATATAACATCTGCGAAGTTTGTGGTCTACGCCAGGAGGGATCTGGTCAGGAGGTATGTCAAGCCTCTCAAGAGCTCCGACGTGGTGATAAGGATCTTCTCAGAACCCGTAAAATCCTACGAGTCGGAGAGGGGCGATCAGTATCTGATAGTCGGGGTAGATCCCGGGATAGTGACGGGAATCGCCATAATGGACTTAGAGGGCAAAGTGCTTCATACGGAGGCCAGGAGGAATCTGTCGAGGGGCGAATCGCTTAGGAGGATATATCAATGGGGGGTGCCCGTCATAATAGCCACCGACGTCTCCGACGTTCCTGAATACGTCAAGAAGCTGGCCGCTATGAGCGGCGCAGTTCTGTACAAGCCTGAAAAAGATCTTTCTGTGAGCGAGAAGAGCTCAATAGCCGAGAAGATAGGATATCCCGTCAAGACGAGTCATGAGAGGGACGCCCTGGCGGCCGCCTATAAGGCTTTTGCGGAGTATAGGACTAAGTTCGAGAGGCTTGAGAGGGATTTCGGGGCGATATTGACAAGGCGGCAACTCGCCGAGGCTAAAGCGCTTGTGGCGAGAGGTAAATCGATAGCACAAGCCGTCGCGGAGGTTTTGAAAGGAAATAAGGAGATGGGATATACAAAGGTTGTATATATACCGATAGAGAAACCCTGTAAAAATATAGATGAATATAATAAAATGATGATAAATGCATTAGAATATGAAAAAAATCAGCTTGAGAAGGAAATAGAGGAGCTTAGATCCAGAGTATCCTCGCTGTCTCGTGCCCTCAACGATTCGTTGTGGAGGGATGCTAAGTATAGAGAGCTACAGAGGCGTGTCGAGGATCTTTCTGTCTCCCTCAAGACTTGTATGGAAGAGAAGGAGAAGTTTGCGGAGGAGCTTATGGAAATTGTTTTGGGTTTGGTATCGGGCAGATACAAGCTGTATAGGGAAGACGAGATATCTGAGTGTAGGAAAGCTGGCGGCATCCTCTGTAGCGACATCTCTACGGTAGAAGAGGCTGTAAATAACGGCGTACTCGGCGTCCCTGTAGGGCTTGTCACTAGGTATAGATCTAAAGGCTATTATATAATTGACGAATTTAAGAGACAGGAATTGACCGAGAGGATAAGAAAAGCATTAACCGAAAGGAGGATAGATTTAAAGAAACTATTGGACGAATATAGAAGACGGTTGCCGGGCTAGAAGAGTCTGACCTTGCCTTCCAGGACTAGTTGCGTTATCGACGTCACGCGGCTCAATTCCTCAGACGCGATTGCCTCCGCCTCCCTCTTCACCTCGCCCGTCAGCTCGCCGCCGTCGGTAATAATCTCGATGTTGAGTATTCTCGGCTCGGTTATGGGTTTCCCTATCTGGCTAACCACCTCAACAGAGACCTCTCTGACTCCCTTCACCTCAGCATATATCCGATCTGCCACCTTCTGGGCTAGTATGTTATATATCTTGCCCACGTGCGATACGGGATTCTTACCGGCGGCGGCTTCCATGGACATAACTCTCATGGGGGTTATGAGGCCGTTGGCCCTGTTGCCTCTGCCCGTCATGCCGTCATCGCCGTGCTCCGCGCTGGTGCCGGTAACTGTTAGATAGAATATGTTATACTCCGGCTTGTCCGCGGTGTTTACGTCCACCGACACGTTGTATCCAGGCGCTATCTTCGCCGCAAGGTCCTCGACATATCTCCTCACCTCTTCCTTGACCGATATATAGTGGTCTTTATCCTTCACAAGCTGGCTTATCATGGCGGCCGCGATAGTGAGCTTTATATCTCGGCCTATCCTTATGCCCATCACCTTGATATCCTCGCCGACCTCAGGCAACCTCGATTTAAGCTCCACGGAGTTCAAAGTGCGCTCGACCCTATATACCAAGTTCTCCAGCGGCGATAGAGGAGCGTAGCCTACGCCGATAGACGTATCGTTTGCAAGAGGTATCGACTTAGCCCCCAAGTCGTAGACCCCTGTAAGGTCGGCGGAGCCCTGCCCGATTCTGTAGTCTATTATTATATGTTTATCTGGATCCAGGTATCTGAAGTTCTCCCTAATCCATCTCCTAGCCGCCTCTAATACCAAAGGCCCGACAGGTATGCGCTCGACCTCGCCTCCCCGCCTAACCTCCACGGTGGCGCGTCCCGAGACGAGTATGTATATGGGCTGGATAACCTCTCCGCCTCCGAACACCGGCCTCGCCTGTCCTCCGACCACTAACGTCTTGTCGACGTTGTGGTGGAGTATTACGCCGTACTTCTGTAGATAGTACCTAGATAAGTATAGGCTGACGTACTCCGAGATGCCGTCGGCGATGTAGTCCGGATGTCCCTGCCCCTTCCGCTCTACGATCTCGACGTTCTGCTCCTCTACAGGTATCCTATTGGCTTTAGTTACCGTTATCATGCCGCCGCCTCCTCGCTGGAGATATAAATTATCTGGCTTCCTCTTATGAGGATTCTGCCGTATTTCATCTTCGTAGCGCCGTTCTTGTCGAGCTCCTCGGCCTCGTCGAGGACTAAATTCATACAGGAGTCGTATATGCTCAAGATCCCTCGCACGACCACATCGCCCTTAAGCCTAGCAACGACCACTTTGTTCACCATCTTCGAGAGCACCTTCAACGGCGAGGGCAGTTTCAACTGCTGGGCTTTGTTCGACATTGCTAAGCCCCTCAAGCCCGTTAATAAAATTTTACGGGGATGTGTCAGCGGACCTCGAACTTGAGGACGTCGTCGATCCAATCGACGTGGGCCAATAGAGTCCTGCGGCAACAATACCTAGCCACGCCCAACTCGTCAAGCACTTTGCCGGGGTCCTCGCCCGCCAGCACTCTCCGCTTGAAAGGCTCCCAGAGATGGCCCAGAGGCCTTCCGCAGGTGAAGCATCGAATTGGCGCCATCATGGCCTTAACGATACGCCTTCTGCCTTTTGGAGCGCGCGTGTTTGAGGCCGGGCTTCTTGGGCTCTGTCCTCCTAGGATCGCCCTTAAGCATATATGGGTCGTATTGCATATATAGCTCCCTCAATTTCTGGTCCTCGAAATATTTCACGAGCCCTCTTGCTATCGCCATTCTAGCCGCGACGGCTTGGCCCATATAGCCGCCGCCGTGGACCTCTACGTCTATGTCGACTTTGTTCACCAGATCTCCGGCCAGCAATAGCGGCTCGACGATCTTCTGGCGCGCCATCTCGATAGGCCAGAGCTCCAAGGGATATCCGTTTATCCTGACACGGCCTATGCCGGGCCTTATCACGGCCTTAGCGATCGCGGTCTTCTTCCTCCCAACAGCGAGGACTACGCGCGGCGATTCTTGTGCTACGTAGGCGCCAGGGGCCCTAGTAGCGGCCTCCGTCATGGCCCCTATTTAGCTATGGATTTTATCTTTTCCGACAACATCTGTGCTTCCTTCCACTTGTTCCAAGCCTTGGGATCTATAAGCCTCCAGAGCTCCTCTAACGTCACAGCCTTGTATAGAGGCTTAGGCCTTATCAGAGCCTCAGGGATATGATAGAGCTCCCCGCTTAGGCCAGGAGGCACCGACATGAATACCCTGAGTCTCTTCAACGCGTATCGCCCCTCTTTTTGTTTATACGGCAACATGCCCCGGACAATCCTCTTGAATATGCGATCCGGCCTCCTAGGTATCTTAGGCCCCACTTTCTCCGGATTGTAGTGGGTCCTCCACAGAGATATCTTCCTCATGTACCAGTTCACCACCATCTTTCTACTGCCCAGTATGAGCGCCTTATCTATATTGACCACCACGACGTTCACGTTCCTATTGTCGCGAAGGATCTTGGCAACTGCCGAGGCCAGCCTCCCGACGACGTGATTTGTGGCGTCGATTACGATAGTCCCCTTCTCTATCCGTTGAGGTAACGGCTTGCTCATATCACTATCTTGACGTTGGTGCCTTTCGGATTCTCCTTCACCAGATTCGGTATAGGAACTAACCGGCCGCCGGATTTGACTACGGCCTCGGCGGCTGATCTAGAGGCGGCCAGAGCGGCCACCGTCACTCTCTTCTGCAATTTGCCGTTTCCCAACAACTTCCCCGGTATCACGACCACATCGCCGTCGTTGACAACCCTATTCAGCTTCCCCAGACCTACGGCCACCCTTTGTCTTCGCGGTCTGGCTAGCAAGTCGGCCACGTATGCCCAGATAGGTGCCTCGTTGGACTTAGCGGCTTTCCTAAGAAATCTGATCAACATCCTCAGCTGTATGTTAGTAGGGCCTGTGGGATTAGGCGGCACGCCGCCTCTTCTCTAGCCGTATTTAAACGTTCTCGGCCTTGGATTCCCCGGACTCAGCGCTGGTCAATCTATAGATCTCCTTTTCTAATGTCTCTAGGAACATGTTCAATTTAACCTTGAAGATGCGAAAAGCCTCACCCAGCATCTTATCAACATCCATGTTGCCATAAGACTCGATATTCATTATATACTTAAACCGATCCCAGTCTACGGCCAGCAGATGTCCGCAGAGATTTTCGCAAGTCTTAAGCTTGCCAAATGTGCATTTATATGGGTCGAATTCGTTTAGGCTATTCCCAAAGGCATCCGGACATATGGACTTACATTGAGCTAGGCATTGAGGATCTTCGCCTTTGACAATTAGCTTGGGAAAGTAATAGTAGGTAGCTAGACCCGCCTGCCACTTGGCGTGTTCCTTCGCGCGGCCGAGCCTGGCATATGCCTCAAGCGAAATGGACTGGCCTTTAACGAGCTTAACTATGGGTATGTCTGGATACACGGGCTTCACATCTGGGTGGTCTGACACCAGATCGCCGGAATACACAGTCTTAGTATCGTCGGCAGTAACTTGTAGGGTAAATCTGACGGTGCACTCGGCGGGATCCACCATACCGGTTTCGCACTCCTCTATCTTCGGAAAGAGATCGAGAGGAGTAGTAAGCGGAATTAGCCCAAGCCTGTGCGCCAACATCTCGTCGTACATCGACGACGTGTTGTTCACTATCAATACTTGGTCTATAGCGAAGACAGGCACCTCCGATATGATAATTCGCCTTATGGAATTTATTAAAGAAGGCTTTACACCCTCTATATACAGTTTTAAATGGAGGTTGTCCCGTTCAAGGACCTTTGCAGACGGCATTAACGCGTAGGCTTCTGCTTTTTGCCACGCAACACAGCCAGGATCGAGACCCCGTTGACCTTAGTGACCTTGAACCTTATGCCCGGGATATCGCCGAGAGATCTGCCCTCAGGCCCGCCTATACGCTCTATTATCACCTCGTCGTGCTCGTTGATTAGGTTAAGCCCGCCGTCGTAGGGAACGAACGCCGTCACCACCTTGCCGTTCTTCACCAACTGGACCCTGACGCATTTCCGCACGGCCGCGTTGGGTTTACGCGCCTCGACGCCTACCTTCTCGAGCACGATGCCCCTAGCCATCGGGGCGCCCTCAAGGGGATCGAACCGCTCGGCGAGTTTCAGAACTCTTCTCTTATAGGTTATGTCGTTCCACCTAAACCTCTGCCTTTTCTCCTTCAACTTCCTCGCCGCGAATAAGCCGACAGGGGACTTCTTGCCGGGCACTAGCCCTTATTTCTGCCCGTATATAAAGTTTGATGCGGATCCCGCTAAGTCAACACGACCCTATCTACGTCGTAATACCTCTTGGCCAACAACTTGGCCTTGGCTATATTCCTCCCGTTCTTGCCTATAGCCAAGCCCTTATCCTCGGGCACGACCGTGGTTATCGCGACCAAATTGCCGGAGGGCGACTTGGTCACCTTGACGGCTATAACTCTCGCGGGGTATAGGCTGTTCTTTATAAGCTCTTCTGGAGTCTCAGCGTATTCAACGACCTCTACATCTCTCCCTATTATCTGCCTCAACATCCTCACGTTGTTGCCGCCCTTGCCCACCGCCAATGCGGCTTGGTTTTTGCCCACTACGAAAATTATTCTATTATAATCGCTATCGACAACCACATCAAGTGGAGTAACGCCTGTCATCGACTCGAAAAGCGTAGCGTATCTTATCTCTTCGTCTGTAAGCCTTATATCAGGCATGTCCAGCCAACTTCAATATCTCGCTCTGGCCTGGATCCACGATCGCTATGGCCGAGATCTTAAAGGGCTTTCGCGCAGCCGCGCCTAACTCTAGGCTGGAGCCCGGAAAGACTAAGATTGGAGTGCCCGCGATCTTCGAGTAGTACTCGAGATCCCCTCTTATCCTCGGTGGGGCGTTAGCCGCTAGGACGACCATCTTGGCGCGTCCGCTAAGCACGGCGTTCTTGACGCTTTTATAGCCGATAGACACCTTGCCCGTCGCGATAGCCACCTGGAGCTCTCTAGCTAGATCTATCGACGAACTCACGGCCCTTGGGATTGAGATGCATATATAAGTTTTAGGCCTAGAGGCGCATCAGCAGTCTAACCATGCCCGTCCCTATGGGTATATGGCGGCCAGCTATTATGTTCTCGAAGACGCCCTTAAACGGCTCCACCTCGCCTCTCACCGACGCCTCAACCAACGTCTTAACGGTCACCTCAAACGCGGCCTTAGCTAGCGGCGACTCCTTGGAACCCACAACACCGTGTCTGCCGATGGGCCTCACTTTGCCTAGCCAAGTCATCGCGTCGGCTACAGTATACATGTGTCTACTATCCACGTCCAGGCCTTGTTCAGCGAGGACTCTCCTGATCTCAAGCGCTATCAACGTCCTAGCCACCTCTATCCCCAATACCTCGGCCACCTCGTGGAGATCGTTGCTGTAGGTCCTCGTGTGGTCGACCTCGTCCAGTTGCAGGACTCCCTCTAGGTTGCTACCTTCGGTTATGATGTACCACTCTCCCGTACTCCTGTCCTGATCTACCAAGACCTTCCTAACGCCTTTTATACCGCTTATCCTCGTCTGAAGCACCTTATCGCGTAGCTTCCTCAACTTCAACATATCGGGGTTTGCAAGCCTAATAGTTATAGTATACCCTTCTATTTCTATGGAAACACCTTTACCACGCATTCTTGAAAGTATCTTCTCAATATCTTTTATATTTATTTCTCTATATTTCATCTGTTCTGGATCAAGCTCTATCACGACACTATATGTTATATAATCTATATCAACAGATTTAGCAAGATTTTCTATAGTAGTCAATTGTATCTTTTTAGCAACTTCAGTAGCTGATTCTTTAGATTTATTGTAGGGAGGCTTTAAATATACATACATAAGCGGCGTCGAGGGCTTCCTCCTGGCGTCGACTATCTCTATCATCCTAGGCAGACCGCGCGCCATGGAGAACTCCCTCAAACCGGCGAAGTGGAATGATCTCAAGATCATCTGGGTCGACGGCTCGCCTATGGACTGCGCGGTTATTATGCCTATGGCCTCGCCCGCATCTATTAGAGACAAGGCGTAGAGCCTCAGAGCTCTATAGATTATTCGTAACGCAGCCTCCTCGTCAAGGCCCTCTACGGCCTTCTTGAGATCTTCATATAAGGTCCTGGGAATAACCGACGACAGATCTTCGAGCAGTTTCGCGACCGACATCACCTTATGTAGAGCCTCATTATATTTACGTTTGCCGGCTTGCCGTGATCCGACTTAGATACATCGGTGCCGTCGTCGCCGTACAGAGGTTGCAAGAGAAGCCCGGAGCCGTAACGCACGGTGCCGTCGTAGGCGACGTACGCGTCTTGCAACGCGTTTATTATCCTACGTTGCATGTATCCGCTCTGCGCCGTGCGGACAGCTGTGTCTATCAAGCCGTCCCTCCCGCCGGCCGCGTGGAAGAAGTACTCGACAGGCGTAAGCCCCTTGACGAATGAGGAGGATACGAAACCTCCTGAGAACGGCCCTATATCGCCTACGGGGAAGTGAGGCAGAGTCCTGGTCCTATACCCTCTCTTGATCCTCTCGCCTCTTATGGTCTGTTGGCCTAAGGTGGCCACCATTTGGACTATGTTGGTCAAGCTTCCGCGCGCCCCCGTCTTGGCCATTAGATAGGCCTCGGAGTTCTTATCTATATACCTCTCCACTACTCCCTCAGCGTCGCTACGCACCTTTGAGAGCACCTCGGCCAGTCTATTCTCGAGGGTTTCTTGCACAGTGTAGCCCGGCATGGCCTCCAGCTTGCCCTCTCTGTAGAGCTCTATGAGCTCTAAGGCCTTATTTATACCGCTATCAATTATCTTGCCGACCTCTTTAACGGCCTCGCTAGGTATATAGAGCGAGTCCAGGCCTATGGAGAAGCCTCTGAGATCTAGGAATCTCAAGAACACCCTTAGCGAGGAATCTAACCATTTCCTGGCCACATCCGACGGGTAATCTCTAGCTATTCGGTGCCAAAGCGAATCTACCTGCTCGGCACCTATGGATTTCTTGTCCAAGGTGCCCGTCACCATATTGCCGTTTATTATAATTATCCACTCATCGGTCTCGCACGTGTAGGGCTCCTTACAAGCCGACTTAAACGCTGTGGGTTGCACCCAGTTGAGGTCCTTGGGCAACGCCATGCTGATTATCTGCTTCCCCGTCCACAGCTCGACGGGGTGCATTATGGCCGGCTCAGGCAGGTCTCCCTCAAGCTTCATGGCGCCGGCTAAATACGCCGCCTCCTTCTTAGTGAGCAACGTAGTTTTGCGGGAGAGTAGGTAGGCGCCTATTATATAGTCCTGTCTAGCGCCTATTATGGCGCCGCCGTAGCGCGGCGTCACTATATGTTCTTGGACCAACATTAGAGTTCTCGCCTCGGCCCTCGCCTCCTCCGTCTGCGGTATGTGCAGGTTCATTTCGTCGCCGTCGAAGTCGGCGTTGTAGGGCGGGCATACGGCCAGATGTATCCTAAACGTCCTGCCCGGCAGAACTCTGACTATGTGGCCCATCATGGACACTCTGTGTAGCGACGGCTGTCTGTTGAAGAGGGCTATATCGCCGTCCCTTATGTGGCGCTCTACGATCCAGCCGGGGGCCAGCTTCTCGGCGAGCTGTTTCCTGTCCTTGACGTATCGCAGATCGACGCGCCTGCCCTCCGGCGTTATCACGTAGTTGGCCCCCGGCCAAGTCTCGGGCCCCCTCATCACGGCTTGCCTGAGATCGTCTATGTTCCACTCGGTGACTCTCTCGGGCACTGTCAATATCTTGGCTATGTCTATGGGCACTCCGACCTCGTTTATGCTCAGATTGGGATCGGGGCTTATCACTGTGCGGGCCGAGAAGTTGACGCGCTTGCCCGAGAGGCTTCCTCTGAACCTCCCCTCCTTGCCCTTAAGCCTCTGCGCTATGCCCTTCAGGGGTCTGCCCCCTCTATGTTTCGCCAGCGGGATGCCGGGTAGCTCGTTGTCGAAGTAGGTCGCCGTGTGGTACTGGAGCAAGTCCCAGAGGTTGTCTATTACGTTAGTCGGCGCGCCCGTCTCGAGCGCTATCTTCAACTTCTCATTCATCCTCATTATGTCGACAAGCTTGTGCGTCAGATCGTCCTCGCTCCTTATGCCCGTCTCGAGCTGTATGGAGGGCCTAACGTGGGGAGGCGGGACGGGGAGAGTTCTGAGTATGCCCCACTCCGGGCGGGCGACGGTCGGATCGACTCCTAGTAGCTCGAGGTCGCTGTTAGGCACCTTGACCAGCCGCTCCAGTATAGTCTCAGGATCCAGCTTTACCAAGGCGCCCGTCTCCGTCTCCTCGTAGAAATTGTAAGGCCGCTCGAACCTCACCTTGTTGCGTTTATATCCGCAGTGAGGACATGTGGTCCTCTCGGCGGCTTTCCTGAGGATCTTCTCGTGGAGGTTGGTGGCCAAGAGCTTCCACCTGCCCTTGAGCCTCTGAAGGCGCTCGCTATATCTCTTTATCTCCTCGTCCTTCAGCATTATCCTGCCGCAGTTGGGGCAAGTAGCCCTCAACACGTCGTATATGAACCTGGCGAACTCGACGTGGATCACCGGCTTCGCGAGCTCTATATGGCCGAAATGGCCAGGACACACGTCGTAGGGCTGTCCGCAGGTCTCGCACCTGGCGCCCGGCTCCGCCACGCCGAGTCTGCGGTCCATCAAGCCGCCGCGGATAGGTAGCCCGCCTTCGTCGTATATCTCGGATGTCGTGATCTCCAAAACAGAATATCGCCTTATTAGATCGGGGCTGAGAATCCCGAACTTGATATCTTTGATAACCTTAGTAGGGACTACATCGGCCTGTTGTTGAACGGCCACGCCAACCGGTGGAAGTCGCTATATAAATTTTTATTTAAGGACATTTCCTCCGTCTGAGCCGGATCCTCGCTGAATGGTCGTGTAAAGCTAGCAAATATAGATCCACCTCAAATATTATAAATTCCGATATAATTCTATATTAGAATAAACATTATTGTTGATATAAAATAGTAAAAGTAATATTGGCTATTAAAATCTCCTTACTCTAAGATTTCCGCCAGCTCCAACTTCGGGTAAATCCCTAGCGCGATCAGCTCTTGTAGCAGTAGCTTAAATGCATAAGGCACGACGACTTTGGCGAACTGGCCCGACTCGCCATGTATGGGACATTTCGGCCTGTTCGTCTTCGCGTCTAGGTAGGCTGGGAGTCCGCACAGCTCGCAGACGTACATGGTATATTTGTCGCTCGACTCGACCATCCTCTCGTAGAGGAGGGCGGAGGCCCCATGGGCTATGAGCACGTCGCGCTCCATCTCGCCGAGCCTCAGCCCGCCCTCGCGGGATCTGCCCTCTGTGGGTTGCCTAGTCAATATCTGGACAGGCCCTCTGGAGCGGGCGTGTATCTTGTCCGCGACCATGTGGTGTAGCTTCTGGTAATACACTATCCCTATGAATATATCGGCGACGAGCTTCTCGCCAGTTATGCCGCTGTACATGACCTCCTTGCCGTCCCACCTGAACCCCAGCTTCATGAGGAGCTCCCTCAGCTCTCCCTCGGTGACTCCCTCGAAGGGAGTGGCGTCGATAAGCTGACCTGTCAACGCGCCGGCCTTGCCCGCTATGGACTCCAACAGCTGGCCGACCGTCATGCGCGAGGGCATGGCGTGGGGGTTAACGATTATATCGGGGACTATCCCGTCCTCCGTGAAAGGCATGTCCTCTTGCCTCAACAACATGCCTATGACGCCCTTCTGGCCGTGGCGCGAGGCGAACTTGTCGCCCAGCTCGGGCACACGTAGCTCCCTTAATCTCACCTTAACGAGTTTGTTACCCTCAGGCGATTCTGTTATGACGACCCTATCGACTATGCCTCTTTCACCCCTCCTCACGGGAATTGAGGCGTCGCGCCTCTCCTTCAAGATTTTCTCAGTCTCGAGGGTCATATAGAAGCGCGGCGGAGCGGTCTTGCCTATTATGACCTCTCCGCCCGTCACGTAGACCTCAGGAGGGGCTATTCCGTCCTCGTCCAGGTGGCTGTAGGCCTCCGGCCCCCTATATCCTCTGGCCGAGGAATCGGGGACCTCTATCCTGTCCTCCTCGCCTCCCGGATATTTCTGCTCCTCGGTCTCGTAGGTGCGATAGAAGTTCGAACGGAAGAGGCCGCGATCGACCGATGACTTGTTCATGATAACGGCGTCCTCTATGTTATAGCCTGTGTATGTCAACAGCGCCACTACGGCGTTCTGGCCCGCAGGCTTTCTCGAGTAGCCAATTAGCTCGAGCCCTCTGGTCGTCACTATAGGCCTTTCAGGATAGTAGAGCATATGGCCGCGCGAGTCCAGCTTGTACATGAAGTTGGCCTGCGGCAACCCCAGCGACTGTTTAGCCATAGCGGCCTCGTACTGGTTCCTGGGCGATTGGTTGTGCTCTAGATAGGGTATTATGGACGCTATTGCGCCCAGAATAGAGGAAGGCACTATCTCCATGTGCGTGTACTTGCTCATATCGGGCTCAGGCCCCACCGCTATGTAGGCGTTTTCCTCCTCGTCGGCGTCTAGGTACTCCACGACGCCCATCTTGACCAAGTCGTTCCAAGTCAGTTCGCCCGATGCGAGCTTCTGGACGTGCTCCTTTGTGAGCTTCAACTTGCCGTCCTCGATCACCAGTAGAGGCCTCCTGATACGGCCTCCATCGCAGTTCA
Source organism: Thermoproteus sp. (assembly GCA_049976425.1). GTDB lineage: Archaea > Thermoproteota > Thermoprotei > Thermoproteales > Thermoproteaceae > Thermoproteus. The sequence goes on from JBMFIG010000005.1 coordinate 47,793, forward strand.
CGTAGACCGCGTCGCCCAGATGCGCCACGTTGACCTCATCAGATATCTTGCCCTGCCGCCTCATCTTGCGTAGAGTCTTGACGAGCTCCTCAGGGTTCTGGTGGATGCCTACGAGCCGCCCGTTTAGGTAGACCTCCGCGCCCTCAAGCCCTCCCCTCCTCGCCTCGAGCACCGGCACTACGCCCAGCTCGTTCAGCGTCTTCTCAACGACGGCCTCGTCGACGCCGATGGTTATCTCGGCCAACAGAGCCAGGTTCTTGACAAGCCCTACGTTCTGCCCCTCGGGCGTCTCGACGGCGCACAGCCGGCCCCACTGCGTCGGGTGGAGGTCGCGGGCCTCGAAGTGGGGTTGGGTCCTGCTGAGCGAGGAGACGACCCTCCTCAGATAGCTGAGGGTCGAGAGGTAGTTCGTTCTGTCCAATATCTGCGAGACGCCGGTCTTCCCGCCGACCCAGTTGCCGGTCGCCAGCGCCTGCTTGACGCGCTCGGTTATTATGTCGGGTCTGACTATCGTCTGTAGATGCGGTATCTTACCTCTCGCGTAGTACTTCTCAAGCTGGTTCTTGAGCTCTTGGAGGAACTGCTTCATGACCGTCCTGAACAGCTGGGCCAGGAGGTCGTTCACGAGCCTCACGCGTTTGTTGGCCACGTGGTCCTTGTCGTCGGGCTTCCTCCTGCCTAACTGCATCTCTATAAGCCCCTTGACCACCTGGCCTAGCAACAACGCCTTCTTTATCCTGGCCTCCTCCATCGCCTTCTCGTCGGGCTTCTGCGGGTTGAGGTTGGGCAAGAAGTATTTGTCCAATATCTGGAGGGCTCTCTCTATCCTTATAGGCCTCGGCTGGCCCACGGCGATCTTTCCGCCTACGAAATCGAGGGCGTCGTCCCTAGTGGTGGCGATCTCCTGGCCGGCCAACAACGAGGGCAGGAGCTCCTTCTGTATGTCCGGGTCGTCCGAGACGGCGAGCACTATGTCTTGGTCGCTCTCTAGGCCCATGGCGCGCATGTATACCGTGAACGGGATCCTGACCGGTATGGCGGATAGAGTCACATAGATGACGCCGTCTTTGTGGTACTCGACCGTCATCGTGGCGCGGTAGCCGGGCCCGGTCGATATGACCTTAGCTAGATATCTGATCGTCGGCTTATCGCCGACGTCGTATATGGGCCGATCGGTGACTAGGTCCTCCTGGCTTATGACGACCCGCTCGCTCCCGTTTATTATGAAGTAGCCGCCGGGATCTTCGGGATCCTCAAAACGCTTGGGGTACTCCTCCGGCTTCAACCTCGTCAAGTTGCACTTCTTGGACTTGACCATTATGGGTAGCTCGCCGGCGTATATGGTCTCGGTAGCGTACGGCTCGTCGTCGACGTAGAGAGTCACGGTCAAGTACATCGGGGCGCTGTACGTGGCGTTCCTGAGCCGGGCCTCCATGGGGTATATGACCGTCTCCGAGCCGTCCGGCTCCTTTATCCTCGGCCACCCTATCTCGACGCGCTCTATGGCGACTTTCAGACCCTTTATCTCGGTCTCGACAACGCCCATCTCCTCTATTATCTTGGGCAACTTCCTGTCGATGAAGTCGTTGAAGGCCCTTATCTGGTGGTCGACTATTCCTCGATCTCTGATAAAGGCCTTGACCAGGGCCCACCTATCGTCTGAGGCGGGGAACCCGCCGTCCCCGGCCCTATACCTTATCGGTAATGGGAGCAGATCCACCATCAGCCCGGCACCACGAGGCGGTATATAACTGATTCTCCCGCGGTCTCCGAACGTCTCACTATCCTCAACACGTCGCCGGGCTTCGCCCCGACGGCTTTGACCAAGGGATCGCTCGACCTAATCCAAGGTATCTGCCAAGGCCTTACGTGGAGCCTCCTTAGAAGCGCTCTGGCCTCCTCCTTGGTGAGGATAGAAACCTCTACGGGACCCAGCACGTGCTCTAATATCTTCTTGCTCACACGCCCCCTCCACCCGCTGATTTAAAACTTTTTTGCTTGCTCCCGTCAGCTCTTGGCCTTTGCGATAAGGGCGTCGATCTCTGCCTTGAGACTCTCTATGAATTTGCCGAGCTCTCTCTCTACATCGTCGTTCTTGATCTCCATCCTCAGCCTGGGGAGGCGTTTGACCAGCTCGAGTTCTCTGAGGGCCGATGCCGGCACCCCGGCCTCTACGGCCTTCATTCCAGCCTCGTAGTATGTGTAGATGGCCCTCATCAACAGGGCCTGTTTCTTGGGCATAGACGGAGTGTCGACGGGGTTGAAAGCGTCTTGTTTCAAGAAGCCCTCTCTTATTAGGAAGGCCGTGTTCAGGATATGCTTCTCCTGTTCGCTAAGGGCCTCTGTGCCGAGGATCCTGACGACCTCCTGCAACTCGGCCTCTCTGCTTAATATTGACTGGAAGACGTCTCTGATACGGCGCCAGTCGGGGTCGACGTTCTTAGCCCACCACTCCTGTACGGTCTCCACGTAGCGGGAGAACCCCATCAGCCAGTCTATCGCCGGATAGTGGCGCGAGTAGGCGAGGCGGGGGGACAGCGGCCAGAAAGCCCCTATGAAGCGCAGGGTGTTGGAGGTGACGGGCTCGGTGAAGTCGCCTCCGGGCGGGCTCACGGACGCTGCTATGGTCAGCGAGCCGACGCGCTCCTTGCTGCCTATGAGGACCACGCGGCCGGCGCGTTCGTAGAACTCGGCTAGACGCGTCGGCAGATAGGCGGGGTAGCCCTCCTCGCTCGGCATTTCGCCTATACGTAGAGCCACCTCCCTCATGGCCTCCGCCCATCTGCTCGTGGAATCGGCCGAGACCAACACGTCGTAGCCCATATCGCGGAAGTACTCGCCTATAGCGGCGCCGGTGTATATGGACGCCTCCCTCGCCGCCACGGGCATGTTGGAGGTGTTCACTATTATCGTGGTCCTCTCGAGCAACGACTTGCCCGTGTAGGGGTCCTTCAGCTTCAGCAAGCCCTGAAGCGCGTCGGCCGCCTCGTTCCCCCTCTCGCCGCAGAGCACAGGCACTATGACTCTGCTTTGGGCGTATAGGAAGAGCGTGCGTATGGTCACGGTCTTCCCCGAGCCGAAGGGTCCCGGTATGGCCGCGGCGCCGCCCTTAGCTATGGGGAACATGGTGTCTATGGTGCGCACGCCGGTGATCAAGGGCTCCACAGGCGGGAGCTTCTCGCGGAAGGGCCTGGGTCTGCGCACCGGCCATTTATGCCACATCTTGACCTCCACGACGCCTGACTTCGTCCGGATCCTGGCTATGACGTCGTCGACCTTGTATTTGCCTTCGGCTATCCACTCGACTACTCCCGGCCCGTTGCCGGGCAGAGGCGGGTACATAATTCTATGTTCTATTAACGAGGTCTCCTGGACAGCCCCCAACACGTCGCCCGGTTGCACCTCCTCTCCCGCCTTGACGAGCGGCTTGAAGTCGTATTCGGCCTTGAGATCTAGAGGCGGAGCTCGGTCGTAGCCTATTCCCCTGGCCACAAACGGCGTATTGGTCATCTCGAATATGGACTTCAGAGGCCTCTGGACGCCGTCGTATATCTTTCCCAGAATGCCCGGCCCAAGCCAAGCGCTTAGGGGCTCGCCGCTTCTGACCACCGGCTCTCCGGGCTTTATCCCCGTAGTGTCCTCATACACCTGTATAAACGCCTTGTCTCCCTGTACCCTGACAACCTCGCCGAACAGCTTAAGCTCGCCGACGAACACGAGCTCGTAGAGCCTGGCGCCAGGCAGATCGGCCTTCACTACGGGTCCCGATATGTACTCTATACGCCCGCTCATAGCACCGACGCGACTGCCTTCTTTATCTCCTCTACGTTGGTCTCCAATAGGGTATCCAACGTCATATCGAGCACTATCGCTCCATCGCGCGAAGATGCGACGAGCCCTCCCGACATATCTCTGTCGACTACCTCGCCCTTTAAGCCATGCTTCCTCATCAATATAGTCAAGGTGTTCCTATCCTTAGGGGAGGAGTACACTATCATGTCCTCCCCAATTATTTCTCTGGCCTTAAGAAGGGCATTCTCTAAAAATTTTATATATTTTTCATTTGTTCTATTCTTATCAATATAGTCAGTTATATCTTTTTTAATTTCCTTTAATATATCTTCGTATGTATTTGATATTATTTTTCTATTTTCAATAAGAGCTTCGTAAAGGATTCTTTCCCGCTCCAGCGTAACTTGGCTTTGTGCATTGCTTATCTCTTCAGAGTATTTAGATAATAATTCATAGGATCTTTGTTTAATCTTGGTTTCAAGGTCGCTGAGAAGCTTCTGCTTTAGTTCTTCCAATTCTCTTATGTGTTGGTTTATGAGATCCTCGAAAAGACTCATGAAGGCCTTAAAGGCCCATTTTTAAAGTGTTTTCGGCGCCGCTATCCGCCTAGTATTTGGCGAACTAGCTGAAGATAGTTGACCTCCTTTTCCATATTCTCCAACACGCTGGGTATCTCCACGAATATCTTATTTGTATTTCTAAGTCTAAGCTCGTCTAGTTCTTTTCTAAGTTGTTTAGCGAAGTTAGATGAAATAAAAAATACATTATAAATATTAATATTTTTTAATATGTATTCATATAATTCTTTTGCATCAGTAAAAGCTCGTCCATCAAACCCCATTAACTTAAATAAATCGACAGTGTATCTGTCGCCGAGGACTATAGACATGACGGCCAGCCCACACGTATTTTAAAGGATTACCAAGGCTCTTTCTTCAGCCTCAGCCTATAAGCCGCTATATTGGTCGCTCTGTGGATGGCCGGCGTAATTATCACGGAAATAAATATAGCTGTTATCGGTATCTGCGCGTATAGAGAGTAGACTAATAGAGACATGAGCAGAAAGTCTAGCTGGTCTAGGGGAAATGCAGGGTGTCCGCGTGGAAGGCACAACCTCCTTTTTATAAAGGCGCCGATCAGATCTCCTACGAGGGCCGACGCCGAGAGCACTGCCGCATCTCCAACGCTAAGGACGCTGTACAGCAGATTGGGCAACCACCCTATGGTAGTGCCTAGCGCGAGCCCTATAGCAAAGCCCTCGAAGGTCTTCCCGTCGCCAAATATTCTAGAGCCGCGCCAACTCCTGCCTAAGTCTATCGGATGCCTTCTTGGCAGAGCCGAGGCCAGCACGGCCAGCCCGTTGGCCACGTAGGGAGGCCATATAAGCACTAGCGAATATGCCAGTAGTTGCAGTATACTCATTCGTGTGTCCTCATTATATGCGTGAACAAGCTCTCGCGGTCGACGAACTCCCTGCCGCAGACGCCGCAGAAATATCTACTGCCTTCGCCTATCGCGAAATGACTACGTATATGGCTTCTTATATCGGTCTTCTTTACTTTGGCATTACATATTCCGCAGATGGCGTCGTTGCCCGAGAATTTCACGTGCTTCATGTAGTGCGACACTGCGTCGTCCCAAGTTATCCGGGCGCCGCATATGGTGCATTTATATTCAGGAGACGCCACGAGATATCCATCCCCCTTACCTTGACATATTAAGCAGACCTCGCCGGGCATGCGGGCAGAGGGAGGAGCTTTTATTAAATTTGACGCCCGGCCCTATGTGTTCGGTATAGCCATGCCCGACTGGAGGGACGGCGTAATAGCCGTGGTCAAGGCGGACGAGTCGGTTGACGACGCGGTCAGATACATAATGTCGTCGTGCGGAGTCTCTACCCTAGACATAGCAGAGTTGCCTAGATATAAACTATCATGTATAGAAACTCTTCTAAGAAATTATAGATATGAATCAATAATATATATTACAGATATCTACGGAATAGTAAATAAAATAGCGCTAGAAAGCGGCATAAGCCGTTCTATCCTCTTTAACGAAGCGTGGTCCTATCTATCCAAGCATATCTGTAGCGGGATCGACTCGGCTCAATGCGACGGCGAGGTTAGGCTGCCGTGTTGTAAGTCCAATTGCGGCGCCTTGTGCGAACTGGCTAAGCTGGAGGCGCATATGCGGCGCGGGGTTGTGGTAGATCTGACGAGGAAATTGGCTGAGGCCTTAGGCGTATCTCAGAACCTCTAGGCGTTTCTCGCTCCACTTAGCCCTCAACATCTCCTTATAGCGCTCGATGTCGGCCTCGGCCTTATCAAGCCTTTTCTCGACATAATTTATGAAGTAATTAGTTAATAATCTAATAGGCGCGTAGTGGATGCCCTTGAAGTAGAACTTGTTGACTATATCGCGAGCCCAGAAGATAGAGTGTTTGGCGACCACCTTCAAGAGATCTATGTGTTCTGGGTAGAGGTTCATCTTGTCCAGCCACCCAGTCTTCTCGGCCTTGACGTGGCTCATGGGCACGTAGAACAACGGGACTATCAGAGATCTGTAGGGCTTGAGCCTTTCTATCAGCTCTATCGTCTGGACCACGTCGTCCGGCAGCTCGCCGGGGAGGCCGACTATGAGGGTCACTGCAGGTATTAGCCTGAGCTCGTGCATTATGGCCATGGACTCTTCAACTATGTCGTGCCACTGCTCTATCTTATAGGGCGCCGCCTTGCCGGGCATTATCTGTTTGGCCACCCTAATAGAGCCAGTCTCTAGCCCTATTTCGGCGCCCCACCAGTCCTGATGCTCGTCTTTTATTATATCGGCTATCTTCGTCATGAGCTTTCCGTACTTCTTCTCGGCCAACAAGACGGCTACGAAGGTTGTGTGGCTCCACCCCACTTTTCTGTAATACTTCTTAGCCAACTTGTGTAGCTCTATAAGCGCCGTGGGGTTCAGCTCCACCCCGTTAGAGCCGTAGAGCGGCACCTCGTCCGAGTGCAGTATGCCGTCGACGACGCCGGCCCTCGCGTTTACCTTCAACTCCTCCTCGATCTTGCTGAGGGGATACCACCTCAGAGGCCTCAGAGTGACCGAACAGAAGGCGCAACCTCTGGGGCACCCCCTGCCTATCTCGACCAGGCCGTTTATGGAGGCTCCCTTGATCGTGGAAATCTCTTCCACGCTCGGAGCCTCGGAGGCCCCTACGTAGACGTACCTCGGCGGGGTCTTCCCCTCAAGCGCGTTCTTGACGACCTCGACTATAAGCTTCTCCCCCTCCCCGTCGAATATGGTGTCTATGCCCCAGCGCTCTACCAAGTCGGGGTAGTAGAGCCACTGCCAAGCCGCCGGCCCTCCGACCATAACCTTTAGGCCGCTCGCCCTCTTGGCCTCCCATATATCTCCCTCTATCCGCTCCATGAACTTCCTGAAGAGATACGCGTTAAGGGTCTCCTTGCCCAATATCACCCCCCATGTGCTTGACGGCGGATTTACTCCGAAGTAGTCGTGGTGGCTCAACATCAAGATCTTGGCGCTCTTGAGATATCGCGGGACGTAGTCTGGATCTATTATGGCGGCGTTTATACCTGCGTCGAGCAACTTCGCCTCTATTTTCCTCATGCCGTAGGGCGCCTGTATGGGCCTCCCCATCTTGTCCGTCTTTATCTTGGGGGCGAAGAGAAAGGTGTGGAACTTCTCGGAGAGGCCGAAGGGGAGCTCGACGAATACAGGGCCAGTGGTGCCGAACCCCAAAAACTCCTTCCCGTGATAGTTGCTCATCATGCCCCTGTCTGTGGTCAATATCACGTCAAAGCCCATAACCACATGCCGATGTGACGATTTAAAGCATTACTGGCGTAGATCGCGGTGGACGTGCTGGAGCTACGCCCCGTAGATAGGAGGGAGATGGAGGAGGTGCTCGCGGCTTTGAGGGAGTTCGGCGCAATGCCGGTCGACATCGTCCTTATATTCGCCGATAGGGATTCTGCAAGAGAGCTGGCAGGAGCTGATGTGGAGACCGTCAAGGCTATTGAGCGCGAGGGCCATTACGTATTGGTTTTGGTGAGGCCCGATAAGCTATCTCTGTGGCGCGAGCTGGCCGCCATAAGCGCGTTGAACGATGTAGATGCGGTATCCATATGGGCGCGGCCTGAACACGTAGGCGGCGAGCTCGCGGAGTTGTTATCGATAGCACTATATAGGCGTGTGGTGGACCTATATATAGCGCGGAGGGACGTCCAACTGCTGGCGAGCTCCTTCAATCCACAGGACATGCCGGTGGAGGCTGACGACGTGAAGAGGTCTCTTGTATACACGCTGGCCCTAGACGCCACCGTCAGCATCGCGGTTGCCGGCTTTAGAAGCCTCGCCGAGGAGCTCTATCTGCGCGTTAAGAGGGTCCCGATATATGATCTTTACAGTAGATTTAGAAATTTCGTTATAAACAACTTTAAATTCGAATATATATATAATTATTTATCCCTTATTTAGTCCGTTAGGCCCTCCTCCGTTATCTTGAACGTAGCTTCGCGCTCGGGGTGGTAGGGCGAGTCGAAGATCTTCGCTATTCTTATATTCTCCTTGCTCTTCCTAAGCCATATGCGGTAGGTCGCTCCGTGGGCCAGCACGTTGCCTCCGGCGGGCCTCAGCGGGTTGCCGAAGAACACGTCGGGCTGGGCCATCACCTGGTTGGTCACCACCACCGCCACGTCGTAGGCGTCGGCTATCTTCAAGAGGTCGGCTATGTGTTTGTTGAGCTTCTGTTGCCTCTCGGCGAGGTTCTCCCTGCCCGGAAACTCGGCGCGGAAATGTGCCACTATAGAATCGACCACTAATAGCTTTACATTATCTTGTTTTATGATACGCCTCGCCTGCTCGACCAAGATCATCTGGTGGTCGGACGAGTAGGCCCTAGCGTAGTATATGTTCTTGAGCGCCTGGTCGGGGTCGAGCCCGCGCGCTCTAGCCATCTGGGTTATGCGCTCCGGGCGGAAGGTGTTCTCCGTATCTATGTATATGGCCTTGGCGTTGAGCCCGCCCCTGTCCTCCGGCAACTGCACCATGACGGCCAGCTGGTGGCAGAACTGCGTCTTCCCGGCGCCGAACTCGCCCGCTACCTCGGTCACCGCGCCCGTCTCCACGCCTCCGTTCAACAGCTCGTCGAGGGAGCGGACCCCTGTGGATATGCGTTTTATATTGACGCGTTTTCTATATACGTCTAGAGCCGATATGAAGCTGGACAGCCCCAGCATGCTCCTGGCAGCCTCTATTATCTGGGCCGCCCTCTCCTCGTTGCCTATAATATCGGCGATCTCCTTGACGGATGCGAAGGCGAGGTCCCTCACTGTGTAATAACCCCTCTCTTTAAGCTTCTGGCCAGTCACCTTGCCGATACCCTCCAGCTCCTCTACGTCTAGCTCGGCCTGCTTCTCCGAGGGCCGCTCCACTACCTCCACCTCGGCCTCCTCCGGCGCCTCCTCTCTCCTCCTCGGCCTCGGCACGTCTTAAATACTGGTCCGAACAATATAAACTTGATGGAGAGCCTGCTGGCGCCGATAGGTGAGGCCGGGGTCAGGGACTGACAATATATTACGGACTACTCCAGTACGTGGCGCTCAGAAATCTCCTCAGAGGCGTGATACCGGAGGATTTATTGACTCTGGTACCCTCGTCCTTCGACATAATAGGATCTAGGCAAGGGGCCGTGGCGATAATAGAACTACCGGACGAGCTCGAGCCGTACAAGGTCGAGATAGCCGAGGCCATTAGGAAGCTGAACAAGAACATAGGCGCCGTGATAAGGCGGAGGGGGGCGAGATCGGGGCCCTATAGGCTATACAACTACGAGATATTGATAGAAGGCCCTACCGAGGTTATACATAAGGAACATGGATATTTTATAAAGGTAGATCCTACTAAGGTATATTTCTCCCCTAGAGATCAAAGCGACAGGGCCGAGCTGGCCGATATGGTCCAGGACGGCGAGCGGGTGCTCTACCTATTCGCCGGCGTCGGGCCGTACGCGGTGGCCATAGCCAAGAGGCGGAAAGTGCGCTGGATATACGCAGTGGAGCTGAACCCGTGGGGTCTCAAGTACATGATCGACAATGTCAGGATAAACAAGCTGACCTCGGTGGTGCCTATCAGGGCCGACGTGGCTGACTTCTGCTCGGCCTTCGCCGCAAAGGCAGATAGGGTTTTGATGACATTGCCGCTGGGCGCAAAGGATCACTTAGATGTAGCTCTCCGTTGTGTCGAGGACGGAGGGTATTTGCATTTCTACCATACAGGCCCCGAGGAGGATCCGTTCCGCGAGGCCGAGGAGCTGGTCAAGTCGTTGTGCGCCGGATGTTGTATCGTAGGTAGGAAGGTCGTGAGGGACTACGCCCCCCACATATACAAAATAAGGATCGACGTGAGGGTCAGAAGAACCTAGGGGTCTCCTGACCTCCCCTCCTCCTCTCTCCGCTCTCGCCTTGTCCGTGTCCGCTCCTCTGCATTATGTATAGGGTCATGACCTCGGGGACTCGGCCCTCCTTAGCGTATTTGGCCAACAGATCGCGGTACTCCGACGTGTGGTCTATATCTACTTGTATGAACTTCACGGCAACCTCGCGCAACATGCCCTCTAGTCGTCTGAGCATGTCAAGCGGCATTATCGCGGTCACGAGGGGGTTGTTCAGCCACGACTCGAAGTCCTTCAACACGCGGCCTATATACCCCAGCATGGCCTGGGCCGAGTAGAGCAGAGTCAGCCTATCCGCAGCCTCCATGACCTTGCCGTGGGCTTCCAGATCGTTCACTATCCGTCTCTGCTCCTTGACCCACTGCTCCAGCCGCTCCATCATGCTCTCCAGGTAGTCCATTATCGGCTCTGAGGCCGGTACATCCGACATGTACACCACCTCGTCCGACATTAATAAAGTTATGTCTCCGCCGGGGTTAAAGGAGCGAGGCGAGCAATAGAGGGGCCAATATCAAATAGACCACCATCAACACGCCCAGTCTCTTGTAGCTCTCCACGACGCTTCTTATCTTGGCGAAATTAGGCCCGAACACGTCCGCCTCGACCTCTACCTCTCTATAGGCCGCTCTCTTAGCCCCGAGAGAGCTCTCGGCGGCGGCGACGGCCTTGTTGACTAGCTTGAAGAGCTCCTCGCGCCTTATGCCGGAGCCGACCACTCTGTAGCCGCCTCCGCCTACGCCCATGCCGGTCGACGCGTGCGTATCCGTAGTAATCGCCTCGACCAAGGCATAGGCTTTGCCGAACCTATCCTGTAGCTCCCTATAGAACGAGCCGTCCATGTTGTTTCCGTCGAATATCAACAGAAGGCTCTTCTGCCCGTCGCACTCGGCGACCACAGCGGCGACTCCGCCCGCTCCTAGCTCAAGCCTTAGCGGATCCACGAGCGAGGAGTCGGCTCTGCCTATCCCCACCTTGAATTCTCGGCAACTCTCGGGTTTCGCAACGACGTCAAGCGCCTTCTGGAGAGACGACACGTCCTCGTCGCTCCATTTGAGGGGGCCGTCGAACTTGTTCTGGGCGTCTACGATAACATAGCCCTTTGCGTCCACCTTCTGCGCCACGTCCAGAGGCACGTCGTCAGAGGCCGAGCTGACTCTAGATATTATCGCCAACGGCGGGCCGACGCCCAGCGAGTAGGTAGTCAGCCTCACATCGCCGACTTCCAGCCTCTGAGGCCTCACGCCCCTTAACGCGTCCTCCGCCTGCATCGAGGAGGCTACCCTAAATATCTCGCCGACTATCTTCTCGACGTCATCCGACGATACGGGGTCCCGCTCGTGGCTACCGACGCCGTGGATAAACACCACATCGTAGCCGCTTCTGAGTCCCCTAGCCACCAGCTTCTCCACAAGGATACCCCCTCCGACGTTCCTAAAAGGCCCGGGATGAAAGTCCGAGACTACTATCAGATGCCTCCTCCCGCCCTCTATGAGATATAGATGGATTTTTCCGCGGTCTCTAACTCCCAGAGGCTTGAAGACGTGGTCGAACATGCCCTCGGCGGAGACCGAGGAGTAAAGAAAGCTACTCAACATGCACAGCGCATCGCCGCCTTTAACCCTACCCGCCAGATATCTCTTCAACAGGGGCATAGACACGGCGTAGGCCGCGGCAACTGCGGCTAGCGCGTAGTCGTGCAGGTAAAGGTAGTATAGAGGCGTCAGTACCATGGGCACTAGATATACCCTATCTCTGCAACGCAGAGACATAGACATGGAAGAGGCCACGACGGAAGAGATGAGTAGATAATGCAGAGGCGGCTTTTCGAGGATTAGATCAAACAGAGCGCCGAGGCCCAGGGCGAACGAGGTGACCTTGAACACGCCGGTCCGCGTCCACAAGCGGCGTCCGACAAAAAAGAAAAATAGGTAAAATAGTAAAAATGATATTATATATAATGCATTTCTTTTAATAATAATAGTAATTAATATAACTGTAAATAAAATATATGACAGTATACTTGGCGCCTCATTGAAGACGTTGCTGTACACCTCCTCGAACGTCCTCTTCATAGACTTTCAATATATGAGCGTAAAGCCATTGATTGTGAATGAGATGAGATATATTTACTTAGATATGTGTTATGTTTAGGGAATCTATATATGTATAATGTTTCATTAAGGAGATCCAGTGCCATGTATCCGCTCGGCGAGATCTCCAACTCGCCGATCCTATTGGCGACAGATCTATGGACTCTGGGATTTACGTGAGGGTGGAGGAGTATCGCGTAGTCTAAGCCGTATCTCAAATAGTCGTTGATGGCCGAGAAACCCATATGCACCGTCCTCGTAATGTCTAGATACTTAATGCCAATAATATATTTATTTTCTAATTTTATTAAAATATCTATTTGTGTATTATATTTATTTATTAATTGAGGTATAAATGATATTTTAGTTAGTATCTTCTCTACCTTGCCCCATAGGAAATACCCTGCCGAGCTTATGTATCCCGACAACGCCTCTACGACGTCCCCTCCGCCGATGCCGGAGAGGCTCACGACGTAAGGCCTCTTGATCTGTTGCGTCTCTTCGTCCTCTATGGGCAGATATTCGAGCAACCGCTCGCTCAGCGCGGTATAGGGCACGTAGTAGAAGTCGCCCAAGCTCTCCGCCAGCCCGGCCCTCGCCATGGCTTGTAGCGACGGGCATGGACTGGCCCTGCTGGAGCAGTCTATCAAGAGACTCCCCGAGAGGAAGCCGAAAGCCCTATTCTTTATGTTGTTGCTCCTTAACGAGGCAAGCGCCTTCAGCGCGTCGCCGGGCACGTCTACTATCTTCTCAAGTATCTTTTCCAAGGGATAGAGCTCGCCGGCTCTCTCGGCCTCGGCCCTATGATCGGCGGGAGTACACGAGAGCCTCTCGGCGCAGAGCAAGTCCACGGAACCACAGGTCCTTTAATAAATTTTCAGACAATCGAGCGCTCTTCACGGGTATCTAGCCGGGGATAAATCATCACGTGGAGTCCCTCTACATGTATTTTAAAAGGCCTCCCTCGCTACCGCCGAGGAATCTTCTCAAGTCCTCCTCGAGGGTGGTCCTCAGCCTCGGGTTGTAAAGCGCGGCTGCCGGGTGGTACGTTACGCATAACGTGGTCTCGACGCCAGCTATGCGGACCTTGAAGCACCTCCCCCTCACGTCGGCGATCTTGGCCACTCTACGGCCGGCGAGGGACATCAACGTCCTGGCGCTGTGTACGCCGAGAGCGACTATCAGCCGCGGCCTAATCGCCGCGATCTGCTCCACTAAATACGGCGTGCATGCGGCTATCTCGTCCTCTAGAGGCTCCCTATTGCCCGGAGGTCGGCACTTGACTACGTTGGTTATGAAGACGTCGCGCCCTCTATCTATACCGTATTTAGACAATATACTTGTCAAGAGCTTGCCAGCAGGCCCCACGAAGGGCCTGCCCTCCTCGTCCTCCTTCTCGCCAGGAGCCTCGCCCACAATCATGACGCCCTTCTCGGCCCTCCCCTCTCCCGGAACCGCCAGCCGCCTTGTCTCGTGCAGTCTGCATCTGGTACATCTGCGTATCCGCTCAGCTATCTCCAGCAACTTATCGTCCACGGACGCCGTTTAATACCGACAATTAACTATTACTCTTTTTATAGCCGACGCGCGCCGGTATCGTGTTCTGGCGGCTGTTCTCGCCCCAGAAGCAGAAAGAGTTGCCGAAGGTTGGGGGGAAGCCCGTGTATATAGGAGGTATGTTGTTCTTGGGCACTGCCGAGCGCGGCGAGTTCGACGTGCGGAGGCATAAGCTGGTGGCCCTACACATAAGGGACAGCTCAGGCCTTCAGTATAAGCTCGACACCAGCGACGTGAGGGTCAAGATATCTAAAGAGAGCATAGATCTAGAGATTTCGGCGGTGCCCAAGTTCTTCGAGATAAAGATAAGAGAGCTCAACGATATTGTAAAGAGGCTCGGCGACGAGAGGAGGAATATAGAGGACTCGTACAGGAAGCTCGAAGAGGCGTTGATAAGGGGCTCCATCAGCATGCAGATATATGAGGACTCCAAGAAGAGGATTGCAGAAAAGGAGAAGAGGCTGATAGCCTCCTGCATGGAGGCCGAGAGGAGCTTCGTGAAGATAAACGACGACCTGAAGAGGCTCCTCGGCGACGTGGAATCGAAGAGGGAAGCGCTGGAGGCCAAAAGGCTCTTAGACAGACTCGATAGGGGCGAGGAAGACATGCTGGCTAATCTGATAGCTCTGAGAACTAACATAATGTCGATAGAGCAGATGCTGAATACCTTATTATTGCAGTTGAGGCTGGTCTGCTAGTCGGCTATATCCACCCCGGCAAAGTCGCTTGGCGGTACGAGGCGTCCGCCGTCGTCGTAGTACCCGAGCACCGCGTGTTCCCTATTTGCCCTACACTTTCTGCAATATATGTAGATGCGGCCCTTGAAGGCTGTTAAGTTAAAGCCGACGTCCAGCACGCGCTCGTTGCCGCAGGCGGTGCAACGGAGTAGCCACTTCGTCATTTCTTGAGCGAGGCGATATATTCAACTATATACTGGGCCGGGTTTATGCCGGTGCTGGACTTGAAGCCTCTCCAGTCGGGGGAGGCGTTGACCTCAAACACCACGTATCCGTCCTTGGCCTCGCCTACGTCGATGCCGGCGTAGACGAGGCCGAGGGCCTTGGTGGCCCTCACCGCTATATCCTCGAGCTCCGGGTTTAAGGCGCAGGGCTCCGCCCTCGCGCCCTGGGCGATATTGGTCTTCCACATGGTGGAGATCCTGTACATACAGCCGATGGCCCTGCCGTCGACCACTATAACGCGTATGTCTCTGTTGGGCTTCTCGACATATTTCTGGATATAGAGCGGGTTGTGGGATATCAAGAGGGTTCTCATGACCTGGAAAGCCAGATCGGGATCTGAAAAGAGCATTGCGCCGAAGCCCCTACTGCCCTGTATAGGCTTGACGACCACGGTCTCGAGGGCCTTAGTTGCGTTGTACGCGTAGAAGAGGTCCTCCGTGACTACGGTGGGAGGCACCGGTATCTTTGCCTTTCTAAGTATGTAGAGGCTCATCAGCTTGTCTCTAGAGGCCATGAGGCCGCGGACGGGGTTTATGGCCGTGGCGCCCTCCTCTTCCAAGATCTCGAGCGTGGTGACTCGCCTTATCATAGTGTTGGCGTCTAGGAGGAAGCCGATGCCTCGGATGACCACCACGTCGGGCCTTATCGGGCCTCTCCGCGTCTCCACGAAGACGCCGTCTTGGGACATCCTGACCGACAGCCTTTGGATAGGCGCGTACCTGCTGCTGATCCCCCTCTTCTTTAGCTCCAGCAAGACGTCCCTAGTAGGCTCATCTGGTATCGACGACTCGGCGACTACGAGCACCTCCACGGAGGGGCCGTAGTCCAGCTTATATAAGGATAGACGACATACCTCTAGTGAGGCTACGCACAAGTAGTGGCGTTGCCATGTGCCCCTCCTGCGGATTCGCCATGCCTGGCCTAGATATATGTGAGCTGACTGGTACATGTGTTGAGTGCGCCCGCAAGGCCCTGGGAGATACATGCGCCAGATGTCCCGAGAGATCCCGGTGCGACTCGGCCCTAGAAGGTCTGAGGTTCGTCAAATCGCTTGAGCCCCAGCTGGACGTGTTCGTAGACGTGTCGCGGAGGGTCGTGAGCAAGGCGGAGAAGTACGGGAGAGTCGATATAGCGGTGGCCTTCATGAAGTCGCTCATGGGGCTCGTGAAGGCATTAAGGAGCGCGCCGCCGCAAGCGGCCTTCCCCGCATGGGTAGCCGCCATCTTGAGGCGCGATGTTGTGGCCAAATTGACGCGGACGCCATATGTGTTCGCCGGGGATTTCTACGAGGAGTTCAAGTGGTTCTGCGCCGAGTTCGGTTGCCGCGGCCTTGAGGCCCCCCTATCCAACCTCCTAGCCTCTATATTGAGCTTGTCGTTGATAGAGGGCGTTGCCGATCCGTCTCGCTATTTCAACTACGCCTGACGGCTACGCCCGGCCGCCCTCGGCGCGTAGTACGCGAAAAGCAATCCAAGGACCCTTCGAGATAGTATATACATAACCATAGCAATTATATTTATAATAAGATATGCTCCAAATGCGATATACATATTTATTTTAAAGCTAGATATGCAGATCGGGATCTGCGACACGGCCGCGGTCTGGGTCTGGCAGATCATCTGGACTATGTTGTCCATCAACGGGGTGAAGGCTACGGCCGACAGCGCTATGGCTACTGCCGAGAACGCCAAAGCCGCCAGAAGCAACTTAGCGGCGGATCCATATTCCCCCCTCAACACGCCGGATTTAGACAAGTAGCCGGTTATTGCCGCCAAGATAGATAGGAAATACGACGTTATCAACATAGCGCTCGGCAACTCGCCGAAGAGGAAATAGCTGGGCAACCCAAACGCCATGTATATCGCTATGCCGGCCACGGCGGCCGACATGGAGAGGGCCACGGCGGTCCATATATATCTGCTGTACTGCGCCCTCCTATCCTCTATCTCCTTCAGGGTACGCGCCCTGCTCATCTTGATAGGTAGATTATTTCGCGTATCTTCACCTTGCAGTGGGGGCATATGAGCAACCGCTCCAGCACTTTATTCCCGGTCAGATGCTCGATCCTCATGATTCTGCTATCCTCGTTCATGGGCTTTCCACACGACGGGCATATCAATAGGTAGTCTAGGTCTACGGCCACGGTATCACCATCTAGGCCCTATTAAAAGGTTCATGTGAGCTTAAATAACGCCCACTGTAGGGAGGTTCATGGAGAAGATCCCGCTGTCGGCGTTAGTGGAGAGGATAAAAGCCGGCGAGAATCTAGAGGTCAGCGGCTACGAGGGAGAGTACGCCGTGGTCGACAAGGTCAGGGGGATTGTGAAGGGCGATATATCCGCTGACGAGCTTGCCGACTTGAAGAAGAGAAAGCCGAGAGGTGGGCCTACCAAAAAACAGCTGGAGACCGCCGGCGAGGTAGCCAGAAGGCTTGCTGAGAACAGGCTTGCGTTCAAGGTCGTGTTCGGCCCTAGAGAGGCCACGATAAGGGTGGGGAAGGGGTTTATAAGGCTCGTCGACGGGGTGAAGATCGCCGGCTTCTCGTCGCTCGACGAGGCCCCGCTTCCGCTGGTTATGGATATCCTCGAGAAATACGGCGAGGTGAAGTTGTTGAAGCCCCTGAAGTAACCATAGGCGTTAAATTAGAGGAATCCAGGAAAGTGCGTGTTGCCGTCTTATCTGATAGCCGATATGTTCCCGCGCCTACAGATAGACGCCGGCGGAGGCGTCTGTGTTGAGTACGAGCGCGGCGGTCCCGTAATTAGGAGAGATTGTGCAGATATCGACTACCTAGTAGTGGAGCCGTATAAGGGCGTGTCGCGGCGCGCCGTCCCGGCCAGCCCGTTCAGCAACGGCGAGGCGGAGTTCCTCGACTTCTATATCGTCGGCGGCTTTGGTCTGAGCAGATACAGAATCCTCGTGAGGAATGGGCGGGCCTCGCTACGGCGCATCCACGACGTAGACCTCTTCAACGGCTTCGTCAAGTCCGGCGAATACAGGGTCGTGGAGAAGGCGTTCGAGAACTACGTGAGGGAGTACGCGTCCAGTTGCGTGTTTGGGTGTCTCGCCTCAATGGCGCTGGCTGGCGTCTCCGGGATATCGCTTCCGGACGGCGCGTTCGAGCGCAGGGGAAAGATATACCATATCCCTGGACTCGCCGTATACGTAGACACTAGGGGGAGATCGAACACGATAGTCGAGATAGCCGCCTCGGCTCAGAAGGCCGAGGATTTCAGGGAAATAACGACAAGCCTCTTCAAGGAGGCCTACGGCGTGCATTGGGCATATATGGGCAGGTTGCTGGTCCTATCGCCGTCCATGTTGCTAGACCTATTCCTGTCCAGCCCTAGGAGGGCTGTTGTTGGGCCGGCTCCCTAAGCGTGACTATATTGATCCGGCCCTGCCGCCTCACCTCGACGAGACCCCTCTCGGCGAGCCTCCTAATAGCCTTATGCACCGTGCTTTTGGGCAGATCTAGGTCCTTCACTATATCTCCTTGGTAGGCCAAGCCGCCGCGGCTCCTTAAGTACTTGATTATCTGCTCATCGACGTCGGCCGGGCCCTCTATATCTTCCCCATTCGACGAGTTGTTGAGCGCCTTTAAGACGCGCTTCCGCCCTGTGTACATTGCGAAGACTAGGAGGGCTAGTTCCAACGCCAACAGTAGATAGCCTAACATGTGCCGGCCCTCTGCAGAACGGAGTCGGAGATGTCCAGCGCCTCTATCAAGGTCTTGAAGCCTCTCTCCGCCTCCACGCCCATCCCCACCGTCCGCACCGAGAAGCCGAGCTGTTTAAGGTAGTCGCGGCAGTCTGCCGTGGAGAAGAGCTGGAGGCGCCTATTGGCGCAATCGCATTCCACGACCGTTACGCGGGCGCCCGAGGATACAGACTTACGCATCCTGGAGAGATCTCTGTCGACTATCCACCCATCGCTGGCCAGCGCGTATAGGAGATCTAGCCTCAGATCGCTGGGCATCGTCGCGCACAGAGATCTCAGAGACTCCTCGACTCCGTCAATGTAGGGAGTCGCCCTTATGCGCTCCCCTTCTTCCTCGACTTTCTCAGCCAGACTCCTCAGGGAGAGGTAGGCGACGACTCTTTCCAGCTCGGGGGCTTCGAAGACCAAGGCGTCTCCGTCCCTATACGCCAGACACACGGAGAGGGCGCACCGTATAAATATAAAGGTTTACGGCTTGTGCGTGCGGGAGGAGATGGGACCGATTTTGAGCTTCAAGGAGAAATACCTGGAGAGGGTGTTGAGCGGGGGGAAGCGCGTGACCATCAGGCTAGGCGCCTTGAGACCTCGCTTCCAGTTAGTGTACATAGCGTGTTGCGGCATGCTCTACGGCGAGGCTGTGATAACTAAGGTGGAGTACCTAAGGCTGAGGGATCTCGGCGAAGACGTGTTGAGGGAGGAGGGCTTCGGGAGCCTGGAGGAGGCCTTGGCGGAGCTGAGAGGCCTATATCCGAGGATCGGCCTAGACGACGTGGTCTCGGTAATACGTTTTTCGTTGATCAGGCGCTACGAGAAGCCAATATCTATAAACGCGATAAAGAGGACATGAGGCGCCTCCTCGAGGCCCTTAAGGACTACGACTACGTGGTGTTGACAAAACCCAGCAACCTCGCCTACGCCGTAGGCTTCCCCGACGGTCTGGCCCTAGTGATCGACGTCAAGACCGGCGGGACCACGCTGTACGTCTCCCGCCTGGATTATAGGAGGGCCCTTGCCTCCGTCACGGCGGATAGGGTCGTCGCCTTCGCGACGGCCGAAATACCGCCGAGAGGCCCGGGCGAGGAGCTCCTTGTTGCTAAGAACCTCTTCGAGAAGCTGAAGGAGACGCTGGGGGGACGGGTGGCGTCGGATAGTAGAGAGGTCGGCGAGGACGTATCCGGGAAGATTCTGGAGGTCAGATCCGTCAAAACCGAGGAGGAGGTCGGGAGGATGAGGAAGGCCTTGGAGATAACCGAAGAGGCCCTATCGCCTCTACAACATCTGGAGGGACGTAGAGAGCGGGAGATCGCGGCGGAGATATATAGGCGCATGATAGAGCTCGGGTCCGACGGCGTTGCGTTCGAGCCCATAGTGGGCTCGGGCCCCCACTCCGCATGGCCCCACTACAACTACGGGGATAGGCGCGTGACGTACGGCGACGCCGTGGTTATCGACGTAGGGGCCAGATATAGGTTCTACTGCGCCGACATGACCAGGACCTACCTAGTAGGCGATGTGCCGAGGCAGCTGAAGGATGCGGTGTACGCCGTCTACGAGGCGTCTAGGGCGGCCGAGAAGGCCATTAGGGCAGGCGCGGCGGCGCGGGAGGTAGATCTATCGGCTAGAAAGGTGCTCGAGGACTACGGCTTCGGGCAATATTTCATCCACTCGACAGGCCACGGAGTCGGCGTAGAGGTCCACGAGCCACCCAGGCTGTCCGCCGCCTCGGACGACGTGTTAAAAGAGGGCATGGTGGTCACCGTGGAGCCCGGCGTCTACATACCCGGCATAGGCGGCGTGAGGATAGAGAATATGGTGTACATATCTCCGTCGGGCGCCGTGGTCATGAACAGGCTACCCTATATTGTCTAGCGGCGACGTGGGGGAGCCCTCACGGCATATACGCCGAATCCTCTTTCTACGGCCTTTACCATAAAGCCGGAGGACCTAAGCCTTTCGGCCACGCCGCGCCATACCGCGACGCCTCTGTACTTAGAGCCGGTGGCGCCTGTGTAGTGGAACAGCCCTCCGCCGGGCTTCAGAATCCTCGCGTACTCCCTATAGAGGCCTTCGGAGTACAGAACCTGGGTCGCGTGGCTGAGCCTCGGCGGGTCGTGTATCACGTAGTCGAACGCGGCGTCCTTCAACGCCTCGACGAATCTGGCCGCGTCGTCGAGTATCAGATCTACCCCCTCTGAGAAGAGCCCTCTGCTGTAGGGGTTGTAAGACGCCAACAACAACACGTTGGGGTCGGCCTCCACTGTGACCACCTGGCGCGCCCTCTTCCTCGTCGCCTCAATCGCCGTGTAGCCCAGCCCGGTGCAACATTCGAATACCCTCCCCCTAACGAAACGCACCTTACGTCTGGTCACCGACAGGGGGTCCTCCAACACGCTGTGCATGGTTATGCCGTCT
Organism: Thermoproteus sp.; assembly: GCA_049976425.1. Lineage (GTDB taxonomy): Archaea > Thermoproteota > Thermoprotei > Thermoproteales > Thermoproteaceae > Thermoproteus. The sequence continues at coordinate 68,795 of JBMFIG010000005.1, forward strand.
ATCATCAAGGTGGGGGCCCACCCCCGCCCGAACACGCACAGCTTATAGAAGCGTGCGCCGGCGATCGAAAGCTCCCGCCAGTTCCCGTCAATCAGCGCATAAACCTCGCAACTCTCTTCAGATACCTCGGGGAGCTCATCCAGCGATATCTCGTATACGTTGGAGCCGTATTCGAAGCTGGCAGTCCCACCGCCGCCGTAGATCACCCTAGTTCTGCTTATTTCAAGATCGAAGGAGACCTCGGACTTGCCGCGTAGAAGGTCCTCTATCTGCCACCTCGACAGCACAGGCACAGCTATAGGCCGGAGCTTACTTTCAGAGCCCTCACCCTCCACTCACGTTTTTTACTTGCCGACCTTATATACGGAGAAGTCTTATGGCCTCATGTACGTTCAGTCCATACGCTACAGCCCAGTGGGGGAGTACCTGCGCCTGCTGATAATGCAGAGGCTGGCCCAAGGGCCGGCGCGCGTCGAGGAGGTGGACGAGCTCGCCAGGAGGGCCGTGGAGAGGGTCGGGGTGAGGTACGACTGGAGGATATGGCCGGAGCTCCTGAGGCGCGAGGTGGCGGTGAGGGACGGCGTGGCCGAGCTGACCGACGAGGGGAGGTGGCTCCTCAAGACGACCAGGGACGTGGTGGCCGAGTACGTGAGGAGGACGTTGGGGGTGGCGCTAGGCTGAAATCCTCCTCACGGCGAGATCCATAAGGGGCTCCAACACCGACTTGAGCACCGTTACGACGTCCTCGCCGCACCTCTCCACGGCGTTTTTCTTGACGTAGACGAATATATGAGGGGCCCTCCTCCAAGCCTCGTTAACCGCCTCTGCAAGCGGCGAAATTCTGGAAAGCGGTAACGGACCCATGGACGTCGATATATAGAGATCCTCGGCGTATGGGTCGAAACTGACGTAGGAGATTATGAGGTCGTCCGGCGACAGCCTACAACCGCCGGTCGCCTCGCCTAGCTCCACGTTTAGGCGCTCCACGAGCTTCTTCTTCACCTCGTCCATGACCGCCCAATGGAGGGGCCCCAGCCTATCCACCGCCTCGTTGATACGGGTCGGGTCCTTGAACACCTCGAGGAAATCCTTCTCCCTCTTCCACAACGTAATGTACTCGGGCGGTTTGCGGGACAGCAAATCCCTAAATCTCCTATCCCTCACCATCACAGACGTGAAGTAGTCGTCGGTCGCCTTCCAGACGTTTTCCCCATCGACCTGACCTGCCGCGAATCTAGCTAGATCGCATAGGTATTCGCAGATTTCCCCATCGCCGGAGCCCTCGGCGCATTTGGATATGTTGTCCGCGAGTATATTGCGGGCTATCTCTGTAAACAACACGGTCTTGTGGTGGAGGTAGACATGCCTATATAGGTTGTAGCGGGTTATCAGATACCCCTCTAGGTTGACCCTCGCCTTTTCGTTAAACTGGAACCTCCCCTCCACGATCTCTAGGTTCTCCACGACTCTCTCGAGGTCGATGTGGGTGAAGCTCGTGCCGACGGCAGCCCCGGTGAAGAACATATCGCGCATTATGTAGTCGAGCCTATCTGCGTCGAAAGATCCGGAGAGGATGTTGCTGAAGAGCTTGAGCTTGCCCCCCCTCTCGAACAGAAGAGACTTGACCATGTCGGGATCGTAGCCCAGCTCGGAAAGCTTAGGCGCCAGCCTATCTACGAGCAATCTTGTGGTGGCCTCATGCGGCTTTCCTCTATCGAATAGGGCGAGATCCACGTCGACGCACTTGTTTTTAATCGCCATGTGGAGCAGATCTCTCGAAAGCGCCTCGAACGAGTGGGAGAAGGGCAGATGGCCCAGATCGTGTAGCAGTGCGGAGACCCTCAGGTGTTTGAGAAGCCGCAGGTCCGTCTCGCCGATCTGTTGCATGACTCTCTCCCCTATGAGGGTGGCCACGTGCATGACGCCTAGGCTGTGGTCGAAGCGCGTGTGGGTCGCCGCGGGGTAGACAAGGTAGACGAAGCCGAGCTGTTTGACGTAGCGGAGCCTCTGTATGACCGGCTCGCCGTCGATGAGCTTGACCTCCTCCTCTGTGAGCTTGATGAAGCCGTGTACCGGATCCCTAACCGCCTTCTTGTACTGCACGATAACAGAACGTCGAGTGTTTAAAAGGCAGTCGAGGCCGAGATGACGCGGCCTACGTCGAAGGCCCGCCTGCGCCGCGCGATATCAGGAGCCTCAGCGCGCCGACCAGTGCACGGGGCGCCTTTCTCGAGGTCGCCATGGCGAGCGCGAGCGTCTTGACGTGGTCGTCGTAGTCTATCGCCAAGAACTCGGAGCCGTGGAATATCCTTAAGGCCTCGTGGACAAATCCCTTGACATACATAAGCTCGTAGACGGCTCTGGCCGCTGAGAGCCTCAAGATAGTGGGCCGCATAGAGTATTCATACGCCGAAGGGTCCCCCGTCCTCAACGCCTCGCCGAAGGACGCCCCGCTCTTTATAGCGAGTATTATGCCGCCGCCGCTTAACGGTTTAGTTAGGCCGGCCGCATCGCCTAGAAGCGCGACGTTGCCGTGGACGAGCCTCTTGAGAGGAGGTCCGGCCAACACGCCGCCGCCGAAAGGCTTGCCGACAGGCGTGCCTCCGACTATCTTCACTAACTTGCGTAGCTTGTCCACTACGCAACATCTGTCTGCGAGCCCTACCCTATATACGCCTCTGTCTATCTCGACTATCCAAGAGAAGTAGGCCTCCGAGAGCTTCTTGTTGTACACGACGGTTATACCCGAGAGGCCTATGTCGCTCTTCACGTCTACCTGGAGGCCGGGCAATCTGGTGACCTCGCCGTAAATATGCGAGAACCTCCTGACAGCCCCCTCAGCTATAGCTACGTAGTCGTAAGGCCCGCGCCTGCCAGCTGACGTGTATACATATTGGCCCCTTATCGCCTCCACCCTCACGCCGAGCTTCAGCGAGGGGACGCCCTCAGAGAGCCGCCTCTCTAGCCCCGGCCTATCGAGGAGGTAGACGCCGTCTCTCACCTTGAACCATATCCAATGTCCTTGTAGGTCCGTCACCAGAAGTTCGTTGTATTTGTTCAAAACCGTATCGGGCGGTATGCCGACCTCCTCGGCAGATCGTCCGCTGACCAGGCTGGTGCAGTGGCGCGGGAGCCCTACCTCAGAGTGCTCCTCGTAGACGTCCGCGTCGATCCGCGAGGCCAGGGATAAACCCGCGGGCCCCGCGCCGATTACAGCGACGCGCACCGTATCGGTTTATGGCGTATTAATATACCTAGTATCCCCTACGCAGATAACAACGTACGAGGGCGGACAGGAGCTCGCCACGGCGAGTTCGGCTTAGTCCTCTGTAGGTTGTTTTTTGAGCCAGCCCAACGAGCCAATGTCCACGCCCTGTCCAGTTTTTATGAGGGATACCATGTTCCAAGTTATCAGCGCGATTATTATATGCCGGCATATAAGGCCCTTGATGGTGTTGGCCTCGCAAGTGCACTTAGCGCCGTAGGGACCCACCGAGACGTAGTGCCACACGCCCCTTCTGCTACTGGACTCGACGGCCATGCGGACGCCCAATACCCTACCCCTCTCCTCGACGATCTCCAATATCCGGGCGCGCCTCGGCTCTACCGAGAAGTAGAGATCGAGTATCTTAGAGAGCCTTACGCCTAAGGTTCCCGAGAGGTCGAGAAGGAAGCGCCTAGCCCCTTCTTCCAAGGCCTCTGCCGAGCCCATCTACGAACTCCCTCGTGCCCGCCAATAAAGATATCCCCCGCGCCTCCAGCGAGTAATCTCCTAGTATTATGTACTCCATGCCGAGAGCTCTGCCGATCAGCAACGCCGCCGCCACGTCGAGCATCCTCAGCTTGCCTCTTAGATCCGCGAACCCCACGGCGGCGCCGAGGCCTGTTAGGAGGAGCTCGTAGCTGGAGCATCCAAGGCTACGCCCCTTGAGGCCCATTGACGATATGAGCGAGTAGACCTCGTGAGGCACGGACTCTCCCATGGCGACGAAGGCCACGTTCGCCGCGGCCTCAGCCCTCTTAAGAGGCGCGCCGTTTTTAGACGGCGGGGATCCAGGCCCCAGAGAGTATATCTCGCCGGTGGACGGAACCGCCAACACGGCGTACTCCAAGTCGTCGAGCTTCCCTGTGCGGTTGCGGCCCGCCGCTATCGAGATCGTGAATACGGGGATCCCGAGGGAGTAATTTAGAGAGCCGTCGAGGGGATCCAGCACAAAGACGTAGCGTTCGTCGCCCCATCTGTAGATCCCGCCCTCCTCCGCTATGAGGACCCCGCCCTCGAAGGCCCCCCGCAACGCCGTGTATATGTACTCCTCCATCTGGGCGTCCACGGCCCTCGTCACGTCGTCGCCTCGGCGGGCCACGATCTCCAGCCCTTTGCCGTCCTTGAAGTGACTCCACAAGATCCAAGAGGCCTTGGCCGCTATGGCCTCAAGCCTTCCCAGCACGGCGTAAATAGCCGGCCCATATAAAAATTCAGCCAAAGCGCCACCGGCCATCTATGCCCGTAACCCTGACTACATCATCTGGAGATAAAAACCACCTCGGTTTATATATACGGTGAGGATGAGCGACGCGCCGATCGGTGACGACTAGGAGGTGAGCGCCGATCTCGGCTTGATATCGGCCACGAAACGTTATATATCGGGCAGTACGGGGCGACGTGGGAGGACGGAGAAGGAGGAGGAAGATCATAGTTAGGCCCAAGAGGACCATACCCAAGATATTTGTATGCCCCAACTGCGGTGCGCAGACAGTCAACGTCAAGAGGATAGGGGATAGATACGTCGTCATCTGCGGCACATGCGGGCTGAGGGAGGAGTTCGAGGAGCATCCCCGTTGGACCGCCGTGGACTACTACAACGCCTTCGTGGACCACTTCCTCGAGGGCAAGATAAAGCCGCCCGAAGCCGAACAAGGGAGCGGCGCCGAGGCTACTGCCGAAGGCGAGGCGGAGCCGGGCGAGGCTGGCGGGGGAGGGGCCGAGGAGGAGGGCGAGGGCCATGAAGGTCCTTGAATATATATCGGAGGGAGTCAAGCACTTCACGCTTCTCGATCCCGACAAATCCGTCGACTACCTTAAGATAGCCAAGACGGCGTTGGACGCCGGGACGGACGGCCTCCTCGTCGGAGGCTCTCTGGGCATCCCATCGGAGGAGCTCGACGAGGTTGTGAAGGACTTGAAATCCGTCGCGCACGTCCCGGTGGTTCTATTTCCAGGCACCATATGCCAAATCACGCCGAGGGCCGACGCGATACTGTTCCTAAGCGTATTGAACTCGCAGGATCCGTACTTCATAATAGGCGCCCAACTACAAGGCGCCGTCATACTCGCAAAGCATTACCCTCAGCTGGAGGTCATATCCACCGCATACCTGCTGGTCGGCGACGGCGGGGCGGCGGGATATATAAGTTCGGCTCGCCCCATCCCGCTGAGAAGGCCGGACATAGCGGTCGCCTACGCGCTCGCCGCGAGGTACATGGGGTTCAACGCTGTGTATCTAGAGGCCGGTAGCGGCGCGCCCGAGCCCGTCCCTACAGCCATGGTGAGGGCCGTCAGGAAGTACCTAGACAGAGTATTGATAGTCGGCGGCGGCATAAGGTCCGGCAAAGCCGCTGAGGAGATAGCGCGGGAGAGGCCCAACGTCATAGTGACGGGCACAATAGCCGAGGAGCAACCGGAAAAACTGGGCGAGATAGTGCGCTCCATAAGAAGCGCCATAAAGCCTTAAAAACCTGTACATCAACGAGAGCGGGCGGGGGTGCCCGAGCCAGGTCAAAGGGGCAGGGTTGAGGTCCCTGTGGCGTAGGCCTGCGTGGGTTCAAATCCCACCCCCCGCACCATTCTACTCCTCTAGGCACGCCGAAAATCGGCGACGCAGTCGACGTACGGCGCCCCTCCCTTAACCGCGGTTTGAGAAGGAATGACGGGCCCATCCGGCTCCGCACTCATACTCCTCCGAGACTACGGAGGCGTCGGCGGGCGGGGAACCGGGGGGTTGATACGGCCGGTATCTAGCTTAAAGAATTTTTCAGCCCATGCGATTGAGGTCACCTATCGCCCTATCGGGGTGTCATCATTAATAAGGCCAAGTCGGGCCGCTTTTATGGAATTTGCCGAGAGGGCGGTCGCCAGATTTAGGGAGATCTTCGGCGCTGAGGCCGAGGTGGAGATATTAGAGGCAGGGCGGGACTTCGTCAAGGCGAAATTCGGCGGGAATATGTGCTATACCTGCGGCACGTACGACTACTTCGAGGATTTCGCCTACATGCTCGGCGACGAGGCCGGCGAGGAGTGGGCGGTGTCCGGATACGAACAACTGGACAGCGGAGAGTACGTCGTCGAGTTTAGGCCGAAGCGGCTGGTGGAGAGGGCCACACGGCATATCAAGATCGTCTTGGACGGCTTCTCCCTCGACTTAAAGGTCTGAAAGCCGCGTCTACCTCTCTGAGGGCCTCCAACAACGACTTCTCAGAGATCATCGCCGCATTGGCCACGTCCTTGGGCTCTAGCTTGTATCCGTGCGCCCTCGCCGAGAGTAGAAAAGCCGCGGCCTGGGCTATCTTGCCCCGTCCGACCACCGGCATTATTAGGCGCAGGATATCCAGCGCATTTTTGACGACGCCCTTATCAACGCCTAGATCTTCCGCGATTTTGAACATGAAGTATTTAGGCGGAGGCGGCGGCATGGAGACCCCCGCCGTCCTCTGGACCCACAACGCCCTTCTGGCGAGACGGCGGATGTCGTAGCCCTTAAACATATGGTCGGCGTATATCTTGGCGAGCCTGCAGGATACGAACAGGATCGCGGCGGCGGCGTACTCCACGTCGCCGGCTCTGCCCACGCGCGCCGCCAGCGCCTCCCCCGTATGTATACAGACCTTGGGCAAGCCCAAGTACGAGCCGAGCCTCTCCACCTCGGCGGAGATCCTACTGCCCGGCCTCTTGGCGATAGCTCTATAGATCTTGAACTTCGGCGTTACTATACCTCTCACGTCTCTCCAATCGTACTCGGTCCCGCCCTCAAGAGGCACGTAATCCGCGAGCTTCTTCGAGGCGGAGGGCCCCGCCGCAACAGCCGGCCCCAGCACGGTCCCGCAACTCCTACACACGACGAGTCCCTCGGAGTTCAGCGAGAGGTCGCGCCCTCCGCAGACCGGACATGCGCCGAGCTCGACTATGAGGCTCACGAAGATCGTCGAGATTTTAAAGCAGCTAATCCTTTTAACTCCCTGCGCGGTATTTTCCATGAAGGCTTACATGGCGCGCGGCCCCGGCGCCGAGCTCGAGCTCGTGGAGGTCGAGAGGCCTAGACCGGGTCCGGGAAAGGCCCTCGTGAGGGTGAAGGCGGCGGGGATATGCTATAGGGATTATCTGGCTTGGACCGGGTGGCAGAGGGTGAAGTTCCCCACGGTTCCGGGCCATGAATATGCCGGCGTGGTCGAGGAGGTGGGCCCCGGAATCTCGTCGGTGTCGCCCGGCGATCGTGTGGCTGGCATGATGTACGAGTATTGCGGCGAGTGCGAGTACTGCAGATCCGGGCGGGAGAATCTATGTAAAAACAAGAAGGTGTTCGGCGAAGATCTGTGGGGCGCCTTCGCCGAATATATAGTGGCCGACGCTAAGTCTTTGGTCAAGATCCCCGACAACGTCGACTTCGCCGCCGCGTCTTTCGCCGCCTGCGTCCTCTCGACTCTCGTAAGGGCGGCTAGGAGGACGGGGATAGGACAAGGCCACCTCGTCGTGGTGACGGGCGCGTCGGGCGGCGTGGGGATCCACGCGTTGCAGATAGCGAAGGCCTACGGGGCAAAAACCGTCGGCGTGACTAGGCCGGAGAAGGCCGAATACGTGGCCAAATACGCCGACTATGTGGTGGCGAAACAAGACTTCGCCGACGAGGTGAAGAAGATGGGCTATGCCGACGTTGTCATCGAGACGGTCGGAGGCCCCACCATAGGCCAGTCCGCAAGGGCGCTGAAGCCCGGGGGCAAGATCGCCCTAATAGGCAACGTTGACCCCAATCCGCAACAGATTCAGCTGGGGCTTTACATACTTAAGGAGATAGACGTACTGCCAGTGCTACAGGGCACAAGAGCCGATCTAGCGGAGGCGTTGAGGCTCTTGTCGGAGGGCAAGGTGAGGCCCGTGTATACTCTCCATAAGTTCGCCGAGTTGCCGCGGTTGCTGGCCGAGATGCCTAAGGCGAAACACGTGGGGAGGCAAGTGGTGGAGGTCTAGCAAGCGCGTTTTCTGAACCTAAGCACCGTCACCGCTATCACTATCGCGTATATCGACGCCACGATCGCCGTGTCCAAGCCCACCGACGTTTTGAAGCCAAAGGATTTAAATAGGTTAGTTCTCTGCCCCATGGAGATCAGTCCCCCAAACCGTGGGGATTATAGGTCTGGGCAAGCTGGGCTCCGCGCTCGGGCTGAGGCTTAGGGAGAAGGGATATAGGGTAATCGGGTCGGTCAAAACTTCTGGATCCCTCGAGAGGGCCTCCAAGCTGGGCTTCGAGGTTCATCTAGACAACAACCTCGTGGTCGACAAGAGCGACGTTGTGTTCCTCTCGGTCAAGCCCTATAACGTAGCCGAGGTGGCGATAAAGACCGACAAGCCCGTGGTGTCCTTCGTCGCTGGGGTGCCTCTGGCGAGGATCTCGGGCCTATCTACGAGGCCCTACAGGGCCATGACGAACATAGGCCTCACCGCCATCGCGGTATCCGGCGAATACGACAAGGAGGTAGATAATTTGCTCAAATCGCTGGCTCCCGTAGTTCTGTGGGTAGAGGAGAAACTTCTCGATCCCCTAACGGTGGTGTTGGGTAGCGGCCCCGCGTTGGTGGCGAAGCTCCTCCGTGCATATGTGGAGGCCGCGGTGAACGTGGGAGTGCCCTGGGACCTAGCTAAAAGCATTGCTTCTGGCCTGTTCTCGACGGCCCCCCAGCTCGTCGAGAGGCTCGGATACGACGGCGTGGTGGAGGCCGTGGCCACGCCGGGCGGCACCACGATAAGGGCGATAACCAGAATGGCGGGCTTGGAAGGCCTTCTAGCTACGGCGGTTGAGGAGGCCGTGGCCAGGCTAATACCCAAGTCTTGACAACGCTTCGTAGAAGAGGCGGTAGGCCTCGTCGGGATCTACAGGCGGCGCGGGGGGCTTCCCCTTTTCCTTCAACGCCTTTATGAACTCGTCGACGGCCTCGCCAGCCTCCTCCGCGTATAGGGGCGCCGCGGCGTCTCCCAGAAGCGAGAAGGCGTAGACGGAGAGGTAGCGGAAAGAAGTGCCTCCGTACTTTTCGACAAGCGGCCAGCGCTCGGCGTATATCCTCGCGAGCGCGAGGCCGACGGCGTAGCTCAGCCCTATGGTGTACTTAACAAAACGCTCGTGCTCCTCGACAGATCCCTCCACGACCGATGCGCCCAGGCTCTCGAAGAAGGCGCGCGCCCGATCGGCCCCGTTCTTGCCCGGGACCTCCATGACTACGACCTTCTTACCTCTTATAGTGTCGGCGCCGGGCCCGAACATGGGATGTGCAGTGGCCGCCGACGCGCAGTCGGGGAGCGAGGCGTACGCCGGCAATACATATTTTTTAAACGTCGCTATGTCGAGGACCAGCCTACCGCAGATATCCCGCCCCGAGAGGGACTTGACAACGTCTCCAGCCTCCCTGAAGCCCACGGCCACTATAATCACGTCGCTCAACTCGACGAGCTCGTCGAGGGTCTCCACATCGCTTTTAGCCCTATCTATGTCGTACACCGCGGTGCGATACAGCCTGGAGATCTCCTTCTTAAGCCAAAGCCCCATGCGGCCGCCCCCCACTATTCCGACGGCCGTCATACGCCCCAGTCGGTCAACAGAGCTAGCGTAGAGTAGAGCCCGTGTTCCCCGGAGGCCCTCAAGGCGGCCGACAACGTGGCCAGAGAGGCCGGGCCGAGCCTCAATCCTTTAGGCAAGGGAGGCGGCGGAAGCGGAGGGCTGTACGCCGCGTCGGCCCAACTGCAGTCGCCGTCGCCGAGCCTAGCCGCCACTATCGTCAACCCCGGCTCGACCTCCCTCGCCCTCCTCGCCACGGCCTCCCCGAGGGCCCCCGTGTAGCAGGGCACAGCCAGGGAGTCCACGCCGGGGGCCATCGCCAGGATCTCGTGGGCCACTGTGTTGTAGTACGCCTCGACTACGAGGGCCCTATCGACGACCGTGGCGCCCTCTTCCCTGTCTCCTACACAATCGGAGCAGAGCACCTCGGCTATTTCCCTAAATCTGCCATCCTCGAAGTAAACCTTACGGAAACGCCCCAAGATATAGGCGAGGGGCAGAGCCTTTATCGAGCCGGTGAGGTTGAGGAACAGCGGCATGCCCAAGATCCTACGCGGCCCCTCCCTTATAACCAGTCGGGATAGCTCCACGTACACCTCCATGTCTAACTACTCAATTCAAATTTTAACTACCCGCTTAATCGCGTGGAGCGGCTTGAGAAGGTCAGATTACAGCTGGACGGGGTAAACGTACTGAGATCCGTCAAGAGGTTGCTGGGCTTGACGTACAAGGAGCTCTCGTCTCTGTTAGGCCTACCCGAGAGCGTGCTCTCGCGCTACTACACAGGCGATATGTTGCCCTCTGTCGAGACGGCGTCCGAGATCGTCGAGAGGCTCTTCGCCGAATATCCGCTGGACAAGATACTCTCGAAGACGTTGCGCGTGTACGAGACCTACGTCGACCTAACAGCGACGTACAACCCCGATCTGTGGACGCTCTACTCCATATATATAGCCAAGAAGTTCGGGGGCTTGAAGATCGACAAGGTGCTCACGGCGGCTGTCGACGGCATACCCCTTGCAGTGGCCGTGGCGCAGAGGTTCGAGGCGCCGCTGGTAGTGGCGAAGCAGTACAAGGAGCCTGGGGCCAAGAGCTTGGAGGTGTCCTATATAAAGGGCAATAGGGTCGTGTCGCTGTACGTGCCGCAGGGCCTTCTGGCCAAGGGCGACTCGGTGCTCATAATCGACGACGTGGTTAGGACAGGCAAGACTATAAGGGCGTTGGCGGATCTGGCCGAGGCGGCCGGTAGCGAGGTCGCGGCGGCGGCCGCCCTCCTCGCCTTCAGGGGATTCTCCGAGAAGTTCGAGTTCCCGGTGGATATAGTGCTGACGATCTAATAGCCCGGACCCTCAGCCCTCCAGGTGTTCCTCAAAACTCGGCCGTCCCGAACGCCGTCATCACGGGGCCGCAGCCCGGCTGACCGATCACTGGGCGAGCTCCTGTTGTTGCTTGAGGTACTGCTCCACTATGTCGTACCCGTAAATGGCCTTGAACATCTCCCTACCCTCGGGCGTCATCTGCGTGGGGTCCCACGGCCTCTCGAAATCCACATCCACCTCGACGTCCTTCGCCTCGGGCACGACCGACTGCACCGCGAGGCCCACCTCGTTCGCGAGCGAGGAGGCCACCGGACAGCCGACCGCCGTGAAGGTCATGACTATCTTCAACGTCCCGTCCTCGCCTAAAGTGATCTCCCGAATAAGGCCGAGGTCGTACACGTTTATGGGTATCTCCGGGTCGTAGATATTTCGCAGTATCTCCACCAGTTGCTTGACCTTCTCAGGAGGCAGATTTGTCTTGAAGACCACCCCGTTTCCGCTCGGCTCCATGGCGTAATATTCGTTTCATCTTTATTTAGTTAAGCCCCAGGAGGCCCATGTACGCCGAGTATAAGGGCAAGTTCTACAGGCCGCTCCACCCGAGGCCCACCGTCGTCGTGGTCTCCAAATGCCCCGACGGCAAGATAAACGCCATGCCGGCCAGCTGGAACATGCCCGTCTCCGAGGAGCCCCCCACGATAGCCGTGGCGGTGGACAGATCGGCCTACACGTTCCAATGTTTAGAGCACTCCGGAGAGGCCACGATAAACGTGGCGCCCGCCGACATGGCCGACCTGGCCTACGCCCTCGGATCGGTCAGCGGCAGAGACGTGGATAAGGTATCGGCGTTCCGGCTCAAGCTGTTGCCCAGCGACGTCGTCGAGGCGCCGGGGCTCGACGGATCCATCGCGATATACGAGTCCAAGATAACGGCGAAGCTAGACGTCGGCGAGGTGAGGCTCTACGTCTTCGAGGTGCTTAAAGTCAAGGCGGCGCAGGGGCTCGTCGACGAGTGGGGGCCCGTCCTCGAGAAGACGAACTTGTTGCTCCACGGAGCGGGCAGAGTCTTCTATAAGGTAGATCCCAGAAAGATATGGGCCAAAAAACCGGCGGGCCGCCCATAGGGCTCGAGAGGCCGGACGTCGAGGGCCCCGTGGAACGTCTGCATCGTTTTAGGCCTACGAAGAACGCCGATATATACGCTGAGGATCCTCCGTCCTATAAAGCGATGTTGGTGTTGCTTTGAGGAGAGAGTGCTGTGGGCTTAGGCGCGTATGAGGTGTTGGGGAGTATAATAGTGCGGGGGGTGGGATTTGAACCCACGCAGGCCTACGCCACAGGGACCTGAACCCTGCCCCTTTGACCTGGCTCGGGCACCCCCGCCGAAAAACCACACCACAGCGACTTAAAAGTTTTACCTCTGCATCGTCACGGCAGTGGAGAAACTAGGTCCTAAAACTGGGATACAGTCGGGCGGGCTGATCTGAAGATAGGGATGAGGTGGGTCGCTCAGCCCCTGGTACACACTGGCGCATATAGGCCTTGCCGACGTCGGATAAATGTCCCAGACGGCTTGGAGATCAAGCTCTCGCGACAATCCCCTACCGCCGTAGAACGGCTTGGATCCTAAGCACGGCGGCTAAGAAGCCGCGGAGTAAAGCCCGGATCGGCGGTTCTGCATTGTTTTTATTCTAGGCCTAATTATCGTTCGTGGACGTGCTGGACTATCTACAGAAGAAGGGCGTGAAGTTCTACGCCTACAAGGCCGGCGGGCTCACCATAGCGTATGTAATGGACGGCGAGGTGGACGCCGAGCCGGAAAAAACGGTGAGGGCCGGCGGCCACGTCTTTATGTATTTCGGCAATGTGGTGTTGGTCAAGCGCGAAGCAACTTCTCAAGCTCCAGGAGGTCCTTCAGCTCGAGCTTGATGGTCTTCCCGTCGGGGAGCTGTCTGACTATCGAGAAGTTCAGCTTGCCCTGTCTGAACTCCTCCATGGCGATCAAGACGGGGTCCTTCGTGCCGAGCGAGTTTATGTCCACTAGAGGCTGGGCGCCCATGGCCAGCTGTAGCGCGCGGGCCGCGACGACTCTGGCCACCTCGAACCTCGTCAACCTCGGCGGGTAGAGGGATCGATCCACCAAGGCGGATCTGAGGGCTTGGATGAGCTTCTCGATTCTATCGACAAGCTCTGGAGGAGAAAGCTTACTCTCCATCGCCACGAGGTCCGGGAGGAGTACTAAAATTTTGTGCCGCGTAAAAAGAGGGGGTTAGTCGGTCTTGCTCTCGCCCTCTTCCTCCTTCTTCTCGCCCTTCTTCTCCTCCTTCTTCGGGGCGCCGGCGGCTATGATGTCGTCTATGCGGAGCACCATTATGGCGGCCTCCGTGGCGGACCTCAGCACGTTCTGCTTCACCAGCAACGGATCCCAGACGTTGAGGGCGGCCATGTCGGCCACCTTGCCGTTCAAGACGTCGACGCCAGCGGACACCTCGCCGTTGTCGTGCCTGCGCCTCAGCTCGGCTATGGCGTCGACCGGGTCGAGGCCCGCCGTCAGCGCCAGTATTGTGGGTATGCCCTCGAGGGCGTCGGCGAACTTGAGGGCGGCCAGCTGCTCCTTGCCGGGGAGCTTCCTGGCGAACTCCCTAACCCTCCTGGCGAGCTCCATCTCGAAGGCGCCGCCGCCCGGCACTATCTTGGGCATTCTGAACAAGTCCCTAGCCACGTGCAGGGCGTCCTGCATCGACCTCTCCACCTCGTCGAGCACGCGGTCGCTACCGCCTCTCACCAGGATAGTGACGGCCTTCGGGTTCTGCACCTTCTCCACGAACACCATCTTCTCCTCGCCGACCTTCCTCTCCTCGACCAGCCCGGCGGAGCCCAGATCCTCGGCCTTGGCGTCCTTGATGCTGGTGATTATGCGGGCGCCCGTGGCCCTAGCCAGCTTCTCTATGTCGGAGCGCTTCACGCGCCTCACGGCCATGATGCCGCGTTTGGCCAAGAAGTGCTGGGCCACCTCGTCTATGCCCTTCTGGGTGATCACCACGTTGGCGCCTATCTCGGCCAGATGGTCGACGTACTTCTTGAGTATGTCGGCCTCCTGGTCTAGGAAGGCCTTTATCTGGTCGGGGGAGCTGACGCTGATCTTGGTCGTCCACTCGGGCTTCTCGATCTCCAGAGGGGCGTCGAGCACGGCGATCTTGGCGTTCTCGACGCGCTTCGGCATGCCGGGGTGGACGACCTCCTTGTCGAGGACGATGCCCTGCACCAGCTGTGTCTCGTACAGCGACTTGCCCTTCTTCTTCTCTATCTTGATCCAGTCCAGGTCGAGGTAGGGCGTGCCGTTCCTCTGCTCCACGGCCTGGAACGCCGCGTCCACGGCTATGCCGGCCAGGTAGTCCTTGGCCTCCGAGACTATCTTGCTGCTCAGCGAGTTTATGACGACTCTGGCCATCTCCTCCTTGGTCAGCTGTATGGGCCTAGCTATCTCCTCGGCCACCTTGGCCGCGAAGTCCGACGCCTTCTTGAAGCCGTCGATTATTATAGTCGGGTGTATGCCCTCCTCCAGGAGCTCCTCGGCGGCCGTCAGAAGCCTCCCGGCAAGGACCACCACGGTGGTGGTGCCGTCGCCGACCTCGGCGTCTTGGGCCTTGGCCACCTCTATGAGCAGTTTAGCCGCGGGGTGCTGTATCTCCATCTCTTTCAATATGGCGGCGCCGTCGCCGGTGATGGTCACGTCGCCGAAGGCGTCGATCAACATCTTGTCCATGCCGCGGGGGCCGAGCGACGTGGCGAGGATCTCGGAGATGACCTTGGCCGCTTGTATGTTCGAACGCCTGGCGTCCTCGCCGGTGGTGCGCTGGGATCCCTCCTTCAGGATCATTACCGGAACTCCGCCAGCTCTTGGAGCTTGTGCCATGGCTTGACATAATTAGCGTCTATAAAAGCTTTTCTCCGCAAAATTATTTTAGAGGGGGCCACCGCCACGGCAATGGGCGAGGCCGAGAAGTGGATACAAGACGTCTTCGTATTCGCCGCGATACTCTTTGTCGTGTTCTTCGTTGCGAAATACGTGCTACACGTCTCCTGGCCCTTCGCAGTTGTCTCCTCGTGGTCCATGATGCCCGACCTCCGCGTAGGCGATTTCGTGGTCTTGACGGGGGCAGGAAGCTGTCCTAACATCGGCGACGTGGTCGTCTACGTCGCGTCGCTCCCCTTCCCGCCCGGCGAATGGATAATACACAGGGTGATCGCCGTAGGGCCCGGCTGCTCCCTGGCGACGAAGGGCGACAACTCCATCACCAACCCCATATCCGACCAGCAGTACGGCGAGCCGCCTGTAACTCCCGACAACATAGTGGGCAAGGCCGCGTTGGTGGTGCCCTACATAGGGGTATTCCCCCTCATAGTCAGGCCGCAGAGCGCCGCCGGCTCCGGGCTCTGGCTGATGAGGCTCGGCGTATTCCTTATGCTTATAGCGGCCTACTACGCGGCGTTCAAACGCCTATAGCGTCACTGGCCGTATTTGTAGCAGATCTGCCCCCCGCAATCCGTCGGCTTCAAGACGCCGTCTCTCTTAAGCCGCTCCAGCGCCTCTCTGAAATACAGGAACCTCTCCTCGAGGAGCTCGTTCCCGTACCACTCCACGAACTTCTCCATTAGTCTGTCCAGAGTCCACAACTGCTGTTTCTCCTCCCTCAACATACGCACTATAAAGCTCGACATATCTTCGAGGGCCGTCCACGGGTATTGGTACCAGTACCAGTCGCGCACCTCCACGGCGTAGTAGTCCGGCACGAACTTGGTGGTGCTCGTGATTACCTGAAGGGCCGCGGTCTTGACGGACTTCGGCCTACAGCACCTCTCCACGACCTCCTTCGCCAAGACGACGCTGTCGCCCGTGTCGACTATGTCGTCCATGACGAGGACGTTCTTGCCGGAGAGATCGACGGAAAGCCCGTATTTGACGTAGGCCTTCTCGGCGACTTGCGCCGCGCCCGGCCAGTGCACGACCTGGACGCTGAGGAGGTCCTGGACGCCTAGGAAGTCGCAGAGGAGCCTCGCCGGGACGTAGCCGCCTCTAGCTATAGCCACGACCACGTCGGGCGACCAGCCGCTGGATCTTATATTCTCGGCGAGCTTCCTCGCCCACGACACTATCTCGTCCCACTTGACCACCTTGACAGGCACCTTCGGCACTTACCCCCAAGACATCCACTCCTTTTATATATTGCCCCGCCCTATTTACAAGGACGCAACGCCACGAAGGTATACAAGTCCGAGCACACCGGCCTCCCCCTGAACTCGAAATCCCACGTCCTGACCACCGCGCAGTCCGCGTCCACGCAGATGTTGAAATAGAGATCCCCCACGACGCATCTATCGCCGTCGCACGAGGCGTAGGCGCCTCTGATCCTCCCGCCGGAGGCCATGACGTTCAAGTTAGAGGCGGTGAACGGGCGGCCCCCCGACGAGAACAACACCGCGAAGCCCCCCATCAGCCTCGCCACGAGATACGGCAGAGCCCGCAGAATCCCCACGTCCAGGGCAACGCCGCCGGGGACCGCGAAGGGGTCCAACGCCGAGTAGAGCCCCAGGAGGAGCATCCACGAGTCGCCGTCTAGGGGAAGATCCCAGCTCAAGGCCGAGTACAAGCCGTACCGCATAGCCACCGCGAACCCCCTCCAGCTCCTGTCGACGAGCCTCAAGGCGTCGCCGAACCTCAAGAGGCCTAGGACCGCCCGCGTCCACTCGTCGAGGTCCGAGAAAGCCGACGGGTCGTAGGCCGCCAGCTCCCTCAAGCCGCGCGAGGCGAAGTAGCGGTCCACATAGCCGCAGACGCCGCCGGCAAGACGCGGGGCCTTCCTGTAGTATATATCCCAGAGGGTCGCGGAGCCCCGCACGAGCGAGTAGAGGTAGCGGGCGAGGCAGTCGCCTCTATTGAGCGCGTTCGTGGCGTGGAGCTCGGCTATCCTCAACGCGTCCGATAGACCCGGGGCGAAGGCCGCCCTGTATATAAACCTAGGCCTCCTGCGCGCCTCGCCGCAGAGCTCGACCCCGCCGACCTTGACAGGGCATTTAACCGCGTATGTGAACGCCAGAGGCCTGCCGCCCACCAGCACCTCCCCGCCCCTCACCGAGACCTCCCCCGGCACGAAGGACGAGCCGAGCTTGGCGCCGTCGCGCCTCAGCTCCAGGACAAGGCCGTTGCCGAGATCCACCGACATCTCGACGTCGAACACGCCGGTAGGTCGGCCGGCGTTAAAAAGATATCAGCGTTCAAATCCCTCACCACCGCTCAGCCATCGCCTCTCTTCACCGAAAGACAAAGCGCGGAGGTTTTTATCCTTACCGCCGAGTCGGTCCCGCGAAGGCGCGATAGGCAGAGGAGTCCGGCCAAGAAGCGCCGGGGGTGGGATTTGAACCCACGCCCCCTCGCGGGGACGGGATGTCTTGCTCCAGGTCTCGAGTCCCGCGCCTTGGGCCGCTCGGCCACCCCGGCCGGATCCCCCTAGGCCGAGATATTTAATCTTTTCTGCGCCGCCTCCGCCCGGCATCAAGGCCGGCGACATATGGCGCAAAACTTTTAACTTCCGGACTTGGCAGTCTCGGCGGCGGTAGTCTAGCCTGGTTTAAGGGGCCCGGACGGGGGATTAAGGGCCCCGACTAGGGATGGCGGCCTCCCAAGCCGCTGATCCCGGGTTCGAATCCCGGC
>JBMFIG010000006.1:0-67640 GCA_049976425.1 Thermoproteus sp.
CCCTACGGGTCTGGAGCCACGGCGGCGTTCACCTCCGCCGCTCTGCCTTGCTGAGCTACGGGCCCTTTACGTACATTTCTATCTGTTTTTAAGCTTTTCCGCCATCTTTGCCCATCCCCAGGTCTTTCCACGAGGGTCAAACGCCTCCCGTCGCCTATCACGAAAGGTGGTCGTCTACACATCGAAGGTACGCCGAGCTTTTCGCGATTAGCTACCTCGCAGTACTTCTCTCCACCGATTTTAGCTTATGCCACTGTATGTACGTTACGTAAGTCCGACTTGGCGCACAGCTCTGCATCTCAAGGATTAACGAGGCCTTCCGCAACCCTCTACGTTTTTGGCTGAGGTTTTGAGGGCACAGCCCAAGTTGCTCTCACAGATTCTTCGCCGGCTTGGTTTGGTGTGTACTTGGACGGCAGGGCTGTGACTGTTGCGCCCGTCGCGCTGGACGATATATGTAAATTTTTAGGGTTTGTACCCAATCATGGAGATCCCCGAGGTGAGCGAGGTGGAGCTCGAGAACCCGTCCTTCTCGGTAGCTGGCCCTGCAGAGTACACGATCTCTTTCGGAAGCCCTTGTAAGGTCTCGGCCAACGTCAGGATGGACGTGCTCATGTTTTCATGGCCCCGTGTTTTCTCGAAGGCCCTCGTGGCGGTCTACAAATGCGGCGACTTCTGGCCGCACTTCGACGTGAAGGTGAGGGCCCTGTCCTTCGGCAAATCGATATACCTATTGGTCGACTCTGTGGCGCGGCACAACGAGAGCGATGCGGAGATCGTGCCTCTGGAGCGCGGCCCGCTCTGGATCTATTTGGCTAAGCTGGGCGCAGTTGCTCTGTGCAAGACGGTGAGGGAGGTCCTCAACGTGCAGGGAAAGTGCAGGACGTATATATCAGCCGGTACGTGAACACATCACCGATCGGCTTCGGAGGCTTTCATCCCGACACATCTAGCTCGCCTAGATAAGTCTTATTGCGGAATACGGGAGCCCGCGCGCTGTGGCGAGGCTATGCCGTGGGCGCCTCCCTGCCCGCCGTCCTGGCGCCAGCGGGCTCTATGAAGAGGCTCCGCGGCCGGGCACAGGCGCTTTGTTTAATAATCGGTTGGTCGGGAGGTTATATGTTGTGCATAAGCTTGGATGCTTGTCTGTCGGAGTACCGTCCCGAGTCCGTGGATGTGGCGACCCGTATGCTGGGCGGGCTCGGGCTTAGGGAATTGGCGTCGCGAGTCAAATCGCTTAGAGTAATCACCCAAGGGCCTATCCTCGGGAAGTTGAGAGTCCTCGAAACAGTGGACAACAACGACGTGGAGGTGCGCTACGTCCCAAAGCTCTTCTCGTCTTTCTACGTCTTGCGTAGGGGGGATAGAGTCTGTGCGGTGTTCGGCGGCGATCTGTTCTTGGACGCTGTCGAGGGCTCCGCCTCAGGCCTCTTGATGGCCAACTGCGGGGACGACGCGATAGGTGCGGCCGAGCTCTTCGAGAGGCTTTGGTCGAGATCGCGGAGCATATTCGACGTCGACCCCTATCTGTTGGGCCGCACGAAGGACTGGGGCGCGTATAGGGTCATAGCAGAGCTCAGGCGGGTTAAGGTCGAGGGGGAGGACGAGGAGGATCTAGTCGATAGAATAGTGAGGGAGCATGCAAGGAGGATATTCGGCATAGACGACTCGGACGAGGTCGCCAGGAGGTTCTGGTCGGCGATATTCGCGACGCGCAATATGTCCATAAAGGTCATGGACGACCCGTCGACTGGGTTGCCCGTGACGGCGCCGCTTATCTACTACTCGGTCAAGGTCTTGAGAAGCCCGCCGGATAGGTGCCGGGACGGCCCCTGCCTCAGGACGACGGCCAAACTACTAGAGCGCGCCCTGCGGCACGTGCCCCAGTCTAGACTGCACGACGCGTGGAGGGAGGCGCTGAAGAACGGCGCAGAGAGGAGAAGGATAGAGCTCTCCCCCTATCTGCCGGCCTTGTTGTTGTTGACGGGGAAGGTCGAGATAGGGTACGATAAGTCCATAGACGCGCGGATCTACAAGCTAAGACGCTAGGCCGTGGGCCTAATGGAGGCCTTCGGATATGAGCTTCTTAAACCTCACAGCGTCTTCGAACATATATATATTATTAAACATAACATATGAATCTTTTAAGTCTTTTATAGAATTTCTTAATTTTATTAAATCATTATCAGTATATTTGTATTTATAGTTAACTTCGCCTTTGCCCAGACCGTGTAGTCTAAAGTAATGCACGGGAGATCTGGGTATCTCTTTCCTTAGGGGATCAACCACTAGGGAAACGCCGACGTCGGCCAATATCGCGTCGAGATCCCTTACAGCGGCCACCTCGCCTCTCGGCTCCCAGACGAACACGCCCTCACCTTTAATCGTTCTGAAAAACTCCAATGCATCCCTTAAGAGGTCGGCGCGCATGCTCGGCGGCGTTTGGAACACGTAGACCTTAGGCCTAAGCGGCGCGACCAGCCTCTTGAAGAGTTCCCAGAGCTCTAGGTTCTCCCCTGTCGGCCTCAAGAAACCGTGGCCCTCTCCCGGCTTGAATCCCCTCGTCCTCCTATACGTGGGGCTGCCGGCGGGATGGGTTATGCCTTGGAAGACCTTGACGGTGAACACGAACCCCTCCGGCGCCTCCTTAGCCAGCTCGCCCATGCGGCGCTCGTTGGGGAGGTTGTAGAAGGTCTCCTGCAACTCCACGGCGTCCAGCGATCTGTAGATCTCCCGCCTGCTTCTGGAAAAGCCGCACGTGCCTACTATCACGTTAGCTGTTGCCCATATATTTAAAACCCGCCGCCGGTATGTGGGAGATTCCTCATCGATATACTCGGGTATCAGGAGTTGCTACGCGAAGATGGACGGCATGTACGTCGAGACGGGGCCCATGGACTTGGCCAAGGCCGCGGCGCACCTATATTTCCACCTCAGAGATCTCGAGAGAGGCTTCACCTACGACCACGAATGTAGGCGGGTGCCTATGTCTTGGTCCCTCTTCGAGGCGCGTTCTAAGTATTTGGCCGAGATATGCAGGAAGCAAGGCGGGAAGGAATGCGGCGAGATAGAGGAGCTCGTGGAGGAGGTTCTAAGGCATAGAGCCTTGCCTAGATGGGCCGAGGAGCTGGCTATGAGGAAGATAATACGGATTAGCCAGTTGATATGATTTATAAATAGCACTCATTCGCGCTAATGGGCGAAGAGGAAGGACGCCGAAGATCGAGGAACGTAGACGTCGAGGGCGAGCTTTCCAAGCTACCCGTTGACGTGTCGAAGGAGGACGACGAGCTCGTGGTCAAGGTCGGGAAGGGCCGTCGGTTGCCTGAGGACGAGTTCAGGAACACTATATCTAAGCTCAAGAAGATGGGCTTTAAGTTCGACCCGGACACAAAGACCTGGCGCAAAAGGGCATAGGCAAAACCTTTCTTTTAGGGCCAAGCATCCTCCCGGCGAAGGGCGACTCGCCTAATCTGTCTGCCGACGCCCCACGCCCTGGCCATGGCGGCTGTGTTGAAGGCGGCCGCCACTTTGCCCCTCCTGTCTATGCCGAGAAGGCCTACCGTATCTTCGCCGAACCTCTCGGTGACTAGATCCACGACTCTCCTCAGCGCCGTGTCTATATCTAGTCCGGCCCTCATGAGCTCGACGGCCCTCAGAGAGGCCATGGTCAGGATTATCACCTCGCCGACGCCTGTAGCCGATATGGCGCCTATTGAGTTGTCGGCCCAGAACCCGGCTCCCGGTATTGGCGAATCGCCGACCCTCCCATCTAGCTTCAGCCACACGCCTCCTGTCGACGTGGCGGCTGCCAGATTGCCGTCCTTGTCGAGCGCCACGGCGCCAACTGTATCGCCGATTCCAAGCCTCTTCGCTATCTCCAACACCTTCTTGTAATGCCAACGGCCGGCCGACGTCTCCTGCAACATCTGCCTAAACCTATCGTTTTTACGCTCGCTGTAGAACGCCGCCCTGGCGGTCAGAAGCCCGGCTATGCGGGCCAGATCCCTGGCGCCGTCGCCGACGACCAGCACGTGGTCGGTGGCGTCCAACACGTATTTAGCCAGCCTCACGGGATTCCTCACGTCTTCGACCGCCGCGACGGCGCCAGCTCTGCCCGACGCGCCGTCCATCACGCCGGCGTCCATCTGCACGCGGCCCGAGATGGTGTAGACGGAGCCCACCCCGGCGTTGAACACGCCGGAGTCCTCCATATACGCGACGGCCTCCACGACGGCGTCTACTGCGTTGCCCCGCGCGATTGCGGCGAGTCCGGCCTCGACAGCGTCGGCGAGAGCCCTCCGTGCGCGCGCCTCCTCTTCAGGCGTTACGCTCCATCTACCGGCCCCTCCGTGGACCGCGACTACGGGCTCCATCTATTGGGTCTGCTGAGCTCCGGCCGCTATGGGGCTACCGGGCGCGTAGGAGATCTTGTCCTCTAGATCTCGCGGGACCAAAAAGCCGGGCGACCTCACCCTCCTGCCGTTTATGGCTATATGTCCGTGGGTTATCAACTGTCTGGCTTGGTACAGGGTCTTCGCGAACCCCTTCCTATACACTATCGTCTGGAGGCGCCTCTCCAGTATGGCCCTCACGTCCAGAGAGAGCACCCTATCGAGAGGGATATTCACGTCCTCTATAAACCCCATCTTGTAGAGCCTCTCCTTAAAGGGTAGCTCCAACGGCGCCCTTTCCTCGGCGCGCATCGAGAGCAGACTTCTGGCGCGCCTCACTATCTGTTTCAGAACCGACCTCGCCTTCCACAACTCCCGCTTATTCCTAAGGCCATACTCGCCCATGAGCTGTAGTTCCTCGAGCAACAGTTGCGTGTTCCATAGCTTCTTGGGCTTCCCGTCGAGATACGTCTTCCTACTTTTCTTCTTGCCGCCCATGGCTACTGCTTAGCGCCTCCGCCTGGTTGCGCCTCCTTCTTTTTGGCCACTCCGGCGGTCGGGCCGAACCTGCCGGTGGTCACCGTGCGCTGTCCTCTGACCTTCAGCCCAGCGGCGTGTCTCATGCCCTTCCAGCTCCTCAGCTTCTTCATCAGATCTATGTCGCTCTTGGCGGCGAGGATCAGCTCCGATCCTATTAGATGGACGTCGCGTCCGCTCACGGGATCCCTGCGTCTGTTGAGGAACCAGGCCGGCGCTATCTCGTGCAAGTTCCTCACTGCCCAGTCCAGTTTGGAGATCTGCTCCTCGCTGAGAGAGCCCAGCGGGGCGTAGGGATCTACGCCAAGCCGCCTACATATAGCAAATGCCGAGGAGATGCCTATGCCCTTAATGCGGGCTAAGGCGAAGGCCACGGCCTTGGCGCCTTCTAGGTCCGTATCCCCAACGCGGACTATAGCCCTTACTTCAGACACGAAGGTGCGAGAACAAAGTGTTTAAAAGTTTAGTAGGCCCTCCTCGGGCTGAGCGAGCCGAGGGACGTACTTGGTCGCGCCTTGGCGGGTCAACACCATATGGCTTCTCGTGCGCATAAGCTCGAAAAGGACATTCCCTATGTGGTTCAAGAGCGTGATGACCTCCCGCCCACGATCTAGTTGGGCCAGCCGCCTCTCGGTCCAGCGGACCCAAGCCCTCGCTGCGTTGATATAGGCGCAGATCTCGTCGAGACATACGACCCAGCCCAGCGGCGCGTCGGAAGCCAGCGCATAGGACAACTTAACGGCCTTTCTGAGAGATTTAAAGGCCTTGGCCAGATAGGCGCCGTCCCCCGTGGACAAATAGAAGCCTGCGTACTGCAGAGCCCATAGGACCAGCCAGAGGATGCGCCTTGTACGGCCCTCGGCCTTCACAGCGGCGAGGTTTACATGTACAATCGCCGCCTCGAGAGCGCCAAACAGCTTTACTATTGCAGAAGCCTTAGAAACGCATTTCGCCTCGCCGAACCACAGCACTTCCGTCTCGCCGAGGTCTCCGGGACAAGAGCCGGTCAAGATACAGGGCTTAGCAAGCTTTGCCATAAGAAATGATTACACTATTATAAAAATACATAACTGGAATTACTAAGAATAATAGATTGGTGGACCGGCCGGGATTCGAACCCGGGATCTCGGGCGCGGTGCGGCTCCCGCGCGCAAGGCGGGCCTAAGGGAACGGCTTTCAATCCTTCCGCTAGACGACCGGCCCTTTACATATATTTCCAGTAATTTTTAAGCCTTTCGCCCACCTGTTTGGGCTATACCCTATGCCCACGCCGCGGGCGGGCTTAGCGCTGATTTCAACATGCGGGCGGCCCTGACGCCGACTTCCTCGGGGCTCTCGCCGAAGGCTTTTACGAGGACTTTCCTGGATCCGTCGACGGAGGCCCAGCCAGCTAGGAACTCTATCCCGTTGGCCGTGGCCGTGGCGAGACCTCCCACTGCCACGTGGCAACCTCCGCCCACCTCCTTAAGGAATGCCCTCTCGGCTCTCGCCTCCAAGGCGGCCCTAGGATCGCTGGCCTTTCTCAGCAGATCGACGATCCCTCTATCGTCTTTTCGCGCCACGGCGGCTACTATGCCTTGTCCCGGCGGCGGCGGGATCTCGTCCGGCTTAACCCTCCTGATCTCCACCGGCGGATTCTCGCCGTAGAGCCTCCTCACGCCAGCCTCGGCGAGCACGGCGGCGTCGACCACGCCGGATAAGACCTTGCTGATCCTCGTGTCCACGTTGCCTCTGAGAGGTTCTATACGCAGATCGGGCCTTATAGATTTCAGAAAAGCTCCCCGCCTTACGCTCGACGTGCCGATCCTAGCGCCCCGGGGCAAGCTCCAGACGTCGTAGCCCATCGTGCTCGCTATTACATCATATGGCGGATCCCTCTTCGAGTACCCCGCCACGACCAAGTCCTCGTTGATCTCCGAGGGCAGATCCTTCAGGGAATGCACGGCCACGTCCGCCTGCCCCCTCAGCACGGCTAAGTTCACCTCCTTCTCGAAAATGCCCTTGGCGCCTATAGCATATAGGGGTCTGTCCTGGATTAGATCCCCTGTGGTCTTCAGCACGACTATCTCGAACTCCAAGTCCGGCTCGACTTCCTTTATACTCTTGATAAACAACTCGGTCTGGAGCAGACTTAGCTTGCTGCCTCTCGTGGCTACCCGCAACCTCACGCGGTGGCCGGATTCTGTCTTAAAAACGTGAATACAGCTTAAATACCTCAAATATAACGACAGGAGTGGCGGCCCTCGACAAGCTATTTTCGGCCTCTATAACTTTTCGAGAGATACCGACAGATAAGCTGGGCGAGCTGGGTAGGAGCGTCATGGAGTTGCTCGGGATCGCGCCCTATTTCCCCGTCCCTCTTTTCGTTCTGCACACGTGTAACAGGGTCGAGGTCTACGCCTGGGACGTTCCCCAGACCGCCGTCGAGCTCGTTCTGGCGCACTATAGGGACTACGCAGATAGGGTTGTCATAAGGAGGGGGCGCGAGGCCGCCCTACATCTGTTGGAAGTGGCGGCCGGCCTCGACTCCATGCTGATCGGCGAGACCGATATATTGGGCCAGCTCGAGGAGGCCTACGACAGCCAAGTTAAGGCGCACATAACACGGGAGCCTCTCAGGACCGTCGTGGAACGCGCCATAAGGTTCGGCAAGACGGTGAGGACCCGCACGAACATCTCTAGAGGGCCGCGGGGCCTCGGAAGCCTCGCTATAATATACATAAAGGAGAGGTTTGGGGATCTGCAAAACCTAAGTATAGGCGTAATAGGCGCTGGCGCGGTCGGTAGCGGGTTGGTCAAGGAGTTGAGGGACGGAGGCGCCGGCCGTATCTACGTCTTGAACCGCACGTTGGACCGCGCGGAGGAGGTGGCTAAGAAATACGGCGCGATAGCCATGCCGCTAAACGGCGAAAGTGTAGCTGAGTGTCTGAAGACCTGCGATGTGGTGTTCACCACCGCCCTCTCGTTTGAGCCCATAATAACCGAGATACCGCCGGGCAGTAAGGTGAAGGTGGTAGTGGATCTGGGCGTGCCGGGGAACGTGCCGAAGGGTCTGCCAGTGGATGTAGTTAAGCTCGAGGATCTCGAGGACATAGCGGCGCGCTATAACAAGGAGAGGGCTTCCGAGATAGAGAAGGCGAGGGCTTTGGCCCTCGAGGAGCTCGACAACGTCGAGAGGGCGGTTGCGAAGAGGATCGCCGAGATGGAGCTTAGCGAGTATATGCAGTTCGTCGAGGCGGCGGCTCGGGAGGAGGCCTCGCGCGCCGGGTCCGATTCCTTGACGGCGGCCCGATCCTCGGCCAAGAGGGCCGTGTTGCCCCTCGTGGAGGCTTTGAAGGAGCTGGCCGGAAGGGGCAAGGTCGAGGAGGTGCTGGAGATTATAAACGAGGCTAGGAGGCGCGTGAAGAGCCCGGCTACAGAGCGGACTTCAGCTCCTTGAAGGACTCCTCCAGGGAGCCTAGGGCCCACTCCACGACCTCCTGTGTGTGCGCCGACGTGGTGAAGTTGACCTCGTACTGGCTGGGGGCCAGATAGAGGCCGTGCCTCAGAGCTATCTCGTGTAGCTTGAGGTACAGCCTCTCGTCGCTTCTCCTCACGTCGTCGGGCGTCTTGACATCGCCGCGCTTGAAGTAGAGCTGGAACATCGACGATATCTGCTTAACCACCACGTCGAACCCGTATCTGCCAGCGATATCCTCGATGCCCCTCGCCATCCTCTCGGCGGCTCTATTGGCGATCTCGTACGGCCTGCCTGTCTCGAGCTCCTCTAGGACGGCGAGGCCGGCCGCTATAGATACCGGATGCGCGTTGTACGTGCCGGCGTTGTAGACCGGGCCCTGCGGCGCCAGCAAGTCCATGATCTCCTCCCCGCCGCCGAAAGCGCCGATGGGGAAACCGCCTCCTAGAACCTTCCCCAGGGTAGTCAAATCCGGCCTTACCCCGAAGTGGCCCTGGGCCCCCGACAGCCCGAGCCTGAACCCGGTTATAACCTCGTCGAAGATCAACACGGCGCCGGCCCTCTCAGTTTCCTCCCTCAAGGCCTTGAGGAACTCTATGTCGGGTATTATCAGGCCATAGTTGCCGGCCACCGGCTCGGCTATGACCGCGGCGAGCCTATCGCCCACCTCCTTGACCGCGCGCACGAGGGCCTCCACGTCGTTGTAGGGGACGACGACGGTGAGCTTTACCACATCGGCCGGTATCCCGGCGCTGGTGGGGACGCCCCAAGTCGCCGCGCCCGACCCGGCCTTGACCAAGACGTAGTCGTGGGATCCGTGGAAGTTGCCGTCGAACTTTATTATCACGTCGCGTTTAGTGTAGCCTCTGGCCAGCCTTATGGCGTTCATGGTAGCCTCCGTTCCCGTATTGACGAACCGGATCTTGCGTAAGGAGGTCATATGGGACCTTACCTTCTCTGCCAGCGCCACCTCCTGCTCCGTCAACAACGCGTAGATCCACCCGCTCCTCAACTGCCGCTCGACGGCCTCCCGCACCTTTGGGTTGTTATGGCCCAATATTATGGCGCCGAAGGCCGAGCAGAAGTCCACCAGACGCCCGCGATCTGTGTAGAGGTACGGCCCGTCGGCCCCCAAGGCCACCAGCGGCTTGGCGAGGTGCTTCAAGGCCCTCGCCGGCGAGTTGACGCCGCCCGGGAACACCGCCTTGGCCCTCTCCCAGATATCCATGGTTAAAAACTGGCACCGGTTAAATTTAGTGGGCAAGGTCTTCATCGTAGGCGCAGGTCCGGGCGATCCGGAGCTGATCACCGTGAAGGGCTTGAGGCTGATAGAGAAGGCAGACGCTATATTGTACGACCGCTTGGTGCCCAAGGCGCTTCTGTCCCGCGCGAAGCCCCAGGCGGTGTTGATCTACGTGGGGAAGAAGCCCGGAGGGGAGGGCCCTTCGCAGTCGGAGATAAACGAGATGTTGTACGAGCTGGCGCTCCGCCACGACGTGGTGGTCAGACTGCACGGCGGCGATCCCCTGGTGTTCGGCAGAGGCTTCGAGGAGTGCGAGTACCTAGCGTCTCGGGGGATAAGTTGCGAGTTCGTGCCCGGCGTGACCAGCGGCCTCGCGGCGCCTGCGAAGTACTACATACCGCCGGTGGCGAGAGGCACCGCTAGCTCCGTCGCTTTGGTCACCGGGAGGGAGGATCCCTCAAAGGGGAAGAGACAAGTCGATTTCAAGAAACTGGCTACGGCGGTAGATACAATAGTTATCTACATGGGAGCATCATCGGCGAGTGAGATAGCTATGGAATTGATGGAGGGCGGCCTGCCGCCGGATACCCCAGTCGCCGTTGTGGAGTCCGCGTTCTTCGACGAGGAGAGGTTCTACACGACCACGCTAGGCGGACTCAACGCCGTCCGCAACCCGGCCGTGATAGTGGTCGGGAAGACCGTCGAGAGGGGGTTACGGCTGAGGGAGGCGTTATGTCGGTCGTAATAGTCAGGCTCAAGGAGGGCCCTTGCCCCAAGGGCGCCGAGTGTATATCTGTAGGGTCCATATCGCCGCGCGCGGGCGTGTCGATACCGGATGGAGACTACCTAGTCGTGATGAGTCCGGCGGTGGCGCGAGCAGTCGACATAAAGGCCGTCAGGGAGAGGTTCAAGTGCGTCATATGCGTCGGGCCTACGACCGCGTCGGCGGTTGGAGGCTGTCTCGTGCCGCGGGAGTACAGTAGCTACGGCGTCGCGCGCTTGATCAAGGAGATGGCGCCGGGAAGAGTCGTGGTCTTGAGATCCAGCGCGGGCAACGACGTATTGAGGAGGCTTCTGCCGGACGCGGTCGAGGTGCCCGTGTACGACATATCTATAGATGAGGATAAGCTGAGGGAGGCCGCGGAGACTGTCGCGAGATTTAGCGTCGTCGTGTTGACCAGCGCCACCGTGGCCGACAAGATAGCGTCGCTCGTCGATCTTAAGGGCAAGAAAGTAGTAGCTATAGGGCCTGTGACGTCGGCGCGTCTGACGTCCCTAGGCATACCCCACGTAGTTGCGGCCGAGTCGACGATAGAGGGCGCATTTAAGACTGCCCTATCGCTTCTAGGACAGAGCTAAAAACGCAGGCCCAGCCCCTCCTATGAGGATCCCGTTGTGGATTGAGGCCTCTAGACTGAAGGTAGTCGTCTTCGGCGGCGGCTCTGTGGGAACTAGAAGAGCTAGGCTGTTCGCGTCGGCCGGCGCCAGGGTTAGGGTAGTGGCCAAGGAGGTGAGCCCCGATATAAGGGCCCTCGGTGTGGAGGTGAAGCTGGTGGACCTCCGCGAGTACGAGCCCGACGAGGACATAAAATGGGCCGATATAGTGGTCGTGGCCGTGAACGACGCGGCGCTCGCCGAGAGGCTGTTCGCGTTGGCCGAGTCCATGGGCAAGCTCGTCAACGACGCCACAGATGCGGCTCGGACACATGTGGTAGTCCCCTACTTCAGAGATGTGGAGGGCATAAAGGTGGCGACGACCAGCGAGGGGGTCGCCGGGACGCCGGCGCGCCTATCGCTCGACTTAATAGATGAATGCATAAGGAGAAGCTGGATACCTACGTTCTTCAGAGCGTATGCGGCGGCCAAGGAGGAGGCTAAGAGGCGGATAAGCGACGTCAGGCGTAGGCTTGCGTTCTACCGAGAGCTGGCCGACGACGGCGAGTTCATGGACTACGTCAAGAGGGGGGATCTGGATTCCGCCTTGAGGAGGGCGCATGAGATATTAAAAAGATACGTATGAGGCGCCATGCAGGTGCAGCTGTCTTTCCCCACCTCGAGGCCTAGAAGGCTGAGGGCTAACAAGCTCGTGAGGGATGCGGTGGCCGAGACGTCGCTATCGCCCGACGACTTTATAATGCCTATATTCGTCAAAGACGGCGCGGGCAAAGAGCCCATAGACTCCATGCCGGGCTACTTCAGATGGCCCGTCGACGGCTCGTTGGTCGAACACGTGGAGGAGGCGCTCGGCCTGGGCGTGAACAAGTTCATACTCTTCGGGGTCCTGCCCGACGACGTCAAGGATCCCGAAGGCAAGGCGTCCTACGATCCCCAAGGCGTGGTTCCCCGGGCGATTAGGCTACTTAAGGAGACCTTCGGCGACAAGGTTCTCTTGTTCGCCGACGTGTGCCTCTGCGAATACACCGACCACGGCCACTGCGGCGTTGTGGTCCGGGACGGGAGAGGATGGCGTATCGATAACGATAAGACGATCTCTATATATGCCAAGGAGGCGGTCGTGTACGCGGACGCCGGCGCGGACTTTGTGGCCCCTAGCGGTATGATGGACGGCCAAGTGAGGGCGATAAGGCAGGCTCTGGACGCCGCTGGGTATCAAGACGTAGGCATAATGGCCTATTCGGCCAAATACGCGTCGGCTTTCTACGGCCCATTCCGCGTTGCGGCATCTTCGGCGCCTAAGTTCGGCGATAGGAGGACGTACCAGATGGATCCGCGCAATTCCAGAGAGGCCGTGAAAGAGGTCATGTTAGATATCGAGGAAGGCGCCGACATAGCCATGGTCAAGCCGGCTCTGGCCTACCTAGACGTGGTGAGGCTGGTCAAGGACTGGTTCCCTTGGGTGCCCCTGGCGGCTTACAGCGTATCCGGCGAATACTCCATGATAAAAGCCGCGGCCAAGATGGGGTATCTTGACGAACGGCTGGTAGCTCTGGAGGTTCTGTTTGCTATAAAGAGGGCCGGCGCCGATCTGATACTGACATATTACGCGTTGGACGCCGCTAGGTGGCTGAGGGAGGGCACGCCGTTTTGAGCCAGCAATTGCACTAAGCCCCAAACGCCTTTCCCCTATCAGCAAGGGATGAATCGGCAAGCTCGAGCCCAATTGGAGTCCTCATCACGCGTCAGTGGCGCGCAGAATTTTTAAACGCTATTGCCCGCGCGCGTGACCGCCGGAGGAGTGTCGCAAGGAGGAGAATTTTTAAAGATGCGGCTTTCGGGGGAAGCGTGTCTCAGCAAGGCAAACGACTTGCGGTCTACAAGAAGATTCTCCAGGACAACGTGAAGAGATGGATGATAAAGGAGTTTCTTGAGTACAAGCTTGCCAGGCTCGGCTACGTCGATTCCGAGATCCTGAAGACGCCTCTAGGGACTAGGATCGTCATATATGCCGAGAGGCCCAGCAGGATAATAGGGAAGAAGGGCGCTGTGGTTAAGGAGCTGAGCCAGATCCTCGGATCTAAGCTGGGCGTGGAGAACCCCCAGATAGACGTTATAGACATCTCCAAGGTGGATGTGCCCGAGATGTTCCCCAAGGTCGTGGCCTATAGGATAGCCAACGCGATGGCCAAAGGCATTAGGTTCCGTAGAGTGGCCTTTATAGCGATCAGACAGGTCACGGAGGCTGGCGCTAGGGGGTTTGAGTTGGTCATAAGCGGTAAGCTGTCCACCGAGAGGGCCAAGTTCGAGAAATACAAGATCGGCAAGGTCTACAAGACAGGCGCCGACTCTACGAAGACTATGAGAAGCGCCGTTGTGCACGTGTTGCTTAAGCCGGGTATATATGGTATAAAGGCCACCATAGCGCCGGCCAACGCCAGATTTGCGGACGACTTCAAGCTGAAGCCCCCGGTCAGACAAGAGGCTCAAGCCCAATAACGTTTTAAAATAGGCCATATAGTGTCGGCATGTCCTCGCCCCCTAAGAAGTTGAACGCCAAGACCTTGAGGCAGATGAGTAGGGAGGATAGACTGAAGTTGCTCGACCAGCTTAGGGCAGAGTACGTCAAACTGCAGACGCAACGCGCCAGAGGCATCGTGGAGAACTCGGGGAGGATAAGATTCATTAGGAGAGCCATCGCGCGCATTTTGACCATAGAGCGCGAGGAGGCTGAGTGAGCTGTTGGGACCTCCTCGGCCGGAGGGTCAAGGCCATCAACTGTAGCCACGAGACCGAGGGTTTAGTGGTGGGCGAGAGCAGAGAGGCGCTCTATATCCTCAGAGGCGCCAGAGTGGCGTTAGTGCCTAAGAGGCTCTGCGACTTTATAGATCTCGATAGGGCCGTGTTGATAAAGGGCATTTACTTAGTGGGTTATAGAGACGTCCGGTTGCTGAGCGACAAGTGCCTATCTCCTAGCGAGAAGAGCAAGCGCAGATAGCTCAGCCTCGAAGTCGCCCGGCGCCGAGATTACCACCGCCTTGACGTACGGCTCTAATGCCTCTATATATCTTCTTAAGTAATCTAGTCCCATCGCTGGTTGCTTGAGGCGCTCAACTAAATCTGCGTTCCGCTCTGTCCTCAAAATGACGTAAGGGTACACGTTGAAGGACGTCAGGCCTTCTAGGGATTTCGGGTCGACGAGGTTCAGGGCTAGATAGAAATCGGCCCCTATCTTCAACCTCTCTACGTAATTCCTCCGCATGCTCAATAGAACGCCTACCTTAAACCCGTATTCCCTGGCTATGGGCACGGCCTCCTCGGTGGTTAAATGGTCGACCGGCCGTCCCACCGAGGGCAAATCCCCCGAAAGCGGGACCAAGTACTCCAGTCCCAACAACTTGGCGGCTCCCAGCAGAGATCTATACGCGAGCTCGTTCAAGTCCCTCAGGCGTATGTGGGCTATCGGCGTCAGCCCGACCTCTTTAGCCACGTACGCGACAGCTATCGCGTGGGCGCTCGGCCTCCCGCCGGGGGAGTCCGGTATATCTACCGTATCTGTGTAGTCCGATATGGCCCTAGCCCGGCTAACCACCACGCGCCTAGACGCGGAGGGAGGTAGCTCGGCTATTATCCTCATCAAGGCAAGACCAACGGCGTGAAGAGGCGTCCTCTCCCCTCGTAGAATTTGCTTAAGGTCTCGTAGAAGGTCAGACGGAGCGATTGGACCAGCGACATGAAGCCCTCGCCTACCGCTATGAGTATGTTGAACAGAACCGCTATAACGACGGCGCCGGCTACATTGCCCGACTCCGCTAAGGCTAGAGCCCACCCCATAGACAGCTTCGTGAATATGCCGTGCATCAGTATCAGGATCATCAGACGGGCGAAGCTCGGCACGTTGGCGAGGCCGCCGAATACTCCTTCGACGAGCCCAACAGCCATCTCTAGCCCTATAGGCGGCTTCTCTTCGTGTCCTCTGTACTTGGCTGTGAGAGCCGCGGCGCCTGCGACGAGCAACACTATGGCGGCAATCAAGATATAGATCCAGGGGAGGTTTAGGGCGTCGGCCATCAGCGGGGGCATAGGCAAAATCGGCTTGAGGAGGGCCAGCACTATCATGCCTGCGGATACGTAGATCAACAATATTGGGATGCCTATGCCTAGGGCCATGTCCTTCTCGCCCTCCAAGACGAAGTTGGCTATCTTGAGCGAGAAGGACCCTGCCATTATTATATAGCCGAAGAGCAAGGCGGCTAGAAGATCGGCGAATATGCCTTCCGTCTCCACGGCGGTTCCCATCTGCGGACCTACAACAGGCTGGAACATATGGATCAATCCGTCCCAGCCTACCCCGAAGTACGACAGAGGGAAGCCGAAGAATTCCCCGTAGACCACTCCGCCGAAGAACATGGAGAACACGCCGGTCACCATCCAGATAACGCCCCAATCCTTGTACTTCCCGCCGAAAAGGCTCTTGTAGAGCCACAGACCGAAAAGGAACAGCAATAGGCCGTGGCCCAAGTCGCCGAACATCCAGCCGAAGAATATGGGGAACAACACGGCGACCAGCGCCGACGGGCTTATCTCGGAGGCGCTCGGCACCCCGTACATGTAGGCTATCTTGTTGACTATCTGCCTAACAGGTGTCGGAAATCTCTCCAGAGTAGGCCTCCTCCTCGCCGGCACGTTCTGGAAGTATTTATACCGTATGTTTCTCACTATATCGAGTTTGACCGACAACGCCTTGACGAGCTCGGTGAGAGCGGCGTCTACGGCGCCCACATCCCCCTCCTTGACGTAGAAGATCACGGTGCCGATATCTTTATGGGCTTGCCAATCCCCATCGCCATACACCGAGTACTCCCTGTAGATCTCCTCTAGGCTCTTCAATTCGCTCTCCCTATTCCTCAAAGATCTCTCTATTGAGTTCAGGGTTTCCTCCACAACCTTTAAAGAGGAAGTTATATCGTCTAGATATTGCCTAGGGATCTTTATCCCCCTCAGCCCATCTCTTGCCAGATATACCTCTCTATTGCCTACCGCTATCTTGGCGGCGGCGCCACCCTCCTCAACCTCGGCGTAGAGGGCCAGTCCATCGGGCAATTTTATTCTGTCGGTGCCGGAGGTCTTGAGCTCTGCCAAGACCTCCTTTATAGTCGACAGCGTATGGAACTCCGACTTTAGCCGTTCGATCTCTGTTGACAGCGACGTGAACAGATGCCCTGTCTCTTCGCCTTCAGATATAGCCGATTTATTAAATGTATCAATAACAATTGATAATGTATATCTTAATGTATAAATAAAATCTATAGAATTTCTATAATTATATATTTTATCTCTTATCTGATTATATAGGTTATCTATCTTACTCCTCAAGTGGTCGGGATCGTCGAGGTTTGCCAGATCTTCCGGCCGCAATGGCTCGAGGCCCAGCTTCGAGAGGGTAGATACAAGGAGTTTGCTCTTTTCCTTGGCTATCGATAGAATAGCTACATCTCCTATCGAGATAAATGCCGCGCCTAGATCTCTGGATAGGTTGATTAATTCTTGGGTATATTTCCCGGGTATTACTATAAAATTATCGAGGGCATCTGTCTTGGGAAACCGATAGTTCCTCAGCTGGCTTAGGGCGGTGGATAGTTGGAGCTTTTGCCTCAATACCTGCAGTTCCTGCGCATACTTCTTGGTCTCTTCAAATAAGGGAACAACCTCATTTAATGCCCTATCTAATAGACGGGCAAGAGGCTCTCTTGGTAAAGTAACTATATTTGGTTGGTAATATTGAGAGAATATAGACAGAATCTCATCGAGCTTTCTAATGCCTTGTTGTATTTCAGGATCTCTTGGCCTGGCCAGCCTCTGAGGCCTCTCTTCGAACATCGCGATACCCGTTTTGCCTAGGTAGAATATTAGGTCGGGCAACGCGTCGACCGGCGCCGCTATCCTAAACTCGACCACGCGCTCAAGAGGCACAACGGAGGGAAACCCCCGTTTTTTAACTATATGTTCTCGCTTTCTTTTTTAAAATATAGTAATAATAAACTTTTTAATTAAAAATTAAATAATTTTAAATAAGATAAATAATAATATATTCAATAACATTAATATTGGTATAAATATAGAGACGGAAATAAGCTCCAAGGTAGGCGGCAACTATCATTAATGATAATATTTTTAGGGTCCACGGAATCTACAATGCTATGTCAGTTATACCAGTTATAGGATTACTGATCGGCGCATTCGGCCTTCTATATGCGCTGTATCTGGCCAGGTGGGTTCTACGTCAAGATCCAGGGACCGATAAAATGAGGTTTATATCTAACGCCATAGCGACAGGCGCCCGTGCGTATTTGTTCAGGCAGTACAAGACTCTATCAATTCTCCTGGTGATCCTCGCCATCGCCATCTTTTTCGCCGTAGATATGACCAGAAGATTGCCGGGTCTCACCGCCTTGGGCTTCGTGGTCGGCGCGCTTGGGTCCATGTTGGCCGGATATCTAGGCATGTACGTGACGACTAGATCGGCCTCGCGCGTGGCTCAAGCCGCAGCTAGCGGCGGCATGGGCAAGGCGCTACAAGTATCCTGGCGCGCTGGCGCGGTCATGGGGCTTTCGCTGGCGAGCGTCGCGCTTCTGCTGATATCCGGCTTCTATCTGGTATTTAGTTGGATTGCGCCTGAGGAGTGGGCCACCCCCCTGGTTGCGCTCGGCTTCGGAGCCAGCTTGGTGACTCTCTTCATGAGGGTTGGCGGCGGTATATATACGAAGGCCGCCGATCTCGGGGCCGACCTAGTCGGCAAGATAGAGGCGGGGATCCCCGAGGACGATCCGAGGAACCCCGGCGTCATCGCGGACAATGTGGGCGACAACGTGGGGGACGTGGCCGGCATGGCCGCCGACGTGTACGAATCGTATATAGTAACGGTCACGGCGGCTATATTTCTGGCCTACATACTAGGCCTCTCGACCGCCTTCATAGAGGGCATAATACTCATAGCGTCGTTGGCGTTGCTGGCGACGTTCGTGGGCGTAAATCTGCTGAGGACCAAGAACGTCAGGAACCCCATGAGCTCGATAAGCTTCGCCATATATTCCACCATAGCGATCTCCGTGGCCTTGTTCTTCGCGGGATCCCTCGCTTTGGGGCTTAGCACTACAGAGTCCCTCGCCATGGCGGCTACGGCGTCTCTGGGCGCCGTAGTGGCGCCGTTAGTCGTCAAGGTAACCGATTACTACACCTCCTACAACTACAGCCCTGTTAGGCAGATAGCCGAGCAGGCCAAGATAAGTCCCGCGACCGTGATAATTACGGGCTATGCCGTGGGGCTCATAAGCGCCGTGCCTGTTCTGTTTGTCATAATAGCGGTGCTGGGGGTGTCGTACGCTATAGGGTTCTTCGCGTTCCAAGTCACCAGCTTCGGCAGTTACGGCCAATATCTCGCAGGCATATTCGGCACAGCGTTGGCCTCGGTCGGCCTGCTGGCCATAGCCGGTATAATAATAACAGCCGACTCCTACGGCCCCGTCAGCGATAACGCCAACGGCGTAGTGGAGATGGCGGGTCTGCCCGAGCACGTCAGGGAGGTCACAGACGTGCTGGACTCGATAGGCAACACCACCAAGGCGACGACCAAGGGCTACGCCATAGCGAGCGCCGCGTTGGCGGCGCTTGTGCTCTTCATAGCTCTGATGTTCGAGATAATGAAGTCGATGGCGCGAGTATTGCAACAGCCTCTTACCTCTCTGCTGGCCGACTCGATCTCCAAGATATCGATAATCAACCCTAACGTTCTGATAGGCGCCTTCATAGGCGTGATGATAGTGTACTTCTTCACGAGCAGAACGCTCGGCGCAGTCGGGCGGACCGCCATGGAGATTGTCGAAGAGATAAGAAGGCAGTTCAGAGAGAGACCGGGCATATTGGAGTGGAAAGAACAGCCCGACTACGCGAGAGTCGTCGATATTGCCACGAGGAGGGCTCTAGGCGAGTTCTTGCTACCCGGCCTGGTGGTGATAGTCGTGCCGTTGGTGACCGGCTTCGTCATGGGCTGGCAAGCTCTAGCAGGCTTGATCATGGGCGCCCTAGTTTCCGGAGTTCCCCGCGCCTTATTGATGGCCAACGCCGGCGGGGCCTGGGACAACGCGAAGAAATACGTAGAGTTGCAGGGCCTGAAGAAGACGGAGCAGCACAAGGCCGCGGTCGTGGGCGACACGGTAGGCGATCCGTTTAAGGACACGTCAGGCCCGTCGCTGAACCCCCTGATCAAGGTGCTCAACACTCTGTCCGTGGTGTTCGCGTTCGCTATAGTGTTGGCCAATGTACATATGCATATAGTATTGACAGGCCTATTCCCGTTCTAAGTGTTTTAGGGAAAAACTAAAAAGCTCTTTTCACGTCTCCATTCAATGTAGATGTATCCTCCTGAGAGCGAGGAAGGCAATAGGGAATACAAGCTTCTCATCAAGGATAGCGATATAGAGCATCTAGCGGGCCAGATGAAGCGCCGGCTGGTAGAGGGCGGCGGCGAGGCGTTTTACTTAATAGGCGTATCCGACGACGGCAAGCCCCTCGGCCTGGACGATGGGGCCCTCAAGGAGGCCCTCTCGGCCGTGGAGAGGGCCGCGGAGAGAATAGGGGCCGTGGCGTATCTGGTGAGGCTTGAGGAGGGCATAAGGGGAAAGGTGGCCGAGGTCTTGATAAGAAATAGGGCAGGCGAGGACAACCCGCCTCCGGTTGTGCACGTCGTGGCGCTTGGAAACGTAGATGCTGGTAAGTCGACGTTGATAGGCGTCTTGATCACCGGGCGGCTAGACGACGGAAGGGGGAGCGCGAGGGTCTACGCCGCTCGTTTCAAGCACGAGGTCCTCACAGGGCGTACATCGGCGGTCTCCACGAGGCTTCTGGGCTTCAGAGGCTACCGGATAGTTAACGCAGATCTGCCCGACCCGCTTGACGAGGCCTCGGTCTATCTGAACTCGGATAAGGCGGTTCTGTTCATAGATGTGGGGGGCCACGAGGGCTATCTCAGAACGTCTCTGAGAGGCATTCTGGGAAACGCGCCGGATTACGGGATGTTAGTAGTAGCGGCAAACTCCGGCGTCCAGAGGATGACCAAGGAGCATTTAGCCGTGGCCGTTGCAGTAGGCGTCCCCGTCTTTGTCGTGGTGACTAGGTTAGACATAACGCCCAAATCGGTCCTGGAGAGAACCGTCGATGATGTCGTGGGCTTGTTGAAGATGCCTGGGGTGAGCAAAGTCCCCTATATGGTAAAGAACGACGAAGATGCAGTAGTCGCGGCCAAAATGATGCCTACAGGACGCGTGGCGCCTATATTCCTCGTCTCCAACGTGACCGGCGAGGGGCTGGACAAGCTGAGGCTATTTCTGTCGCTATTGCCTAAGAGACTTCACTGGAGCAACTCCGGCGTCCCCGTCCTCTATATATCCGAGATATACAAGGTCCGAGGCGTAGGCACTGTGGTTGGGGGCTTGCTCGAAGGCGGCCGGCTGGCCTCCGGCCAGAGAGTCCTCATAGGTCCTCTAGACGACGGCGGCTGGAGATCCGTCAGGATAAAATCAATACAAGTGAATAGGGTCTCGGTAGGCTCGGCGAGCCCTGGGCAGTACATTACAGTAGCCATAGAGGGCTTTGACGATGTGCGTAAGGGTATGGCCCTTGCGGCCGAGCCGTTGAAGTCCTCCATCAGAATACGGGCGGATGTGATAGTCCTAAGACATCCGACCGTGATAAGGCCGGGCTTCACCGGCGTACTGCATCTGAGGTCTATAAGATCGCCGGCTACAATAACGTGGATAGACAAGGGTGTGTTGATGATGGGCGACGTCGGCAAGATAGAGCTGGAGCTTTCGCGGCCTTGGGCCGTGCCCAACGGCGAGAGGTTTATCTTCAGAAACGGTCCGACGAGGGTGTTAGGCCGAGTGATCCACACTTATTAATAGAGGTGTCCACAATCGCCAGTGCTGATACCTCCGCCGTTGTGTAAAGTCGTAAAGTGCGACGATCTGGAACAATTGACCCTGGACGAGGCTTTGAGAGAGCTCAGAAAGACCGACGAGGTGGAGATCTTAAGGCCTAATATATACGCCGTCAAGTACGATTTCGGGAAGATCACGCCTTCGATGATAAACGACTACGAATACTGCCCCCGCCTGCTCTGGATACAGGCGAAGCTAGGCAAGAAGCTCCTCACGCGCAGATCGCTGATCGCTCTCATAAGGGGCCGCCTGCTCCACGAAAGATACGAGAGAATACTCTCAGCCATGGAGGATGTCTTGACGGAGTACAAGATAGAGCTCGGCGACATGGTCGGGGTCATAGATCTAGTGTTTAGACGCAACGAGAAAATGATACCTGTGGAAATAAAAAGCGGAGCTATGACGAGGGGATCTCACGTAAAACAGTTGCAGATATACATAGAGCTGTTGAGGACGGATTTCGGATATCTAGTTTATAGAAACAAGGTAGAAAGGATAGAGCGCAACCCCGAGGCCACTAAAATCCTTGAAGATATAAGGAGGGTTCTGAGGAGCCCGGAGCCGCCTCCCGTTGACAGAGAGCGTTGCAGAAGTTGTCCATTTAGATCAATATGCAATATATATTCTAAATAGTAATATAGTTATGCTAATAGGATAAAACAACTAATATGATAAGTAGATAGAGCACTTTAGATAGATATAGAAATAAAGAAATCTATAAAAAGAGTGTGTTGACCGTAGCCCATGTCACCGAGCTACGTAGAGTATCTGAGCATGCCATCATTCACCCCCTATGTCGTTTATACCTTAGCCGCTCTATCTGTGGCATCGCTTCTCTATTTCACTAATAAACTTCTATATGAGCTAGGTGGCATTAAAATAATCCTAAAGTATATTTTTAAAAAGAAAACATATAAATTCATTTATGAATTTATAATACATAGAAGATTTTTTGTGGAGGAAATCTTAGGAGGTCTCGCACACTATTTGCTGATGATAGGTCTCGGTATTTCGTTGATAGCCACCACAATAGTTGCTGTAACACACTATGCAGGTATAGTGTATAGCGGACCCGTATTTTTAACACTCAGATTTCTCCTGGACATAGTAGCCCTGTTCTTAATCCTGGGCCCTATACTAGCAATCTATAGAATAGTAAAATATAAAAATAGATATAATAACCTTAGAGAATATATAATTATATTAATAGGATTTATGATTATAAGCTTAACGGGGATGATACTGCAGAGGTACAGAATGGAGTACTACTTCGGCGGCCCTACGCCGTGGTCTCCCCTATCCTACTTAATTCCGATGCTATCACATAGTTTATATGTATATTCATATTTTATCCATATAATAATAGTATTTTTATTAATATCAATAATACCATTAACTATATTAAAGCATATGATAATATCCCTTGTAAATTATGTTGAGTTGGATAGAGAATATGGAGAGCTCACTACGCCGTTTGATCTCGAGAAGGTTATCGAGACGGGTCAGACCGAGGTGAAGGTGGGCGTGAAGACTAAAGCCGACATGGAGCCGTTACATAGGATTATGGTTGATGCATGTACGAGGTGCAATAGGTGTGAGGACGTCTGTCCAGCCACTAGGGCTGGCCGCCCGCTTAGTCCGCGCGTTCTCATAAACAAGATATCTGGTGCCGATATCGACAAGTCGTTCTTCGAGTTGGGCCTCCAAGAGGATGAGGTATGGGCGTGCACGACTTGCGGGGCTTGTATGTTGTCTTGTCCTGTTTATATAAGACATGTCGATTATATTATCGACATTAGGAGAGGTCTTGTCTTCGAATCTAAGTTGGACCAGAAGAAGTCGGATTTATTGATGTCGTTGAGCCAATACGGCAACACGCAGATGCAGAGCAATTATGGGAGGCATGATTGGTTGAGGGAGTTAGGAGTCAAGACTGTCGGCGAGAACCCCAACTTCGAGTATTTGCTGTGGGTGGGCTGTATGGGTAGCTTCGACAATAGGGCTAGGCAAATCATAAAGGCCTTCATAGGCATACTTAAGGAGGCCGGGCTTCTGGACAAGATAGCGGTGCTCGGAGATGAGGAG
This sequence comes from Thermoproteus sp., assembly GCA_049976425.1. Taxonomy (GTDB): domain Archaea; phylum Thermoproteota; class Thermoprotei; order Thermoproteales; family Thermoproteaceae; genus Thermoproteus. The sequence continues at coordinate 23,107 of JBMFIG010000006.1, forward strand.
ACTTGTTGCGGCGATCCTGCTAGAAGGCTCGGCGAGGAGAGCAGATTCCAAGAGATTGTGCTTAATAACAAAAATATATTTAATAAATACAATGTAAAGAATATAATTACTATATGTCCACATGGATATAATACATTTAAGAATGAATATAAACGCTTCGGAGTCCAGCTTAACGTGTATCACCACACAGAGTTTTTGAACAAACTACTGGAGGAGGGGAGGATCAAGATAAACGGCGGCGCTGGCATCTACACGATACACGATCCCTGCTACCTCGCTCGCCACAACAAGGTGGTGGAGCCTCAGAGGAGGATAGTGGTCCAGCTCGGCGAGTTGAGAGAGGCCAAGCTACATGGCGAGAGGACGTTCTGTTGTGGGGCGGGCGGCGCCAATTATTGGTACGACGTTAAGGAAGAGAGGCGTATCAGCCACATAAGGCTTGAGCAGTTGATGGAGACGGGAGCCTCCACTATAGTCACGCTCTGTCCATTCTGCAACGCGATGTTGTCCGACGCGGCGAGGAATAAAGAGGCCAAGGTCTCCATAAAGGACCTCGCCGAGGTGCTCTACGAGAACCTAGCGAGCTCCCCTAAATAAATAGGGGCTTATTTTCTACATGATTTTCCTGGTGTTGTTAGCCATAGGCGCCGTGACCGCTACCTGGCACCTAATAACTACGTTCTCCTCGTCCGAGGAGCAGCTGGATTACGGACATGCCGACGATGACGAGGGGGTCTATGTCATCATGCCATCGTGTAGAGACGAGAACTTATTCGAGACGCTCCCTAAATGGCTGTCTCAGAACTATAGAAATTACAAAGTGGTTGTGGTGGAGGACTGCGGCGATATGGGCCTGGCAGAGCCCTACAAGCTTAGGCCCTCAGGCTCGGTGAGGACTCCTAGGTTGCTCAAGGTCTTTTCCGGCGAGAGGCTTATCCTGTTTATGAGGGAGGGCAGGTTCGGGCTTAAGGGCGGTGCCTTAAACGACGCTATAAGAGGCCTATTGTTGCTCAAGCCTCTCAGAAATCCCAAATACGTGATCTTCGTGGATAGCGATCACGAGCCTCCCGACTTCGACTTCATCAAGAGGGCCGTCTCGACGATAAGGAGATTAGGCGTCGACTTGGTCCAGGGGGTGCAGAGGCATCTATATTTGGGCTCCTCGCTTGACGCCTTGGTCTCTGTCTCCCACGACATATCGGGGACTATGCTGGTGGGCAGGACCCGTCTAGGCATGATGCCCATATTCACCGGGTCGACGGCTATAGCGAGGCTCGAGCCGATAACTAGGTTATGGTTCTCGGAGGACACGGTGACGGAGGACCTAGACCTCTCCGTCCGCATGTGGCTCAACGGCTACTCCATAGCGGCGACTTGGGGGCTCTACACGTGGGGCAGGCCTCCCCGTAGCCTCAGATCCTATTTCAAGCAACAGCTGAGGTGGGCCTCGGGCACCATAAGGGTATTCCTTCGGTACCTAATTCCGGTCATCAGAAGCGATATGCCTCTGGCCAGAAAGATCGATTTCTTCTTCCAGGGCACGGTTTTCGCCACGAGCGCGATCTATGTAGCCATCATAGCGTTGTTTATATACAAACTGGCTGTCGACCCTCGGTTTACGGCGGCTGAGGTAGCTCTGCTCCTCTACATGTTCTCGGCGGGTCTAGCCATCGATGTGTACGTGGAGTCGAAATACCATACGCCGACCAAGCCGGATGTCTTGGCTCCGTTTCTGGAGCTCGTCACGGCCTTCGTCCACCTCGCGGGCACCGTGCTCGGCATCGTCGGCAAGGAGTACGGATGGGTTAGAACGGAGAGGAAGTTCGCCAATGCAATTGACGAGCTCAGTTATTCCGCTCGCCGTTTATGAACTCTACAACGGCCCTATAGGCCTCCTCCGGCGGCATATGTACGGGCGGGTTCTTAAAGCCCCAGGCGGATGCGCTGTATATAGGACCTCCTATATGTCTGTCTAGGGCAAGTTTAGCCAGCCTTATTGCGTCCGACACGACAGCCGCGCTGTTCCAAGCGTCGTGTACCTCCAGCTCTACTCTTATGCTTATCGGGACCCCGCCGAATATACGGCCCTCTATCAGCATATGCGCTATTTTCCTATCGCCGAGAAACGGTATGTAGGCCACCGGGGCTATATACGCGTTGAAGTCCTGGCCCTCAGCCATCTTCTTTACAGCCGCCGTCTTGGTCTTCTCCTTGTCGCCCCTTCTGTACATCAAATTGGCGAAGTCGGGCGTCCCGCCTACATTTATCTGGTAGGTATCCATGATCTCGACCCCCCTCAGTGACAGTAAATGCACTAAGGTCTTGTGCAACACGGTGGCTCCTATCTGGTTCTGGGTATCGTCGCCCAACAGCGGCACCTCCCTCTCGGCGAACTTCCGTTGCCAGACTTCGCTTGTCGCTATCGGAGCCGGCATCGCGTTTATGAACGCCGCTCTCGCCCTCAGAGCAGCCTCGGCGTACGCCTCGGCGGCTTTCCTAGCCCCCGTCGGCAGGTAGTTGACCAACACCTCAGTGTTTGTGGACTCCAGCTCCCTCACTACATCTTCGAGGGATCCCTCGACGACCTTATCGACGACGTTCCCCTCCGGCTTTCCGTCAAGGACAGGCCCTGCCCTAACTACTACGCCCAGTTTTCCCGGCTGATATACCTTGGTCGCGTTGTTTGGAGGCGAGAATATAGCCTCGGCGAGATCTCTGCCGACCTTACGCGCGTCTATGTCGAAGGCCGCCGTGAACTCTATATCGGCCACGGTGTAGTTCCCGACTTTCTTGAAAGCGACTAGCGGCTCCAGCTCAGGATATTTCTTGTACATCTCCACTCCCTGCACCAAGGCGGAGGCGCAGTTGCCCACGCCGGCAATCCCGACCCTGATAGGCATATCCATCTAAACAGGTCTGTTAATAAACTATTCTGTAAGCATAAGTATTTAAACTCGCCTATACGATGGCTAGATGCCGACCAGGGCGTATCTGAGATTCCGGAACTGTATAGGCAAGGGCAATCTGTGGCTCTACGCAGTGGCTATATTGTTGAAGGAGGGCCCCCTCCACGGCTACGGCATTATATCCCGTCTGAGGGCCTTGGGATTTAACATAAGCAACGTATATGGGTACGTCCTCCTCAAGAGGATGGTGGCAGACGGGATCCTAGCCGAGAGGGAGGAGTCGGGCAGAAAAGTGTATGTCGTGAGCGAGGAGGGTCTTAGATCCTATAGGATCGCCGTAAACGAGATGAAAAACCTCCTGAAATTCTTGGAGATCGAATCCTAAACCTCCACAGTGTCGAGGAATCTCAGACGCTTAGGGACTGGCGGATGGTCCGATAAGATCTCCTGCACTCCGCCGGCCTCTACGTGTTTCAACCTATTGACGACGTCGGGGGTTACGTCTCTGAATGGATTTCCGTATGCAGCTGTAAATGCGTATATGAACAAGGCCTTTAGTTTGCTATCGCTTATAGTCTCCCCTCCGCCGCCCTCATAATACAAGTGGATCTTTGCAAGGGCCTTCTGCATGGGCCACCTCCCCGCTACGCGGGCGCCCACATAATCGGCGTAATACTCCCTCATCCTACTAAAGGCCAAAACCAGTAGTTGCTCTATGAACGACACGGCGACGAGCGCGAGGCCCACCAACGCCATGACGGTTCCGGGATTATCCCTCCTCTCCCCACCGCCCAAGAATCCTTGCCAAATAAGGCTGTATCCCAAGTAATACACCACGGAGGGGAATAGGCCGAAGAACAACATCACTAGGTTGTCCTTATGTAGATGGTGGCCTATCTCGTGGCCTATAACCGCCTCGAGCTCGTCGCGGCTCAACATGCCGTAGAGGGATCTCGTGACGGCCACCCGCCTGCCGGTTATGAAATTGCCGTAAGAGAACGCGTTGGGAGGCCCGTCGACTAACACGGCCTTTATACGGCCGCCGATACCCAGCCTAGAGGCTACGGCGTCTACCACGGCTTGAAGCTCTGGATCCTCTCTAGCTCCATATGTGAGATCTATTATAAATGGTGATATTAAATATGTGAACAAATTCATTATTAATACAAATAATATTATAAATGGAATGGAATATATTGTTGCATAACCGCCCACGTATAAGGCCGCCCATATGGATGCCGCGGTCACGGAGATCAAGACGAAGGCCAGTATTGCCATAGAGACATATAGGGAAAAACGTCCGCTGAATTTACGCGCTAATTTAGGCGCCAACGTCGACGCGAGGACTAACATCAAAACGTACCCCAGCAACATCGTGATCCAGTAGATTGGGTCAAACCATATGAAATACGGAAACAACATGTGCGCTTTTCGAATATCCGTATAAATATCTTTCCCTAATAAAAGATAGTAATAATATTTTATACAATAATTAATAATTTATTTATTATAAAAATGATTTACTATTAAAAATATAAAAGAATATAGAATATTAGTAAAGATAAGTTGGATAAAAAGAGGAGGAATAGTTGTGAAGAGCGAGTTCTTAAGCGCGCTATTGACATATATAAACAATGTCGGCGAGAAAGGAACAGCAGTTACTATAAAAATAGATAGAATTTGTGGTGTAGATAGAAGATGTTCTTGGTATATTTATAAATATATGAATGTATTAGAATCTAAAAATTTAGTTGTTAAGTGGAAGAAAGGCACGTGGATAGCCGAGAGGCGGAATTTAGATAGGATACGGGAATACATAGCCGCCTATCTTCCTCGAAGAGGTGCTAAAAATATCTCTGTAAAAAGATAAAGATTATTTGGGATATTTATACGATCTATCTGAATAGTTTATAGTATATCTTTTCGGTTTTAATTGGCTTATTATATACCTAAAAGCGGTGAGAGGATCCGACTGCTCGCCGCAGGTATAGACGTCTATGGTGGCGTATCCATATGTCGGCCATGTATGGACTGCTATGTGGCTTTCGAGCACTAGCGCGATCACCGAGACGCCTTCCTTATCTCCGCCTTTAAACCTCCAGCTGTTGACCTCTACTAAGTGCATGTTAGCGAGCTCGGCAGCCCTCATAACTATGCGTCGCAACCTCTCCTCGTCGGAGAGGAGTTCGGGATCTATCCCGTAAGCCTCGCCGTAGTAGTGCTTCCCTATCACCGGAACGCTACCCCGCGCTATTTGCGTTGTTTGCATTGCTGTCTGCGCGGATGGCACCCATATTTAAGCCTTTTGTTTTTAATAAGGAGCTGAGTGGCGTAATACGTGAATTGCTAAATATAGGTGCCTAATCTTCATCGATGCGCGTCTTGTTGATACACGCCGAGTCGTTTCGGTGGGAGCCTAAGGAACCTGCAAGCGAGATAAGAGATGAGCCCAATTCTGGCGAGGCCAAAAACGCCTTGGTGGCCTTCATCACTGTTGAAGAAGGCGACGTGCTTGATGACGGATACCTATCAAGAATAGCGGAGGATATTATAGACGTTGCGAGGAGAGTAAAAGCGAGCTCTATAGTTATATATCCATATGCACATTTATCATCAAAATTAGCGCGCCCCTATTTATCTAAAGAAATTCTTAGTAAGGTATACAATATCGTCTCAGCTACTGCCCAGGGGTTTAGCGTGTTGAAGGCGCCTTTCGGATACTATAAGGAATTTGAACTAAAGTGTCTCGGCCACCCCTTATCGGAGCTTAGTAGATCTTACACGCCGGAGGCCACGCCGAGGTCGTCAACGCAACAGACTAAGCAACAGGATGTTTACTTGATACTGACTCCGGATGGGGAGGAGTATGACCCGGTACAGTTCCCGCTTGATAAATATCCCGATCTAAAGGCCTTAGTAGAGAAGGAGGTTTTCAGGAAGGAGTTGCCGGGAGGAGAGCCGAAGTATATAGAATATGTAAAGAGATTTACCTTCGACTGGGAGCCCATGTCCGATATCGGCCATATGAGGTACGGCCCTGACGCGACGATTATGATGGAGCTGGTCGAGGACTACGCGTTTCAAGCCGCTAAATCTTTGGGGATACCGATATTCAAAATAAGGGGAACCAATATGTTCAAGCTGAGCGAGAAGCCCATAGAGACTCACGCCAAGCTGTTCGGCGAAAGGCTCTATATAGTGGAGACCGACGTCGACTCCATACTGCGCTACGCGGCATGCTTCCAACAGTTCGCCATGGCCAAAGACTGGGTAATTAGCTATAGGAATCTGCCCTTCGGAATGTTGGAGATAGCCGACTCCTATAGGTATGAACAGCCGGGCGAGACCGTGTTGCTTTTCAGACTAAGGAGGTTCTACATGCCAGACCTACATATATTTACAAAGAACTTAAATGAAGCAATAGAAGTTACATATAAATTACATGAAAAAATATTTGAAGAAATAAGAAAAATAAATAGAGACTATGTATCACTATATAATATAACGGCGGAATTTTATAAAGGGCATAAAGATTACTTAGTTGAACTTGCGAAAAGAGAGGGAAAGCCCATATTATTACGTATATTACCTGAGCAAAAATATTATTGGGTTCTTAATGTGGAGTTCCACATCATCGATGAGCTGGGCAGACCGCGCGAGATTGCTACATTCCAGATAGACGTCGGAAATGCAATGAGATTTGGTATAAAATATATAGATGAAGAAAATAAGGTAAAGTATCCCGTTATAATTCATACAGCTATTCTTGGTAGCGTCGAGCGGTATATTTTTGCATTGTTCGATACAGCGGCTTTAATGGAGAAACGTGGAGAAGTCCCGAGATTGCCCACCTGGATAACGCCGGTGCAAGTGCGCATAATTCCGGTCAACCGAGAATATCTCCACATGGCATCTGGCCTCGCCGACGAGCTGGAGAAGAGGGGCATAAGGGTCGATATAGATGATAGGGAGGAAACCCTCTCGAGGAAGATACGCGATGCGGAGCGGGAGTGGATCCCATATATAATAGTCATAGGCCAAAAAGAGGCTTCCTCGAACACGCTTACTGTTAGGATTAGGGGCAAAGGACAAGTACAAATGTCGAGACAGGATCTCGTGGAGGCTGTGGAGAAGGAGGTTTCGGGCTTCCCGAGAAGGCCACTATATATGCCGAGGCTTCTCTCTCAGAGACCCTCCTACAAACAGCTCTGATCCAGCATTACAGTAGCTTTTAACCAAATAGATAGGTCATGAAGAAGAGAGGATCCCTATTCGTCGAGGAGACGTTGTTGCTGTTTCTGGCCATAGGGATATTCGTGGCGTTTGCGCTGACAGTTACAGGCATGATTAAAGGAGCGCTTAGCGGCATTCTCGGCTTCAGAAACGAGACAAATACCCTGTTAAGTCAGCTAGTTAGTGCGGCGAAACAGCTGATACTCGGAAGCGGCTAACTTCTTATTCAATATATATACCATTTTTATTTAATCGATCAATAATATTTTCTTTTTCAGAAGTAAATAAATTAATTATATTTTTAATATATGATTTATTTATAGATATATTATATTTCGGATCGGCCAACATGCGTGCGATATTGGCGATGAAATCCTCCGCATCCTTGGTGGCCATCTTTGCCTTTAGGACCAAAAGATCTTCTAGCCTTATGCTTCTTATATCAAAATTATCAATCTTAATAGTAAGAGAATTTTCAATAATTTGAGGAGGAATATATATATCTAATATATTTTCTAATAGATCTATTTTAAGTAGTTCGCCAGATATAACGAGCTCGTAGTATATGGTGCCGTGGTCCGTAGTTCCTATATCCCATTCATTCTCTTGTGCTATTTTTTCAAATAATTCGTAATCTAATATTGTTGATTTATTTATTATAAATAAATCAAGATCTACAGGATCTAAATCTATATTATAAACTAGAGGAAGTACAGCAGAGCCCACGAGGACAAACTCCACGCCATGCCTCCGCAACGCATCGCCGACCCGTATTAGTCCGTCCTTGTATTTTCGATAGCGATCCATAGTCGGCGAGAGGCGGAGTCTTTTAAAGTTGCTATATATAGTATATATAGTGAGTGTTATGGTAAAGCTTATAACACCGATTTTCTTGATCATTCATGTTAGAACGTGCTTTATCAGTTATACCGAGCATATCTAAATGTGCTAGGCCAAGTAAGAGAACAATTGTGAGAATTGATATAAATTCTCCAATAAAAAATAATAAGATACTTGATGATTATAGGCTGAGAGCTCATGCAAAAACGATATCGATTCTTTCTGATGCCGGCGCACGGGTCGTCGTTTTGGCCCACCAGGGCCGTCCCGGTCAGGATGACTTCACAAGTCTTGAGATTCATAAAAATATATTAGAAAAATATGTCAATAAAACTATATTATTTATTGAAGATGTAATAGGTCCATATGCATTAAATAAAATAGATAATATGAAAGATGGAGAGATCTTGATGCTGGAGAACGTGAGAATGCTCTCGGAAGAGGTCGTTGAGGGGCCGCCGGAAAAACAAGCAAACACCTGGCTTGTGAGGAAGTTGGCGCCCCACGCCGACTATTTCGTGTTCGACGGATTCGCCGTGGCGCACAGATCGCAACCCAGCGTGGTGGGCTTCCCCATGGTCATGCCCTCGTGTATGGGCTACGTGATGGAAAGAGAATTAACCGCCCTCTCGGAGATCTGGCGCAACAGGAAGCTCACGCTGATCGTTGTCGGCGGCGCCAAGGTGCCGGAGTCCCTTAGAGCGATAAAGGAGGTGTTAGACAAAGGTCTCGCAGATAAGGTGCTCGTCGGCGGCCTTGTGTCTGTCGTCATGGCCTCTGCCAAATCGCGCGTGGGGCCGTCTGTAAGGCAGTTCCTCGAGGGCATGGGCTTGCTGTCCGAGGTGGAGAAGGCTAGGATGTTGTTGGAAACCTACGGAGACTTCATCGTATTGCCGGAGGACTTCAAGTCTAGGACCGGCGAGCTGAGCCTATCCAATCTAGACGAAGTCCCGGGCGATATAGGCGACGCCACGGCTACTAAGTTCGCAGAGATAATAAACGACTACGAATACGTAGTAGTGACGGGGCCCATGGGCAGGGTAGAGGAGCCAGATTTCTTCGCCGGCACGCGCCGCATCTTGGAGGCCGCTAGCAGGCGTAGGGCGATTATAGGAGGGGGCCACACAATACTGTCCGCCGAGAAGGCGGGAGTCCTCGACAAGATCTTCCACGTATCTACGGGAGGCCGCGCCTTCTTGATGGCGCTGTCGGAGGAATTGCCTGCTGTCAACGCGTTGGTTAAATCGGCCGAGAGGTTCTGGCTATGAAAGTCGCCGTAGTCGGCTACGGCACCATAGGCAAGAGAGTGGCCGACGCCGTTGCGGCGCAAGACGACATGAAGCTGGTCGGCGTGTTCAAGACGACGCCCGACTACGGCGCAATTCTGGCGGCGCGGAGGGGCTACAGGATATACGCGCCCGACGACCGGCGCGAGAATTTCCGTAAGGTCGGCGTAGAGGTCTGGGGCGGATTAGCCGACCTAATATCGGAGGCCGACATCGTGGTGGACGCCACGCCCGACGGCGTAGGGGCGGAGAACAAGGGCCTCTACGTAAAGGCGGGGAGGCCGGCTATATTCCAGGGGGGCGAGGAGGCCGACGTGGCGGAGGTCAGCTTCAATGCGTTGGCAAATTTCGAGAGCGCCGTGGGCAAGAGGTTCGTGAGGGTGGTCAGTTGCAACACCACCGGGATATCGAGGGTGTTGTCGGCCCTTAGGCTGAACGGGCTCGGCATCAGGAAGGCCAGGATCTTCATAGCGAGGAGGGGGGCAGATCCGAGGGAGTACAAGAAGGGCCCCATAAACGACGTGGTGCCCAACCCGGCCACGATACCGAGCCACCACGGCCCCGACGCCAAGACGGTGCTCGGCGACGTGGACATAGTCACAGTGGCTGTGGCGGTGCCGGTCACCATAATGCATATGCATATGGCTTACATAGAGCTCGACGACGCGCCGAGTAGGGAGAGGGTGATAGACGTGTTGGCATCTACGCCCAGGATCCTGCTCTTCGACGTAAAGGCGGGGTACAACAGCCTCGCGCAGATAGTAGAATGGGCTAGGGATATGGGCAGGCCGCGCGGCGATATCTGGGAGGTCGCCGTCATCTCGGACTCCGTCACCGTAAACGGGCGCGAGCTATACCTAATGTACGGAGTCCATCAAGAGGCCGTAGTGGTGCCCGAGAACATAGACGCAATAAGGGCAGTGGGGAGGTTGGCGGATAAATGGACCTCGATAGAGAAAACTGATAAAGCGTTGGGCATAATCGCGCATGGAAAGAGATATGGTTGACGAGCCCTCGTACAAACTCGCCTACAGATTCAGGAAAGTCCTAGTCCCTATAACCCCCGACGAGAGGTCGCAGATAGCCATAGAGGTCGCGAAGGACTTCTATACTAGATATGGATCTCATATTGTATTTTTATATATAATAGATAATATAGATAAGACTAAAGAAATAAATCAATTATTATCGAAATATGCAAACGATATAGTGTATGAGCTTAAAGTAGAGCGTCTCAAGGAGGGGGAGACTGTAGCGTCCGCAATACTTGAGGAGATAAAGAGGGGGCTGTACGATTTGGTGATCGTTGAGTCGAGGGGGCGCACGGGTATTGAGGCCCTACTGTACAACTCGGTATCTACCGCCATAGCTCTTTCGGCCCCCACGAGCGTATTAGTGCTCAGATGAAGATAGGGGCCGCCATATCGCCGTATCAACATTTCGGAATATGCGGTTGCGATCTACCAGACGAGATAGGGGCTAGACATATCCAGTTCTTCGAAAAGGATATACTCCTGGCCAAGAAGATAGGGCTAGACTCGTTCAGGACAGGCATAGAGTGGGCGTTGCTCGAGCCGGTAAGGGGCAAATATAGCATAACATGGCTTAATTTCTTCGAAAAATACCTAGACTATATAGAGGGCGCCGGTCTTGAGATATGGTTAACGGCTCATCACTTTACAAATCCTAGATGGATCTGGAAGGAGGGAGGGTGGGAATCTAAAAATATAATTAAACTTTTTCTAAATTATATAGATATAATTTTAAGAAATTTCAAAAAATACATAAAATTTTTACTAATATTTAACGAGCCAGAAATATATGTATACCTAGCCTATTTAAAAGGAGATCTGCCGCCGTACGGATTCTTTGCATATAAACACGCCGCGAGGGCGTTCAGCAACATAAGGGAGGCGATACTAGCCGCTAGAGATCTCGCCAAGAGCTACGGCGTTCCTGCATCGTTTACGCACCCCTACAGGAAGTATAGGGCTAAGCCACATCTAAAGCCTCTAGAATGGGTATTCACCAAGCTAAGCCCCTCTACGTTGGATCTGGCAAAGGAGATGGACGTTGCGGCGATTAACTTCTACGTAGTCACAGAGGTCTCGCTAGGGGATTTTAGGAGCCTCTTAGAGCCAGAAGCGCTTCTTGAGTTAAAGGCGCCGAGAATAGCCGTGACGGAGTACGGGATAGCTACCCGCAATGAACGCGTTAGATCGGCCTATCTGTGCGAAATGGCGCGTGTATTTCGGAAAATAGAGCCAGTAGCCGTTATTTGGTGGTCTTTTCTGCACGGCTACGAGTGGGGTCTCGGATACAAGCCGTTCTTCGCCTTGATAGACGAGAATAGAAGGCCGACGCCGCTCGCGTTAAGTATGAGACGGATATTGGAGGCGCCGCCTCCAGAATGCGGGCCTTTACCGAGGGATCTGGGTATTGAGTGGAGAATGGCGTTGGATTGACTAGAAGAACGCGGAGAGATCCGTCTCGTTGTCCTCTTGTAGACCTTCCAGCACTCTCCTTATTCTTGCCAGAGCCTTATCCGGGAGAGGCCAAGATCTATAGTTCTGGATCGCCTTAAGCGGGCTTCCGTATTTTTTAAGCAGTTGTTCTGCTGTTTTGATCCCCACGCCGGGCAACGACGAGAGGAACTCTATCTGTAGCTTCCTTAAATCAGCGCCTTTAGTGTGCGGGATCCGGATTCCTCTATCTTCTCTTTCGGCCTGCCTAGCGGCCAGACATATGGCATGGCCGGTCTGCTCGGGCGAGCGAGTGTACAACATGCCTACGCCCATCCTCGCTATAGCCAGCTCGGCGCCTAGTATGGCGTTTTGATGGACCTCGCGCATATCGGCCGCCCTCCACAGATCGCCCTCTATTATGATCACCGGCCTCTGGCCGCTTGAGAGGAGGCGAGCCGCTTGGTCGAACAGCCGCCCGTCTACTATCGAAGATATGAAATCGTGGGCGCTCTTCCGCTCAAATAAGAAATTGCCAGCTATATAGTCGCCTATCTCGAGCTGTCTCTGTACGACCTGGCAACCGGCCTCCTTTATATACTTAATAACATCAGTTCTATATTCTCTTGAGTCAGCTATTACCTGGCTCAAGTCGTCAATACCTCACGTTTGGCGGACCACTCGACGACGTCCTCCTTCTTACCTATAACCACCCAAGAGATTGTCTTGGCCAAGGGCCTCGTCTCGGCGATAATAACTCTGTCGCCCGGCTTGATCTCTATACATTCGGGAACCCTCACGTGGAGCTTTCTCCTCCTCCTCTCGTAACGTTTGTATTTGGGGACGTAGTGTATCCACTCGTGAACAACCACAGCGGCTTTGTGCATCCTCACGCTTTCCACCTCAACCTCCAGCAACTTCGTCCTTATCTTCAAATTGCCGTGCCAGGGACATTCTGGGTCGTCGCACGCGGCGGCGGGGGGCTGGATCCAAGGAATACCGATATCGGCAACTCTTACCTTCACGCCGTTGGGGAAGGTTATCGTGTCGCCTATATGGGGCCTCGAGGGCAGTTTGATGACCGCCATATCACTTAGCGGCTATATGTAGCGACGACTTCGTGGCCTTGAGTCCGGGCTCGCCGTGCTGTACGGGCTTGCACGTTATGGCGAACTCGCCGAGGTAGTGCCCTACGTGCCAAGGAGATATGTAGACCGGTATCCAAGTGATGCCGTTGTAGACTTGGATGGTTAGGCCGACCATCTCGGGGAGGATTATCATGTCTCTGCTATGCGTCTTTATGGTCACCTTCTTGCCTTGCGCCGCCAAGGCGCGGGCCTTCCTCACCTTCTCAAGCAGTTTTCTGTGCTCGGGCTTTAGCCCGCGCCGCAAGCTCCGCCTCTGTCTGGCAGGCAGTAGCTTTATGAAATCGTCCATAGACATCGAAAGGATATCGTCGAGGGTCTTGCCCCTGTACCTAAACGTGCCCCACTCCTCTTGGGCGATCACGGCCGGTTGCGGCCACCCGGTCCTTCCGCGTTGAGCAGCTTCCGCTTCCTGAGGCGCAGACATCGCTTGCCAGATAGTGAGGTGTTTAAATCTCTTCTCCTACCCTACGATAACAAGCCCATCTTGGCCGCGAGGCCGTGGGCCTCCTTGATTATCGAGACGGCCTCGTCGAGCATATCGACATGTCTGGCCTGCACTACGGCGTTTTCGTCGCCGACCATGTACTCTATGTAGTACTCATCGCCGGCCCAAGACAGCACTATGAACACGTAGAAGTCCTCGCCCAGCTGGATCTGGCCGAAGGCCTCGTCGCGCCGCCACTCCACGGTCAAACGTCTGGACCTCTTCTCGAGAGCCTCGGCGAGCTTTTTGAAATACTCCTCGGCGCGCTCTCTGCCCATAGCCTACGACGGGCATATGTTTTATAAGGATTCTATCTGTGGCACATGCCAGTAATAGACGTATCGTTGTGGGATCTACAACGCCTTGTAGGCGCCTCCGAGGCCCAGATCCTCAACGCGCTTGAGTATGTAAAGGGTGAGGTGGAGGGGCGGGAAGGCGATAGGCTTAAGATAGAGATAACGCACGATAGGCCGGATCACTTCTCGGCGGAGGGCCTGGCGAGGACTTTAAAGGGCATTTTAGGGATAGAGGAAGGCCTTCCGGAGGCCGAGGTCGAGGAGGGAGCTATCGAGCTGAGGTACGAGGGGATCATAGAGGAGAGGCCCTACGCGGTGATGGCGGTTGTCAGAGACTTGGCGCTCGACGACGAGGCGATAGTCCAGATGATACAGTTGCAAGAGAAGCTCCACGACACCTACGGACGCGATAGGAGAAAGATCGCCATAGGGTATTACGACCTATCGAAGATCAAGCCGCCTATTTTCTACAGAAGGATATCGCAGGAGGATAGGTATACGCCGCTGGGATTCGACAGAGAGATCAAGGTGAGGGAGATGTACGAGGTCACCGACAAGGGGAGGAAATACGCCTCTCTCATAAAGAGGGAGACCCCGCCGGCGCTCGTGGACTCCGAAGGCAAGATAATGGTGGTAGTGCCCGTCCTGGGTAGCGAATGTTGCAAGGTCACTCCAAGCACTAGGGATGTCCTCATCGACGTGACGGGGCCGCAACTGGAGCCGTTGTTAAAGATTTTATCCATACTCGTCTACAACCTATTGGAGCGTAGCAAGAGCAGAAGGGTGGAGCTGGTTAAGATAAACGGCGTATATCCGACTAGGCTGGAAAGCCGTGAGGTATACGTGGATAGGAGACAAGTCGGCGAGATGCTGGGCGTCGATCTGAGCGACGAGGAATACAGAACTCTGCTACGCCGCGCGCGCCACGACGTGCGCGGCGACAGTGTGCTCGTAGCCCCCTATAGGATCAACATAATTAGCTGGGTCGATATAGCCGAGGATATAGCCATAATGAAGGGCTACGGCAATATATCCAGAGCACCGCCTCCTATAATCACGGCCGGAAGAAGACACAGATCGGAGATCTCCTCCGAGGATGCCCGAAGAGCCTTGCTGTCGTTGGGATTCCAAGAGGTCATGAACGGCGTCTTGATCCACTCGGCGCTTCTCGACGCGTTCGGTTTAAGGTACGCGAGGGTTATGAACCCCGTATCGGAGCGCCTAGACGCTGTGAGAAGCTCGTTACTCCCCGGCTTGCTGAGCGTGGTCTCGGGTCTGAAGAGATCTAGGGTTAAGCTGTTCGAGATAGGCGACGTAGTCGCGGAGGGGCTCACCAGAAGAGCCGTCGCCGCGGCTATAGGAGGCGACGGCGTCACGATCACCGACGGCATTTCGGTATTTAGATCGCTATGTATAGCGCTCGGCGTCGAGTGCAGGTTGGAGAACGGGCACATGTACTGGTGTACTGAGGGAAGATGCGCCGAGCTTAAAGGCGAGGTCGACGGCTATGTAGGCGAGGTGCGGCCGGATATTCTGACAAAACTCGGCGTGTTTATGCCGGTCGTGTTGGGCGAGATCTTCCTCACCTAGACATCAAAGACTTATTAATGAGAGCCGCGGCGGGGTATATGTCGGACGAGATAGACACCATCATCAAGAAAAAGGCTTTGGAGATGGCGATCAGACAAGCGATGTCGAAGAAGCCTGAGGAGAAGCCGCTTACCAACGACGACGTGATAAGGATAGTCAGAGGCTTGCTGAGAGGCGAAAGAGCTGAGGAGATTCTGAAGACGTCTCTGGAGCTGTACGGAGACTCTCTCATGCCTCTCCTCAGAAAGATAGTGGATCTGCACAGACAGGGGGTGATCAACGAGCTGTGGGACTACGAGCTCTACAGAATATTGACGAACGCCGGCTTCGTGATACCGTTAAAGACGAGGCTACGCATAGTTAGACACGGCCGCGAGTACAAGATAGGGGAGGACTAACCCAAGGCGGCGTCCTTGAATAGGCCGTAGAGATCCTGGAGGAGATCGCGCCAGAGCACTCTGCGCGATACGTAGTTCCAATAACGCCTCACATCTCTTTTACTTATTTTGATATATAGAGCACATCTATCGCATCCAAGCCATACGTTATCCCCCTCTTCTATGAACGTCAGATCGGAGCCGCATTTAGGGCACTTGAGATCTGTTTTGAAGACGATAGAGGGCTTGGCTACCTCAACGATAGCCATCGCGAATCTGGCGGCGGCCTTAAAAATCTGCTTCAGCCAAAATAGCGTATCCTCTGTTTTATCTCCTTACGTTATATCCCTCAATGAGCCGAAGTGCGTGAAGCTGAATAAATGGATCTTGTTGCTCCGCCTAATCCCCAGGGATGAGGATAGGAGGAAGCTGGCCCAAGCGCTGGCCGAGGACGAGCTGGAGGTTATCTAACACCTAGGTTGCCTCAGGCCCGAGGCATCCCTCCCGACGGCTTCTAGGTCCATCTTCGCCTCTGCAACGAAGCGAGCGACATCGCGGCACCTCTCTCTCAGTTGCGGGATAGCTACGTCGATGTGCGCGGCCTCCCTCTCGAGGATCTCTACGGCCCAAATTGCGATTTGTTTAAGCCTATCGTAAAAGTCGGCGTCGCCGTAGATCTCGATACGTACGCCGATGCGTTCCGCGTATTCCGCGAGGAGCTCCGGCTTCTTGACCGCCTGCCAGAGGAAGTCGTAGAAGCTCATATATCGACGACGAACTGCACAGTCCAGAAACCGTCGTGCCTTATCTCCATCATGTTGTAGGTCATGGCCTTGACTATAAGGCCCTTGAACCCGTGCCTATCTATGTCGTACCTCTCGCCTTTCACAGACGCCGTAAGTCTGTACGGCCCCCCGCCGGATATCCTCAGCTCGATATCCCTAGCCACGGCGAACTTCTCCCCGTCGAAGAGGTACAACACTTCGCTGATCCAAGAGAAGAGCAACCCCTCCAAATCGTCGTGCTCGACCTCTATCTTCCTCTCCTCCACCGGCGCTACGCGCTCGCTGTAGTAGGTTATATCCGCCGTAGCTATCGCCGCATTCTTGAAGGCCTCCTCAAGGGTGCAGCCGTAGGCCACCACGAGGACGTCGGCTGTGTGCTCGCCGTATTGATAGTCCTTGGGCTTCCCGCACGCCACGTAACTGTAATATCCGCGGTTTTTAATTCCTACATGAAGATCCAAGTAGCCCTCGACTTGACGGACCTGCTCAGAGCCGTACACATGGCGAGGGATCTATGCGCCGCTGGCGCCGACTTGTTGGAGGCGGGCACGCCTCTCATAAAGACGTTCGGCGTGGGGTCCGTGGCCTTGTTGAAATCCGCATGTCCCACGGCCGAGGTGGTCGCAGATCTCAAGACGGCCGACGTGGGCGCTCTGGAGGCCGAGCTCGCTAAGGCGGCCGGCGCCGATTGGGCGACCGTCATGGCCGCGACAAACGTCGAGACGATAGAGGAGTTCGCGCGCAGGGGCAGGGAGCTGGGCCTCAAGACGGCGCTGGACACGATAGGGGTGGCGAACCCCTACGACAGAGTTAGAGAGGTACTTGACAGAGTTACGTTGGACATGGTGATATTGCACCTCGGCATCGACGTGCAGAGGAGGAGGGGGTTGACTATAGATCAACTGATAGCGGAGGCCTTGAGGATAAAGCACCTCGGCGTGTCGGTCGCCGTCGCTGGCGGGATAGGGCAGAAAGAGCTCGAGAAGATAGCCGGGACGGAGATCGACGTGGCGATCATAGGCAGGGCCATCACGTCTGCGCCGTCGCCGAGAGAGGCTTTCCTTCTGTTGAAATCCATAATTACTAAGTAAAACTTAAAAGAAGGGATCTCTTCAGTACTCGATGAGAATTATCCTAGTCGCGGTTCCCGGAAGCGGCAAAACGACCATTATGAGCTATGTAAAGAAGAAGTTGCCGGACGTCCAGATCGTGAACTTCGGCGACGTCATGCTCGAGATATCCAGGAAGAAGTACGGCATAGAGAATAGAGACGATATGCGTAGGAAGATACCGGTGGAGGAGTACAGGAAAGTGCAGGAGGAGGCCGCCGACTACATAGCGTCTCTGCCAGGCGACGTCATAGTGGACACCCACGCCTCGATTAAGATGATGGGCGGATACTACCCCGGGCTCCCCGATAGGGTTGTGGCCAGGCTGAAGCCCGACTCCATAGTGCTGGTCGAGTACGACCCCAAGGACATACTGGAGAGGCGTAGAGGGGATCCCACGAGGTTCAGAGACGTGGAGACCGAGGAGGAGATCGAGCTCCACCAGATGGCCAACAGATACTACGCGTTCGCTGCGGCGAATGCGGCGGAGTGCACCGTCCACATAATCAACTTCAGGGGGAGGCCTCAGTCCAGACCGTTCGAACACGCCGAGATAGCCGCCGACTACATAGTCAACTTACTACTATCCTCGCGTAGGCCGAGATAGAATTTTAAATATCCGGTATCAACGCGGCACAATGGCCAAGGGGCTGATATACGTTATCGACGACGTGAGGGGGGAATACGCCACGTTGAAGTCCTACCTATCGTCGCAGGGCTACGACCTATCTACAGCGGTCGGCGCTAGAGACGTCAATGTTAACTATGATATAGACTTTAAAGATATAAGAAATATAGATCAAGTGATAAAGTCATTTGATACATATATCTTGATAGGCGGGTATAAGATGTATTATTTTGTTACTAACAAGAAACCTCCCAATAAGAAATCGGAGATAGCGATAGACGTGGAGCAGCTGGCCAACATGACGAAGGGATTTATAGAGGCCGGGGCGACGGTGCTGGCTCCTTTTGTAGTCCCAGCGTATCTAGCAAAACTCGGCGCGCTCTCAGGACTTAGAGCCACTGTCTACCCCGTTACTGAGCTAATAAATATATTGAGGACCAATAATGTTATTTATGTAAATAAACCTATTGTAAAAGAGAAGAATATTATTACAATAAAAGATATAAGAGCTATCTCGGCCAAGGACCTGGCGCAAGTTCTACGTGAAGGAGCTTGAAAGCTTCGAGGTACCTAGGTACGTAGTATTCGGGCCGGGGGCAGCGTTAAAGCTGGGCGAAGTCCTCGCTAAGCTTGGGGCTAGAAGAATCGCCGTAATTACGGGCCCCACCACGTCGCGGCGGATAGCCGAATCTATACTGTCCCAGCTGGAGTACGAGTTCCACATCTTCTCCGAGGAGGATCTAAGACTTAGGGTCGACCAAGATATAGTTGTGGGCATCGGCGGAGGCAAGCCCCTCGATTTGGCCAAGGTTGTTGCCTATATCAGCAGAAAGCCTCTGGTAATCATACCCACGTCGGCCAGCCACGACGGGATAGCGTCGCCCTACATATCATATGTATTGAACAAAAAATTGAGCGAATACGGCAAGGTGGCGGTGTCGCCGCTGGCCATCCTGGCCGATACCAAGATAATTCTGGGCGCGCCGCCGAGACTTCTGAGGGCCGGGATAGGCGATCTTTTAGGCAAGGCGGTCTCCCTCAGAGATTGGGCGCTGGCTCATAGAGTCAAGGGCGAGGACTACAGCGAGTACGCCGCTATTCTGGCCAGAGCCAGCTACGAGATAGTGGCCAGGAACGCGGCTAAGATAAGCGGCTTTAAACGGGAGGAGGACGTGAGGACGTTGGTGAAGTCCTTGATCGGGTGCGGAGTTGCCATGGGCATAGCCGGCTCCTCACGGCCTTGTAGCGGCTCTGAACACCTCTTCGCCCACGCGATAGAACTACGCGCGGAGGAGGCCGGCTTGAGGGATATAGTGCACGGAGAGCTGGTGGCGCTGGGAGCTATAGTGATGGCGTATCTACACGGCATGAACTGGCGCAAGCTGAAGGAAGTGGTCAAGTCGGCGGGCCTGCCCATAAGATTGAAGGAGGCAGGCGTGGATAGGGATCTGGCGATCCAAGCGTTGACCATGGCCCACAAGCTCAGGCCCGATAGATACACCATACTGGGCGAATCCGGGCTGAGCAGAGAAGCCGCTGAAAGAGCCCTAGAAGATACCGGGCTCGTATAGTCAGCAGTCGCGGCGCGTTCACCTATCGCCCCGGAAACCTTTACATCACCGGATCAACACCCTGGGCTCTATTTAAGCCTAGAAATCGGCTAGGCCGAACCCGAAAGCCGCTGATATCAACGGCCCGTCGTAGTTCCTGTGATCTATATACGAGACGTCTTGGCTTACACATCTCTGGGCCAACACGCATAGGCCGTCCAAACACCTCGCTCCGACCACCGTGCGGAGGCCGTAGTCCACAAGCCACCCGACGCCGGTGATCTTGGGCTCGACGTATGCCGTCCAGTCGTCGCAGGCGGTTAGAGTCAGCCTCATGCCCACCAGCCCTCTGCTCGCCTCCTGTAGCGAGTTGAGTATACGGTAGATGCCGACGGCGAGATTCCTCAAGACGGCCGTATAGATGACTCTATTTTCTTTTCTTACCTCTATATATCCGGTATTCCACGTAATAACGCTCTTATATTCGCCAATTGTCGACGCCATAAACAAGGCAATACATTTATACCTTAAAAACGTAAAAAAGGCGATGGTGGATAAGTGGTACAAGCTGTCCGTGGAGGTGCATAGACGTTACGGCGGGAAGTTCGCCACGGTGCCTAAGGTGCCCGTCACCTCTATGGACGACTTCGCGATCTACTACAGCCCGGGCGTCGCCGAAGTCTCTAGGAGGATCGCGGAGAATCCGGACCTCGCGTTCGAGCTCACGTCGAGATGGAACGTGATAGCGGTAATCTCAGACGGCACCAGAGTGCTGGGGCTGGGGAACGTGGGGCCCGAGGCGGCGTACGCGGTGATGGAGGGCAAGGCTTTGATATTCAAATACCTCGGCGGGGTTGACGCCGTTCCGCTACCTATAAGGGCTAGAGATGCCGATAAGTTTATAGAAGTCGTGAAGGCGGTAGAGCCCGCCTTCGGCGGGATAAACCTAGAGGATATAGAGTCGCCCAAATGCTTCAGGCTGTTGGATCAGTTGAGCAAGGAGCTTAGGATACCGGTGTGGCACGACGACCAGCAAGGGACGGCCACGGCAACTCTCGCGGGCTTGATCAACGCGGCGAAGCTCACGGGCAAGGACCTCAAGAACTCGACCATAGCGCTTATAGGCGCCGGCGCTTCGAACATATACACCGCGAGGCTCCTCATGGCCTACGGAGTAAAGCCGGGCAACCTCATACTGGTCGACACCAAGGGCATACTCCATCCGGAGCGGGACGACATAGATAGGCTGATGGTGGAGAACCCCTGGAAGTACGAACTGGCGCTGAGGACAAACGCTGAGCGCAGGAAGGGCGGAATAGCCGAGGCCATGAAGGGCGTCGACATAGTCGTGGCCGCGTCGCGTCCCGGCCCCGGCATTATAAAAAAGGAGTGGGTGGCGCAGATGAACAAGGACCCCATAGTGTTCGCGTTGGCCAACCCCACGCCGGAGATATGGCCTTGGGAGGCGAAGGAGGCCGGCGCCAAGATAGTGGCGACCGGCAGAAGCGATCTGCCGAACCAAGTCAACAACTCGCTGGTATTCCCCGCCGTCTTCAGAGGCTTGCTAGATGTCAGAGCCAAGACGGTGGCCGACGAGATGCTTATAGCCGCCGCCGAGGAGCTCGCCAAATTTGTCGAGGGTAGAATGAGCGAAGACTACATACTTCCAAAGATGACCGAATGGGAAGTGTACCCCCGCGAGGCGGCGGCAGTCGCTGCAAAGGCCTCCGAGCTAGGCCTCGCCCGCCGTCCTCTGAGCTACAGAGAGGAGCTGAACATAGCGCAGGAGATCATAGGCAAGAGCGTCAAGACCTTAGAAGTGCTTATGGACTCCGGGCTTATACCTAAATGACTGTTTTTGCCGAAATCCATCTGGGCGATCTTGTAGTCTTGTGGAAGGACGAAGACGGGCGGATAGTCCGCGTCGAGTACGACAAAGGGTTTGAAGACGAGGCGCTGGAGGAGGAGGTGCACGACGTCGTGAACTCCATATCTGAGACGCTGGCCAGAGAGCTCAAACTGCCCAGCGCCGTCGTTGGAAAAATCAAGGAAGCCCTGAAAGAAGCTGGGTTGCCTGTGGTAGGCAGATTGAGGCATGAGGGCTATACGTCGTATTTAGAGCTCCGGGGGAAGAGGAAAAACCTTGTTTTGAAGATAGTCTATTCCCTAGCTTAGGTGCGTGAGTTGAGCGGGATATATTGCTGATCGTGCGGGCCTACGTAGCAAGCCCTCGGCCTGAACAGCCTGTTGTTCTCCCAGTACTCCAACACGTGCGCAGTCCAGCCCACCACCCTCGACATGGCGAACAGCGGCGTGAAGTAGTCGTAGGGTATCCCCATATAGTAGAACACGATCCCTGACCAGAAGTCCACGTTGGGATAGAGCTTCCTCTGCTGGAAATACTCGTGCGACAAGACGGCTTGCTCTATACCGCTCGCTATCGCGTAGAGCTTCTGCGGATCTCCGAATTTGGCCGTGTAGTCCTCGACCAGCTTCTTGAATATCTTGGCCCTTGGGTCGTAAGCCTTGTAGACCCTGTGCCCGACGCCCATCAGCCTGGGGCCGCCCGGCTTGGTCGCCGCCTCGACGAGGTCCTTGGTCTTCGCGGGATCGCCTATCTCTAGGTACGACTTGACGGCCGCCTCGTTGGCGCCTCCGTGGAGGGGTCCCTTCAGAGCCCCTATAGCGCCCGCTATCACCGAGTATAGATCGCTCAGAGTAGCTCCTATGACCAACGCGGTGAACGTCGACGCCGGGATCTCGTGGTCGGCGTGGAGGATCAGATAGAGATCTATGGCGCGGGTGGCCAGAGGATCGGGCTCCTTCCCGAAGAACATGTAGAGGAAGTTGGCGGAATGCGATAGGTCGGCCTTCGGCCTTACGGGCTCCAGCCCCTTGGAGAACCTGTAGTGGTAGGCCACTATGGTGGGCAGTTTAGCCACGAGCTTCTCCGCTATCTTGAGGGCGAGGTCCTTCTCTTCTTGCTTGTAGCGGCCGGCCCTCAGAGCCTCGGCCAGTTTTAGGTTGTCCTCGTCGAATGCCCCCTCGGCGGCTACCGCGGCCTCCAAGGCGAACATGGGATGTGCCTTAGCCAGCGAGCGGATGACCTCGATCGTGGCTGGGTTCAAGTCTCTGTTAGCCGCAAGCCTTCTCTTGAGGCCGTCGAGCTCCTTTACATTCGGCAATTTGCCGTAGAGGAGGAGGTAGACCACCTCCTCATATGTCGAGTTCTCGGCCAGATCCTCTATCCTATACCCCCTATACCAGAGCTTGCCGGCGTGTCCATCGATATCGCTTATGGAGGTGATCTTGACCAAGACGTCTTCGAGGCCGTGCACTATGGGGCCGCATGGAGATTGTATAACCTTGCCAGTTGTCCTTATAGACACGGTCTGCTCGCTCATCGATATCAAGGCTTAGGTCCCTCTAAAACGTTGCTTTAGCCTTTCTATGTAGATCTATATTGATAACTGTTAATCAGATAGGATGCCGAACTTCATCAACTCCGTCCGGGTTATTTCATCACGCAGACCACGTCTAGGGGGGCCATGGCTTGTCCGAAATTATCGCCGCAAGATACGATTAAAGTATCGCCCTCCTTTAAAAGAGTTCTCAGAGCGGATGCCAAGTCGCTGTCCAAGTCCTCCAGCCTCCTCTCGGCGAGCGGGATGTATATAGAGCCTCCCTTTAGATACGCTATGATGGCCCCGCACCCCCCTCTCCTTACAACCTCGTCTCTGAACTTCACGATGTTGTCGACGGGCCTATTTAGCGAGAAGGCGACGCAGATCTGTCCGCATAGCTTTTCGCCAAATCTATTAGTATATATTAAAGGTTTAATTCCGCATTTAGCAAAAGTTTGTGTTAGATAGTCCAGCCCACCCTCAGTTATCCTCACACCTGCTCTATTCACTAATATGTGGCTATTTTCCTTGCCTATGTCCAAAAGCCTTCTGATGACGCCCTCGCCGAGGCCGAGTTTCTGGGATAAATAACGCCGGCCGGCGAATGATTTAGTCATAGCCAAGAACGATAAGATCTTCAAGTAGCGTATATCCATAACGTCTTCTTGGGCACCTCAATATTAAATATATTATACGCCGATCTTGGCGATGGCGGCGCCGTAGTTAACTGCCGAAGCCGTCACAGCGTCGCGCTTCGGCCGTCTTATTCAGCAGGCGGTCAATTCCATGTTTATCGTCGACGGGCTACCGCCGTGATAAGCTTAAATCTTGCCGGAGATACTCGCCACCATGTCGTCTATAAAGATAGAGGAAGTTAAGGCTAAGTTCGAGAGATTTGCCGCGCATACTCATATAAAGGGACTTGGAGTCAAGGACGGCAAGGTGGAGTTCTCCGCGGACGGCTTCGTGGGGCAGACGGAGGCTAGGGAGGCGGCTTATATGGTCGTTAAGATGATAAAGGCGGGCAAGTTCGCCGGCAAGGGGGTGTTGATTGTGGGTCCTCCCGGCACGGGGAAAACCGCGTTGGCTATCGGAATCGCGAAGGAGTTGAGCGAAGATACTCCCTTCGTGGCGCTCTCGGCTGGGGAGATATATTCAGCAGAGCTGAAGAAGACGGAGTTCCTCATGCGGGCGTTGAGGAGAGCCATAGGCATAAGGATGAGGGAGTGGCGCAAGGTCTACGAGGGCGAGGTGAAGTCGATAGATATAAGATACGACCGGCACCCCTACAACCCGTATGTCCAAGTGCCGAGGGGCGCCACGATAAGGCTTAGGACCAAGGACGAGGAGAAGACGTTGAGGGTGCCCGCCGAGATAGCGGTCCAGCTCATAGAGCTCGGCGTCGAGGAAGGCGACGTGATCATGATAGATGAGGAGACGGGGAGGGTCACGGTCGAGGGCAGAGGGGAGTCCGGCGAGCAGTACGACATATCGGTCAGGAGGAGGATAGAGTTGCCCAAGGGCCCGGTGTATAAGGAGAAGGAGATAACGCGCTTCTTCACTCTCAACGACATAGACGTGGCTTTCGCCAGACAGAGAGGGCTTCTGACCGCGGCGCTCTTCGGCTTTGTGGAGGAGACCAAGGAAATACCTGAGGAGGTGAGGCGCGAGGCTGATGAATTCGTCAAGAAGATAGTGGATGAAGGCAAGGCCGAGTTGGTCCCCGGCATTCTATTCATAGACGACGCGCATCTGCTGGACATAGAATCTTTCGCGTTCCTCTCGAGGGCTATGGAGAGCGAGATGGCGCCGATAATAGTGCTGGCGACCAATAGAGGCATAGCGAAGATCAGGGGAACCGATATAGAGTCGCCGCACGGGATCCCGCGGGATATGCTGGACAGGCTAGTTATAATACGGACAAAGCCGTACAGCGACAAGGAAGTCAGGGAGATCGTCAAGATAAAGGCAAACGAGGAGGGCATAAAGCTAAGCGACGACGCGCTGGAGCTTCTGACTAAAATAGGCGCCGAGGAGTCGCTACGCTACGCCATACAGCTCCTGGTGCCCGCATACATAAGGGCCAAAGATGCCGGCAGAGACTCGATAAAGCGCGAGGATGTGGAGTACGCCAGAAGCCTATTTGCGTCATTGAAGGAATCTGTGGAGTACGTAAAGCAGTACGAGGAGCTATTCCTTAAATAGCCTAAAGATATTATATATTCCATAAATTATAAATAGTTGGCCTATATCTAAATAATATTGATTTATTAAATTTCCATTTATATTTATGTTAATTATATAAAATAATGGATATATCTTTATAGAGTTTGTCATGGCGAGGAGGTTAGCGTAGTGGAGCGCGGCTATTGCGAACGATATAACTGCGAAGAACGACCTGATGCCCGGCCCTACCTCCACGAAGAAAGACGCTATCAGGGCCGCGAAGAAGACGATCACGAGAATTATCGTGGCTTTCCAAAGATAATACCATAGGAATCCATTGCCGGGCTGAATAATGCCGTTGATTATCAGCAGGTTGGGCGGCGCTGGGAGGGGCTCGTCTGAAAGGAGCGGACCTATCGGCATCCACGCGACAGCCAACGCCGTCGCTACTGAGAGGATCCCGAGCAGAAGTCCGTAGGCCGTCCGCCGGCTCATCTAAGCAACGAAAATATCTGCTTATATATGCCGCTTATGATGCCCAGCGCGGAGTCGAACACCAAGAACGCCGCCAATACGGCGGTTATGCTATAGACTATATAGGTAGCGTTGTTCTTGCCTAGATACCGTTCAAGGATAGCCAGAACGAGCAAGCCACCATCAAGCGGATATATAGGCAGTGCGTTTATTAGAGCAAGTCCTAGATTTATTAAGAAGAACCACATAACTATCTTCACAAATAGGGTATTGGCGAAGAGAGATGCCGAGAAGACAGACGTATTGAAGCCCAGCTGGCCCAAGCCGTTTGTATAGATCCCGAAGAACGGCCTGGTGTAGTTATCCGGATTGTGGCCGAGGACCACTGTGTAGTTCTCCTCCTTCCCGTTGCGTAGTACGCTTACGACGACTTGATCGCCCGGCCTGCATAGGCCGTTGGCGACTATCTTCTGGATAACCGATATGAGCTGGCCGCTGGAGTATATACGGTAGGCGCCGCCGCAGCCGTAGATAGCGGTTACCACGTCGCCAGGCCTTATGCCGGCCTCGTACATAGGCCCCCCGTATATTAAGCTGGTCAGCGGAGCGCCTACGTAGATCCTCTCGGCCGGGAAGCTGACGTCAACGAGCTTTCCGTTCCTCTCGACGACTAGGGTTATTGTCTGGTTGGGGCTACATAGAGGCGTCCCCGCGGAATTGCCGACTATGGCGTTTAGCGTTGCCAGCAGTTGGTCTGGCACGACGACGTCGGCCGACACGCCGCAACCGTTAACGGCCACGACTACGTCGCCTTGCTTGAGGCCTAACTGCGCCGTCGCCGGGTTTATGCTCGCGAGGACCGCGCCGCCCAGGCCGGCGTGTACACCGGCTAGGTATATCGCAAGCGCCAACAAGGCCAGGACTACGTTGGCCGCGACGCCGCTAACGAAAACCGCGACCTTAGCCTTCAGAGGGCTGGACTTGAGTTGCTCCTCGTCGGGCTCCACGAACGCGCCGCTGAACACGAAAAAGGCGGAGAAGACGCCGGCGGATTTCAGCCTAATGCCGTGTCTCACCGCGGCGTATCCGTGCATGAACTCGTGGAGCGCGACGCCCGCGACGACGGCAAGCGCGATGTAGGGCAACTGGTCCCAGGGTATTGTTATGCCGGGCAGTAGGGGCACTGCGCCGGCCTGCGCCCCCACCACGGCGACCTCCTGCACCGAGGCGCCGTGGGCCAGACCTGCCAAGGCCTGATATGTGGACCTCAGCAGTATGTAGAGGAAGCCCGGCATATAGGCCACGCCGGTCCCCGCAGGTATGGGGAAATAGGGCGAGTAGGCCGATAGTAGGAAGAGCGCGACCGCGATTGCTAGATACGCCTTAAGGGGTATGAAGGAGAGCCGTTCTGAAACCCTCCTTATGAACTGGGCCGCCCTTTCGGAGCTCCACATTACCAACACGAATCCCTTGACCAAATCTCTACGCATAGCGTAAAGCGCCAAGGCCACTATCAGCCAAGCCAGTACGTAAAGAGCCAGCGACTCCAATACGTCCATGTAGGCGCAACGAACATGCTATATAGGTATTTCCAACGCGGAGCCGGCCCCGAGTCTATATACGTTGAAACGCCTCTCGACCTCCCTCACAATTCCGGGCGGACTGTGGAGAGGCGCGACGCACCGCACCCCCAGAGCCCTCAATTCCCCCAATACTCTGGAGACGGCGTAGGGGCTGGCGGTCGACCCGCCCAGCCCGCCGACGAAACAGTCGGCTCTCAAGCCCATGCGCGACAGTTTCCCAAAGGGTATGGTAAAGAGACCGCATGGGGATATGACGGTCCTACCGACTATCAGCACGGCCTCTCTGCCGAAGCCGATAACCCGGTGGAGGGTGCCCCCTATCCTTAAGTCAAGAACGCCCTCCGCCCACCGAATTACGGGCACGTTAAACGCAGAGAAGCCCCCCGAGTGGTGGAGATTGTCCACCGCCGAAATGCCCAGAATAGGAGGTCGCGGCGCCTCCTCCAAAAACCGCCTCGCTACGTCCTCTGTGCAGGAGTCGAACACGACGCCGCTGTCTAGAAACACCCCGAATCCGTGGGATGGGGGCAGTTTGCCCTCGAAGTCGCTACATATAGCGTAGACCTTCACTGAGGGTCGAGATAGGCTATGCATAAAGCTTTTAGGAGGCCTAAAACGGTCGCTTATATGAACCAAGTAGCGTTAAGGATCGCCATAACTCTAGGAACTATCTTTGGATATGCCGCAGTGCTGGCCGTGTTGGGGATGAGCTATCTATGGCTCGTCGGCCTTCTATACGTGGCGTCGATCTTTGTAATAACTGCGGTGATGGGGATTAGGGCTTACCGCAGAGGCTCGCAACAAGCGAGGGAGGTCGTTAAGGGGAAGCTGTTGTTCGATATAGGGGAGAAAGACGTAAATAAGGCTCTTGAAAAAGACAAAGAATTACCTAATGAGATGAAGAAATTAAATAGAATGTTTATGATATATTTTATATCTTTTCCTATAATATTAGCCGGCATTTGGATATTCCCCGCACTGCAGTCGGCCGTAGTGCCTGCGGTGAGCGAGAGGCTACAGCCAAGCCTGGGCCAGTTCCTGGCGAACTACCTAGGCTATGTGGCGCTCTTCGCCGCGTTTACGGCGATATTCTCGCCGCTCTATTACTTCACGTTTCGGCCAGTTCAGTTCCCGATAATAGCTACGGACGTCAAGGTATACGACACCGGAATAGTGATAAATAAAAACACCGGCCTCAAGGCCCCTATACCGATACAGGAATATAAATATAATCCGGAAAGAAAATTTATAGAATTAAGAATTGGAAATCAGATATATAGAATATATTATAAAGATATAGATAAAGTTCACGAGGTCGTTTCGAAGATGGTGGTGATACAAGAAAGAAGCGGAAAACCCTCGTCGAGTTGAAAGGCTTTTAAAACAGCGCGGCGAGAGATCCGGCGATCTCCTCCTCGCTCGGCCCCTTCTTCTCCTCTTCCTCCTTCTTCTCCTCCTTGGCTTGTTGCGCAGCTCCTCCTGCCTGCTGTCCAGCGGCCGGAGCCGCGACGGGCGCCGCCGCTACGGGGGCGAACGCGGCGGACTTTATCGCCTCGTCTATGTTTACCTCTTTTAAGGCGGCCACCAAGGTCTTGACCCTAACCTCGTCGGGCTGGAGCCCGGCGGCCTGGAGGACTTTCGATAGGTTGTCCTCGTTTATCTCCTGCTTCGCGTAGTGCAGTAACAAAGCCGCATAGACGTATTCCATGGCTCATCGCGATCTAGTCCGTTTAAAAACATTTTGGATTCGGCGAGGTGGCGGCCTCGGCGCATCGCCCTCCCCAGCGGCGCTATAACAATTAAAAACCCGTGATAACACGGCGTCATGCCTAAGGAGGTATTCTTGGTGGAGGTATGGCGGAAATATGCCGAGGGGGCGCAAGAAATCAGAGTAAAACGCTTCCCAGAGGAGGGCGTGGTTAAGCTGAAGGCGCGGCTATCTGGCTATCTCTACACGATAAAGTTGCCTGTTGAGAAGGCCGACGCCATATTGGGGGAGTTGAAGGAGAAAGGCAAGAAAATCGTCGAATATTAGGCAAAAGTTTTTAAGTAGCAGAAGAGTATCTCAACGCCACACAGACTGCCCCGATAGGGGCCGGGATGAGAGTGGTGGGTTACCCCGGCCGCATTTTATTTTGACTACTACAAATAATGAGGCCATCCGAGTAATTTTCGTGTCGCTCGTCAAGCCTTGCCTATTGCTGTTCGCCTGTCCAGGCGACGGCGGAGACACGGTGGCCCTATATAGGGGGAGGGCCGAGAGGGCGAGCAAGGACTCGCCTATCGTGAAGTTCTACGGGGCGCTGGACGCCGCAATCGCCTACGCCTTCAAGGCGGCCAACAACCTCCCGAGGCCCCAGTCCCGCGCCATGAGGCTCGCCGGCTTCTCGTTGATGGAGCTCGGCTTCTATCTGGCGACGGGCAGAGCGGCGCATCTGGACAACGCCTTGGAGCTCTACAGAAGGGCCCTCAAGATCGCGTACGCCATATCGCCGGGCCCGCCCAAGAGCTGGATCGCCTGCGCGTCGCCCGAATGCTCTGCGGTCGACGAGGCCAGGGTCTGGATAAGGTGGGCCGAGCGCCGCGCCGTCTCGCTAGGGGACGCCGAGGCCGCCAAGCTCTTGAACCACCTCTCGAACCTCGCCTTCGAGATCATGCTGACGTTGCCGCACATAGAATATAAATCGCGGCCGTTAAGGAGCTGGTGATGACTCCGCTGAGCGGCGACGATGATCGGTCTTTAGCCGTCTGAACACCTTCTCAGTAGCTCGACCCTCTGGACGCCTCCCTCGGAGACGAGCCTCAGGTAGCCGTACCTAGAGAGCTTATGTAGGTGTTTGTGTAACGTCGATGCCGGCAGTCCCAGCCGGCGCGCTAGCTCGGCCCGCGGCATACGTCCGCCCTCCTCCTCGAGGGTTCTCAGGATCAGCTTGTCGGTGTCGCCTAAATCGCTGCATCTATCGATACGTCTTCTGGCGATTAAGACTATCGACGTCGCTATAGCTACAGCCGCTACAACGAGCGCGATGGTGGTTATGGGGAGTCCGCCGGAGGGGCTCGAAACAGCGATCGGGATGCTTGTACTAGTCGACGTGGAGCTCCCTGTCCTGGCCGTCGCGGTGGTCGAAGTAGTCGATATGGCCGTTTTGTTAATGCTTGAGATAACGATCTTGGCTGGATAAAACACAATAGATATATTGCTCGCTTTAATAGAAATATATAATCCAGTTGTATTTATAGATATCAATGTATAGTTGCTCGGGCTTAGCTCGGCGATTACCCCTGGCGGTATGGCTATCACGGCCCCGTCGGGCGCGTTGATAGACACCGAATATATCCCCGATTTGTTGAGAAACTGCGGCACGTACTCGACGTAGGCGGGCTCGCCGTCTTGTAGCACGTAGAGCCTATCTTGGAGAACCCAACAAGGTATCGGCGTGTTGTTGAGCCAAAAGGCGGCGACGGCGGAGGCTGGTCGCGCCGGTAGCGATATATTTGAGAGGGAGGCGGCTCCCAGGAATATCACTAATAGAGGCGGCAACGTTAAGTTGAGCACTATCACAGCCGCATAGAGGAGGCGTTATAAATCTCTCGCCATTTCCCTCACCGCATCTAGGGCCTCTGCGAGGTTTGCGGCCGCTCTGTCCGGCCTAACGTAAGATAAGTCGACGCCGAGCAGCTCGCCGTATTTGAGAACGGCCTTATCCCAATCGCCGACGAAGATCGTCTTTAGGCCGAACTTCTTGGGGAAATGTACGTCGAATACGGGGTTGTCGCCTATCATTAGAGACGCCCCGTCGAAGTACTCCTTGCAGTTCTTCACGCAACCGTAGTCGTCTGAGGTCCTCAGACCGACAATATACCTAGAGAAGCCGAGCGCCTCGACCACGATGGATTGGTACCTACGGAGCCCGTTTGTGGCTATAGCGACCTTTAGACCGAGGTCGTTGATTCCCCTTAACAACTCATAGGCTCCGTCGATGACGGGGAAGCCCGACACGTATTTGGCAAGCACGTCCTCGATCTTGGGCACCTCGTACACGCCAAAGCTGGAGGCCACGGACTCTATCAGATACTGCCAGTCGAAGGCCTTGAAGCTGAGCCGCCTCATCAACTGGTAGTGGAGAGCCTTCACCATGCTCCAGAACTCGCCGGGCTGTATGCCGATCCTGCCGGCCACCGTTGCGGATATTTCGTAGAATACGGGATCCCAAGCCTCGAGCGGTATCAGTGTGCCGTCCAGATCGACTAGGACCAAACCCATGGGGCGATCTTTCCATCTAAAATATTGCGATAAGCACGCCTTGCGCTAGAAGAGCCACCAGCGTGATGCCGAACGCCGCAAGCGACCCTCTGCGAAACAACTGCCACCTGCCGCGTATACATAGGATCGAGAGGACGATGAGAGCCGCCGTAGTGGACGCCACCCCAGCTAGCAGTACGTACATGCCGCTTGCTGTCAGCGCATAGGCTAGATAGATCCCGACGGCGGACGACGCGAGCGCAAAATAGGCGCCTAGATCGGCGGCGCGTCTAGGCCCCAGAACCGTTGCGGCGGTCCTCACCCCAGCCGCCAGATCGCCCGGATAGTCTATGGCCGTCTTGACGAGCTCTCTGCCGAAATTTGCGAGCAACGACGCGGCGAAGAGGAGCAATAGGTATATGTCTACGGCGCCTGCAGCCGCCATGCCGTAGGGGTAGACCATAGAGGTCAGGAAGGCGACTATGAAATTGCCGGCGAAAGGCACGCGTTTGCCCCTCTCGTTGTAGAAGGCGCCGAGCGCGGCGGCCACTAGATATATGGTCAAGGCTTGCCAAGTCAAGAAGGACGCCAGGATCAGGCCGAGGAGATAGGACGCGACGGCCACGGCCTTGGCCGCCCTAACGCTCACGGCGCCTGTGACCAGCGGCGCGTCAGGCCTGTTTACTCTGTCCTCCTGCAGGTTGGCGAGATCGTTGTGCGCGAACATGCCTGCCTCGGCCAGAAACGCGCTGGCGCCTATCAGCGCAGACTCAAGGGGGGCTCTGCCGCCCGCGATGATATACGATGCGACGCTCGATATAGCCGTCAAGACGCCGTGCTCCCCTCTGATGAGCCGCCAGTACTGGCGCACGCCGTCCCTGGCGCTAAGACTTATAAATAATCCTATATCCGCCCCCGTGGCGAGGCTTCACTACAGCATGTCGGCCGAGGACGTGATAAGGCTAGTCTTCGAGAGATACGGGGTCAAGGTGACCGAGGACCAGATAGTTAGGGCTTACGGCAACGAGTTCAGGATGTCGTGGAAGAAATCGGTCGAGGTGGGGCGTTTCATAAAGTACATGACGTTGAAACAGGCGAGGCAGTGGCTGGAGGACACCGCGAATCTGAGAAGGCCTATACCTATCAGGAGGTTCACCAAGAAGCAGGCGCATCACGCAACGCCGTGGGGCAACTGGCCTGTGGCCAAATGGCCTGTGAAGGTGGCCAAGAACTATCTGCGGGTGTTGGAGAATCTTGAGAACAACGCCAGGTTCAAGGGTCTCGACGTCGAGAGAGTTGTGATAGTGCACGTGGCGTCACATAAAGGCATAACTATCAGGAACTACATGCCGAGGGCTTTCGGCAGATCCACGCCGTGGAACGAGCAGACGGTGAACATAGAAATCATCGGCGTCGAGCTTCCTCAAGGCATCGTGCCCAAGAGGCTCAAGCTCAAGGTGTTCAAGTAGCCGTCGTCGATATAAAAGTTATATATCATATAGTCCTCCGGGAAGCCATGCATATAGAGATAAGGGACCCGTCCCTCGTCGAGCGGCTCCGCAGACTCCTCCCGAGGCCCGACGCGCCTTACGACGACGCCATCAGACTCTTGCTGGAGCAGCCCTGCAAGATAAGGCTGATCGACGTGGCCAGGGAGGCCCTCAACGAGTTCCTAAACGATAAACGGCTGTACGACCTCTTCAAGAAGGCCGTGAGGGAATCGCTTGCCGAGCAGTTGCCCGAGCTCCTACAAGAGCTGAAGCCCGAGCTCATGGCGGAGGGATATGAAGGGGGCTGGGAGGCTGTGATAAACCAAGCCCTCAAGAGGCCGGACAAATGCCTCACCTTTTCTGAGGTGAGGAAGTACTACGGCAAGAACCTAAACAGCGTTATGTTGAGGCGGAAGGGTTTTGTCCAGAAGGAGCGGGGTATCTGGTGTTATCAAGGCGAGGCGCGTTCCTAGTCGCTCATGGACTCAATCCTTTTAGCCATGGCTCTGCCTCCAAGCAGATCCCTCACGCTGAAGAGCATGGCGTAGCCGTCCGCGAAACGGCCCGCAACCCTTTCCATTATGGTCTTCCGGGCGCGTGCGTGTACCATGAAGTAGCAGGGATACTCCCACTTGCCGGGCACGGTGTTCCTCAACACCACGTGGGTCGACTCGCTCAGCCGGGCCGCCTCCTCGCAGTCGGGCCTCCTGAGGACGACCATGGCGTTCTCCTTGAACCCCAACGCCTCGCCGTCGAGCGAGGCGTGGAAATCCCTCAGAACGCCCATGTCTATGAGACTCCTCAATACGTCCAGCGCCTCGCCTACGCTTTTGCCTAGGATCTTCGCCGCCTCGCGAAACGGCTCGGCCACCAGAGGTATGGATCTCACCTTGGAGTAGAACTCCTTAGGTATGCCGAGGTTTTCTATGGACGGGGGGTTCTCGGGCAGTATCCCGGATTTAGATCTGGAGATGCCCTCGTGGAGATCGAAGCGCACGTCGAGCTTATAGGTCCTGAGCGAGTAGAGTATCACGTAGTCGACGCCCCACCGCTCGGCTAGAGATCTGACCTTCTCCTCCAGCTCGTCCGCGGTCTTCGCCTTAGTGACGAACCAGACGTTGTAGGGCCTATAGTCCCTCAGATAGTTGTGGGTCACCATAGGGTCTCTATTTATGTCTGCCGCGACGGCGTCTACCATATCCTCGGGGACCGAGAAGCCCACCAGCGCTGCCTCGAGGCCCCTCGCTCTGTAGTTCATGACAGAGCCTATCCTCCTAAGCACGCCGACCTCGGCCAGCCTCCTCAGCCTGTCTATGACCTCGTCCTCGCTCAGCCCAAGCGCCCTGCCCATCTCCTGGAAAGGCCTATCCACCAGCGGGAACTCGTACTGGGCCATCATCAAGAGCTCGACGTCCTTGCTGTCCATGGAATCTCGTTTTCCATATAATTAATATAGGGACCGTGTTTATGGAGTGAAGGCCCCAATATTGAGGAAAGAGAGGAGGGACGCGGTCGCCGAGCTGAGGGCCGAGCTGAAGAGGCCCGGGATAGTAATAGTGCCCGGCGTCTACGACGTGATAACGGCGTTGCTCGTCCAGTCGATGGGCTTCAAGGCAGGCTACGTCTCGGGCGCCGCCGTCACGGCGTCTCTGGGGCTCCCCGATCTAGGCCTCATAACTCTCGACGAGATGGCGCGCGTGGTTAGGTATATAGCGTCCTCGGTCGATATACCTCTCATAGTCGATATCGATACTGGATACGGCGAGGCCCTAAACGTGGTTAGGGCCGTGGTGGAGTTCGAGAGGGCTGGCGCGGCTGGCGTCCAGATAGAGGACCAGGTATTGCCCAAGAAATGCGGACATCTATCCGGCAAACAAGTCGTGCCTGCCGACGAGATGGCGAAGAAGATAAAGGCCGCCGTGGAGGCTCGGCGCAACCCCGACTTCGTGATCGTGGCGAGGACAGACGCTCGGGGGGTCACTGGCTTCGACGACGCCGTGGAGAGGGCGAAGCTGTATCTGGAGGTCGGCGCCGACGTGATATTCCCCGAGGCCTTGGAGAGCGAACAGGAATTCGCCGAGTTCGCGAGGAGGGTTAAGGCCCCGTTGCTGGCTAACATGACTGAGTTCGGCAAATCGCCGTTGATACCTGCCAAGAGGCTAGAGGAATACGGCTACAAATTCGTAATATTCCCCGTGACTCTGCTCAGGGTGGCGCTGGGCGCCATGAGGGAGGCGTTAAGGACCATAGCCGATCTGGGCACCCAAGAGCCCCTAGTGCCGAGGATGTTGACCCGCAAAGAGCTATACGAGCTCATAGGCTATTACGACTACGAGGATTTCGACAAGAAGATAGCCGAGGAGGTGGACAGAAAGCTAGCTGTTAAATTGAGGCCCGATAAGGTCCATGGATAGGATAACCAAGGCGCTGGCCCAGTACGCCGAGTCTATAAACTACGACAAGATACCCAGCGACGTAGTCCACGAGGTCAAGAGAAGGATACTGGACTCACTCGCCGTGGCCTTCGCGGCGTACAACGCCGAACCGGTCGCCCTGGCGCGTAGGGCTCTCTCCAAGGGCCAGTCCCAGTGGGGCGCCAGGATTCTGGGCACGAGATATAGGGTCGTCCCCGACTGGGCGGCCTTCGTCGACGGGGTGATGATAAGGTACCACGACTTCAACGACACCTACTTGTCGAAGGAGCCTCTCCATCCCAGCGACATGATAGCGGCCGCGTTCTCGCTCGGCGATATGTTGGGCTCCGGCGGTAAGGCCGTCATCACGTCGATAGCGGTGGGCTACGAGGCCGCAGTATCCCTATGCGACGCGGCCAGCCTCAGGAAACGCGGCTGGGATCACGTGAACTATCTCGGCGTCGGTAGCACGCTCGTCGCCGCAAAATTGCTGGGCCTAGACGCCGAGAAGACCCAGCACGCGCTCGCCATATACGCGGTCCCGCACGCCGCCATGCGGCAGACCCGCGCAGGCGAGTTGAGCATGTGGAAGGGCGCGGCGGCCGCGAACGCGACGAGAAACGCCGTGTTTGCAGCCCTGCTAGCGGCCGAGGGGTTCACAGGCCCCTTCAAGCCGTTCGAGGGCGAGATGGGGTTCATAAGGCAGTTGCTCTCGGGGGAATTCGACTACGGCCCTCTGGCGGAGATAGAGAGGCTGGTGCCGCCTCATAGGATCCTGGATACCTACATAAAGCCGTACCCCGTCGAGTACCACGCCCAGACCGCGGTCGAGGCGGCCTTGAAGCTGAGAGAAAGGGTCAGACCAGAGGAGATAGAGAAGGTCGTGGTGGAGACGTTCCAAGCAGCCTACGACATAATAGGGCCTAAGGATCCCGAGAAGTGGGATCCGCACACCAAAGAGACCGCGGATCACTCGATCATGTGGATAACGGCCGCCGCGTTGCTCTACGGCCCCATCACTGTAGACAGCTACGAGAACATCAGAGACCCGCAGATCCTCTCTCTCATGAAGAGGATGGAGGTGAAGGTGGATCCCGAGTTGGACAAGATGTACCCCAAGGCCCATCCCAACAGAATAACGGTGATCACGAAAGGCGGGGCTAAATACACCGAACAGGTAGACTACGCCAAGGGACATCCCAAGAACCCCTTGAGCGATAGGGAGCTCGAGGAGAAGTTCTACGCAAACACCAGACGGATCCTGCCGAGCGGTATACAGAGAGAGATCGTTGGGTTTGTGTGGCATCTTGAGGACAAGAACATGGCCGAGCTCCACGACTTGCTTGCCCAATAGACGACTTCGACGATGTAGCGATCAGCAACTTGCTTGGCGGTTTTGTCGCGATACGGCTTTTAGAGGGGCAATACTGGTTGATCTTCCGCCGTCTTTATTTTATCTAATTGGGCAGGGCTTTTGGCTGTAGGCGAATAGCGACCCCATGCCCCCTTGGTACAGGTCCTAGCGAATCGTGAGTGGGCGTGTTAGCATGTCTAACTCTTGGCCTAGGCTCCGTTTGTGTGGTAATTAGCCTATTTGGCTAGAAGCTTTATATATCCAATTAGTACGATTCGATAAATATGAAGATTTTCCTGCTATTTTATAGATAAATGCATTTTAATAATGCAAGATATATGTGTCTAACTCCTCATTTCAGCTTGTCGTTTAACTTCAAACACACTAGACGAAAAGTAAGAATTTAAAAGGGCGAAGCAGTTTCCATCATGTCAGATTACCTGGAGAAGATAAAGGCGCAGATACCTAATCTACAACCCTACGCCGGAAAATACGCCGATCCCATCGAGGGCGAGTACGTCGTATATACGGGGCCCGGCCAGCTCAAGGTGCCCGACAAGCTCGTCATAGGCTATATAGAGGGCGACGGAACAGGGCCCGAGGTAGCCTATGCCGCTATAAAGGTTGCCAACGCCGCGGTTGAGAAGGCGTACGGCGAGGCCCGCAAGGTGTTGTGGTACGAGGTCCTTGTGGGCTCCAAGGCCGAGAAGCTGTTGGGGAGCAGGTTGCCCGACCAGAGCGTCGAGGTCCTCAAGAAGATCAGAGTCTTCCTCAAGGCCCCTCTTGAGACGCCCGTAGGCGGCGGCTTCCGGAGCTTGAACGTGACGCTGAGGCAGATATTCGATCTGTACGCCAATATAAGGCCTGTGAAGTACTTCCCAGGTCTGCCCTCCCCTCTGAAGAATCCGGAGAAGGTGGACTTAGTCGTATTCAGGGAGAACACCGAGGACGTATACATGGGCATAGAGTGGCCCTGGAACGCGCCCGAGGCGGCGAAGCTACGCGACTTTCTGAAGAAGGAGTTGAAAGTAAATATCAGAGACGATGCCGGAATCGGCATAAAGCCCATAAGCAAGTTCGGGACCCAGAGGATAGCTAGGCTCGCCTTGAAGTTCGCCATCGAGAACAAGAGGAGATCCGTGACGATAATGCACAAGGGCAATATACAGAAGTACACCGAGGGCGCCTTCAGGGACTGGGCGTACGAGGTCGCCAGAACGGAGTTCAGAGATTACGTAGTGTTCGAGGAGGAATTGCCTCAGTACGGCGGAAAGGTGCCGCCCGGCAAGGTGCTCGTCAACGATAGGATCGCCGACAATATGCTCCAGCAACTGCTCACGCGCACGGGCGAATACGACGTAATCCTCGCGCCTAATCTCAACGGCGACTACGTTAGCGACGAGGCGGCCGGCTTAGTCGGAGGCCTCGGCGTAGCCCCCGGCATAGACGTAGGCGACTGGGGCATGATGGCGGAGCCCGTCCACGGCACGGCGCCTAAATACACCGGCAAGAACTACGTCAACCCAACCGCGACTATACTAGCTCTCGAGCTGTTGTTCAGATTCATAGGCTGGAGAGAGGCCGCCGACTTGATACTGAGGGGCGTCAGCAAGACCTACGAGGAGGGCTATTTCACTGGAGATCTCGCCAGGCAGATGACCGAGGAGGAGAAGAAGGTGGTTAAGGAGGTTCTGGGCACCCAAGAATTCGCCGAGAAGGTCGCCGAGATAATAAAAACTGAGCTCTAAAAACTACACCTCTTTTGCATATATAGACTCTATGGGTCTGAAGTTCATCTTTTTATAGAATTCTATTGCTATTTCATTGAGAGCAGGGAAGTCGGCCATTATCATCTGCGCGCCCTTGTGCCTCAAAGCATCCATGAGCTCTGACATCATCCTCTTGCCCAGACCTTTACGTCTGAACTCTGGCAGGATATAGAACTCCCTTATGATGCCCGCCATCCTCGGCTCGTAGAAGAGGCGATCCTCGACGTCGCCTACGACTACTCCTACAGCTCTTCCATCTATCTCTGCAACCAACACGACAGAGCTAGGGGACGATATTTTCGACTTAATGTACTCCTTGGACACGGCGAGGAGGTTTTCGGCAGGCCTCAACAGCGGATCAAACTCGCCGTTTAGCTTTTTCAAACGCGCTATCAGATCAGCCAAGGCGTCAACATCGCTCTCCAACGCGGCCCGGATCACTATGTTGGGATACATGGTAGGAACCGCCAAGACCCTATTAAAGCAATATTACGTCTAGATCGGAACTATATAACGCCTATCGCCTATCTCCACGTAGTACGCGACGCCGTCCCTATAGCCCGGGGCATCCATTATTCTCCGGCCCTCGACGTCTACGAACTCTCCATTCCTCACCTCGCCCTTCACGCCCCTCCCGACCCTCTCGGTCTTAACCTCGGTGAATCGATAAAGCGGGATCCGCGCGCGGTTGCCGCTGGATATATCTACAACGTAGATGTCGTCGCGACCTACGTCGAGGACTAGATAATAGCTGGATCCCCTCCTCAACACATCGCCACTCTTAACTGTTATTATATAGATTGTTGCTGTATAATGATATATATCTCTATCCTTTTTTCTTCCCATCTTCTTGTAGCTCTCCACATAGTCGCTGGGGATAATCTCGTGTATTTTATGGGCTATATGTCTCGCCAGCTTGGGCTCCGTGGTGGATATCTCTAGGGATCGGCCTACGCGCTCGGCCGATATAACCGAGCCGAGGTTTTTGCCCCTCACCTCGAAGGCTACGTGTTCCAGAACTGCCTCTAACTTGACAAAGTCCTTATCGTCGAGCTCGTCGGGGAACCCTCTTATCCTCACGAGGCCTCTCTCGGAGCCCCAGATATTCCTCCTACAGTCCAGGCAAACGTCCAGAACCACGTCGGCGATGTAGTGGGCCGAGAACTCGCGCGGTTTTATGAGCTCGTGGGGCGATCCCACGCCCGATATTCTGTAGGCCACCTTGTCGCCGCCCATCTCTACGTCCACGGA
This sequence comes from Thermoproteus sp., assembly GCA_049976425.1. GTDB lineage: Archaea > Thermoproteota > Thermoprotei > Thermoproteales > Thermoproteaceae > Thermoproteus. The sequence continues at coordinate 62,949 of JBMFIG010000006.1, forward strand.
CAAGATCCTCCCGCTGACCTTCACGTTGTCTTTGAGCAGTCTCTCCAACAACGCCTTCTCGCTCTCTCTGCCTGGCCTTATCCAACGCCCCCTTATGTACAGCGCTCCGCAGTACTTACATTTCACCACGTTGAACTTCCTTATCTCGAGGACGGGATGCCTCTCTAGGTAACAGCTCTCGCACATGCCTTCTATGAGCCTCTCCGCGGGCCGTCCGCAGATCGGGCATATGACGGTGGGCACTACGGAGGGCCTTCACCGCAATATATCTTTAATGTACTCCGCGATGGCCCGAGCCAACGGAGGCGGGACGGCCTCGCCCACCTGGTTGAATTGGCTGTCCTTAGGCCCGAAAAACACGTGGTGGTCGGGGAAGCCCATGAGTCTCGCCTGCTCTCTAACCGTGAGGAGCCTATTCTCCTCCGGATGTACAAAACGCCTACTGCCCATCACGGTAGGAGCCAGCTCGTCCCACTTAAGCCTCACGAAGTTTCCGTATATCCCTGAGGCTCCTTTGAACTTCATCAAGGCATCTCCGGGCCTCAGCGTTGCTATCCTCTCGGCCTTCGACGGACTTAGAGTCACGGTGTCGTGGTTCGGAAAGCCCGAATCAACAGGCGGTAGCCCGGCCAAGGCTTGTCTAACCGTCGGCGGCTTGCTCCGCCTAGGCGTTATCTTGACGTTGGAGATAAACACTCTCTTTCTATGGCTCGGCACTCCGTGGTTTTCTGCAAGTAATATGTTGAAATATACCTCGTCGAACCCCACTCTCTTGAACTCCCTCTCTAGGGCCTCCCTCAGCGGATCTTGGGCTATGCCCGGCACGTTCTCCAACACGAATATCCTAGGCTGTAGCTCGCCGACGAGCCTTATGAAGTGCAAGGTCAATTGGCCGAGGGGGTCTGTGTAGAGTCTGTCCAGCGGATTCTCCATACGCCTCGGGTTAGTGGCCGTGAACGGCTCGCAGGGCGATCCGCCGATCACGACGTCTACCTTGCCGACGTGTCTCTCCACCTCCCTATAACTGATCGAGTCGACGTCCTCCTCGAGGACGATCGCGCGGGGGAAGTTATAGCTGTATGTCCTGGCCGCGTTGGCGTCGACCTCCACCCCCAGCACCACTCTGAAACCGGCGTCCGCGAACCCTCTTGAAAACCCCCCGCCTCCGGCGAATAGATCTACGACGTTGTACACTGAGGACCATCGTAACCTTTTTATATCAATATCCCTAGTTGGATATGTCGATACGCAGATTGAGGTTGAGGCTTAGCGACGCCTTGGGGTTGCCTAAGCCAGACGAGCTGAGCTCTAAATATGGCAGGGCCTTTGAGCGCGCCGTTTTGATTCTGTTAAAGGCCAAGGATGCCGTGTCCGCTCTGAGGACCTTCATAGAGAGCTACGGCGAGCCGCACTCCGGAGCCTTCAACAAGATAAGGATGTTGATCCCCTGGGCCAAGAAGGTTAAGGAAGTCGCCGAGGCGCCGCCCGTGATTACCAAGATAGGCGACGCTATATTAACTGCCCAAGCCGATTTCCTGATTTCCTACGAGGACGGGAAGAAGGAGATCGTGGAGCTTAAGAGCCATATAATAAAGAGGGATGAGTGGAAGATAAAGGCCGAGTGGTCTTTTGCCGCCAAGGTCATGAGGATGTTGTACCGCCGCGCTGGGTACGACTACCCGATAAGGCTTATATACTTCACCGAGGATAGGGGCGGCGTCAAGGTGGAGCAAGAGGTGTACCTATATCCCAACGACGAGAAGGACGACGAGCACTTGATCAAGGCTTTGGAGGAGCGCATAAACAAGATCAGGCAAGTACAGGGCGGAGAGCATTAGCCTTACGGGCGGATAGCATTCGGGCCCCCAGAGCTGGACGATCGGCCGGAGGATTGTGGGGGGGCATTAACTTCTTAACTCCACATCGTCTAGACGCCTATGAGTGCTGACTACGACGTTATCGTGGTTGGAGGAGGCATAGCTGGCTTCTCGGCCGCGCTGTATGCCGCTAGGCAGAGGCTTAAGACGTTAGTGATAGCGAAGGATATCGGCGGCCAGCTGAACATGACCACGCTCGTCGAGAACTACCCCGCCATAATGAAGATATCGGGGCCTGAGCTCGTGGCGAGGGTACATCAGCAGGCGGAGCGCTTCGGCGCTGAGGTTATATTCGACGAGGTTGTCGGGATAGAGAAGGAGGGGAATATCTTCAGAGTTAAGACGTACGGAGGCGACGAGTACAGATCTCTGGCCGTGATACTGGCGTTCGGGAAGACCCCCAAGGAGTTGGGGGTGCCGGGCGAGGCCAAGTTTAAGAACAAGGGAGTCTCGTACTGCACCATATGCGACGCCTCGTTCTTCAAAGGACAAGACGTGGCTCTAGTAAGCTGGGGAGATCTGGCCAGGGAACCTACTACGATCCTGTCTTCGACATCCAATAAGTTCTACTGGATATTTCCCGGCGAGAAGCCCATATACGACGACGAGTTCATGTCGACGGTGCTGGGCGCCGGCAAGGCGGTGTTAGTGCCCAACAGCGAGGTCGTGGAGATAAGAGGCGCTAACAAGGTCGAGTCCGTCGTCGTGAGGAATAGGAAAACTGGCGAAGTGCAGGAGCTCAAGGTAGCCGCCATCTTCATAGAGGTGGGATACGTGACCAAGACGGACTTCGTGAAGCATCTGGTCGACCTCAACGAGAGGGGCGAGATAATAGCCGATTGGGAAGGCAGGACCAAGACGCCGGGCATCTTCGCCGCGGGCGACGTCATCCAGTACCCGTACAAACAAGCCGTCATAGCGGCAGCCCAAGGAGTCGCCGCGGCCCTCTCGGCCACCGCATACGTCATGGGCTTGAAGGGCAAAAAGGTGGTCTCTCTGACGGATTGGCGCGCTGAGAAGGGATAATTATTTTTCCCGTATCGTCAATTCAGTTTAGGGGTCTATATCTGTCTTCTGAGGGCTCTACGTAGAGAGAAGCTCTAAAAACTTTCTATATGGTTTAAATGTGCCCGCCAATCTGCCGGCCGAGGCTAAGGCGAAGTGGTTGAAGGTGATGGAGGCGAAGACGCCGGAGGAGAAGATAAGGGCCATGGAGGAGTTCCTCTCCTCAGTCCCTAAACACAAGGGGACTGAGAAGCTGATCAAGTTCGTCAGACGTAGGATGGCCGAGCTTAGACGAGAGGTAGAGGAGCGGAGAGCCAAGGAGCGCAGCGCGCGCGGCGGTGGCGGGCACTACGTGAAGAAGGACGGCGACGTCCAGCTGGTGGTCGTGGGGCCTCCAAACGGCGGGAAGACGGCCTTGCTCAAATGCCTCACGTCGACGCCGCTTGAGCCCGACGACGTGCCCTTCAGCACGGTCGAGCCCGTCCCCGCCATGTTCGTCGAGGACAACGTATACGTGCAGTTGGTCAAGGCGCCCAGCCTGGTCTTGGGGGATCCGTCGAGCGACATAAACTCCGTGGCATTCGCCTTGGCGAGGAACGCGGACGGCCTCCTCCTGGTCCTAAGAGCCGACATGGAGCCTAGGAAGACTCTGGACGCCGTGATAAGGCTCTTCGACGACGCCGGAGTGTCGATATATAGGCCTAGGAGCATGGTGAGGATAGAACGTAGGGGGCTCGGCGGGATACAGATAGTGGGCCGCCTCAAGGGCGCCGCGTTCGAGGACGTCAAGAGGCTCCTCAACGAATACGGGATACACCACGCTACGGTCTACATAGAGGGGGAGGCCACTCTGGACGACGTGGAGGGCGCCGTCTTCTCGGAACACCTCTACAAGCCGACGATAGCCGTGCTCTCGGGCCGCGACGAGGAGACCGAGGCGGCGTTGAGGGACCTCGGCATGCCCTACCTCAGCGTCGATCTGCTTAGGTGCGAGGTAGATAGAGGGCGGCTCCTCTCGCTCATATTAAAATCCCTAGGCCTCATAAGGGTCTTCACAAAGCAGATACACAGCGACGGCTATACGCCCAAGCCCCTCGTGGTGAGGGAGAACAGCACGGTCGGGGATATCGCGAAGCTCATACACAGCTCGCTCTACGAGAATTTCAAATATGCGGTGGTGTGGCGCCGCGACGCCTACCCCAAGTGGCCGAAGAGGGTGGGGCTGGAGTATAGGCTTAAAGACAACGACGTGGTGGAGATACATGCGTGACGACGAATGCGCCAAGAGGCTGAAGGAGCTTGAGGAGAGGATAGAGGCCCTTGAGGGGCTGGTCAACCTCGCCCTGGAGGAGCTGAGAGATATCAGAAGCCTTCTGGAGCAGAGAGGTAGCGCGGCGAGGGCGCGGGATGAGGGCGGGCATCCTCTGCTTAGGGCCATAGAGGAGAGGAAATTCTTGGACACCAAGGAGATCCGCTCCAAAAGCGCCTTGAGGGGGCTCATAGAGCGGGGCGTAGTGGTATTACTTAGAGATGAGGGAGCCAATAGGGAGATCGCGACTACTAAGAGGATAGTATCCGATTTATTAAGCCGCCTACCGTTAGACGTGGGGGAGGCCGAACGCCTCGGGGAAAGGGAGTACGAGCTGTTGGAGATCTTGAACCGTCTAGGCTACGTGATTAAGAAGGACAACAAGTACGTGGCGACACAGTTGGCCGACGAGTTCAAGACATGAGCGAGCTCTTCTGGTTTGAGAAGTACCGTCCTCGTTCCTTCGAGGAGGTTGTGGATTTGGAGGAGGTTAAGGCTAGG
>JBMFIG010000007.1:0-59890 GCA_049976425.1 Thermoproteus sp.
GGCTGACCACGGCCGAGCTTGTCGAGAAGAACAGAAACGCCAAGGGACCCGATCTGCTGGCCCAGATAGCCAAATACAACGACGCGCCCATAGTGCAAGATCCCAGCGCCGTCTTCGGCGTCGATGCCGATATTCTTGTCCCTGCTGCTCTTGAGAATGCTATTACTGAGGATAATGTGGGTTCTGTTAGGGCTAGGCTTGTGGTGGAGGGGGCTAACGGGCCTACTACGCCTGAGGCTGAGAAGGTCCTCTACGAGAGGGGGATCGTCGTCGTGCCGGATGTCTTGGCTAACGCTGGGGGCGTGGTTATGTCGTATCTAGAGTGGGTTGAGAATCTGCAGTGGTTTATGTGGGATGAGGAGGAGACTAGGGCTAGGCTCGAGAGAATTATGGCGGAGAACTTCAGACGGGTACACCGGAGGTGGGTGCAGGAGAAGGGATGGACTATGAGAGACGCCGCATACGTAATAGCCGTAGAGAGGATATACAAAGCAATGAAGGCGAGGGGGTGGATATAGCGGCGACCAGCTACGTAGCCCATCCACTCTTTTAGATACCGACAATACTACCGGTTAAAAAGGGAAATTTTAGAGAATGCCCCCCTCGGCGAATCTAAGCACAGCGACCTTCTTGTCCTTCAGCTCAACCACCTTGATCTTCTTGGCGTCCTCCTCCGTTTTCTTCTCCGCCATGGATCAAACAACGTATTAATTTAAATTTCTTACGTTATAGTTTGCGATGCGCCGAGAAAGCCTAAAACTGGCTTGGCCGGAGAGGGCGTGAAGATCGCCGTAGTTCAATCGCCCAGGTTTTCAGGTCCGGCCGAGGGCTTGAGGTGGTTGATGGACAAGACGCCGAGGGCCGATCTGGCCGTCCTCCCCGAGTATTGGATAGGGACCGTCCCCCTAGACGAGGAGGGGTTCCGCTCCTATATCTCGGAGATCGCCGAGATCGCCTCCGCCATGGGCGGGATCGTCGTGGCGGGCGCCGTGGCCGTCGCCAGAGGCGGCGCCGTCAAGAACGTGTGCCCCGTAGTGGGCGGGGAGGGGCTGTTGACGTGGGGCGAGAAGATCTTCCCCTCTGCTGCAACCGAGGAGAGAGTCTGGGTATCCGGCGGCTCTAGGCTGGCTCTCTTCAAGGCCGGGAGTTGGGCGGTGGGCTGCCTATCCTGCGTCGACCTGGCCTACCCGGAGCTGGCGCGTAGGCTGGCTCTGGCCGGAGCCGAGGTGGTCGTCAACCCGGCGAGCATATCGGCCGACAGGAGAGGTCTGTGGGCCGCGATCGGGCTGGCGAGGGCCTTCGAGAACTCGGTGTTCGTCGCGGCGGCGCTCGGGACCGGCTATAGATACCCAGACGGCAGGCCGGCGCGCGGCGGATCCTACGTAGCCACGCCAAACGGGATCCTCGTGGAGTTCGGTGAGGAGCCCGGCGTCTATTTGGCCGAGCTCGACCGGGGAGAGCTGGAGTACGCCAGGAGGCGAAGGCGCTACCTAGACGACGTGAGGTCCATGAAGCCCGTCGACTTGAATAGGTATGGGCTCTAGCCAGGCGAGGTAAAAAGCCGACATCCCTCGGCCTCTACACAACGTGCGGACACCTCGGCGGTGCCGAGAAAAGGCGCACCGGTCGCCATACGTCGGCCGATCCGCTCGCCGAATAGGCTTATTCCTTCCGCCTTTATATCGAGCCGGGGTGTGCTCACTTATATAATCCCTCAGATCCGCGAGCCAGCTCTCGACCATCGCTCACCTGCGGCCTCCGAGTTGTCTCGGCCAATCTGCATATCGCAGACCTCACAGCTATGGCGCCGGCGGAAGGCTGACATGTCGACCGCTGGCCGCAGAGGGGACAACGAGGCAACCGTCCGCCGAGGGCGAGCCAACGTTGGAAGCCCCCCGGCTGTATATATCTCCGTAACGCGCTCTTACTTCAATAGTCGTCAGTATATGCTTTAAAGCGACGTTGGTGTTGATCTAAGTAGAGTGCGCCGTATGTTAACTGCGACGCCGATTTTCGGCGTGCCGAGGGAGGAGAACGGCGAAGATAAGTAGCCCGGCCGGGATTCGAACCCGGGCCACGGGGTCCAAAGCCCCGCATCCGTAGCCGGGCCGCATAGCCGTGGCCCGTTGGCCGCTAGACGACCGGGCTCGCCCACAAATACGCAGAGGATTTTAAACGTTTTCCGGCTATCTGTCGCCTACGGCGACGACGCGCCTTGTGGGACCCTTGCCTAGATCTCGGAGAGCGCCTTCACTAGACGCCCTATTTCGGCTAGGGCCTTCTCGTCGGGGAGGGCTTTTGTCTCGACTACGGGCTCCACTATCTTGAAACCCGCCTTCTGGAGCGCCTCGACCGCCTGCCTCGACGTGGGGGCCCAGACGTATGTGTTCACTACGGCCGCGACGCGGCCCCTGCCGAGGCTCTTGGACTGCAGTAGGTGGAGCACGTTGTGTATGTAGGGGAACACGCCTCCGTCGTAGGTTGGGTAGACGACGACCAACGCATAGGCCTCGACGAGATCGGCCAATATGTAGGATGGATGGACGTCGGAGGCGTCGTAGATAGACGTCGTGAAGCCGGCCTTGCGCAACTCCTCCGCTATGTGTTCCGCCAGTTGCCTCGTCCTTCCGTACATAGAGCCGAACAAGACCACAGCCCTCCTTCTGTCGGGCTCGGGCGCGGCCCACTTCCTGTACAGCCTCAACATCTCCGATACGTGTCTGCGGTATATCGGGCCGTGCGACGGCGCTATTATCTTGACGTCGAGCGGCTTTATCTTCTCCAACGCGTCTATTACATTCCTGCCGTATTTGGCCACTATGTTCACGTAGTACCTCCTCGCCTCCGATATGTAGCGATCTAGGTCCACTTCGTCGTCGAATATTCCCCGCTCCAGCGCCCCATATGCGCCGAAGGCGTCGCAAGTGAAGAGCACGCCGGAGTCCTCGAGGTATGTGAACATGGTCTCCGGCCAGTGGAGCCACGGCGCGTGGATGAATCTAAGCCTCCGTCTGCCTAGATCCAGCGTATCTCCGTCCTTAACCGCGATGATCCTATCTGCGGGTACTTTATAGAGCGAATGTATGAGGCGGCTTGCGGCGGTCGACGCAACCACCTTGACGTGTTTGAGCCTCTGGAGGATGTAGGGAGTAGCCCCGTGGTGGTCGGGCTCGAGGTGGTTCAACACCAGATATTTGACCCGCGAGATATCGCCGACGACTTCGCCGACCCTCCCCAGGTACTCGTAGGCGAACTCCTCGGGAGCCGCGTCGATGAGGGCCACGTCGCCGCCATCGACGACATATGCGTTGTAGGACACGCCGTCAGGCAGAGGCCACAAGGCCTCGAACAATCTCTTGATCCTATCGTTTACCCCTACCCAAAAAACGCCGTCCGCCACAGCTCTAGGAGCCGGCGTCTCCATAGGGCCTCCAGTCGCTATCTACGTATAAACTTTTCCCTAATTCTGGCATAAATTGGGACAGCCAAAGTCAAAGCCGACAAACCTAGGCGGTAGCGCCAGCGAAAAGTACATAAAGGACCTCCATTATGTGGTCCGTCGCCGCCGTAGCTAAGCCCGGTATAGCGGCGGTCCCCTTAGGGGGCGGCCGACGCTGTTAACCCGTAGGTCCCGTCGAGCCCCCGCGAGGGGGTTCGGGATAGGGTTCAAATCCCGGCGGCGGCGCCAACCGGTTTTCGCCGTCTACGCCTCCAGGGCGTCGGCCAGCTCGTCGAGGTCTCTGACAACGAGCGCGGGCTCCGGCCCCAGCTCCTCGGTCGGCAACCCGCGTCTGTTCAAGTATATGGCCTTGAGGCCGGCGTTGAGGGCCCCCGGCGACGTCCCAGGGATTCGACGACACCAACGCGGCGTCTCCCAGCCGGGAGGCCAGCCCGTAGATCTTGGGGCTCGGCTTGAAGACGCCGACCTCCTCCGCCGAGAGTATATCGGCGAAGTGGGCCCTCAAGCCCGTGTTCCTCAACAACGCGTCGACCATATCCCTATCTCCGTTTGTCAAGGCCACTAGCTTGTGCCGCTTGGCGAGCCTCGGCAAGGACCGCGCCGCGTCTGGGTAGGGCTTGAGCCGCAACCACGCCTCCATCAGCATCTCAATCTCCCGCTCCTTCAAGCCCAGGCCCAGCCGCTTGATCGTATACCTCAGGGCCCTTTCCGTGACCGAGCGGAAGCTCTCGTACCTCCCCATCACGGACAGCAGAAGGGCGTACTCCAGCTGTTTGGCGCGCCAGAGCTCCACGAAGCCCACGGGGTCCGGGACCAGCCCTCTAGCCGCCTCGGCCAGCGAGGCCAGATCGTAGAGGGTGCCGTATATGTCGAAGGCCAGCACCCCGACCGCGGGGACCTGCCTCCCGACGACGCCCATTGAGGAGGCGGGCCGCAGATTTATATTAGCTACGCCCGCGGTCAGCGCCTGCGCCAAGCGGCGCGGGCGCATAGATTGCGCGCTCTGTTTTTATCCTGCTCCGCGGACTCCACGACATGTTGCCCACAACAGTCGCCGTGCCCAAGATACCCGTCGTGGACAAGGTCTCGCTCCCCGCCGACAGGAGCGCCGTCCTGGTCGTCGATATGCAGAACGACTTCGCCCACCCCAACGGAAAGCTCTACGGGCCCTCGGCCAGGGAGATAATCCCCCGAATAGCCAAGCTCCTGGAGAGAGCCCGGGCCAAGAAGGTCCGCATTGTCTATACCCAAGACACCCACTACCCGGACGACCCCGTGGAGTTCCCCATATGGGGCCCCCACGTGGTCAAGGGCTCGTGGGGCTGGCAGATAGTTGAAGAGCTCAAGCCGAGAGAGGGTGACCTAGTCGTAGAGAAGATGAGATATGATCCGTTCTTCGGGACCCCTCTGGACCACATACTCCGCATGTACGGCGTGCGGCACCTCGTGGTCGTGGGCACCGTGGCCAACATCTGCGTCCTACACGCTGTGGCGGGCGCCAGGCTGAGGCTCTACGACGTGGTGGTCCCGATAGACGCGATAGCCGCCCTCAACGAGTTCGACTACGCGGCGGCGTTGAGGCAGATGGACTTCCTCTACAAGGCGACTCTCACAACCGTCGACGGCGTGTCCTTCGAATAGGCGGCTGGCCGGGCCAGAGGGCCGACGGCGCGACGAGCGCCGACGTAGGCGGAGCCGCGAGCAGATTGCGCAACGCCGTGAATCCTCCACGGCGCCGAAGACCGCATCGGCGCTCACGGCCTGTCGGAGGGTGAGAGGAGTATATACTCTGCAGAGAGCGACGCGGCCGCTTGAATGAGTCCGGGCGGGGGCGTGTGCTCAGCATCGCCGTCTAGAACGGCGAGGGTCAGCCTGTGGCATAAACGGCCATGTAGGGCCCAAAGGGACAGGTCATCACGTGGATCTCCGCGTTCTTTTTTAAAACAGCTTCGGCATAGACGTGCGGGTGTTTTTCGACAACGGCGTGGTGGTGGAGGGGAGGGGCTTTAGAGTCTTGGTGGACCCATTCAAGCCCTTCGACGAGTCCAAATACGACGCTGTCCTTATAACTCACGGCCACAGCGACCACGTAACTCGGCACATCAGGAGGGCGTTCGCCGTGTTGACCAGGGAGACTCTCCAGGTGTTGCGGGTGAGGTACGGCGTGAGGCCCAGGAAGTACGTCCTCGCCAAGCCGGGCGACAGGCTGGATCTAGGCAAGTTCTTCCTGCACGTCCTCAACGCGGGGCACGTGCCGGGGAGCGTCATGTACTTGATCGAGTCGCGGGACGGGACTGTGGGGCTGACCGGCGACTTCAACCCGGCGGGTAGCAACGTGGTCAGGGGGGCCGACGCCATAGAGGCCGACGTGTTGGTCATGGAGGCCACCTACGGCTCGCGGCACTACGTCTTCCCGCCGCGCGAGAGGCTCTACGAGGAGATAGCCGCGCTGGCCGACAGAGGCGAGGCCCCTGTCGCCATAAGGGCCGGTCCGTTGGGGAAGGGGCAGGAGATGGCGAGGCTTCTGCCGGGCAACAGACTCTATCTGGAGCCGAAGGTCGCCGCCCTCAACAGAGCCCTCGGCTTTCCAGGCGGCAGGGAGCTGGCTCGCGGGATCAAGCCCAATCCCGGCGAGGTGGTCGTCCTAGGCCTCACGTCCCGCCCCCCGCCGGGCTCCCTCTTGGTTGAGCTGAGCGGCCACTACGCGGTGGCCAAGCCGGAAGGCGCCGTGGGCTTACCGCTCAGCAACCACGCCGACTTCCCTGCCCTCCTCGAGACCGCCTTGAGGAGCCGCGCCAAGAGGATATATACAGTCTACGGCCACGTGGACGAGCTCGCCAGGTGGCTGAACAGACTGGGCCTCAAGGCCTCCAGGATACCGCCCAGAGGCCAGACGGAGCTGACCCAGTGGCTCTAGCCGCCGATCCGCACAGCCGGCCCTCGTAATACTCCAAGACGTAGGAACCGGATGCCGCGATGGCTAGTCCTTCAGCTCGACGTATTTCTCGAGGACGGGCGCCACGTAGTCGAGGCCTAGGCGCCGCAGAGTGCTCCTCCTCGGGATCCCGTTCTCGTCCCAGCCCCTCAGGTCGTAGTAGTGGCTCAACATCTCGTGGTATTTGCCGTAGTCCAGATGGGCGCCCTTGAGCGGGCCCTTGGTCAGCGGCTTCTTGAACCACTTGGGCGGCGGCACGTCGAGCTCCCTAGACCAGTGGCCGTATTCCCTTATCCAGAAGGCCCTTATGAGCGCGTATATGCGGTCGCCCACCTCGTTGAAGTACTCGGGAGTCGCGTCGAGGCCGGTGGCGGCCTTGAAGAGCTTGGGGTACCAATCCAGCGGCAACGATATCTCGACCCAGGGCAGGCGGCAGCCGACGAACGCCTCGAACCAGCCGCCTCTGATCCTCTGTAGCTCTATGACTTTAGCCGCCTTCTCTCTCGTATAGCCGAAGCGGTCGGTCTTGACCTCCCAAGATATGACCCAGGCGTCCTTGTGGTGGGGGCCTATGGGCGACGTCGCGTAGGCGAGCGCCATGGCGGGGGCGGCGTGGCAGTCGTAGGCGGACACCTCGAGGCCCTTGACCTGCACCGCGAGCTCCTCGGCCTTGAGCCTCCGGGAGGCCCTCATGGTGCCTTCAGCCAAAAGGTCCCCGAAACCTCTCCTGTAGGCTATGTCCAACGCGAGGTCCCGCGCGGCCTTGTAGTCGCCCCACTCGATCTTGAAGCCGTGCTCCTTGGTGAGCCCCCTCTCGCTGGCCTCCATGGCGAAGCCTAGGGTGTTGCCGAGCGATATGGTGTCCATCCCCATGAGGTCGGCGATGCGGTTCAGCTCCGCTACCTTGGACAGATCGCCTATGCCCAGGTTAGAGCCCAGAAGGGCTATGTTCTCGTAGTCGACCTCGGCGACGCCGCCCTCGGCGGGGACCCAGTGACCGCAGGGCATGAAGCAGAGCGGGCACGACTTGAGGTCGACCTCCATCTTCTCGACCATGGCCCCGCCGATCTTCTCGAACTCGTCGAACTGGCCCTCGGAGAAGTTGTAGGTCGGCAGGACGCTGGCCTCTTGGGCCCACTCCACCGTGGACGTAGTGCCTTGCCTCATCCAGAAGTTGTAGCCGGGCATCTTCCTCCCCTGCTCCACGGCCTCCAGCCCTATCTTGCTTATCGCCTTGTCCGCCACCGGTATCTCGCCTCTGCCCTTTACCACCAACGCCTTTAGGTTCTTGGAGCCCATGACGGCGCCCATGCCCGGCCTACCTCCGGCCCTCCCTTTCTGGGCCACCACCACGGCGTATTTGACCAAGTTCTCGCCGGCGGGGCCTATGGAGATAACCCCGGCGTCTCTCCCGTGTATTTTCTGTAGCTTGTCCTCGGTCGCCCAGGTGTTGAGGCCCCAGAGATCCGACGCGTCGAGGAATTGGACGCCCTTCTCATCTATATAGAGATATGTAGGTCTCTCGGCCTTGCCCTCGACGACGATCGCGTCGTAGCCCGCGCGCCTCATGTAGACGCCGGCCCACGCGCCTATGTTGCCGTCGCCGTAGCCGCCCGTTATGGGCGACTTGGCCGCCACCACCAGCTTCCCCATGTTGACGTTGGTGAGGCCGGTCAACGGGCCCGCGGCGAATATGAGCTTGTTGTGCGGCGACAGCGGATCCACGCCCGGCGGGAGCTCGTCCCACAGTATCTTTATGGCGAGGCCTCTGCCGCCGATGAAGTCTCTGGCAACGGAGGCGTCCAGCTCCTGGACGACGTACTTCTTCCTCGTCAAGTCGACCCTGAGCACTCTGCCTTGCCAACCGGCCATGGGTCAACCCAATTACACCTTTTAAAGCATGAAGTTTATAAGGGGGGCTTCTTCCAGCGGCTTGTGATAGTCTCGGTGGCGCCTGAGCTGGCGCTGGACGGGAGCAAGAACTACGCAGGGGGGCTCGGCGTGTTGGAGGGGGACAAGTTCTACGCCGCGGCGAGGCTCGGCGTGCCCTACACCGTCATCACTCTGCTCTACGACAAGGGCTACGTCCGCTATAGGGAGGAGAACGGCCAGCTGGTGCCCGAGGGGGAGTCCCAGACCGATTTCTTGAAGTCGCTCAAGCCGGCCGGCACGTGTTGGATCGAGGTCGGCGGGGAGGACGTCGAGATCGGGCTGTACCTCTACCAGCTCAACACGGCCACCGCCGTCTTCGTCAAGCCTCTCAGGCCAGACTGGGCCGTCAAGGCGGCCGAGAGGCTCTACGTGGAGTCCACAGACCTCGAGAGGTTTAGGAAGTACGTGATCTTGGCGAAGGCCGCGGTGCGCTACGTCGACAAGCACATAGGTTGGGACAAGGTCAAGTACTTCGACCTGCAGGAGGCCTACACGGCGTTGGTCCCGCTCGTGAGGCCCGGCGCGAGCTATAGGCTGGTCATACACACGCCGGCGCCTTGGGGCCACCCCACGTTCCCCAACCGGTTCTTCAAGCAGGAGTTCGGCTACGAGTTCGCCATGAACCCCGTCGTGCTGACCGAGATAGGCTTGGCCATGAGCAAGGAGGGCATAGTGGTCTCCAAGAAGATGCTGGACTTCGCGCTGTCCACGTTCCCCCACCACGCCGCGAAGATAAGGGCAGTCACAAACGCCGTGGAGATACCGCGGTGGAGGCACCCGGCCCTCGCGGACGTGAAGAGCCCCGACGAACTGAAGGCGGCTAGGGCCAAGGCCAAGGCCGAGGCCCTCAAGGCGCTGGGCGTCAAGACGGACAAGCCGGTTGTCGTGTGGGCCAGGAGGCTGACGCGCTACAAGAGGCCCCACTTCATAGCGCAGCTGGTCGAGGACCTCGACACCGACGTCTTCTTCATACTCGGCGGCAGGGCCCACCCGAACGACGACTTCGGCGTGAGGATGATGGCGGAGTTCAAACGGCTCGCATCGTCTAGGCCCAACGTGGTCTACATACCCGACCTCTACGTGGAGAAGGCCAGATACATCGTGTGGGCCTCCGACGTGTTCACCTTCACGCCGTTCTCCGGCTGGGAGGCGTCGGGCACCTCCTTCATGAAGGCCGGGATCAACGGGATACCGCCAGTCGCCTCGAGAGACGGCGCCGTGGAGGAGGTGGTGAGGGACAGGTTCAACGGCTGGCTTTTCGGCGAGGATAGGAGGAGGCTCCTGCCGCTCGATTCACCCGAGCTGGAGAAGGAGTACGACGAGTTCAAGCGCAAGGTTGAGGAGGCGCTCGACGCCTTGAGCAACGGAAGCTACTGGCAGATAGCGTACAACGCCTACAGGACCTTCAGCGAGTACTACTCGATGGATAGACTATTCCGCGACTACGGCTATATCGGCTAGGCGGCGTCCGCGTCCCCCGCGTCTTCCTACCACGCGTCGATTCCTACAGACGCCCGGCGCCATCGCTGTCCTGGCCGCCGCTCAGCCCACTGCAGTAAGAGAGATGCGGCTCTGCCCGCGGGGATCTACGGCGGGGTTGCAGGTCGCGTTACGGCGGTCTGGGGCCTTCTCTGTAGAGTTTGAGGCCGAATTCCGCGAGGGGGGTGAGGTGCCTCACGTTTCTAGTCCAGAGCGGCATGTTTTTCACTATGGCCGTTGCCCCTATCAGAATGTCGGCGTCACTTATGGTGACGCCGCGTCGCCTCAGCTCTCTATAGATCTCCGCGGCTCTCAGCAGTATAGAGTTGTCGTTCCAAACCACCACGAATATGTCCTCCAGCAACCTCTTCGCCCTTTCGATCTCTGTAAATCCTCTGAGGAGCTCGTATAGGGTGATCTCCGAGATGTAGTATACGCCCTCGCCGAGCTCGAGCCGGCCCTTTACGTAGTCTATTACGACGTCTGTGTCTACTAGTACCTTGACCATTTAGCTTTCTCGACTTCCTCCGCCTCCAGCAACCGCGCCAGCTCCCTCCTCGCCTCTTCCCTACGCTTCCTCAATATCTCCTCGGCCATCTCGCGCAGAAACTCGTCCCACGTCTTGTCCCCCTTCAAAGCTTCCAACAACGCCTTAGTCTCGCGGGAAATCGTAATTGTGGTGCCCACATGCAATTTAGAATGAGCAATTTTAAGCCTTAAGCCCAGACCGCGCTCCGCGAAGCCCTAATACTGGCGTTGCCGAACAACGCCGGCTTGCCGAAACGCCGGCCGGATCGTGGCTCACAAATCTTGTGGGCATACGCGATGCGGAGCGCCAAAGCTATGCGGCTTAGGTGGGGACTCCCCAGATAAGGCCTTGGAGGGAGGTGGCTCTATTGTTATTAAGTGGTAGCGGTAGATCTTGGCGATGGACGTGGTGTTGTTTTTCGAGGTGCACCAGCCCTACAGGCTGAGGCCCGACCTATACAGGGTCTTTCCCCGAATCCCGTCGTTCCAGGAGATGTTCTACCCCGAGCTGGACTCGGCCGTATTCTCGCGGGTGGCCGAGCGCGTGTACAGGAAGGCCACCGAGATAGTTCTGGAGGCCGCCAAGGAGGTCGGTTTTAGGGCTACCTTCAGCATAAGCGGCCTGGCGCTGGAGCAGATGCGCGAGAAGGCGCCGGACGTCCTGGAGCTCTTCCGCGAGCTTGCGTCGAGGGGCTTCGAGTTCGTCGCCCAGACCTACTACCACAGCCTGGCTTGGTTCGTCGACGTCGAGGAGTTCGAGGAGCAGGTCAGGATGCAGGCAAAGGCCGTGGAGGAGTTGATAGGCTACAGGCCGACCGCCGCCGAGAACACCGAGTTCATGTACAACAACGACATAGCTTGCCGCCTGGGCCAGATGGGGTTTAGGACTGTGGTCACCGAAGGCGTCGACTGGGTCCTTGGCTGGAGATCGCCCAACTATGTCTATAGGGCCTGGGGGTGCGACGTCCGCGTCCTCACGAGGAACTACAGGCTGAGCGACGACGTGGGCTTCAGATTCGGCGCGCGGTGGTGGGATCAATGGCCCTTGACGGCGGACAAATACGCCTCGTGGCTCGAGGCCGTCCAGGGCGACCTCGTGCTCATCGCGGTCGACTACGAGACCTTCGGCGAGCACCACTGGCCTGAGTCGGGCATCCACGAGTTCCTGCGGTGGCTCCCGCGAGAGGTCGCGCGCAGGCCGAGGCTGAAGTTCGCCACCGTGTCGGAGGCCGCCGCGAGGCACGCGCCTAGGGACGTCTTCGACGTCCCTCCCTGGGCCACGATAAGCTGGGCCGACGAGAGGGACCTCTCGGCGTGGCTGGGCAACGAACTGCAACGCAACGCCTTCGCGGCGCTCAAGTGGCTGTACCCCTACGCCAAGGCCATAGGCGGGGATGTCCTACGGCTCTGGAGGCTCCTCTCGACAAGCGATCACTTCTACTACCAGGCCACCAAGCTGGGGCCGGCCGGCGAGGTCCATTCCTATTTCAGCCCCTACGGCTCCGCCTATAAGGCACACGACATATACATGAACGCCTTGGCCGCCTTGATCGCGCTTATCAGAGAGACCTGGCGCGCTGAGCACGCCGAACGGTTAAGGCTCAACGACGAGAGGTGCTTCTACGCAGGCGGCGTTAGGCTCTGCTCGCTTAAGGAGCTTAGGTCGGCCGACCGCAACTTCAAGGAGAGGTATAGGGACGACCTCCGTAGATGGCTACTCGATGTGTTTATGCTGAACGAGCGCGAGGCCGACGCCGCGCTTTCATAATACATCCAACATTAAGATATAAATTTGGAGCCTCGCGTCGGCTTTAGTGAAACCGGCCATGTTCTTGGCCTACCTCGACGAGTCGACGAGGGCTATGATACTGACCAAGTTGAAGGCCATGGGCCTAAAGCCGGAGCGGCTTATGTCAGACGAGGCCGCCTTCTTCTCGGCGCTCCGGAAGGCCCTCGGCCAACACAACTTCGAGATGCTCATGAAGGCCGCGGAGGAGCTCGACAGCACCGTCAGAAAGGCGAGGGAGGCCCTGGACGACCCAGCCGCGTTCGTTGCCGTGGCGGCCGAGGTGCCGGACGACGTCGTGGCGAGGCTGGGAGGCGCCGGATCTCTACAAGCCAATAGAGGGCTGGGGTGTCCGGAGCCTTTGGCCAAGGCGGCGGCCCTCGCCAAGGCGCTTCTCCGCTATATGCCGGAGGAGGGAGCCAGGCTGGCCCAGCTCGAGAGCAAGCTGTGGGAGGTCATGACGCGCGACTGCGCCGTCCTCTCGGCTCTGGCGAACCAGATCTACAGCGTCGAGGAGGCCTAGAACCGGCGGGGATCCAGCCCGACGAACTTCACGTAGTTCTCCGCGCCGTATCTCTCTATCACGTCTAGGGCTACGGGGATATGCCTACCGACCTTCGGAAACACCTCGAGCTCTTCGTGGTCGTTGTGGTACGTGACCACCGCTACATACCTCTCGAAACGCCGCCTATCCTTCTCCCTCAGTATATAGTCCCCGAGAGATTGTATCAATTTATGATCGGCCGCGTAGGGATGTATCTCCTTCTCGGGGAACAATGGAAATACGTAGAGATCCTCGGCCCTCGCGTGGACGTCCACCACGAAGCGGTGTAGGGCCGAGAACTCGTCCCAGAAGGCGTCGTCGGGAAGCTTGTACATGAGGGAGAAACGGACCTTGAAGACTGCGTGCTCTATCTTGAGGAGCGTTATCAGATCCACGCCTACCTCTTCCCCCTTAAAAAATTATGCGCATCCGCCAGCACCCTCCGCGAGTTCTCGAACGTCGTCCTGGCCAGCGCCTGGCCGAACGGCAACCATACATATCCCTTGTGCTCCCACGAGATCTTGACGTCCTTGCTCCGGGCCCTCGCCAGGAAATATATAACCTTCTTCCTCACCCTCCTCCCCTCTCTGTAGTAGAAATACTCTATCTCCCTCCGGAACCCTGGCACCAGCTCTACGTCGAGGCCCGTCTCCTCCTTTATCTCCCTCAAAGCCGTCTGCTCAGGCGTCTCGCCGGGCTCTATATTGCCTTTGGGGAAATCCCAATGGCCCCCCGGGTAGAGCAACAGGAGGTACTCCACCTCCCCGCCGCCGTCGTAGAACACCACAGCGCCAGCCGAGATCTCCACGACTCTCCCATTTTATTAATAGAAATCGTTAATGCCGTGAAGCTCTCCGAGCTGAAACCGCTCGCGCGGCAACTGGAGGCGAAGTTGCCCTACCAAGAGATGGCGGACTCGCCGGGCGTCAAGCACTACATAGACTGGACTAAGTACGAGGGCTACGGCGCCGAGCCGCCGCCTATATCGGGCAAGGCCGCGCCTTGTGAGATCCTCGTGCTTAACGGACGATACGCGGGGGCCGGGCCTTGTAGGGGCGTCGAGGTCGAGGCCGTCGACGAGGCCCCCCTCAAGCTCATCCAGCTTGACGGCAAGATGAACGCCGCCGTGGCCTCCAGGGTGCCCGAGGTGGTCCATATACGGTTCTCGGGAACCCCCGAGGCGCCTATAGCCGTGCGGATCTATGCGCGGGGCGACCGGGCCTTTTCGGCGGCCTATATCGTGCTCGACTTCGCCGACGGCTTTGCGGGCGACGTCTCGGTGATAGCCGAGAGCGAGGGCGACGTCCTCAACTCTGCCTTGATTGAGGGGACTGTGGGCGACGGGGCCTCGATCAACATAGCGTTCGCCTCGATCTCCGGCGGAGGGCCGCACTACTTGCTGTCGCGTATATTGGTCGGAAGTAACGCGTCGGTGGTCGCGCGGCCGCTGGCTGCCTTGGGCTCCATGAACAGCTTGATAGAGGAATATATAGTCGAGGGGGCTAAGTCCTCCGTCGACGTAGTGGGGCTGGAGGTGGGCAAGGGGAAATCGCGGGTGCACCACTACGTCTCGGCCGTCAACGACGGCGAGTATGGGAGGGGGAAGGTGAGGCTCGTCGCCATAGCCAAGGACGAGTCATGGATTGTCCAGAGGGCCTTGGGCAAGATCACCAAGAGGGGGAGGTGGAGCGAGAGCGTGGCCGAGGGCGTCACCTACATAGCGTCCAAGACCGCCGTAGCCATAACCCAGCCGATCCTCTACATAGACACGGGGGACGTCGAGGGCGCCAGACACTCGGCGGCTGACGCCTCTCTGGACGAGGAGAAGGCCTTCTATCTAAGGGCCAGGGGCTTCTCCGAGGCGGATCTAGGCGCCTTGATAGAGCTCAGCCTCGTGGACCAATACGCCTCGTCGCTGACCGAGGGCCTCTCGCGCCTGCTCTCGCCGTACGTTGAGAGGCTCAAGGCTTGAGACTGTCCTCGTACCGCGGTAAAACGTAAAATATATAATAGAGTTCGCGGAGAGGGGCATGAAGAAGGTTATACCGGTACTGCTGTTAATCGTTTTAGGAGTGGCGCTGGCCCATGCCTATTTGTTAGGTACAGAAAGTTTGGATATAGTTTATCAAGCAACTCAGGGCTCCGTGAACATCGTCCCAGAGAACGGAGGATCTATCTGGAGCACCCCGGCCCACTACCCGCTCATAGCCACCAACGCATACGGCGGCTGTCTCGCCATGGCCGACAGGCCGTATATCTACCAGGTCTACCTCAACACGTCTTTCCTCTACACCCTGTTGCAAGCGATAACTAGCGTTCTGCATCCCTCAGCGACGTCCTCCACCGCCAGCAACGCCTCGTACATCACGGTCATCTTGGCTAAATACTCCATAGTGTCGCTCTTCACACCCTATGGATATATGGAGTGGTCCTACGGCCTCAGCAACGCCAACATCACCGCCATAGCGACCAACTGCGTCGATGTGGCCGTCGGCACAGTCGGCGGGCGCGTGATAGTATTGGGCGAGAAGGGCGTCCTAGCTACGTACAATGTAGGCTCTCCCGTGACGTATCTAGCGTACAGCAGAGATGGGAACACCCTCTACGTGGGCACGTTCAACGGAGGTCTCTACCAGATCTCCGGCGGCTCTCTGTCACAGCTCGCCAGCCTTAGTGGCTCCGTCTTCTACATAGGCGTGAACCCGAGGGGGGCGCCCTATGCGGTCTCGTTCTACAAGGGCGCGTTGCCCCATATATACATATGGCCTCTCGGCGTCGATCTCACCCCCGGCGCCATAACCGAGTACGGGACCAACACGCCTGCAGTGGCCGCCGCGGTGAGCCAAGACGGCTCCACGTTGGCCGTCGGCGTCTACGACGTCCTTTACGTGTATAGAGGCGGCTCCCTCTGGTACACAGCTCTATTGCCCTCCGCCCCCACGGCCATTGCTGTTTCTGGGAACGGCTCGATAGTCGTTGTGGGGACGCTCGGCGGACAGGTCGTCGTCTTCTGGAACGGCCATAGAGCGGCAGAGTGGGACGCAGGCGCCCCCGTGACCAGCGTCGCGGTTTCTTGGGACGGCTTGACCGTCGCGGTCGAGACCTGGACCGCGGTCAAGTTCCAGCGCCTCGCGATAGGCACCGTCAAGATAGTGGACCCGGTCGCGACCATAGAGATCTCGGGCCCGGAGCCCTGCATCAACGAGACCATAGACGTGGTGTCCGGCGGCACCACCTTCACCTACAAGGTCTCCAACACGACGCAGGTCTTGCTGCCGGTGGGCTCGGTGTCCATAATCCCGCAGTACAGATACCTAACCGAGTCGTCCCGTTGCGCGCCGCTCAACAACGTCTCGTTGACGATAACCGGCAACCTACAACAGCCCATAGTGATCTACTACCAGCTCCAGTACAAGGTTTCCGTAAATCCGCCCGGCCTGGTCAGCGGGCCAACTTGGGCATCTGGCACCACCATATACGCCGCACAGCCTAGCGTCAAGGTCTTGATGTTCGGAGGGCCCGCCGGCGCGGGCACCACGGCCGACATGACGCTGGACCACTGGCTGATAAACGGCACGCCGGTGAACATACCGGCGCCCTCCATAGCGGTGAAGATAAACGGCCCCACGACGGTGACAGCCGTCTATAAGATAAGCGCGCCCTCTGTGGTCCAGATAAACTCAACCGCCAGGTGGGCCCTCGTGTACATAACAGCATACGACCAGTTCGGCAACCCGGTGGCCTCGGGATATTCCCCGTACGTCACCACCTATCCCATCACCACGACGGCGTACTACGTGTTGCAGTACCTTGTGTCGACCAAATGGCCGGCGACTGTGAACGGGTCCCAGTCTATTTGGGCCGACCAAGGCTCCTACGCGGCGTTCGCGGCGCCGAGCGTCTACTACTTCGATAACGGCACGCGGCTCTACTTCAGAGGATGGAGCAACGGAGAGAGCGGCAACTTCACCGCGCAGGTAATGGGCCCTATGTCGGTAGACCCCGTCTACTCCGTCCAGTACCTCGTGTCTGTTAAGTCCCCCGGCACCGTCAACGGCAAGCCGTCGGCCTGGCTCGATAGGGGCTCCGCCGCCACCCTCAACATCCCCGCGGTGCTCAACTCCTCCGGCTCTGTCAGGACCGCGTTCGCCTACTGGATCTTAAACGGCAAGGCCGGTCCGTCGACGCCTACGGCCCAAATAACCGTAAACGGCCCCGTGAACGTCACCTACGCCACAAAGACCCAGTACCTAGTCACGTTCCAGAGCAGGTTCGGGACGCCCTCGGTATCCCAGACTTGGGCCGACGCCGGCTCCGCCATGACTGTGGAGGTGACGCCCGCGCAGGTCTGGTCGCCTCCGCCATTGCTCTACGAGTTCAAGGGATGGGAGGCGCCTGGAGGTCAGTCCTTCAACTCGCCTACAGTTGTCATAACGGGGCCCGGCGTATACACGGCGATATGGAGCCTCAACTCAATACCCATAATAGCTATAGCCGCAGCGGCCGGAGGCGGGGCGGCCGCCTATATACTTATAAGACGCCGTAGGGCTGCCGCCGAGGTGGAGGCAGGGGTCTAGAGCTCCTTGCACATATAGGGCCCACACCTCTTATATCCCAGCTTCGCGAAGTAGGGCCTCGCCCCGATCCCCGATATCACGACCACGCGCCTCGCCGCCTCGGCGGCCGCCGCCTCCTCGGCCAACGCCATCAACCTTCTGCCTATACCTTTATGTTGGGGCCAAGGCCCTCCGTCGGCTCCCACAGGGACCTCGGGGCCGTAGACGTGTAGCTCCCTAACCAGGGCCGTCCGGCGATCGATCTCGGGCCTCCAGGGATTGGCGGGCATGCGGAGCCTCAATATTCCGTAGAGGGTTTCGTCGCGGCCCACCGCCTCGAAGAAGTACTCCAGGCCTCCGCTGGCCTCGTAAACGTGCCGTCTATATTCTATATTTCCGTCGGCGGGCTTGCCGTGGACCGCCTTGATGCCCGCCTCCCTGCACCTGATCTCGCTACACCGGAGGCCGCGCCGCTCCATCTCCTCCTCGACCACCTCCCTCATGTTGCCCCAACGCGGGCCGTCCACGACGTGGTGTAGAGGTATGTCTCTGCCCAGCCTCATGACCCTCACCCAGCGCGGCACAGATGAGTATATCTCTGCCAGCAACCAACGCCAAGTCTCCTCGTCGTAAGACCTGTAACGGCCCGACCTCCACCAG
Source organism: Thermoproteus sp. (assembly GCA_049976425.1). Classification (GTDB taxonomy): domain Archaea; phylum Thermoproteota; class Thermoprotei; order Thermoproteales; family Thermoproteaceae; genus Thermoproteus. Next base: position 17,881 of record JBMFIG010000007.1, read on the forward strand.
TCGTAGAGCTCAGTGCCGGGGACCACCAGGGTCGGGTATATCTTCACGCAGTCGGGCTTGAATGCAGGGTCCTCGAACACCGTCCGGAACATCTCGAGATCCCTATCCGGATCGCTCCCCGGCAAGCCCGGCATTAGGTGGTAGCAGACCTTGTAGGCCGCGTCCTTCAGCCTAGCCGTCGCCTCGACAACCTCCTTCACGCCGTGCCCCCGCCTAACCAACGAGAGCACGTCGTCGTATATGGACTGGACCCCTATCTCGACTCTCGTGACGCCCATCTCCAGGAGGTCGTCTATCTGCCCCCTCTCCAGATAGTCCGGCCTCGTCTCCACGGTCAACGCCACCAGCCTCAGCGCCGCCGTCTCGTTCCTCGCCTGCTCCGCCTCCACGTCGACTACGGCCGAGGCCGAGGACCAATTGGGGTAGTCGTTCAGCGCCTTGAGGAGATTGCCCACGAACCAGTACTGGTAGCTACGGGGCAACGCCGTGAAGGTGCCCCCCATAACTATCGCCTCGATCTTGCTGGGCTTGTGGCCTCCCGTCAGGTAGTTGGATATCCTGGCCACAACCTGTCTGTAGGGATCGTAGCGGGACCTAGAAGCCCTCATGACGGCCGGGGAGTCCGGCATATAGGACTTGGGGACCCCTCTGGCGGTCGGGCAGAAGACGCACTGCCCGGGGCACGGCGCAGGCCCAGTCATCAAGGCCACCACGTGTACGCCGCTGGCCGCCCTGACGGGCTTCCTCACCGCGGGGAGCTCCACGTAGATCCGCCAGTATTAATTTTTCGCCTCAAGGCAACCACGAAGGCGTTTAGGCGTCTGCCCCTCCGCATATAGCCCGCGCCAGCGAGCTCGCCGCCTGCCGCAAAGACGGCCCCGGCCAAGTCGCGGATGTCGTAGGCGTAGTAGACCCGGAGCGCCTCGCCGCGCCACCGCCACGGCACCAGCTTTGCTACCCCGCCGCTCCCCGGCAGATCCCACACGGTGGCCACCACGGCGTCTCCGACCCTTAAAGCCTCGGCGAAAGCCCTTCCGAGCACTCCCGGCGGCAGGTGGTGGTATACAGCAACTGCGTGGACCACGTCGAACGCCCCGTCTCTGAAAGGCAACGCCGTCGCTTCGCAGAGCACAGCCTCGGATCCCCTCGGCACGAGCTCCGGCGCGAGGTCGCAGTGGACCACATATCTATATGCGGCCTCTAGGTAGGCGGACTGGGCCCCGCGGCCCGAGCCCAGATCGAGCGCCCTATCGCCGAAGTCGGCTATGTCGGCTGTTGGGAGAGGCCGCCTTCTAGAGGCCTCGTAGGCCTCGGCGATGGCCCTATAGGCATCCCTGGCGGCAAGGGCCCAGTCCACATCCAATACGACAAAAGTCCAAAAATATTTTACACCTAACCTAATCCAGCCTTAGATCTGTCCAATACTAACTAGTTAATTATATAAATTATATATAAATAAATACGATATATAAAGGTATACAATAGCTTACAGTGGAAAATATTTATATTATTTATACTGTTGGTCTACGGCCCAAACAGAACTCAACGATGCGATAAAGGTTTGCGGCCTACGCGTATCCCAGAGAAATCGAGCTCGTGGATCAGTTGCCTAGGACAGAGACAAGCAAGCTCAAGCGCTACGAGCTTAGGCGCAGGGAGATGGAAAGAGGGAATGTACAGGGCGGTTGAGCTCGGCCACGTAATAGCGGGCCCCTACGCCGGCCTCCTCTTGGCCCAGCTCGGCTTCGACGTAGTTAAGGTGGAGCCCGTGGGGGGCGATCCCACGAGGCGGGACGACGTCATGGGCGACTCCATATTCGTGTTCCTCAACAGAGGCAAGAGGTCGGTGGCCTTGGATCTGAAAAGGCCAGAGGGGAGGGAGATATTCTTGAAGCTCGTCGAGAGGAGCGATGTGCTTGTGGAGAACCTGGCGCCGGGCGCCCTCGAGAGGCTGGGGCTCGGCAGGGACGTCCTGTTCGGGACCAACAAGAACTTGGTCTACTGCTCCATAAAGGGCTACCCATCCGGAAGCGCCAAGAGCAGTTGGCCTGCCTTCGGCACGCTGGTTGAGGCCGTGAGCGGCGTCATGTGGAGCAACGGCGGGGCGAGGCTACCGGCGTCCATAACCGACATGGGGGCCGGGCTCTACTGCGCCTTGACGGTCCTCTGGGCCCTGCTCCAGAGGAGGCCCGGCTACTACGAGGTGAGTCTCTTCCAGAGCGATTTGGTGTGGCTGGGGTATTACATAATCGCCCTCCAGACCCTCGGCAAGGTCTTCGAGGCGTCGGGCGACAGACTGCCCTTCTGGGCGCCCTACGAGCTTTTCGAGACAGCCGACGGCGAGATATACATAGCCGTCGCGAACGACGCCATATGGGCCAGGCTGTGTAGAGCCTTGAGGATAGAGGCGTGCTCCGACCCCAGGTTCTCCACAAACGCCGGGAGGGTACAACACAGGGAGGAGCTCCATAAGATCCTCGAGGCTGAGACGTCAAGGTATAGGACAGACGAGCTTTTGAGGTTGTTGTTGGAGCACGACGTGCCCGCCGCGCCGATGCTCGACATAAGAGCCGCCGCGGCCGACGAAGACGCGTCTTGGGACACTACCAGCGCGGGCGGGAGGGACGGCGTCCGCGTGCCGAGGTTGCCCCTCCCCGGCTCGCTCCACGGCGTGAGGGCCCCCAACATCGGCGAGCACACCCGCGAGGTGCTCAGGGAATTGGGCTACGGCGACTCGGAGATAGAACTGTTAATTGGGCGAGGCGTCGTTAGGGCGTGATCCGTAGATCCCAGCTCTACGTGCCGGGCAACAACGAGAGGATGATAAGGAAGGCCGCGGCTGAGTTGAGGCCGGACTCGGTGATATTGGACCTAGAGGACTCCGTGCCGCCCGAGGAGAAGGGCAAGGCCAGGGAGATCTTGTCGAGGCTCGTGCCCGAGCTGGACTGGAGCGGCAAGGAGCTGTGCGTCAGGGTCAACCCGTTGGACACCCCCTATTTCTACGCCGACATGGATCTGGTCTCGCGGCTCGACAAGGTGGAGTGCGTGGTGGTCCCCAAGGCGGAGGCCCCTCTGGACTTCATCTACAGGGGCACTGGCAGGAGGGTGGAGCCCATGATCGAGACCGCGAGGGGCTTGTTGAGGATAGAGGACATAGTCAGAAGCGAGGGCGTGGCGGCGGTGTCCTACGGCGTGGCGGACTTCGCCCTCTCCGTAGGCGGCGACTATAAGGCCTACGTGGGGAACCAGACCATAAAGACCTTGGTCGTGGCCACGGCGGCGGCCTACGGGGCGGATCCCATAGATAGGGTTTTCTTCGACTTAAAGGACGCCGAGGGCTTCAGACGCGAGTGCCTCGAGGCTAAGGCGTTGGGGTTCGTGGGCAAACAAGTGATACATCCAAGCCAGATACCTATAGCCAACGAGGTGTTCGCCCCCTCAGCCGAGGAGATCGCTTGGGCCGAAAGGGTCGTCTCGGCATACGAGGAGGCGTTGAGGCAGGGGCGCGGTGCCGTTAGGCTCGACGACGCCATGATAGACAATGTACACTACAAGCTGGCCAGGCGCATCTTGGAGAAGGCGAAGGAGGCTCAGCGCCGGTAGTGGCCCCTCACCGCTCGGGACATCCCGCATTCATCACAGGCACGCGTTGTTTTTATTTTAAGAGGTTTTATGCCCCGTGATGAGTCAAGGGCGCTTCCGCGCGGTGAGGACTACGGCGAAGTGCTGATATAAAACATAGAAAATATCTATTCTATTATTCTGATTTTTATATTAGACAAGTAAGTTTTCGTGGATTTCTGGCTTCTACGCCTCCGCGGCGGCGAGACGTCGAGAGGAAAACCGCCCTTCAGAGTCCCCAGACTTAGATGCGCCAAGTGCGGCGCCGAGATGGCTTGGGAGGAGGCCAGCTATATAAGGATATCGGATGGGAGGGTCGTGGCGTATTGCCGGGCCTGCCTCTCCGAGGATCTAAAGGCCGTCGGGCTGAAGATCGTCTAGTCAGATTTGCCGTTCCTATCACCTGTCAGCATCTCCGACCTACATCACCCTCTGGTACGTCCTAGGGACAATATTAGGATTACTGCGAGGGAGACCGCGGAGAGCGCCACAGCCGCAGCTGGCGGTAGCCGCGGAAGCGCCATAAGCGCGAAGTACAGGAGATAGGACACGCCGAGGGCCGCGGCAGACCAAAGAACCACGGTCAAGCCGGCTCTGGATAGCGCCGCCTCTACCCCAGCCGAGCCGTACCCCCTCATGGCCAGCCTCCTCCGCAACTCGTCCAGCCTATATGCGTAGAGCGACAGAAACGCCGCCAGCTCGGCCAAAGGCGCCAGGAGGGGCCGGGACGACAGAGCGAGGAGCGCGAAGGCTATCACGTAGACGGCCGCCGACAGGAGGCCGTTGCGGCGCAAGGCCGCGAGCCCGACCGCCGAGATGGCGGAGGCCAGCAACGGAAGCGGGCGGAGTCCGGGAAGGCTTGCCAGAAGGAGGGCAACCGCCGTCGCCGCTAGGTACGCCGTTATGTATCTCATAGACGGGCGAGCACGCGCGTCGGCGGCTCCAGCGGCGGGGACCAGACGATCTTGTCGGCGCAGAGCACCCTCTCCCTTCTATTTGCGAAGAGCCTTGCGATCTCGGCAAATGTGCCTCTCGCAGGCGCGACCTCGACGGCGAGGACCTTCCTGGCGTTGAGGCACAGCCTCTCGATATACTCGGCCTGGGGCCTGCAAGAGATGTAGACGTAGGTATCTGCCCTAGGCGGGGCCGGGCTGTATCTGGGCGGCTTTAGGTCCAGCCTCATCAAGGCCTCGCGGATCAGCTTGAGCCCGGCCGGCGAGTCCGTCGGCGGTAGCAACACGCCGCTGGGAATCACGAAGAGGCCCACGGGGAGCCTGGCCTCGACGGCCGCGTACGCCAAGCTCAGCGCTATGGACGCGCCGTGGCCTACGGCGTCTGCCCTACAGCTCGAGCTGGCGTCGAGCACCACGTAGAGCGTGCTGTGCCCCTCCCTCAGCTTCTCGTTGACGTACAGCGAACCCGTCCTGGCGTAGGCCTTCCAGTTTATCAACTTATAGGGATCCCCAGGCCTGTACTCCCGCACCTCCAGGAACTCCGTGGAGTGCGGGCCGGCGAGCGGGCCCGGCGCACGCGGCATCCCGAGGCTAGCCGCGACGGCTCTCAGACTCGCTTTGGCGAGGTACGGCCTCACCTCCACCTCGCCCGCCGGGGTCTGTCCCCTAACTGGACGCGACAGCGTCAACGGGTAGAACGCCCAGTCCACGCCCGACACGGGATAGCGGCCCGGCAATCCCGCAATCGCGCTGGCAGTTGCCGAAGACGTGCGGAATAAGTACAGCGCCCCTGCCGGAGGCTCGGTCGCCACCAGCCTCCTGTCGTCGAGCGCCGAGTAGAGGAGCACGCCGGGGACGTCTGACGCCGCCTCTATCCTCAAGGAAACTTGATCCTCTACTTTCAGCTCCTTTTTCTCGATCTGTGCGGAGACCTCCACCTGCCACCTCCTCGCATATACGAGGTAGAAGAGGGCCAACAAGGCTATGGGGAATATCACGGCCGGGAGGAGCTCCAGCTTGCGCGTAAATACGGCGAGGACCAGGGCAGGTATCTCGAGCGCTATGGCGTAGCGGGCTATTGTCTCCATCTCGGCACCGGTATCTTGGACAGATACTCGCGCACCACGGCCCGCGTATCGACGCCCTCGAGCTTGTACTCAGGCTTGAGGTATATCCTGTGGGCCAACACGTCGACGGCCAGCGCCTTCACGTCGTCGGGCACCACGTACTTCCTGCCTTGGATGAGAGCGTAGGCTCTCGCCGCCTTTAGGAGAGACGCCAGAGCCCTCGGCGAGGGGCCCGCCGCGACTCTCTTGTCGTTTCTTATCGCGGCGAATTGGGCTATGTAGTCCAGCAACTCGTCCACGACCTCCACGTCCTCCACAGACGACATGGCGGCCAGGACCGACTCCTTGTTGAGGACCGTGCGGGCCAGCGACGCGGGGTCGTCCGACCGCCACGCCAGCCTCTCCTTGAGGAGCTTCTTGTCGTCCGGATAACCCAGAGAGAGGCGTATCATGAACCTGTCGAGCTGGGCCTCGGGCAGAGGGTACGTGCCCTCGAGCTCTATCGGGTTCTGGGTTGCCAGAACCAGGAAGGGTCTGTCCAGCTGGTAGGTCTCCCCCTCTATGGTCACCTGGAGCTCCTGCATCGCCTCGAGCAAGGCGGCCTGCGTCTTCGGCGGCGCTCTGTTTATCTCGTCGGCGAGGAGGACGTTGGTGAAGATGGGGCCTTTTATAGTCTCGAACTCGTCCCGCTCCCTACGCCACACCTTAGTCCCTATAATGTCGCTGGGGAGGAGGTCGGGGGTGAACTGGATCCTTCTGTAGGAGAGGCCCAGCACCTTGCTGAAGAGCTTCGCCAGGAGCGTCTTCCCCACGCCCGGGACGTCCTCTATGAGGACGTGGCCGCCGGCCACGAGCGCCGCCATTATCTTCTCCACGACGGATCTATCACCCACGTAGTACCGCGAGATCTCGTCTATGGCCTCCCTCAAGCTCATGGCGTCCCCAGTCTGGACAACGCCGCCTCCAGCGCCCTCTTCCTGCCCTTCTTCCCCTTCGCTCCTTTGAGCGCAAGGGCCTCGTTCACGGCCGCCTCAACGGGCAGTCCGGCCAAGGCGTAGGCGTAGGATATTATCGCTATGATGGCCTCTGCCTTGCCCCTCTCCACGTACTCCTCGGCGGCTTCCCTAAACCGCCTGTCGTCTGCCGCAATCGATATACTGGACGGCGTCGGTATATATTCCTCCCCCTCCTCCTTCCCCGCTACTAAAGCCACTGCGGGCACGCCAATCAACGCGATGTATATTATATCGTTTGAGGCCTCCTCGGACAGAGGCGACACGAGGAACGCGACGGCCAGCATGAGGCCGGCCGCGGTTAGAGAGAGCCCCGCCAACCTCGCCGAGCCGCCGATCCGCCTCAGAGGGCTCCCCACGGCCAGAAGCAGGGCGGGGATCCAGAGAGCCCTCGCCCAGCCGGGGAGGAAGGGGGCCGTTAGGAAGACCAGAACGGCGGCGAAGTAGAGCGCCCGCGAGGCGGCGAGGAGATAGAGAGATCTACTGGCCTCCGAGGATCTCGCCAGGTAGTAGCCAGCGGCGAGGAGAGGGAGAGGCTCCACGGCCCACGCCGCGCCTACGACAAAGAGGTTCACGAACCCCCTGACTGCGAAATACGCCGCCGCGGCCGCGGGGACGACGGCCTTGATTCCGCCGAGAGCCCTCGCGGCTATCGCCAGGGAGAGCGAGAGAGCCAGCTCCGCCAGAGGCAACGGCAACAACAACGCGAGTAGCGCAATGGCCGCGGAGGCGGCGTAGCTATATACGGGCTTCATGGCCTCTAAGCCATCTGTAGAACTTGGCGAAGTCGTCGTAGTCCAGAGGCAGATCGCTGTACGCCGCCTTCTCGAAGATCTCTACAATGTCCGGAGGGGCGCCCAACTGGGCCATTATCTCCCTCGCAGTCATCCAGCCCGGAGCGGACTTGAATGTCTCGTGGAAGGAGTTGGCTATCTCCCTATGGAGGTCGGAGAACTTGACCGACAGGGCCTCCTCCTCGCCGCCCCGCCTGGCGACCACGCGCTCCAGACAGGGCTTGTCTGAGGAGAGCACCAAGGCGCCTGTGGAGGACGCCGCGGCGCATCCCGAGGCCGCGATGTCGACGTCCTCGTAGGCGGGCTCCACCACCAGAGGCCTTCCAAGAGGCCATACGGGAGGCACGTCGTCGGCGAGAGGCCATCTGACTAGCCGGGGCTTGACCAGCGGAGGCAGATCCGCCGAGACTTCCGGAGGGCCGGCCGGTCTGAGCGCCTCGGCGATCTTAGTAGGCTCTAGAGACTCCGCCGGTTGCGCCCGGCCGTCCGCCTCGGCGCCGGCGGCGCCCGCGGTCTGCCTCCGCCGCGCTCCGGCCAACAAAGCTACGACCGCAAGGACGGCGATCAGCGCCAGCACCAGAGGAATGGGCACGTTGATGACGGCGGGCGCGTTGCCCGTGCCCGAGGACGCCCCTCCGCCCCCTCCGCCTATGGGCGGGGTAGTCGACGTGGGAGGGATGCCCGTCGCCGGGGTGCTGTTGACGAGCGGAGGCAACGGCATCAGGCGTAGTAGGTGCGCGAGGAGTAGCGATATCTGGTACGCAAGCCACGCCAATACGGCAAAGAGGAGGTATATGAAGGCCAATAGGTAGTCCAGCAGAGGGCTGGAGATGTGCAGGCTCAAGGCCTTCACCGGCGATATGAACATCGGCATGCCCGAGCTAAGAGGCAACGCGCCCAGGCCGCCCCTGACGGCGAGGGCGGGCGAGAGAAGCGAGTAGACGGAGTAGGCGAAGAGAACCGCAAGCGCGAACACGACGTACCTCCTCACAATCTGGTGTGTCGGCCGGGATAAAAATTAAGGTGGCCCCGATCCGCGGCCCGCCCTATAGATTGCGGGCTCGTCGTCTAGAGCTCGCAAGAGAGGCAAGACGCAGTAGGGGACCGCCCAGCCCGTCCACCGACATGCCCTTGACCAATCTCGGGCCGACCACAGAAAGCCTAGGCGCGCATGACCTGACGCTTGGCCCATATAAAACGGCGAGGAGATCGGCTAGGGCGTTATGAACATGCCTACGCGGCCTCTGTTGGGCATTGGGCCGATGCCGACTAGCCGGAGGCGCGATGCGTGTAGGCGCCCAGCCTACGCAATTTCCCCGGGCTCCAGCCTCTTTAGGTCGGTCTTGTCGAAGTCCTTGTCGAAGCTCACTAAGGTCAAGCCGAGCCTCTTGGCGTAGAAATAGTGAATCCCGTCGTCGAAGTCCAGGCCGACGCGCGCCGCCTCCTCCGCCGCCCTTATCTCGTCCGCTACGTCGCTCCTTATCACGTCGAGCCCGCGCCACGTCGAGATCTCGGCCAAGAAAACCTTGACGAGCTCCGGCTTCCCTAAAATCGCCGAGATCCCGTGTAGGGCGAACTGGAGGACGTACGCCTTGACGTCCCCCGCTCTCACGCGCTCCAGAAAGCGGTAGGACTCGCGCCACCTCTGCCGCCTATATAGGAGCTCCAGAAACACGTTGGCGTCAACTAGGTACATGGCGCCTCCGCAGAGCCTCTCCCAGATCCTCGCCGCCCCACTCTAAGTCGGAGCCCAGCCCAAGGCCCACAAGCCGATCGAGCCCGCCCCCCTCGGCAGGCCCGCCGAGCTCCCTCTCCAGTATCTCCACAACGGCGCGCGAGAGCGCCCCCCTCCTCACGCCGTACCTCTCTGCCGCATACCTCCTCAGCCTTTCTGCAAGCCATTTAGGCACCTCCACCTTGATGATCTCCTTCTCACCCACGTACTTAAGTACTTTAGTACTATAAAAACCAGACGCCGATAGATAGCCGCCGGGCTGGATCGGAGAAAAATTTTAAAAACAGCGAGTAGAGATACGCCGACTGTACGGCCCGTAGCTCAGCGGTGAGAGCGCCCGGCTGTAGACAGCCCCTGGGGGTACAACTCCGAGAAAGCCCCCAGGACCTGTAACGGGCGGTCCCGGGTTCGAATCCCGGCGGGCCGACTGACCACGCCGGTTTTATGTCGCCGCCCCAGAACTCCAACACATGCGCCCCTAACAACATATGTATTCCATATATCTCTCAGCGAGCCACTTTATCTCCTCGTCTAGATCGTCAGCGTACAGAAGCCTTCCGGTCCTGACGAGCTCCTCGAGCACGCCCGGCTCGCTTGCGTCCGCTACGACGAGCTTCTCCGGAGGTATCCCGAGCTCCGTCGATAAGTCGACGGCCAGCCGCATCCTCTCCTCCACGCTCAGCGGCTTCTCGGGCCTGACAGCCACCGTGTTGGGCCCGAGGGAGTACGCCGCCTTCACCCGCGCGGCCTTCAAGGCGTATCTGAAGCCCTCGCTAGTCCGTAGATCGGGGTACCTCCTCTTGACGCCTCTGATCAACTTCTCCAGAAGCTTCACGGCGTCTTCGGCTATCTTCTCGGCGTAGGCCCTGTCCCGGACTCTGTGAATGGCCTTGGCGGCCTTGACAACCTCGGCTAGCTTCGCCGCGTCGGCGGCGTCCAGCAACGCGCCTGCCAATACCCGGGGCAGGTCCTCGCATCTGGCAGGCCTCGGAAGGCCCATCTCGACCACGGCGCGGGCGGCGACCTCGACCACGTGTCTGGCGGCCACGTAGGCCCTCCAGAGAGGCCCCTCCGAGGAGGCCTCCGCCACCCTCCTCAACGCGTCCATAAAAATTAATATTGGTATAAACGATTTTGCTAATGCGGTCGCCGATGATCCTCCTCCTGCTCCTCGCGGCCATCGCCTTCGCGGGATCTCTGGCCCAGATAGGCGGCTTGAAGTTCTACGAGGCTTCTAGCCTGCAGGACCTTAGCTCCTATCTGGCGTCCCATCAAGGTCCGACCTTCGTGTTCGTCGACGAGGAGGGGTGCCCTGCCTGCGAGTACATGAAGACGCAGGTCTTCACGAACTCGACCGTGGTGTCTGCCCTCTCCGGCTTCAACCTCGTCGCCATAGACATAACCTACGCCCCCGTGAGCTCTATACCCGTGTACATCAACGGCTCCGTGTTCGTCGTGGAGAACGGGCAGGCGGGCTACACGAAGCCCTACTACGGCCCCTATCAAGTACCTATATTGGGAACCCCCACGATGTTGGTTGGCTACGACATAGGGGGCAAACTGTACCTCAAAGGCCTTCTCCTAGGCGGCCTTCCGCCGCAGGGCTTCCTGGAGTTCCTGAGCCTATCCGGCTTCACGGCTCCTACGGAGACCGCCGAGATCCAGCAATCGAGCACGCCGGTCGTAACAGCCGCCAAGGGTGGAGTACAGCCGTTGTTGGCTCTTCCGGTCGCCTTTGCGGTTGGGGCCGCCAGCATATTCTCCCCCTGCGTCCTCCCCGTCTTGACGGTTGGGGCTGTCGCCATGGCCGCGCGCCGCAGCCTCTGGAAGGTCCTCGCCGGCATGGTCCTCTCGTTCAGCGCCTTCGGCGTCCTCGTATCGGCGTTGGGCCAGGCCGCGTCGGGCTTCAGAGTTGCCCTAGAGGGCGCGGGAGGCGCCGTGTTGCTCATGTTGGGCCTTCTTCTGGTGGTTCCCCCGCTCGAGAGGAGGTTCGTGGTGGCTATGTCGGGCCTCCAGACCAAGGCCTCCAAGGCGGCTAGGGGGGCCGGCGACTTCGCGCTCGGCCTGTCGCTGGGGGCCGTCTGGACTCCGTGCATAGCGCCTTTCATGGGCCTAGCCGCGGTCTCGGCGCTTGTGTCCGGCAATTTCCTGGACGGCTTCGCCATAATGCTGGCGTATGCGCTGGGGCTCGCGGTCGCGCTCTACGCGATACTTAAGGCCATATCTAGGTGGGGCAGGAAGGCCGCGGTGAGGTCTATGGGCTTGAGCAAGTGGGGCAGGAGGCTCGAGCTCGTAGTAGGGATCGCCTCCATAGCGTTGGGGATCCTCTTGCTGGGCGAGGCCGCCGGCCTAGGTCTGTGGAGCGTGGTTTTCGGGAAGTTGCAGAGCCTTATCTAGTTACTGGACGCCTGCGTATTCCTTGACGCGTGCCAACAGCTCGTGTTCGGGCGGGACGCCCACGAACTCCATATTGCCCATGGGATCGCCCTCGCGCATGAGTATGACCGCGGGCACGCCCGTCACTCCGTACTGGTCCGCTATGTCGGGGTTTTCATAGGCCTCGACCATTATCGAGACGACCTTCCCCTTGCTCTCGTAGGCGAACATGTTGGCCAGCAGGACGGCGTATGGGCAGTAGGGACAGGACGGCGTAACGACGGTCATCACGTAGACCCTTTTCTGGGCCTTCTCGGCCAGCGCGGCCAGCTCGTTCTTGGTCCTAGCTCTTAAACCTGTACGTTTGGTCGAGAGCCTCACTATGGTCTCTATAAAGGCCCTCACCTCCTCGCCTAGGGGCGCCCCCCAGTACTTTATGAAGCCGTCTCCGAAATATACGGCGGGTATCCTGGTGGGCTCGACTCCGAATTTAGCCGCGACATCTCGGTCCTTCACCACGTCGTACTTTTTAATTATCAGCTTCTCGGGCGGGGCGAGCTGGCCCAATAGATCGAGCAGCTCCTCGGTGGGGACGCACCAGTTGGTCTCTCTCCCCCCGCAGTCGTTGCTGTGGAAGAAATTGACCTCGACAGGGGAATCCATCTGGGATAACGTCTCCTTTATTATCTCCTTCGTCTCCTCGTCGACCTCAATGTGAGGCACCTCGGCTGGTGCGGGTCCTATTGGCGTTGCTTCGGCCATGGACCCTCTATCCGTATGTCATTTTTTACTTTTTCGACCCTTCTTTCTACTCCTCTTGGGTTTGGACCTCTTCGACTTTCTCGACTTCCTCCGTCCTCTCCTCTTCTTCCGTTTGGGCTTAGCCTCGCCGGCCTCGTCGATTATCTTCTTTATGGAATCCAAGATCTCCTTATACTTCGCCTCTAGAGTCTTGCCGATCGTCTGCGGATCGAGATCGCTCTCGTTAGTCCACGCCGATATGTCGAGGAGGAGCCCTACGCCCTCCACGTAACGCCACGGGTCGTGCGTCGCCGTCCTTATCTCTCTGACGACGGCCCCCGACAGCCTCTTGCTCACCGGTATGTGGGCATATAGATACCCCAGCTCCTTGTCGTGGACGAGTCTGAAAACCAGAGGGCCTTGGATCTCGACTATTACCTCGCTCACCTATATTTGTCCGGCAACGAGTTTAATAGTTTGCGTATGGCCTCGACGCTTTGGGCGAACTTGGCCTTCTCCTCAGCCCCCAGCTCGACCTCCAACACCTTCACAGCCCCGCCTCTCCCCAGCACTATGGGGACCTCGACGGGCACATCCGTGACGCCGTACTCGCCTTTGAGGACCACGGAGGCTATCAAGGCCCTCCTCTCGTCCCTCTTGACAGCCTTGGCCATGAGGGCGACGCCAGCGCCCGGTCCCCAGTTGGAGGAGAAGCCTCTGAGCTCGGTTATTCTGGCGCCTGCCTTGACGGTCTCGTCGACGACCTCCTTGATCTCCTCGGGCTTGAGCAACTTGTCTAACGGCACGCCGTAGACGAAGCTCTTGCTGGGCACCGGGAACATGCTCTCGCCGTGTTGCCCCAGCACTATCGGTATTATCGAGGCGGGGGATATGCCGAGCTTCTGGCCTGCATAGAACGCCAGCCTGCCGCCGTCCAGCACCCCGCTGAAGCCTATAACCCTCTCGCGCGGGAAGCCGGTCGCCTTCCACATGACGTACGTCATCGCGTCCAGCGGGTTGGTCGTCAAGATCACCACGGAGTCAGGAGCGTATTTGGCTATGTCCTTCCCTATGCCGTACACAATATCGGCGTTCTGGCCCAACAGCTGCTCTCTGGTCATGCCGGGCTTCCTCGCAAGACCTGCCGTCACTATGACGAGGTCGCTGCCTTTCATGTCCGCGTTGTCGTTGGAGCCGACGTAGTATACGTCGAGGCCCAATATGGACGACATGTGGTTCAAGTCGAGGGCCTCGCCTTGCGGGAGGCCCTTCACGATATCTATCAGCACTATCTTGTTGTCGATGCCTAGGAGGCCCAACATAGCGGCCGTGGTTGCGCCTACCCTTCCGCTTCCTATAACCGTTATCATAATGTCTAGAAACCGGCTTGTTTATAACAATCAGCTACGACTCGCTATACCTCAAAGTTTGCCTCTTGATAAAACCCTAGCCGCAACTATCAACGGATGCCACACAGGCGCAGTGGCCGGCATGTAGCCTATGTCGGCGAAGAACAGATCCTCTATAGTGGCGCCGCGCTCTACGGCCACCGCCGCTATATCGGCGTAGGCCGCCACTATGTGATCCCAGCCGAGCACCTGGACGCCCAGGATCCTCCCGGACTGGTCCGCCAACATCTTCACGTGGACGGGGGCATAGCCGGGGTAGTACTGGGCCTTGGTCCTCGCCTTGATCACCGCCTTGTCGTACTTTATGCCGAGCTTCTGAGCCTCCTCCTCGCTCAAGCCGGTCCTCGCTATGTATAGGTCGAAGAACTTGGTGACCGCGGTGCCCACCACGCCGGGGAACCTCAAGACCCTCCCCTTGACTGCGTTGCCGCCGGCCACCTGCCCCTCCTTGTTGGCGGAAGGGGCCAGCGGTATCCAGACCTTGCGGCCGGTGACTTTGTGGACTTTCTCCGCCACATCGCCTGCGGCGTAGACGTCGGGAGCGCCGGTCTCCATGTATTCGTTGACCGCGATAGCGCCGGTTTCGCCCAGCTTCGCGCCGGCCTTCAACGCGAGGTCCGCGTCGGGCTTGACGCCCACGGCGAGGATCACCTTGTCGACCTTATACTCGCCCTTCTCCGTCACGATCGCCGAGACCTTCCCGCCAGATCCTCTGAACTCCACCACCTTCTCGCCCAGGTGGAGATCCACGCCGCGCTTCTTCATCTCCTCGGCCAATACGGAGGACATATCGGCGTCTAGGGCCGCGGGGAGGAGCCTGTCCATCATCTCGAAGAGGATCACCTTCTTGCCTAGATGGAGGAGGGCCTCCACCATCTCCACGCCTATGTACCCGCCGCCGACTATGCCGACCGTCGACGCGTCTGCGAGCTCCGACTTCAACAGAGGCACGTCGTCGGGCAACCGCACCGTCAATATGCCGGGCAGATCGACGCCGGGGATCTTGGGCACGAGAGGCTTGGCCCCAGTGGCCACTATCAGCTTGTCCCACTGCAACGTCTCGCTTCTCCCGCCTCTGACGACCGTCACCGTCCTCTTGTCGGGGTCTACGTCTACCGCCTTGGCGTTTATAAGCACCTTTATATTCCTCTCCTTCTCGAACTCCTCGGGCGTATAGGTCATGAGGCTCTTGTAGTCGGCCACCACGCCGCTGACGGCGTAGGGTATGCCGCAGGGGGCGTGGGTGATCATGGAGCCGGCCTCCACCATGACGATCTCGGCGTTGGGATCGAGCCTCCTGGCTCTAGCGGCCGCAGACGCGCCGGCTGCTCCCCCGCCTATTATGACTACCCTGACCATACAGCCGGCCTATTGTGTATTTAAATCAGTTGGCCCCTAGCCGCAACGGGCGCTCCGCAGATTCCGCTGGACGAATTGTTCGAAGACGGGGGCTATGGCGAAGCCGGGCAGTGCCTCGGCAGGCTCGCCGTCCACGAACGCGAATGTTGTCGGAGTGCCCATAACCCCCAGCGCGGATGCGGTGAAGGCGAGCCTCTCCACCTCGGCCTTGACGAAGTTAGCCAAGTCGGCGTATTTCGCGCCTACGTGTCTGAATATGGGGTCGAACGCTCTGCAATAGGGACAAGTCCTCCCGAAGAACATAACGAAGGCCGCCCTACAGCTCTTGACCGCCTCGCCCAGCTCCTCCACGCTGTTAAGCACGTAGCCGACGGGATACTTCGCCGAGCAACAACGCCGGCCGCCGGACAGGAGCTGGAGGGCCTTCCTCCTGAGTATCGCCTCCAGCTCACTTGACGTGTTCGACTCCGTAGACATATATGCCGTCGACCACTCCGAGGCCTCCCTCGCGGCCGTGCGGCGCCGGCTTTTCGTCTCCGTGGAGCTCGGTCGCCCTCTGGATGTTTGCCGCGAACTGGCTGACGACGTCGCGGTCTATCCCCTCGACGATTATGTCCTCCTTCCCCTGTAGCTGGACCTTCACGGATTTAGGTATCTCGAGCACAATCTTGGACTTCCTGCCGAGGAAGTTCTCTATGCTGAGCTGGCTCCCCTGCACCTTGACCAACATAGGGAAGTGGGTGTATATTATCTTGAGCTTGTACCTCCACCCTCTGGTGACGCCCAAGAAGGCGTTCTTCAGCTCGCCCTTTATCGTGCCCAGTATTGCGTACTCCCTCTTCCTGGCCCCGAAGACCTCCAGCACGATCTTGCCCTCCGACATGGATATGGAGACCGGGATGTTTCTGTAGACTCTCTCGATAGAGCCCAGAGGTCCCTTGACCGCCACCTTGTAGTCGAAAAGCCCTATCTTCTCCACCGACACGGAGACTCCTTGAGGAACCTCCAGCTCTTCGCGGGCGTAGGGGACGTGCACGGCCCTACGAAGAGGCCGTATTATAAATTTTGAACCGCGCCGGACCGTAAACAATAAAACGCGGCGCCGGCGACGTGGCGTGCGGATCTACCTCGCGACCTCGAACCCGCACAAGGTGGCCGAGGCGAGGCACGTCCTCGGCGAGTACTCCATAGAGGTGGAGCAGAAGGACGTCGAGAAGCTCGAGATACAGGCAGACGACGTGGAGGCCGTCGCGGAGGTTGCTGCGAGGAGGCTGTGCGAGCTCGGCGAGGAGCTCGTCGCAGTGGAGGACGCCGGGCTTTACATAGATGCGCTCAACGGGTTCCCGGGCCCCTACTCGGAGTACGTCTACCGCACTCTAGGGATCGCCGGGATCCTCAAGCTCATGGCCGGCGTAGAGAATAGATCGGCGCATTTTAAGTCGGCCGTGGCGATATGCGTGGAGGGGTCTGTCAAGGTCTTCGCCGGGATCGCCGAGGGCTTCATAATAGGCGAGCCCAGAGGCTCCGGCGGGTTCGGCTTCGATCCCATCTTCGTGCCCGCCGGCCACACTAAGACGTTCGCCGAGATGAGCCTGGAGGAGAAGTCGGCTCTCTCCCATAGAGGGAAGGCGTTTAGGGCCTTGGCCGAGTGGCTTGTAGCCAGATCGCCCGAGAGGCAACCGCCGATCGGCTAGGCGCGGCGGCCGCCCGCCGAGAGTAGCATTTATAAACATAGTAGGTGGTTGATATGTGGACGTATTGTCGACGCCTCTGGCTGAAGTTGCGACGAAGAACGTGGTTACTCTAGGCGAGAAGGACAAGGTGATAGACGCCTTGCGCAAGATGGTCGAGCTCGACATAAGGAGGTTGCCCATAGTGAAGGACAAGAGCCTCCTCGGCATAATAACCGCGTTGGATATCCTGGACGCCATATACTCCTTCGTCGAGTCGGGCGGCAGATCCCTATACGGCGACGTCTACATGCGGCCCGCGATAGAGTTCGCCACGCGGAACGTCATAACGGCGAGGCCCGACATGACGGTGGGGGAGGCCATATCGCTCTTCCTCAAACACAACTTCGGCTCCATGCCTGTTGTCGACGAGGACGGAAGGCTTGTGGGCATCTTCACCGAGTGGGACGCCATGAAGATAGTGGCGCAGGCCGGATTCCCCCACCAGATCAGAGACGTGATGACGAGGATCGTGTACGTCTTGACCAAGTACTCGACAGTCATGGACGCGCTCGAGGGCATCACCGTATATAGATTCAGGAGGTACCCCATAGTCGACGAGAAGGGCGAGGTCATCTCCATGCTACACGTAAAGGACGTGTTGCGCTACTTCGCCGACGAGTCGACTTTCAACAAGGCCAAGGAAGGCGACGTTGACGAGATCGTCAACGAATACGCCATCAACATAGCCAAGTCCCCAATATTCTTGGCATCGCCAGACGACTACGTGACTGATATAGTTAAGAAGATGTTGGAGTATGACGTGGGCGGCGTGCCTGTCGTGGACAGAGAAAGCGGAAACGTGATAGGGATGGTCACCGAGAAGACGCTTCTCCTCCTCTTTGCTTGAGGACCATCGCCAGGAGGAGCCCGGCAAACGCAATACCTAAAGCGGACGCGACCGCGCCCAGGACGGCTGTGAGCAAGCCCAGAGACGGGTTCAACGTAGCGCCGACCGCGCCTCTTATCAGCCGGCAGTCGAGCCGCAGGGAGTTGAACTGGAGTACCCCCACCTGTCCCTCGAGTTGCCGCGACAGGGGCTGTTGATCGCAGTATAGGCTATAGCCGGGCGAGGCCACGTAGACAACCGTCATGGGCTGGTTCTGTTCGCAAGACACCGAGAAGCCGTCGGGCGTCGAGGCGAACTGACATGCAGAGAACGGGTAGCTCAAGCCTACGACCGCTGAATAGCTCTTGGCAGACGGCGGGAAGGCAATCCATGTATATGGGAGCTGGGGCACGTTGTATCTGGTTCCGTTGACCACCAACGCGGATCCGTTGATCGAGACGGGGATAGTCGCGTTCGGCCCCACCAATATCTGGAACGTCGATGGGGAGGCCAAGACGAGCGCGGCCAGTAAAGGCAACAGGGCAGGAAGGCGCATGGAGGCGGGGAGGAGCTCCTTAATATATATTACTCTAAGGGGATCGGTGTATTCTGAAAACGTTTTTATTTCGCAGGTAATCCCCGCGTCGTGGCCTTCGCCGCGTTGCACGAAGCGATTAAGGCGGCTCTAGCCGAGAGGGGGTTCAACGAGCCCACGGAGCCCCAGAGGCTGGCCATACCGCTGGTGCTGGAGGGCCGCAACGTCTTGATCATAGCGCCGACCGGGTCGGGGAAGACCGAGGCCGCCATACTGCCCGTCTTCTCCAAATTCCTGGAGCTGGGCGCGACGGAGCCCGGCATATACATCCTCTACATAACCCCCCTCCGCGCCCTCAACCGGGATCTGCTGGACAGGCTGAAGTGGTGGGGGGCCAAGCTGGGCATATCAGTCGACGTCAGACACGGCGATACCGACGAGGCGGATAGGCAGAGGCAGAGCCGCAACCCGCCGCACATGCTCATAACGACGCCCGAGATGCTCCAGGCAATACTCACCGGCAAGAGGTTGCTGGAGCACTTGAAGCAGCTGAGGTGGGTGGTCGTTGACGAGGTGCACGAGCTGGCCGAGGACAAGAGGGGCGTCCAGCTCAGCGTCACTCTCGAGCGGCTTAGGTACCACGTCGGCAGGGATCTGCAGATAATCGGGCTCTCGGCCACGGTCGGCTCGGTCGACGAGGTAGCCAAATTCCTGTTCGGAGTCGGGAGACCCTACGAGGTTGTCCAGGTGAACGTGGTGAGGCATATGAAGTTGGAGGTTGTTAGGCCTGTCCCCGACGATAGGGACCGCGCCGATGCCCAACGGCTGTCCACCCACGAGGACGTCGTGGCGCGTCTGAGGACTATAAAGGAGCTGGTCGAGAGGAATAGGACGACGCTCATCTTCGTCAACACGAGGAGCATGGCCGAGCTGTTGGGCTTCAGGCTCGCGCAGGCGTATCCGGACCTGCCCGCCTCGGTCCACCACTCATCACTCTCCAAGATGGTCAGGCTCTCCGTCGAGAACGGCTTGAAGAGCGGCAGGTTGAAGGCCGTCGTCGCCACCTCGAGCCTGGAGCTGGGGATAGATATAGGCCACGTGGATTTGGTGATCCAGTACCTCTCGCCGCACCAAGTCGTGAGGCTGGTCCAGAGGGTGGGCAGAAGCGGGCATAGGCTGACCTTGGTGCCTCGAGGAGTGATAATAGGCGATGACGTGAACGACGTTTTGGAGGCCTTCGAGATCGTCAGGAGGGCCAAATCGGGCCTTCTCGAGGCCACTAAGGTGCCCCACAAGCCCTACGACGTCTTGGCGAATCAGATCGCCGCCTTCCTTATGTTGAGGCCCCGTTGGAAGCTCCAAGAGCTCTACGAGGTCATCAAGAGGGCGTACCCCTATAGGGATCTCACCCTGGAGGAGCTCCGTAGAGTCGTCAGGTTCATGGACCAGCTGAAGCCGAGGCTGGCCCTCTACTTCGAGGAGGACGACGTGGTCGTGCGGCCGCGCAATAGAGGGTTCTACAGATATTTCTTCGAGACGCTCTCCATGATACCTGACGAGAGGCAATACGCCGTTGTCGACGCCAAGACGGGCGAGCTCATAGGGACGCTCGACGAGGCTTTCGTGGCCGAGTACGGCACGCCGGGGGTCAAGTTCGTGTTTAGGGGCAGGCCTTGGCTGATAACTGAGGTAGACGGCAGAGCGATAAAGGTGGTGGAGGTGGACGACCCGTCGGGGGCCATACCGAGCTGGGTGGGCGAGGAGATACCGGTGCCGTTCGAGGTGGCTCAAGGGGTCGGGGCCTTGAAGAGGGAGCTCAGGGCCCTCGGCGATAGGGCCAAGGCGGCGGAGGCGCTCGTCCGCATGGGCATGTCCAAAGCAGCAGCCGAATACGTCGTCGAGGAGCTGTATAAACAGCCGCCCGAGTACCTGCCAGACGACAGGACAGTGGTGGTGGAGCAGTTCGCGGAGAACGTCGTGGTGGTCCACGCCCACCTCGGCACGCTGGCAAACAGGACGCTCTCGAAGCTCCTCGGCGAGTTGTTGATCAAGGAGCTGGACATGCCGGTGGGCTTCCACCAAGACCCCTACTCGGTCATAATACAGTCCTCGCGGAGCCTCCCGGCCGAGGCCGTCGTGGCGGCCTTGAGGAGACTCGCCGATCTCCAGCCGGTGGAGCTGGCCGAGCTCGTGAAGTCGGCCCTCATAAAGTCCGGCTCCTTCAAGAGGAGGTTCCTCTACGTGGCCAAGAGATTCGGCGCCGTGGACAAGGAAGCCGACATATACAGCGTGAGCATAGGAAAGCTCGTCGAGGCCTTCAGCGGAACTCCTGTGTTCGACGAGGCCTTGAGGGAGGCCCTAGAGCAAGACCTGGACCTCGAGTCGCTCTGGCGCGTCCTGCAACAGATCAAGGAGGGGAGGATATCCGTGAAGGTGGCGAGAGGCCCGACACATCTAGGCAAGGTGGCCTACGACAAGCTGGCCCATAGGCTTGAGGTAATACCGCCTGAGCGGCTGAGGAGGCTGGTCCTGGAGAGCGCTAAGGCGAGGCTCCTCAACACGACGATGTTGTTCGTGTGCGCCGACTGCGGCTGGACTGGACTGATGAGGGTGGGCGAGGTCTACGAGGTGAAGTGCCCCAAGTGCGGCGGCAAGCTGGGCGTCGTGAGGTACTTCTCCACCGACAACCTGGAGAGAGAGGTGAGGCGGAGGTCTGAGGAGGTCGTCAAGAGCAGGGAGATACTGGAGAGGTACGGCTGGAGGGGGCTGTACGCCTTGGCCAGCAGGATACCCATAGAGGAGCTGGAGGCCGTCTTGGCCAAGGCCGACGGCGCCGATCTCAACAAGCTGACCGAGCTGTTGGTCGAAAGCGAGAAGGAGCACCTCAAGGCGAGGTTGCTGGAGGCCTAATAGAGGCGGGAGGCCAGCCGGCGCGGGGCAGGCCGGGGTTAATTTAATAACGTCCCTCAGCCAGTCCGTGGAGCTTGCGCTGGTGGGACAACTGAGGCCGAGGCTTTTGATCCCCCCGCCGCTGGCTGTCGTGGGGGGGTTCAGAATAGCCGAGCTCGTGGCGCTGGCCCTATGCGGCAAGGCCGACCGCGTCACAATATACGTCGAGGGGCGTGATCTAGGCCTCCCGCTCGCCCTCGGCAGATATTGCAGACTGGAGCTTAGGTATGGCGAGATACCTCCAGACGTGCCGAGGATAGACGTGTCCGTCGCCCCCTATCTGTTGCGGGCGGGTTCCGTGGACTGCGAGGGCGTACGCGCAGATTTGGGGCTCGGCGGCGGAGTCTTGAGGGGATGCAAGCCGCTTGAGACCTACGCCGACCTCGTCGCGAACAACGTGGATATCATGAAATCCGCCATCGCGCGGCTGAAGGAGCTGGGCGTAGATCTCTTGAGGGGCGAGGCCGGCGGTATCGTGAAGGGGGAGGCCGTTGTATGGGGGAAAACCCACGAGTACACCTACGTGGTGGGGCCGGCGGTGATAGGGCCCGAGTCCGAGGTCCTCCCGTTCTCGTATATACGGCAGGGGACTGCCCTATATTACGGCGTGAGGGCTAGAGACGAGGTCAAGAACTCCATCGTCGACGCCTACACGTACAAGGAGCACCACGGATATCTCGGGGACAGCTACGTCTCGGCCTTCGTCAACTTCGGCGCGGGCACGACGGTCTCTAATCTTAAGAACACCCTAGGGCCCATAAGACCCAGCTACAGCAATAGGCATTACGCTAAGCTGGGCCCAGTCATAGGGGAGTTCGTCAAGACCGCCATCGGCACGTTGATATACGGCGGGAAGTACATAGGCCCTCTATCTCACATCTACGGCCTCGTCGACTCAGACGTGCCCCCGCTCGTCATATACAGAGACGGCGAAATTCGGGCCATGGACAGGGCCAAGATCCCCCAGCTCCTGGAGAGGGACTTGTCGAGATTCGGCCTCGGCCAAAAAGCGGCGGAGTACCTAAAGGCTCTGGAGGAGCTGGCGGCCGCAACGGATAAGTAGGAGGTCCCCAGCCTCGGCATGGGACGTACGGGCTGGTTCGTCCTCCTCATCGCCTTCTCAGTAGGCGGGCTGATCTCGTCAGCCCTAGTCCTCTACATGTGGTATGTCCTCGGCAGAATGCCCCCGGGCTGTTATCTGCCCCAGGCCATACTGCCGGGCGTCACCGTAGACTGCGTCACTGTCCTGTCGAGCCCCTACGCCCACATAGGCCCGGTGCCCCTAGACGGCTTGGCCGCCGTCTGGTTCGTCCTCAACATAGGCCTAGTCGTCGCGTACTTCCGCACGTTCAAAAACGGCGTGCTCACGTCGCTCTTCTACTGGAGGCTTGTAGGTATCGCGGTACTGCCATACCTCCTGTACGTAGAGCTAGTGGTCCTCAAAGCTCTCTGTCTGTACTGCACTATAATGCATATATTTATAATAATAGATTTTATTTTAATTTCAATATTTTTAAAAAGGGTAAATATTCTGAAGAAATAGACTACTTCTTCTCTTTTTTCTTTTCCTTCTTGCCCTCCTCAGCGGACGCCTCTATGCCCAACTTCTTGGCCTCCTCCTCAGACGTTATGAACAAGCTCGTTCTCTGCCTACCGCCCATGTCCTCAAGCAAACCCGCCACTAATAACCTTTTCTGACCGTTAGGCGTATAAGTACCGCCGTTCGTTAAGGCATGCCGCAGAAGCTGAAGTTCTACGACATTAAGGCGAAGCAGGCGTTCGAGACCGATAAGTACGAGACTGTGGAGAAGAACACCGCTAGAGGTCCCATGATATTCGCAGTAGCCACCTCGCCCTACACCGGCATAAAAGTCTGGCGCCTCATCGGCAAGAAGAAATAAACAAACAAAACCCCCTAATTTTTCCCCTACTTTTCTATCTTCGTCGGCTTGCCCACGCTACACACTCCTGCGTAGTTGAGGAGGGCCAAGACGGCGAAGATGGCCTCCTCTGTCCTGACAGTCTCGGTTCCCTGTCTCGGTATGAAGTTGAGGAATAGGCCCTTCAGCTCTACCCCCTCTATTTTCGCTATTTCGTCGACGCCGGCTCTCGGCCCGCCGAACACCACTAAAGTGCGGCCTACGGGCCTCGGCAAGCCCTCGCACACAGATCGGCCCTCCCTGCCCGTGTAGATCACGGTGTCGTAGCCGTCAGCCAGTTGCTTAAAGGGCTTGACCTCGACCTTGTATCCCCAGTAGTCGGGCGGCTTCCTGACCACGACAGCCCTATATATGTCGGGCCGGTCGGTCTCGGCCTCGATCTTCACCAGTAGGCGGGAGCCTATGGGGTAGGGCTTGGGGATCTTGGCGTATCTCCTGCTACCTATATACACTAAGGAGTAGTACCCGTCCCACCTCTCGACGACGCCCTCTATCACGTCCCCCACGGAGGGCTCCTTCGGAGGCGTGTGGCTTGGTATCTTCAGCGGCGGCAGTAGGCCGGCGAGCCTAAGCCTCCTATCCAACTTGAAGAGCTTTTTGCGCAGGTGGGGAGGCGTCGACGCGTATTCGAGCAACAGCCTCATCCGCTCCACCTCTTCCCAATCAACGTCGTTGCCGTATGTATATATTATCAAGTTCTCCGCCCGGAAGACGGCGGCCCCTCTTGCTATGTAGCCCAATTTCCTCACCTTGCTCTCCTCGTCGGGGGCCTCCGACAAAACGTCGTGAGGTATGGCGATGTCCACATAGGGACGCGGCCGATATAAAAAGAAGCTAAGCTCCCTGCTCCTCCAGCTCGTCTATTATGCTCCTCAACTCGTCAAGCGCCTCCTCGACTAGCTTGCAGTCGCCGTCCTCCACGGCGGCCTCCAGCTCGTCCACGACATCCCTCAGCCTCTTAGCGAGCTGGCCCGCGGGCGCCGTCGACATCGCTACTGGCTCAAGACCCGCTTAAGGCCTGGGTAGACCTCCATCAAGCCCTCCTGCAATATCTGCGTGTAGTAGCCCAGCCCTATCTCGACGAGGAGTATAAGGCCTATCCCGGATCCCCACACGCCGAAGATATCGCCGATAGCTGCCAACGTGCCGGCGATCATTCCGCTGAGCAGTATAAGCGTGTTTATGGGCCTTCTGAGAACCCTTGCCATAATCCTCTCGCTCTGCCTGAAGCCGGGCACGTGGAGGCCCGACTGGACCAAGCTCTTGGCGTACTCGTCGGGGCCTATGCCTCCTATTTGTCCCCACAGCCAGGCGAAGACGGTAGCCAGCGCGGCGTAGAGCAGTATGTGGAGCACTATGTAGTCGGGGGTCAATATCCTGGCGGGGGTCATGGCGGTGAGCAACACGGCGAGAGCGGGGGATATGCCGCCTGTCAGCGCGGCTACCCCGGCGACTATCTGCTCCGCCAAGATGAGGGAGTAGGCCGTGAAGATTATGGGTATCACCGACACGTACATGAACCTCAGAGGTATGTTTATCCTAAAGCCCCAGTACTGCGTATAGGCGGCCGGTATGTTGACGTGCATCTGCTCTATGTAGACTATTATGTAGGCCAGGGCCAGAGTAGCGGCGAGGCTCACCACGTCGGGCAGGGCGATCGAGGGAGGCACTTGTCTGAACAACAGATCGAGTATCCCCGGGGAGATCCCGTGGATCGTGTTGTACACAGCGACGGCCAGAGCCGGCACGAAGCCGAGCGGGAGCTGCATGGCGGGGTAGTCGGCTGGGTTGACGTTGGGGAAGGTCGGCATGCTCCAGGAGAAGAAATCCACGAAGAAGGTCCTGGTTATCGAGAGCAGTATTATCAAGTTTATGGCGCTCCCGCCGAAGCCCCACCCCTTGGCTATCATGTCGTCAAGCAGAATCACTATCTGGGTCGCGATCAACAGCTGGATGAACACCGCGAGGGCCTCTATAGGCGTCAGCTGGCCGAAGGTGCCTGTGGCTATTGTGGCCGCGGTCTCGCCGGCGGCCATGACCAGCGCCAGGAGTTTCTGGAAGGCCGAGAACCTAAGCCTGTCCTTCTTGTCGTTTAGGTCGAATGGCAACAAGTCGGAGAACTGGAGTATCTCCATGATTATGCCGGCCACCACTATGGGGCCTATGCCCAGCTGGGCCCACGTGCCGAAGGTGGTGCCGAATATAGTCGACACCAACGGGTTGTAGAATATGGACGCGGCGGCGCCGGCAGGCGCCGTCCTGTGTATCCCCCAGAGCGGCGTAATGGTCATTATGATGTAGACGAGGGCGGCTAGGGCGGTCCACATTAGGCGGGTTGATAGAGGCAACGCCTTCTTGGGCCTCTGGACCGTTATAAGCCGCTCCAAAATGGGGTCTAGAGACTCCATTATCTGTGTATGACGCCGTGGACTATGCGGACCTCGCCGCCCGCCTTAGCGATCTTCTCGACAGCCGCGCGGGTCGCCACCGGCGTGTAGACCACCAGAGGCCGCGAAACCTCTCCGCCGCCCAGCAACTTGTTGTAGCCAAGCTTGAGCAGATCCACGACGTATCTCCCGCCCTCCTTAACTGCGGCGCCGCGGCTCTCCATCTCCTCGACCAGCTCATCCAGCCTGCCCACGTTGATGGGCCTCCACTCTACCGATATCTGTTTAGGTTGTTTGAAGCCGTGCTTGCCGTAGAAGGGCCAGCCCGATGTCTCCTCTGCGTGCACCATCACGAAGGACCACTTGTGTTTGTGGAATCCCACCATGCCCTTGCCGCCAGACGAGCCGCTTTTCCTGTGTTGGCCCACCCTACCCCAGCCGTGAGTCCTCGTGCCTCTCCTGTACTTAATCGCCGGCTTAAAACGGCGGACCATCGCTGAACTTTATTAGCCCCTATATAAGCTTTGACTCTATGGAGGAGCTCTTGAGGGCGCTGGTCCAGTGCAGGAGATGTCCCAGGCTCGTGGCGTATAGGGAAAGCGTGCCTCCGTTGCCTAAATTCGCCGGACAAGCCTACTGGAGGCGCCCGGTCCCTCCCTGGGGCGATCCCAAGGCGAAGATAATGGTGGTCGGCCTGGCGCCGGCCGCGCACGGGGGGAATAGGACCGGCAGGATGTTCACCGGCGACTCCTCAGCCCAGTTCCTCTTTAGGGCACTACACGCAGTGGGCCTCTCCAACCACCCCTACAGCGTCTCGAGAGACGACGGGACCGAGGTGAGGTGCGTCTACATAACCTCGGCGGTCAAATGCGCGCCGCCGGGCAATAGGCCGAACGCCGAGGAGCTCGAGAACTGCTCGCCTTGGCTGAAGGCCGAGCTGTCGCTCGTGAGGCCGAGGGCCGTCGTGGCGCTCGGAAGAGTGGCGTGGGTAGCCGTGTTTAGGGCCTTAGGCTCGAGGCCGCCCGAGTTCTCCCACGGCGCTTTCGCGGACGTGGGGCCCGTAAGGGTGTACGCGTCGTACCACCCTTCGCCGCGCAACACCAACACGGGCCGGCTCGACCTCGAGGCGCTGGAGGCCGTTCTCAAGGCGGCCAAGGCCTACGCCGGATGTCAGTAAGGCCTCCAGATCTGCCTCTGCCTTTCCCTAGCCTTGAGGAATACGTAGAGGTAGTTGCTGATAACTTCGGCGCATTTTATACACCGCTCGCCGTTCTCGCCGAAGGCCTGGCTCTCTAAGCAAGCGGCGCATTTGCTCACGTCCTCGGGAGGCTCTGCGCCGGCCACCTCCTTGACGAGCGCCGGCCACCTCTTTATGTCTTGGAAGTGCCCGTAGGGGTCGTAGCCCAATATCCCCTTAGCGAGCGCTTCCACCGACACGTACGCGTTGTAGCAAGCAGATCTGTGGTCGCCCTCCTCAAGGGCGGATATCGCGTCGTTGAGATGCCTCACGTGGCGCTCATACCACTTGGGATGTATCATCATGTCGTGCTAATCGCTTTCCATACTTAAACTTTTTCATAGAATTGAGACGCGAACTTTATGTCGTGCACCGACGCGAGGTGCCTGGCGGCGTCCTTTATCGAGAAGAACCGCTTGCCGCATTTCCTACACACTATGTGTTTCGCCCCTCCCTCCTCCACTATCTGGAGATAGGCTGAGAGCTCCTTGGGCACGTCCATATTATCCCCGGTGCATCTGTATTTGTGGTTGTCGCAGGCATCGACGAGGCGGGGCGCGGCCCCGTCGTGGGCCCCATGGTGTTGGCAATCGTTGCGGGGGATGAGAAGGCGTTGAGGGCCCTCGGCGTCAGGGACTCCAAGGAGCTGTCCAGGAGGGCCCGGGAAAGGCTCTACCCGCTGATATTGAAGTCGGCAGAGTGTGTAAACTATGTAGTTTTAGAGCCCCACGTGATAGACGAATGGGCGGCGTCCCACAAGCTCAATCTGTTGGAGGCCGAGGAGGCCGCGAAATTGATGCGGCTGTGCGACGCGGACGTATACTACGTGGATAGCCCCGATCCCAAGCCGGAGCGGTTCTCCGAACTACTCTCGAGGATGTCGGGGCGTAGAGTAGTGGCCATGAACAAGGCTGAGCGCGTGCCGCAAGTGGCGGCCGCCAGCATCGTGGCCAAAGTCGTCAGGGATCGCTTGATCGATATGCTGAGGTCCGAGATGGGCGATTTCGGCTCGGGCTACCCCTCGGACAGCAAGACTATCTCCGCGCTGCGCTCGGGCAAGGTAGCTGTTGAGTGTATCAGGCACAGCTGGGGCACTCTGAAGAGGTTGAAAGGCGACGGATAGTCGATAGTCCAGTAGCGTCTCCCAGGCGGAGGGGGCCGCGCCGCGATCGCTGGAGCTTTTTAATTTCGGGGACCTCTATCCCCGTGAGCGTCTTGAAAGAGAGGGCGCTCCAGTTCTCGGAGCACGCGCGCTACGCCCTAGAGCGCGGGCACTACGAGCTGGCGCTTTTCCACGTCGAACAGTACGTCCAACTGTACTCAAAATACCTGCTCTACAGAAGGCTGGGAGATTTCCCCAAGACGCATTACCTCCGGGATCTTCTAGATAGAGTGGTGGAGATCTACGGCGCCGTCTGCGGACTTCCCGACTTCCTGAAAAAGTGGGGCGCGAATCTGGCCGTTCTGGAGTACGCCTATATCTCGTCTAGGTATCTGCCCTATAGGGCGAGGCGGGAGGACGCCGAGGCGGCCCTGCGCCTGGCCGAGGAGTGGAGCTCTGTAGCGTTATGTCTAGAGAATTCGTAGAGCTTCTGAGGCGAAGAGCGGAGGCGAGGAGGGCCGTCATCGCAAATCTCGACCGCTACCTCGCAGAGATAAAGAGGATAGCTACCGCGGCTGATCCAAGCGCCGAGGTGTACCTCTTCGGTAGCTATGCCAGAGGCGATATGCGCCCGGACAGCGACATAGATATATTGATTGTGTCGGACCTCTATGGCGGCGAGCTGGCCAAAGCGGCCCAGCTGGCTAGTATAATAGAGGAGGGGCTTGGAGTGAGGGGGGTCTTCGAAATACACGTAACCACTAGGGAACAGTTCGAGGGGTGGTATAGAAGGCTCATAGATGTACTAGTGAGGGTCTGACCTCGAAGAGGTAGGCGAGAATCCCTCCCGGCTCAAGGCCGGAGACGCGCCGAGGTCGGGGGCGTTCGGCGAGGCCGGCGCTAAATGTTTAAATATTAGCCGGAACACGGTACGGCGATGAGCGCCGTAGATCTTTCGATGTGGGAGCCGAGGACGCGCCTCGGCCAGCTAGTCAAGGAGGGGAAGATAAGGACTATAGATGAAATCTTCGCGGCGAATATGTTGATAAAGGAGCCCGAGATAGTCGACGCGCTCCTCCCCAATCTGAAACAGGAGCTCTTGAGCATAAACATCGTCCAGAGGCAGACAGACGCAGGCGAGGTGAGCCAGTTCCAGGCCGTGGTCGCGTTGGGCAACGAGGACGGCTACGTGGGCATAGGCATAGGCAAGGCCCGCCAGGTCAGGCAAGCCATAGAGAAGGCCGTCAGGGAGGCGAAACTCAACATAACGCCGGTTAGGAGGGGGTGCGGTTCTTGGAGGTGTTCCTGCGACGAGCCCCACTCCGTGCCTTTCGTGGTCGAGGGCAAGTCTGGTAGCGTCGTGGTTAGGCTGATACCGGCCCCGAAGGGCGTAGGTCTCGTGGCGGGCGACGTGGCGAAGGCCATACTGAGGCTCGCCGGCATAAAGGACGTGTGGACCAAGACGTTCGGCGACACGAGGACCACGTTGAACTTCGCGCTTGCCACGTACAACGCGCTGAGGAATACCTATAGGTTCAAGATATGACCGCCGTAGTGGAGGGACAAGCCGAGAGGGCCGTATATCCGCGATACGCGGTCATAAGGCTACGCGGCGTCGTAAACACGCCTAGGGAGGTAGAGGCCACGTTGAGCTATTTAAGGCTCAGGAGGAAGTTCGTGATGTCGCTTGTGGTGGCCAAGCCCGACGTGGAGGGCATGTTGGAGAAGGCCCAGAGCTGGATCACTTGGGGCGAGATAGACGCAGACACCTTGGCCCAGGTCTTGGCCAGGAGGGGCAGGATAGTCGGGGACAGGCCTCTGACGGAGGACCATCTGAGGAAGTACGGGTGGCAGAGCTTCGAGGAGCTGGCGCTTGCGTACGTCTCCGGCGAGATAGAGAGGATAGCCTGTCCCAAGAGGGGCGCCTGGCCTAGGAAGGAGGAGAAAGTGCTATGCGTGCCCTACATGAAGCCGTTCTTTAGGTTACATCCGCCTATCGGCGGCTTCAAGGACGTCAAGAGGAGCTTCGCAGAGGGCGGCGACCTCGGCTATAGAGGCCCTGCTATAAACGAGCTGATAGCCAGAATGATCTAAAAAGCCGCCTACTGCCTCAGGACCAGCCCCCTCCCCGGCTCGACCTCCACGTCGAAGGCCTTGCGGCTGTGGTTCGTCATCCTCATCTTCTTGATTATGAGGTGGCGCCTCACCTCCCTGGCGCTCTCCACGTCGTCCATCCACATGTGGATCACCCCGTCGGCTATATGCTCCAGCCCGAAGCCGTAGGCCTGCCCCGTGGTGGGCGCGTACTGGCTGGTGAGAAGCGCCGTTACGTTATCGCGGTGGGTCGCTATCTTCAGCTGGTACGAGTACTTCCTGGCCATGACGGGCTTGTCCACCCAGAACGCCGACATGGAGTCTATCACGAGGCGGACGTGCCTCACGGGGGCGCCTCTGCCCTCCTCGACGACCTCCAACACCTTGTAGGCCTCGCCTATCGCCTCTATCAGCGTGTCGACCGAGAGGGCGGCGTAGCGCCGGGCCCCCTCCTCGCCCTCCTTGGCCCTCTCGCTCAACTGCCTCGCCACCTTCAAGAGGCCGAAGATGTCGACGACCACTATCTGGGGTAGCTCCTCGGGCTCCTTCCGCCAGCCCAGGCTGTAGGTCGGGTACCTCCCGAAGTCCATGCCCAGCTGCCTCGCCTGGACCACCACGTCTCTGTACTCCTGCTCCGTCGTGACGTAGACTACGGGATCGCCGGCCTTCAGCCCCGCGTACGCGAAATGCATGGCGAGTATGGACTTCCCCACGCCCGGCTCCCCCGTGGCCACCACCCAACTGCCCTTGGGTATCCCGCCCTCAAGCGCGTCGTCCAGCTCCTTGATGCCCGTCGAGATCCTCTCGACCTCGGACACGTCAGATCCGGAGGGCGGATAAATAAGGTTGAGCCGGGCCCAGTTAGCCGATGCGGCGGTCAGGAGACGCCGGCGCTACTCTGGCCCCCACTTGCCGCACTTCCTGAACTTCCTCAACACGACCTCGGCGGCGTACACGACCATGCCGTAGAACAACACGACTACGATCGCGCCTATGGACAGCGTGACCGCCGGATCTACGAGCCACGTCCCTGTGGCGGAATACGTCAAGGGCGCGACGACGTATTGAAGCGGCGACAACGTGAACCACCTCGCGACGCCCTTCGGCATGACTGTCGGCGGTATCATGCCGCCCGATATCGGCACGACCCATTGGATTACGTTCGCCGCCAGGCTCGGGTTTCTGAGGGCGGCAAGCCACAACGTGACCGCGGCAGATATCAGCGTAGACGCAATGATAAATATGACGAGCGCTATAGCGAAGGGATAGGGCTGGGCGACGGGCGGAGCCTCGCCTAGCAGTAGGTAGTATACGGCTATGCTCGTCAACACGCCGGGGAACGCCAGGATAGATGCGGCGAGCATAGATGCGATCAGGTAGACGTGTAGGCGTTCTGTGGAGGCGGCGACGTAGTCCATGACGCCGTTCCTCACATAGTCGCTGAACGCGGCGGCCGTCCAGGTCTGGGCCGAGAATATCAAGAACTCCATGACGCCCCAGAAAGTGTAGCGCAACGTCTGGGCCACATCGGCGCCGTACCATGCGATGGCTAGGGCTATGCTTGCGAACCATAGGGCGTTTACTATCGCGTCTATAGCCAACAGAGGCCAAGCCCTCCTACTCACAAGTACCCGGAGCTCTCTAGCCACGCTACCAAACATGGTAGAGCCCCGATTTCTTGAACCTAATCATGAGCGATCTCCAGACGAGCAGGCCTAGGGCGAAATACGCCATATATCCGAGAAGCGGGCCCAGGGCCCGCGGAGGGATCTCGAGGCTCAACGCCACGCCCCGCACGAGCTCCGCCCATTCGGCGAAAGGCAGGAGGGAAGAGACGAGGCGCAACGCCGACGGCAGAACCGACGCCGGATACATAACGCCGCCGAGGAACACAATCGCGACGTTGAGAAGCATAGTTATCGGCGATGGGCTGCGCAAGTACGGCACGAGATACGCCAAGCAGAGGGCTATCCCTATCAGCGGCAACGAGGACGCGGCCGCCACGGCGACAGCCAGCAGGACTGCAACGCCGTATATAGGCCCCTTGATGGTGGCAACCACTACGGCCGTGGTGGTGGAGATACCTGTTCCGAAGGCAACCAGCTGGACGAGGTAATACGAGGCCAGCGTGGGCAGAGGCCCGGCCGGCGACGCGGCTAGGTACTCCAGCTGTCCGCCCGACATAAGCCCGTGTAGCGTCCACAGAAAGTCCGACGTGGCCAGCTGGGCCAGTATTATCAACACGACGCCGATGAGCTGGTAGAGGAATTTGTCGATATCTGCACGTCCTCCGGTGACGGCCCAGCTCGCTAGGTAGAATAGACCGCTTATGAACGGCGCGATGAGCGAGAAGGCGAGGGAAAGCGCGTAATATCTCGTGTAGTGCCTCGCCGCGAGGTAGAGGCCGGCACTCATACGCCGCCGATCGTCTTGACGACTACCTCCTCTAGCGGCGGCTCTCTGACATACGCCTCCAGCACCGTGCACCCCTCCTCGGCGGCCTTCTTGACCAGCTCCACCAAGGCCTCGCCCCCTCCCCTCCGCGAGATCGCCTCCTCCCTGCCGTTGCACACGGCCTTCACAACGGCCTCCGGCTCGAACCCCAAGCTCTTCTTGAGCTGGTCCGGCGGCGCCTTAGCCAATATCCTCCCCTTGACGATGAGGGCAACCTCGTCGGATAATTCCTCGACCTCGTACAAGTTGTGGGAGGTAAAGAGCACGGTCTTCCCATCCTTCTTGAGCTCCTTGATCACCTCCCTTATCTTCCTGGCGCCTAGGGGATCCACGCCTACGGTGGGCTCGTCGAGCAACAAGAGCTCGGGGTCGTTCATCAAGGCCTTGGCCAAGCCGAGCCTCGCCTTCATCCCCATGGAGTACTCCTCGTAGGGCCTATGCCTGGCGTCCCACAGCCCCACCAGCTCCAGAAGCTCCAGGGCCCTCCTCTCGGCGTCTTTTCTGCCCATGCCGTACAGCATGCCGTAGTACACCAAGTTCTCCAGGCCGGTGAGGCGGCCGAAGAAGCCCTTGTCCGGGTAGAGCATAAGGCCCGTCAATCGCCTTACCTTATCGGCCTCGCGCACGACGTCGAATCCCCCTACGTAGGCCCTGCCTCCATCCGGCAGGAGGAGTGTGGCGAATATACGCACCAAGGTCGTCTTGCCAGCACCGTTAGGGCCCACGAGGGATAGGAGACGGCCTTTGCCTATCGAGATGTCGACCCCCGCCAGCGCCTCGACGACCTTGACCCTGCTCTTGAACAACCCCATCCTCTCCTTGCTCACGAACCTCTTGCGTAGGCCCTCGCCGACGACGAAGTCCATGGGTCCCTAAAGGCCGAGGATAAAATACCTTTCTATAAAGTCAAACAGACAATAGGTGTTCGTCTTGTAAAGAGAAATAGACAACTGCGGGCGGCGCATCGCGCGTATATAGATCTTGTCTAGCAGAGCTACGGGTTTCTTTCCCAGAGCTCCAGTATCTCGGCGTTGGTCAATACGGGGAACAGCCTCGCCATATTGGCCAGAGACCTCTCGTGGGCCGCCTTGTCGGCGGAGGACACGGCCTCCTTGGCGACGACGGGTAGGTAGCCCAGAGCTTGGGCGTGGCGTGCCGACGTCTCCACCCCTATGTCTGTCGCTATGCCTGTGAACACTATAGTGGTTATGCCCGCGTTCCTCAACAACAGCTCGAAGTTCGTGCCGACGAATATAGACGTCGTGTTCTTGTTCAAGACCACGTCGCCTTCGCGCGGGTATACGTCCTTGTGGATATCGCCGGGATTCCAGCTCCTCCGAAACGGCGAGGCGAACCTCTCGGGGAACGGCGTTATCTTGGTGTAGACGATGGGCACGTTGAGCCGTCTAGCCCCATCTATCAACTCCTTGAGCTTGGCCAAGAACTCCTCTCTGTTGAATATGGCGTTCACGAGGGCTTCTTGGACGTCCCAGACCACGAGCACGGAGTTGCTCCTCCTGATGAACCTCTTCAGCTCTTCGGGGTTTAGCATAGATATATCGGCTATTTTAATTTTAAATATTCGGCGTTGGCCTCCCGGTACGCCTCGTTCAGCTCGGCCAGCGCCGAGGTGTGTATGTCCAGCCTCGCCGATGCTTCGTTCAGCTCGGCGACGGCGCTCGCCAGCCGCCTAAACCTCGCCTTAAGCTCATGGACGCGGCCCTTCCCCCTCCTCATGTCGGCGGCCAGCCTCCTCAACTCTCCGGCCAGCGCGGATGCCCTCTCGTCGAGGGCCCTCCTCACCATATGCCTCACGGCGTTGTACTGCTCGTCGGTCAGCTTCAACACCGCGTATTCTAGAGAGGGGCCAGAGCCCTCGGCCTCCCAGCGCTCTATCAGCTTGCGTTTAGCCGCGCCGAGTATTCTGCCCACCTTCTCCTCCGGCTCCCAAGTGACGGCTACGCCCGGCGCGATTCCTACATGTCGGAGATCCCTCAGTACACTAGACACCAGGCCCTCGTCGGTCGAATAAACCAACACCAGCAACACGGATCCTAAAAACGTCGGTGGTTATTAGGCTTCTCGATCTAGACTCCTGGCTCGCCTGACCTAGGCGCTTTCGGGCTTCCGTCGGCTGGCTTGCATAAGCCGCGAGCGGCTAGATGGCCGGCGAGGATCTATCGACCGGCATATGTACCGGCTGGCGACGTGAGTTAGGCCCTATATCCCTTGACTTTTTCGGCCAGCGCGTAGACCTTTCTACTGTCCTTCACGCCGGGCGAGGCCTCCACGCCGCTGGCGACGTCTACCATATACGGCTTAAACCTCAAGACGTGCTCTACGTTGTCCGGCGTGATCCCGCCGGCCACCGCGACTTTGCCGAACGCCGAGACGGCCTCTATAAGCTCGAGAGGTAGGCGGAGGCCGTAGCTGTATGCGGTGCGCGACTCCTTCACCGCGTCCACGAGCACGTACTCGTAGCGGCCGCCGGCTAGGCGCTCTACTCTCCTCAAGACGTCATCTCTGCCGAAAAGCACTACGGGGGCTAACGAGATGCCCCTCTCCCGCGCGAGGTCCTCCACGTCTCCGCCGAATATCTGCGGCATCTGCGCCACGGGGAAGTCGTAACGCGCGGCCAGATCCACGGCCAGAGCCGGGTCGTATGCGTCGAAGACCGCGACCGGCCTCGCCCTGCTCAGAACCGATGACAGATCTCTGGCGGCGTCGGGCGTTATCCTCCTGGGCGACTTGGTCTCGGGATCTATTATAAAGCCGGCGTAGTCGGCTACTCTGTCCACGAGCTCTACGTCGACTTGTCTGGTCAGCCCGCAGATCTTCAGAAGCGTCACGGCCTGCTCGCCTTGACGACCACATCCACATGTTGCGCGGCGCGGCCCGACTCTATGGTCTGCAGAGCCAGCTCGAGGCCGTCCTTGACGTCCCTAGCTAGGCCGGCCACATATAGGGCGAACGCCGCGTTGACTGCTATGGCGTGTTCGGCCTCGCGGTCCTCGCCTCTTAGACCCCTCAAGGTCTTGGCCACCGACTCCTCTCTGGTGTCGGCCCTAGGTATTCTGCCCCGGGGTATCCCTAGGTCCTCGGGCGTCACGACGTACTCCTCCACTCTGCCGCTCCTCATTTCGGCCACAGCGGTGGCCCCCTCTATGGAGACCTCGTCGATCCCGGGCTCTCCATGTACGACGAGGACGTGCTCTAGGCCCAGCATGGCGGCGGCTCTGGCAACCACCGGCATAAGCCGCCTCTCCGCAACGCCGATCACCTGCCTCTTCACCTGTCCAGGGTTTGCCAACGGGCCTACTATATTGAATATGGTCCTGTACGGCAACCTCTTGCGGACTGGGGCTACCCGGGAGAACGTGGGGTGGTAGGCCGGCGCGAAGAGGAAGGCGAACCTAGACGCCTTGAGGGCTTGGACGGCCTCGGCCGGCTTTAGGTTTATGTTGTAGCCCAAAGCCTCGAGGAAATCCGCGCTACCCGTCGGGCTCGTTACCGACCTATTGCCGTGTTTGAGCACGTACGCGCCAGCCGCCGACGCCACGAGCGCCGCCGCTGTCGAGAGGTTTATGGTCCTCTGCCCGTCGCCCCCCGTCCCCGCCGTATCGATCGCGGGTAGATCCACCTCCACCTTGACGCAGGTATCGCGCGCCGCTCTGGCGAAGCCCGCCACCTCCTCCGGCGTCTCGCCTCTAACTCTCATGGCGGTCAACGCCGCGGCGATCTCCACATCGCCAAGCTCGCCCCTCAACATTGACAGAGCAAGCGCGTAGCTCTCCTCGTAGCTCAGAGCCCCTCCCTCGCCCAGTTTTCTAAGCGACATGGGCCTTCTCGTACGCGTCTACGTCCAGAAGCCCGTGGCCGGATAGGTTGAACGCTATGACGGAGCCCGGGGGCAACTTCTTGGCGAGATCGGCGACCGCCTTTATTGCGTGGGAGCTCTCGGGCGCCGGTATTATGCCTTCAGACCTCGCGAACATGACGGCGGCTTCGAAGACCTCCTCCTGCCTATAGGCCACCGCGTCGACCAAGCCCAGCCTTTTGAGTACCGAGAGGCTGGGGGCGGCGCCGTGGTAGCGGAGGCCCGCCGCGTGGACCGCCGGCGGGACGAAGTCGTGGCCGAGCGTGTACATCTTGATCATGGGCAACACCCCGACGGCGTCCGGAAAGTCGTAGCGGTAGTCGCCCGACGTGAGCTTAGGCGCGGCGGCAGACTCGGCGGCTAGGAACCTCGTCCTCTCGAAGCCTTCACCCCTCAGCTTCATCCCTATCATCGGATACGTGAAGCCTCCGAAGTTAGAGCCGCCGCCTACACAGCCAACAGCGTAGTCGGGCTCCTCAGGCATCTGCTCAATGGCCTCAAGGCCGATGACCGACTGATGTATCAAGACGAACTCGAGGACGCTCCCCGGCAGATACCGCCTCCTCTCGCCGGCCAAGGTGTACTCAACGGCCTCCGAGATGGCTATTCCGAGGGAGCCCGGATGGTCGGGCTTGTTGAACTTCCTCCCGGTCTCGGTCACGTCGCTGGGGCTCGGGTAGACGGTCGCCCCATACGCCTTCATGAACGTGACCCTCTGCCTCTTGCTGTTATAGGAAGACCGCGTCATGAACACAGTGGCCTTGAGGCCGAACAAGGCGGCCGCCAGCGACACGGCCATGCCCCACTGTCCTGCGCCTGTCTCGGTGGCTACCTCCTCGGCGCCGTCCAGCTTCGCGTAGTAGGCCTGGGCCAGCGCCGTGTTCAACTTGTGGCTTCCGACCGGCAGAGCCCCCTCGTATTTATAGTAGATATGGACCTTGACTCCGAGCTTCCTCTCGAACCCCTCGGCTCTCCTGAACGGCGTGGGCCTCCCCATCCGCGCGTAGGCCTCCCTGACCTCCTCCGGTATCGGTATCCAGCGCTCCGCGGTGAACTCTTGGTCTATCAACGCCGAGGGCAGAATTTTGGTGAGCAACGCAATTCTGCTATCGCCGTCGTCTGGATCTTTAGGCGGAGGCAACGGGACGGGCAGATCGGCGCCTATGTTGTACCACCTATCCACCCCGACGACATAGAGCCGAGTACCCGGCCCTATTTAAGCTTTGCCGCGCCTATATAGATCGTCAATATGCCGAGCAGTATAAGCGCCGACCCGACTATCTGATCTGCGGTGGGGATCGCCCCAAAGGCCAGATAGGAAAACAAATATGCGAACACCGGTACAAGCAACGACAGCTCGCCGACCTTTACCGGGCCGAGCTCGCGGACGGAGCGGAACCACAGGAGCCAGGCCACGCCTTGGGCCAACACAGCGAGTGTTATCAAGAGAAGAGTGGCCCTCACGGTAAAGGAAGCCCTCCAGGACAGCGCCGCGGCCGGTAGCAAGAACATCGCCGCTACGCCGTTCATGGTCGCGGTTGTGGCCGTCGGAGGCCTCTCCGCAAGCCACTGCCTATAGGCCACGGTGCCCAGCGCCCATATAAATCCGCCGAGCACCGGCAGTAAGTCGTAAAGGCTGGCGCCGCTTCCCATCGCCGATATGACCACGCCGAGCACTCCGAGAGCTACGCCGAGGGCCTCGCTCGCCTTAACTTGGGTCCTCAATAAGGCGGCGGAAAGGGCGATTAGGAATAGGGGCTGTGTGTACATGAGAGACGACACGAGCCCCGGGCTGTTGGACAGCATGACCGAGAGGTTTATGAGCAACACGGTGGCGCCCATGTTCAGAACGCCCGCGGCGGCCACTCGCCAATCCAGCCGCGACGGCTTCGACACAGCGGACAGCATCAGGAAGCCGACGAGCGCTCTGAAAAACGCTATGAAGCCCGGCGAGAAGAAGGCCACCAGATACTTGGTTAGGGGATAGGCGAGCCCCCAGATGGCGGCGACGACGAGCGGATAGGCGTAGGCCCTCATTTAATCGCCCTCCGTATCTCCGAGAGGAAGTCGACGGCGGCCTTCACGCCGCCTTCGGCGAGCCGCCTCATGGCGGCAGTGCCCACCACAAGCCCATCGGCCCCCGCCTCGATCAAGGCCCTCGCCTTGTCGGGGCTGTCTATCGCGAAGCCCGCAACTAGGTAGATGCCGCCTATGTGGCTTCTGGCAAGCTTGATATTCCTCTCGACGTAGACCGGTAGCTTAATGCCGGTCGCCGCGTATAGGCCCACGTATATGAATAGAGGGCTGTAGCCGGCCAGCCTCTCGGCTAGGGCGTACGGGAACTTTCCGGGGAGGAAGAACGTAGGCGCCAGCCCCTCTCTCCTCATCGCCGCCACGTAGGCGTCGAGCATATCTGGCATATCTATCAGGAGATCGGGAAGGAGGACCGAGACGGCGCCCGCCTCGGCGGCCGCTCTGGCCACCTCGTCGAATC
This sequence comes from Thermoproteus sp., assembly GCA_049976425.1. Taxonomy (GTDB): domain Archaea; phylum Thermoproteota; class Thermoprotei; order Thermoproteales; family Thermoproteaceae; genus Thermoproteus. Next base: position 56,577 of record JBMFIG010000007.1, read on the forward strand.
TCCCGGCGAAATCCTCGGCGTAGCCCATCAAGACGGTGTTCTCGGGCAACCTCAGCCCCCTCAACGCGTCGAGGCCCTTGACCTGCACGGATCTATGGCTGGACCTTATGAACGGGCCGTCGTATTTCGGGTTGTCCGTAGGTATTCCTATCTCCACGAAGTCGGCGATGCCCTTAACGGCGTCGAGGAACCTCGCGAAGACGTCGCGGTTGGGCCAGTTCGCGGTTATGTACACGCCGAGGCCTGGCCTAGGCAACGCGGCCATGGACGGCGATTGGGGTCTGCCTAAAAAGTTATTGCCTAGGTCAGCGCGAAGTTCTCCAGCTTCACGCCGTCGCCGACCGACTTATGCGGCCAGACCTTGGCGTTTATCAACACGGCGCCTGCGCCGACAGTCACGTCGTTGCCCAGGACCGAGTTTACCAGGAACGACCCCTCCCCGACTGCGCTATGCCTCCCCACTATGGACCTCTCGACCCTGGATCTCGGCCCCAACACCGATCTGTCCATGACTACAGAATCGACGACCTCGGCCCCGTCGCCTAGAACCGTGTAGTTGTCTATGACTGCGTTCTTTAGGTAGACGCCTCTCCCTATCTTGACGTGCCTCCCTATCAGCACATTGCCCTCCACCTTTATATCGCCCGAGTTCATGCGTTCCTTCAACTCCCTCTTAAGCGCCAGCGACTCGGGGCTCGTCCCCTGGACAAAGACGCGGGGCAAGATCTCCTCCGAGGCGAGGTCCGACGGGCCTAGGTTGCCCAACAGGTACTGGGCCGCCGCCAGGTACCGCTCCGGGCTCCCCACGTCGAACCAAAAGCCCTTGGTGACGAACCCGTAGACGGGCAGGCCTGCGCCTATGGCGGCCGGTATCACGTTAGATCCGAAGTCCATCAGCCCTTCCCTATACAGCTTGGATCCCACCTCACCCTCGAAGAAGTTCAAGAAATCTTCCGAGAGCAGATAGAGGCCTGTATTGACTAAATTACTAGGGGCGTCCTCCCTCCGCTTGGGCTTCTCCACGAACTTCAGAATCCTCATCCTCTCGTCGACGGCCGCCACGCCGAATTCCTCGACCCTCTCCTCCTCCTTCAACGCGATAGTCATAAAAGCCCTATTGGCCTCGTGGAATTTGTAGAAGGAGTCCAGGTCTATCTCGAATAGGTTGTCGCCCTGCACGACCAGCACCGGCTCCTTCACGCCGTAGTACTCGAGAGAGATCTTCACGGCCTCGGCGTTGCCCCGGGTCTCGGCCCTCGGCATATACCTCAGGCGGACCCTCACGCCGTATTCCCTCTCAAGCCAGTAGCCCTCGCCGAAGTAGTCGTAGACGTCCTTGTAGTTGTAGTAGCCCCTGACCCCCATTATGATCTCCTCAACGCCTTGTCTAGCCAAGCCGACTATGGTGAACTCTATAAGAGGCCTGTTGAGGATGCGGACCATGGCCTTTGACGTCTCGACGGTGAGAGGCCGGAGGCGTACTGCCTCGCCGCCGATAGGAATAACGGCGACTCTGACGCCCATACATATCAGTGCGCCTGAACATAAATATTAAGCCGGCGTTATCGCCTTGAAGAAGGCCATCTGCCTCGCCTTTTCGTAACAATGTCTTAGTTGATCGTAGAGATTTTTCTCTCTGAACCTCTCGTCGACGTACCGCGATATGTAGCGCTTCAAGTCTTTTACATACTCTGGGCCCTTCGCTGAGGCGATCTCCCTAAGCCGTCCGTCCGGGATAGAGCCGGGCTTGAACGACCATATCCAGTTAGCGAGAGACTCCATGGCGGCTCCCAACGCCGCGGCGTCCTCAGGCGGCACGAGCAGTCCCACGCCGTCGCCGCCCCGGAAGTCGACGACGACCTCCGGCAACCCGCCGACTGCCGACGCTATGACCGGCGTACCCACCGCCATGGCCTCTATGGCAGATATGCCGAAGGGCTCCCAGCGGGACGGCATGACCAACGCCGTCGCCGCGTAGTTGAGCGCCATGTAGAGATCCTTGGGGATCTTGGCGAAGGACAGGAAGGCCTTCCCCGGCCTCTCGCGGACTAGGCGGCGTAGGTACTCCTCGTACCCGAAGTCGCCCACCGGTATCGCCAACACCAGGAGGCGCGCGGACGGGGCGAAGTCGAGCGCCCTCACGGCGAGATCCAGCCCTTTCTGGCTCGTGGCGCGCCCCACAGCGAGGAAGAGGGCGCCTCCTCTGTCCAGGGAGCCCTCTCCCCCCATCCTCTCCACCCGCTCTACTAAGCTCCAGGGAGAGCCGTCGGGAGCCAGCTTGCGGAAGTGGGATTCGGCCTCCTCTATCCTCCAATCGGTGGAGTTGTAGAGGACGCAAGACTTGCCTCTAAGCCAGTCGCCGTATTTCGAAAGCGCCTCGTTGAGGTACCCCCAGCTGACGCTGGAGACCACGTCGCTCTCCACAACCGCGAAGCCCTCGGCGGAGCCGCCCACTGAGTCCCACACAGACGAGTAGAGCTCCCACCTGTGGCAACAGACCCTCCAGACCAGATGGGGCCTGTCGGGCAGACCTGCCCAATCGGCCGATGCGTAGTGCCACGGGAAGGAGTACCCCGACGATAGATGTATCGTGTAGACCAGCGGCACGGCGAGTCCCCTCCTCTCGGCGTAGTCCCTCAACGCCACGCCTGCGAGGCCGGAATGCCAGTCGTTGGCATGGATTAAATCGGGTAGCCCGTACCTCTCGGCGTAGGCCACGACGGCCCTCGCGAAGAGGGCGGCCTTCTCCTCGACGTTTTCGTAGGGGTACCATCTATCGAAGACGAGGCCCGTGGCCGTGTCCAGCCCCTTGAACATGACGACCTTAACCCCGTCGACCTCGGTCTTCTCCGCCCCGAGGCAGTAGGGGTACAGCCTCCCGTCGAGACCCCGCCTGTCGCCGCACGCGCGGAAGTCCAGAGGCGATAGTGGGAATCCCCTGTTGGGATCCAGATGTCTCCCGTGCGACGGCATGAGGACCGTCACGTCGAGGCCCCGCCTGGCCAGAGCCACGGCGTATTGCCTCACGGCCTCGCCCAGCCCTCCGACCTTCACCAAACCCGCGTACTCGAAGGTGAGCAGGTAGACCTTGCCGACCGCCTCGGGAGCCCTCACCCGATCTACATCGTCCCTAATTTATCAAGATTGCGGCAAAAAACAATAAAGGATAGCCAACTACGTCCATGGCCAATTTCAAGGTGCTGGGAAACGACCTACAACACCTCTACGTCGAGCTGGGGGCCGGCGAGAGGATTTACGCCGAGGGGGCCACCTCGTATGGAAGTCCGACACGGTGAGGATAACGGCCTCTACAG
>JBMFIG010000008.1:0-58255 GCA_049976425.1 Thermoproteus sp.
GCGTATGTGTCGATCTGCCGATAAGAGCTATGCCTGTGGGTATGTTTATGCCTTTAGAAATATTGTATATGCCGCGTTCGATAAAAACTGTTCCGCTTCCGATGGCGTTCACCGCCTCTTGAATACATGCAGTAGGGCTGTCTCTACATATTATCCTCCCTCCGTAGTCCACCGCGTAGTAGTGCCCTCCTTTGATAAACACCTTAAACGACCTAGGTATGTCGACAACGCCGTCGGACGGACCCGCGTACGGGAAGCGGACCGTCATGGCTTCATTATGTTAACCGATACTGTGTAGTACGCCGATGAGTTGCAGGACGGGCATGAGTATGCGACTAAGTATCTTTCAATCCTCTTCTTGAGATTCGCCTGTATGTCGACGAGAAGAAAATGGTGAGGAGGGTATGGTGAGCTTTCAATCCTCTTCTTGAGATTCACGATATCGGCCAGGTCGCGCTTCGCGATCTCGTCGGCGATCTTCTTTCAATCCTCTTCTTGAGATTCTCAGCCGGCGGGGGCCCAAGGGGACGCGGCCCAGCAACAGAACTTTCAATCCTCTTCTTGAGATTCCTGGGCGAGTAGAAGTAGCTGGGGTATGCTGAGTACAGGTACGGACTTTCAATCCTCTTCTTGAGATTCTTGCCAGGCTACACGTCTGACGCCTGGATCATCATAGACCAAGCTTTCAATCCTCTTCTTGAGATTCAGGGTCTTCTGGATGAAGATTTTCTCTGTTTATAAAGGTTTTCTTCTGTATGTTTTTCTGATTTACGCCGTACTCTCTATGTCTGTAAATTCCTTTTTCGATATTGGGAGTGTTCTTGGACTTCCTCCCGGCAGTTGAGCGCCGGGTCGGGATCTCTCGGCGCCGCCGTCCGCCGAGCCTCCGCACGGCGATTTATAAATGGGACATACGCTTTATGTTTATCTCGACAGCGGGGGAGGAGAAATATATACAGAAGTAGAGCGCGCACTGCACGACGATTTATAAACGCCGAGAATCGGCTTTCGTCATCCCGTCGGTCCGGCCGGGCGGCGGTGGGCCTTCCATCTGCGCGCGGCCGGGCTCGCTCGGGTCCCAGCCCTCGGCCGGATCCTCGACCGCGGTCCGTCCGGGATCCCGTCTCTCAAGCGCCTCGTGTCAGGCGGGCCGGCTGGGGCAGTCGAGGGGGGTTGCCTTGACGGCGCCGAGGCCCATGCCTCTCCCCGTGCCTACGTTGAAGGTCTCCATGAGCCTTATGGCTCTCCACATGTCGGCTGTCCTCCTCTTTCCGAAGGCGCGGTATAGGGCCCACCCGACGAAGCCTCTCGCCAGGCCTCCGTTGGGCATCTCGACGGTCTTCACGCACTTGCCGAAGCACCCGAAGTCGGTGAGCGCCACGTAGGTGTGGACCCATTTCAGGAAGGGCGCCCCCAGCCTCACGAGGCCGAGCGCCCTGCCGTGCCTCACGGCGGACTTGAAGAGGTTTAGGGGCCTCGGCGTGAAGTCGAAGAGGGCCCGCCTCCTCTTGTAGAGCGGCCTTACGGCGAATCTCGTCGGCGACAGGAACTCCAGCTTGAAGCACTGCGTAGTGGGGAGGTCCAGGAACGCGTTTCTGACCTCCACCTCCTCGACCGCGAGCCTCTTGCCGAATAGCTCCACGCCCTTCCCCGCCACGCCGTCGACCAGCCTCCACGCCATCTCCTCCGAGGCAAGCCCGAAGGAGAGCTCCACGAGATCTCCCGGGGCTATGGCGGCTTTGTCCACGACGGGTCTGCCGTTGTGGAATATGGGCTTTGCCGAGAACGGCTTGGGCCTCGCGTCGTGTAGCCCCTCGCCGAGGTGTTTGAGGGCCACGGCCTCGGCCACCGTGCCGGTGAAGCCGACGACGGCTATGGGGTCGACCGCCCTCGCCACGACCCTCACCATGTAGGGCTCCGACATGGGCTATACGCCTCCCCTCGATATAAAGTTGAGCGCGGGCCGCCTCCGGGCGGCTAGGGGCCGAACTTCTCCAGGAATCTGTATATGGTGTTCATTATGACCTCGTTGGCCCCCTCGTATATCTCGGTGGCCTTGGCGTCTCTGTAGAGCATCTCGACCTTGGAGTCTGTGGAGTAGCCGAAGCCTCCCATGACCTGCATGGCGGTCCTAGTGGCGTCGACCGCCAGGCGGGACGCCAGCACTTTGGCGAGCTGCGCGTACATGGGGAATGCGGGGTCCTTCGTGTCCCTATACAGCGCGGCGGTGTAGACCACGTGCTTGACGGCCTCGGTCTGGGCGTGTATGTTGGCGAGGTAGTGCTGGACTATCTGGAAGTCGGCGATGGGCCTCCCGAAGGCCGTGCGCTTCTTGGTGTAGGCGTAGGCCTCGGCGAAGGCGGCCTCGGCTATGCCCAGCCCTATGGCGCCTACGCAGGTCCTGCCGTTGTTCAAGTCGTCCAGCACCACCTGGAACCCCTCGTTGAGCTTGCCCACAAGGGCCTCGTCGCCCACTCTGCAGTCGTTGAGCTTGACCTCGGCGGTGCCCGTGCCGTGGACGCCCATGACCTTGACCGGCGAAACCTCGACGCACGACGACCTCTCGACGAGGAACAGGCTTATGGACTTGTGCCTCAGCTCGGGCGGCCCCGTCCTGGCGGCCACCAGGTAGGCGTCTGCGTACAGGCCGGACGTTATCCACAGCTTCACGCCGTTTATGGCCCACTCCCCTCCCCTCTTCTCGGCCCTCGTCTGTATCGCGGCGGCGTCGGAGCCGCAGCAGGGCTCCGATAGGGCGAAGGCGATTATCTTCCGCCCCTTGGCCGCGTCCTCGAGCCACCTCTCCCTCGTCTGCTCGCTGGCGTAGTGGTAGAGGTTCCAGGTTATCATGGAGCCCTGCACCTCCATCACGGTGGCGAGCGCAGGGCTGGCCTTGGCTATCTCCTCCACCGCCACGACCATGCTCCTGAAGTCTAGGCCGGCGCCGCCGTATTCCTGCGGTATGTGGGGGGCCAGGAGGCCCAGCTCGCCCATCTCCCTGAGGAGCTCGCGGGGGTACTCGCCCTCGTCTATCCGCCTCGCGAGGGGGGCGACCCTCCTCTCGGCGAATTCCCTCGCCGTCTTCCTCACGAGGGAGTGCTCCTCGGAGAGCTGGGGGTAGCTATACATAGTCCTTCCCCACCACGTTCCTGGCTATGATCAGCTTCATTATGTTCTCGGCCCCCTCGGCCCCTACGTAGTACGAGAGAGTCCCCAGGAGGACCCTCGCCACGTTCGTCTCCTTGAAGTACGAGGCCCCGCCGAACCACTTCATGACCTCCAGCGCCGTCTCGACGGCGAGGCTCACCGCCAGGTATTTGGCCACGGCGCCGGCCGTCGCTATGTCCTTTATGGAGAAGGCGGGGTCGCCCCTGTATATCCTGTCGGCGATCCACGCCGCCTTGTAGACGGCCAGCCGCGCGGCCTCGAGCCTCGCGTAGAGCTCGGCGAATTTGAAGGAGACCGCCTGGTACGACGCTATGGGCTTGCCGAAGACGGCCCTCTGCCTTATCCACTCGAGGCCTCTGTCGAGGAGCCATCTGGCCGCCCCCACCGACGCGGCGCCGATTATGGTCCTCGCGAGGTCGAAGCCCTCCATGGCTATCTTGAACCCTCCGTTGAGCTCCCCCAACATGAAGCGGTCCTCCACCGGGAGGCCCTCCAGCCTCAAGTACCCCGTCGGGAGGCCGTGGCGCCCGATCTCCTCCCAGTCCCTGTGCTCGAAGCCCTCGGCGCGTTGCCCCCTCCTCTTCAGCAACGCTAGGAACACGGTTATGCCTCTGTGTTTGTCCTCGGGGCGCCCCGTCCTGGTTATGGCCACGAGCCCTCCTCCGTAGGGCAGGTTGAGGATGGTGGTGACGCCCGTCACCATGTTCTTCTCCCCGTAGAGCCTCCAGACCCCGCCGTCTCTCACGGCCTTCGTCTGGAAAGAAGCCACGTCGCTGCCGCCCTGCGGCTCGGTGGAGCCTATCCCTATAAAGGCCCTCCCCCTCGCCACCTCGGGCAGGACCTCCTCCTTGACCTCGTCCCTCCCGTACCTCTGCACTATGAAGGGCCAGGCGGTCTCCAGCAGGACGTAGACCGGCGTGGCCAGGGAGGGGTCGGCGTAGGCCAGCTCCTCGACCGCGAGCGCCGCCTGGAGGAACGTGCCGTCCTGCCCGCCGTATTTAGAGCTGAGGGGGATCCCCAGAAGGCCCGCCTCGCCCAGCCTCGCCGCGACCTCCTCTATGGGCCACCGCTTCTCGTCTATGTCGACCCACCTAGGCGCTATCTCCCTCTCCGCAAAAGCCCTCACCGACTCCAGGAACATCTTGTCTTCTCCGGATATTGAGAACTCCATAGGCTATAGATAAGGCTCGTTAATAAAGATGGAGCGCATAGGCGAGGGCTGTCGAACGCGCGGAGCCGTCGTCGAGGCGGAGTAGAGAGGCAACGTCGCGCGGCGACAGAGGCCTGCCGCCGGCCCGCCGCGAGGCCAGGGCGCATCTAGAGTTGCGGGATATGGAGGCAGACGCCAAGCGGATCCCGCGCACGCCTCCGAGGGGGCTCCGCAAGCGGCCGTCTCGAGCTCCCGAGGCCGAGGAGGCGGCGCGGGCGGGAGTCCGGCTCCTCTTCTCGGCCTGTCGCTGGGGGCCGAGCTCAGGCCGGCCTTAGCCGGTGGGCTGGTCTGCACGTGGAGGGCTTTTCGCGGAGCCCGCCTATCGGCGCGGCCGGCGCCGCGGTCTGCGGAGGCCTGCGCGAGCCGCCGGCCTCACGGCTCGGCTCTCCTGAAGACGTACCACCGCCCCGGCGGCCTCCCTATCTCGATCACTCGCCACTCGACCTCGTCGCCTATCTCCACAGGCCCCTCGACGCGGCCCGGCACCTTGAAGCCGCCGAACTGCGCCACGGCCACGTAGTAGGGAGGTTCGTAGAGGCCGTTGGAGACGTGGACCTCGCTGTACGTGAGGACGGTCCCCCTCCTCGGCACGTCGACCGTCTGCATATCGCCTCTGCATCTGGGGCATATGGGGATAGGCGGGAAGTGGTAGGCGCCGCATCTGGGGCAGTACGAGCCGACGAGCCTCCCCTCGGCGAGGGCCTTGAACAACGCGCTGGTCATACCGCCAGTATGTGGACCACGGCCGTCGAGTTGACGCCGCCTTCGTTGACGGCTATCCCCAGCTCGGCGTTGGTGGACCTCTTCCCGGCCCTCCCCGTTAGCTGGAGGTACAGCTCGTATATCTGGGCCAGGCCGGTGGCCCCTATGGGGTGTCCCCTAGCCTTGAGGCCTCCGTCGGGGTTGACGGGTATCTTGCCCCCTATATAGGTCTGGCCCTCCCTTATCAGCAGATGCCCCTTCCCCCTCTCGGCGAAGCCCAAGGCCTCGTACATCAATATCTCGTTTATGGTGAAGGCGTCGTGGACCTCGGCGACCTGCACGTCGCCCGGCCCCACGCCGGCCTGTCTGTAGGCCCTCTGCGCCGCCTCCCAGACAGCCGCGGGCCACGTCATGTCGTCCCTTTGGGACGCGCTCAAGGTGTCCGTGGCCACGGCCGAGGCCAGGATCTTCACGGGCGTGTCGGTCAGCCTCCTCGCGGCCCTCTCGGAGGCCACCACGGCCACCGCGGCGCCGTCGCTTATGGGGGCGGAGTCGTAGAGCTTGAGGGGGGTGGCCACCGGCTTGCTGTTGAGGCAGTCCTCGACCGTGATGGCCTTCCTGAAATGGGCCTTGGGGTTGTCGAGGGCGTGTCTGTGGTTCTTCACGGCGACCGCGCACAGATCCTCCTCGGTGGCGCCGTACTGGCGCATGTACCTCCTGGCTATGAGGGCGTAGTGGGCGGGTATGGTGACGCCGCTGAGCTGGTCCACTATATCGCTCGCCGCCATCAACGCGTCGGTGACCTCCTCCGTGGACTTCGCCGTCATCTTCTCGACGCCTACGGCCAGAGCCACGTCGACGAGGCCGGACCTCACGGCCATCACTGCGTTGTGGAGGGCCAGAGCCCCGGCGGCCGCGCAGGCCTCCACTCTGTAGGCCTCCTTGGGCAGCAGGCCCAGGGCCTCCGCCGCCAACGCGCCGTACATTATCTGGTGCTCGTAGACCTCGGACTGGACGCCCACGTAGACGGCCTCTATGGACGAGGGGTCGACCGCGTCTAGGACCTCCTTGAACGCCTCGACGATCAGCTCGCGCGACGTCTCCTCCCGCCTCCCTATCCTAGACATGCCGGCCGCCACGAGGTATGCCAAGACCACGTACGCGCCGGCTCCTCCCTTTTTAAGGCTTGCAGAGCGACCTCAGCGCGTCGGGCCTCAAGAGATCCCTTATGGATACCACGCCGTAGAGCCTCCCGCCTTCCACCAAGACGAGGAGGCCTATACGCCTCTTGGCCATTATGGAGGCGGCCTCCCTTATGGTTATGCCGGGCTCGGCGGTTATGGGCGGCCTGCTGGCTATGGCCCCCACCTTCATCTCTCCGCCTCCGCCGGTCTGTGGGGCTCGGCCTTGGCGTCGGCCGGCGCCTCCGCCTTCAGCCCCGCCAGCCTCCTCGCGATGGCCTCGGCCCTCTGCAGGTCGTAGATCCTCTGGATCGATATGCGCTGGGCCTGCGGACTGCCCGCGCCGTGGACCGACTCGATCAGATAGGCTACGCTCAAGCTCGTGTTCTCGAGGAGGCGGAGGAGCCTTAGCCTCTCCTCGGCCGGGAACTCGGGGACTCCCTGTAGGTACTTCTCCAGGAGAGGCCTCAGCTCGGGGTTCTTGAAGTCGGCCTCGCTGGGGGCCGTGCCGAGGAGGCCGCCGGCTATGTCGTGGGCCAGGCGGGATATCTCGTAGGGGAACCTGGCCACCAGATGCTTCGTGATGTTGGCGTACATGGGGTTGACCCACCACCCCCCGTCCTTCAACAGCCTCCTCGCCTCCCAGCTCGCGGCGAGGCCGGCGGAGTACATGGCCTCGTTGAGGAACGCCATTTCCGTCAGCTTCTCCTGGACGTGCGGCTTGTCTGCGACGCCCAGCTGCCTCGCGAGGCCGTAGGAGGCGCCTATTATCACGTCGCCGAGGCCCGACTTACAGCCGGCGTAGCCCTGTCTGTGGTAGTTGGAGAAGATCTCGACGAACTGGGACGCCCACCTCCATTCCCTGTACAAGAACACCCTCTCCCAAGGGACGAAGACGTCGTCCAGTATCAGAAGCCCTTCGTGGTTGAAGGCGTAGGGCAGGCCGTCTATCTCCCCGCCCTCGAGCCTCCTCGCGTCGTTCAACTGCCTGCCGACGACCACCTTCACGCCCGGCGTGTCTAGAGGTATGGCGAAAGACACGGCGTATTCGGCGTCTTTCTCGGTCATGGCCCTAGTCGGCATGACGACCACCTCGTCCACCACGGCGACGCCCGTGATGTTGGCCTTGGCCCCCCTCACCACTATCCCGCCGGCCCTCTCCTCGACCACGTGGACGTACGCGTCTCTGTTGGGCTGCTCGCTGGGCCTCAACGTCCTGACGCCCTTCACGTCGGTCATGGCGCCGGCGAGCGCCAGATCCCTCCTCTGGACGTATTTGAGGTATTCGAGGAATCTGTCGCGGTACTCCTTCCTCCCCTCCCTCTCCGCAATCTTGCCGGTGATTATGTAGAGCGTGTTGAGGGCGTCCCACCCCACGCAACGCTGGAAGCATGTGCCGACCTTGTGGCTCAGCTTCCTCAAGAGCTTCACCTTCGCCACGAGGTCCTCGGGGCCTTGGTGGATGTGGACGAACCTATTGACCTCCTCCCCTATGAAGGGGCTGTAGGCCCTCGCGAGGCCCCTCGTGTCCTCCTCGAAGGCCGCGTCGAAGGTGGCCTTGAAGGCCTTCACCGACGGCTTGAGGAACGGGTGAGCCGTCACGTCGTCGACCTTCTTCCCGAGGACGAAGACCTCCACGTGTTTCCTATCCCTAAGCCCCTCCACGTACTGGTCGCCGGTTCTGAGCCCCATACGGCCCGATATTGCTCTATTTATAAATTTTATTCATATACATATTTTTATAATTTTAAATAATTATAAAATTCTAAAACGCATATATGTAAAATAAGACTTATAAATTGATAGATCCGAGCGGCCATGGCGGATATAGTTGTAGTGAACCCCGCCACAGAGAAGGTCCTCGCCGTCATCCCGGCCGCCGGGAGGGAGGAGGTCAGGCGGGCCGTAGACGAGGCCGAGGAGGCCTTCCACAAATGGTCGGAGACCCCCTTGAGGGAGAGGGGGAGGATCCTCCTGCGGGCGGCCCAGTATATAGAGCAGAGCGCCGAGGAGCTCGTGAGGGTCCTCGTCTCCGAGTCCGGGAAGCCCATAAGGGACGCGAGGGCTGAGCTGAGGAGGGCCGTGGAGATCTTCAGATCCAGCGCCGAGGAGGCGAAGCACGTGTTGGAGGGGAGGATCCCGAGGGCGGACGCCTACGAGTACCCGCCGGGCAACGAGCAGAGGATAGTCATGGAGGCCAGGGAGCCTATAGGCGTGGTGGCGGGGGCCTTGAGCTACAACAACCCAGCCTCTACCTTCGCCCACAAGATCGCGCCGGTGATAGCGGCCGGCAACACCGCAGTCGTCAAGCCGTCCACCCACACGCCCCTCACAGCGTTGAGGATGGCCGAGCTACTCAGGAAGGCGGGGGTCCCCGCGGGCGTCGTCGAGGTGGTGGTCGGTAGCGGGGAGGAGGTCTTCGACGAGCTTCTCGAAAACCCCAAAGTCGCCGGCATATCCTTCACGGGCAGCACAGCGGTGGGCCTCCAGGTGGCGGCCAAGGCGGCGGGGCGGGGCAAGAAGTTCATGATAGCCCCCAGCGGCTCCGATCCGGCGATAGTCTTCGCCGACGCCGATCTGGAGCGCGCCGCGGCGACTATAGCTAGGGCTAGGTTCGAGAACGCGGGCCAGAACTGCAACGCCACCAAGCGCGTCTTCGTGGAGAGGCAAGTCTTCGAGAAGTTCCTCGACGCTCTGTTGGGCAAGGTAGCCTCGATAAAGGTCGGCGAGCCCATGGACGAGGCGACCGATATGGGCCCCCTAATATCGGAGAAGATGGTGAAGGCCATGGAGGGCTTCGTGGCCGACGCGCTTTCGAGAGGCGGAGAACTGCTGTACGGCGACAGGAGGGCGGCCAGGAAGGGCTATTTCTTCGAGCCCACCGTGGTCAAGTTCGCCGACGGGTCGGCGGAGGCCAGAGTTCTGCGGGAGGAGGTCTTCGGCCCGGTCCTCCCCGTCGCTCCGTTCGACGACGAGGAGGAGGCGGTGGAGCTGGCCAACGCCACCCAGTACGGGCTCCAAGCGTCGGTCTTCACAGCGGATTACAGAAAGGCCTTCAGGGTGGCCAAGTCGGTGAGAGCCGGCGCCGTAATGGTGAACGACTCCACCAGAGTGCGCTTCGACGCCTTGCCCTACGGCGGCGTCAAGATGTCCGGCTTCGGCTGGAGGGAGGGCGTCAGATCCACGATGTACTACTTCACAGAGCCCAAGTACTACGTGCTGAACGTCGGATAGCGGCCGAGGCTAGGCCGGCTGTCTGCCGGCCTTCACTATCTCTATCAGAAGACGCTGGATCTCCAAGAGCAAGTCTTGCAACGCGTCTATCCTCTTGCTCAGAGAATCCCTAAGGTCGTCCATCCTTTTGCCGAGATCGTCTATTCTCTTGCTCACGTCGTCTATTCTTTTACTTACATCGTCTATCCTCTTGTTAGCCTCATCGATTCTCCTGTTGTTTTCGTCTATTCTCTGCTCCAGCCGCGCTATCTCCGACCTCACGTCCGCCATCTCCTTCAGTATGGTTCCCAGATACAGGAGGAAGATATCCTCTGTGGACAGCTTTTTGCCCTCCTTGATCTTGTTCAAGGCATGTTCCACCGCCATCCGCAACGCCTCGTGGACTAGCGGCGAGATCTCCCCAGACACGCCACATACCCGCGACTGAGATATAAAGTTAACTACCAACTGCGGAGCGGAGGCGCCCCCTCTCCGCCTCCGGCATCCCGGGGCATGCCTCGCGGCGACCGCATGCATCCGCACAACCCGCTTCTCGCCTCGTCGGGCTGGCGGAGCCGCGTCCTTAAGCCGGCGTGGAGTCCATTGGCGCTGACGCGGCTTGGGCAGGCCGTAAGGTTTATAAGAGGAGTTCCCGACGCGCGTATGAACTGGGCGGTGGACGGCGCCGTCTTGGGGCTCGTGCAGGGCATCAGCGAGTGGCTCCCCATAAGTAGCAAGACGCAGATAATGTTCGTCTCGACGTATCTCCTGGGCCTCACCTTCGGCGCCGCCTACGCCTTCGGCCTCTTCCTGGAGTTCGCCACCTTGGCGGCCGCCGTCATCTACTTCAGGAGGGAGGTCTGGGGCGTGTTGAAGGCCCTCGCCTTGAGGGGCTCGGCGGAGGACAAGATGCTCCTGAAGTATCTGGTCGTCGTCACGTTGGTCACAGCCGCCGTCGCCGCGCCCATATATCTCTACTTCAGCTCCGTCTCGGGCCCCGTCGTGGGCCTGCCCATGATAGCCCTCGGCCTGGTCCTGATCGCCGACGGGCTCCTCATAAGGGCGGCTAGGGAGAGGTACGTGCCGTCGAGAGGCCTCGCGGATCTGCGGATGAGGGACCTCGTGCTGATCGGCGTAGCCCAGGGCCTCGCGGCGTTTCCCGGCGTCAGCAGATCCGGCATAACCGTGTCGGCCATGTTGCTCATGGGCGTAAGGCCCAGAGACGCCTTTAGGCTGTCCTTCCTCGCGCTCATACCCGCCGCGCTCGGCGCGTCCGTGTTGCCCCTCCTGGCCTCCCGACACGAGATCCTGGCCGCCGTGTCCCTCGTGTCCCCGCAGGGCCTGGCCCTCGCGGCAGTGATCGCGACGGCGGCGAGCCTTCTGCTGATAGAGGCGTTGCTTAGGCTTGCCTCGAGCAGGCGGATAGTGCCTCTGGTGATCGGGCTGGGGGCCGTGGCTATAGCCGGCGGGATCCTCGGCGTCTTGGTCGGCTACGGCTGAGCCCCGCCGCAACAAGCCCTCTTGACGGCGTACAGCGCCCTTAGATACTCCGCGTGGCTCCAGGCCAGCGGCTGGACCGAGACTGGCGAGCCGTCGAAGGGGCTTATCTGCTCGGGCAACAGCCCCGACGGGCTGGCCTTGGACTCCGCCCACTTGACCAGCTCCTCGGCCCTCGCGGTCTGGCCCAACACCGCGTAGTACTCGGCCAGCCACATGGTCGTTATTATCCACGGGTTGCCGGGGATCCCCGAGTAGTCGCCCGGCACCCTCTGGTAGTAGTCGCCCTCGTACCTCGCAAGCCCGCCGACGCCTCTCACCCAGAGCGCGTCCTCCACGGCCTTGACGGTGGCGACCACCCTAGGGTCGTCCGGCTCGAAGATCCCCAGGAGGGGCAGAGCCAGGAGGCTCGCGTCGACCGTCCTGTCGACCTCCACGACCCTCCCGTCGTCTATCCTCACGGTCCTCACGAACCTGCCCAGCGCCTTGTCGAACATGTGCTCCGACACGGCCTCCTTGACCGACTGGGCGGCCGACATCCAGCGGTCCGAGTCCTCCTCCTCGCCTAGGAAGTCGGCGAACTTCGCCGCGGCTCTCAAGCCGGCGTAGACGGTCGCCGCCGTGTATGCGTGGACCCCCAGCCTCTCCTCCCAGAGGTCGAAGGACTCGAGGGGGAGGCCCAACTTCTCGTCTCTGAAGCCCGCCATGAAGTCCGCGGCGTCTCTGATCAGCGGATAGGCCCTCTTCAGCAAGTCGTAGTCCTTCGCGAGCTCGAAATGGCGCCAGAGGGCGTGCAGGAAGACGGCGGTCTCGTCCTCCTGTATGTTCAGCGACTTCCTCCCTCTGGCCGTCCAGGGATGCCACGTGGAGCCGAAGGTGCCGTCTGGGTTGTACTTCTGGAAGAAGTAGCCCGAGCGGGTCTTGGCGAGGAGCGAGAGGGCGAACTCGTAGAACCTCTTGGTTATCGCCGCGTATCCGTACTCGTCGAGGGCCATCGCCACGTAGGCGGCGTCGCGGGGCCAGACGTAGGCGTAGGTGTCGAGGTTGAACTTGAGTATGTCGGTGTCAAGAGAGGCCGCGATCGCGCCGTTGTCCCCTATATGGGCCAGCAAGACGGCGACTGACTGGGCCACGAGCCTCTCGGGGTGGCGCCCGGAGACGGCCCTCCAGTAGCCCGCGTTCCTCTTCTCGTAGTACTGGGGCCTCGCCCTCAGCGATTTGTGTACCTCCAGAACCTCCTCTCTGCTCCTCCCGGCGACTATCCAGTAGTAGAAGCTGGGGTAGGCCACAGATACGGCGGAGTCCACAGAGCCTTGCGCTATGGGGTTCTTCCCCAAGGCGCCGTCCTCGCAGTCCCTCAACACGACGCCCATGTCCCTCCGCCCTATGTTGTACTCGTAGAGCTGGTGGCTGGAGCCGGCGAGGAACCAGTACCCCTCCTTGTAGTGGATAACCGCGTCGGCCTCCGGGTCGTAGAACGCCGTGTCGCTCTGCGGCGCCTCCATTATCCTGAAGTCGTGGTAGAACAACACCCTGACGAGCCCCCCGCCCCTTATGTCGACCCTCCTCACGTAGACGTCCCTGTTGAAGTCCACGAAGTCGCGGAACTCGATCTCCAGCCCGTCCCACCTAGCCCTCATCCTGGCTGTGAGGCCCTCCATCTCTATGAACTTCTCCACCGACTCAAGCCAGGCGAACTTCCCGTCGTGCCACAAGCCTACCTTGAACCTCCCGCCGAACGCGTGGTTGTAGCGGCCGACGTAGGGATAGTAGAGGTCGGCTATGTAGAAGTCCTTGTCCAGCAGGACCGTCAGCCGCCCGTTGCCCAAAATAGCGCTCCTCACAGCGAGGACAACAGCCTCTCGGCGTCTGCCGGCGTCGGGACAGCCTCGTTGTCCCCCCTCACGGTGACCACGAGCGTGGAGGCGGCGGCCGCGAGGTCCAGGGCCCTCTCCGGCGGCGTGCGGGAGAGGTAGAGCGCGGTGAAGTAGCCCGCCATGGCGTCGCCGGCCCCCGTCGGGTCCTCGACAGGCACGGCGTAGGCCTGCCTGAAGTACTTCCCCCCGTCGTGGAACACGTAGGCGCCCCTAGCCCCCTCCTTGTAGACCAGCACCTCGACCCCCAGCTCCCTATACCTCCTGTAAGCCTCGTCGGGATCCGACACGCCCAGCACTATCCTCGTGTCGTCGGGATCCGTGAAGAGTATCTCGACCCCTCCCCTCAAGGCCCTCAACACGGCTTCCCTAGCCGCCTCGGGGCTGGGCCAGAGCGCCGGCCTTATGTTCGTGTCGAAGGTCCTCCTAGCGGCGTGCTCGAAGGCGAGGTAGACGGCCTCCCTGGCCGACTCGCTTATGGCCAAGGTGATGCCGGTGGAGTGGACTGCGTCGGCCGACTTGACGTACTGGACGTCGACGTCCTCGGGCGAGAGGCGGCTCCCGGCGCTACCCCTCCTGTAGTAGACGAGGACCGACCGGCCGGGCACGGGGTAGTGCCTCTGGACGAAGTATATACCGGTGGGCGCACCTCCATCGACCCTCACCCTGGACACATCCACGCCTCTGCCTCTGAGGTACTCGAGGACGGCCCTCCCGAACTCGTCGTCGCCGACCCTCGCTATCAGGCCGCAGGAGGCGCCCGCCATAACCGCCGCGATGCAGAAGTTGGCCTCTGACCCGGCTATGTGCCTCTCGAAGTAGTTGACGTACCGGAGGGGGCCCGGCGTCACTGCGTTGAGCTGCACCAGCGGCTCGCCCAGCGCCACCAGACGGGTCATAGAGCCAGCTTGGCCTTGGCCTGCGCGACAGCGGCCTTAAGCCAGGCCTTCTCCTCGGGGTCCAAGGGGTATATGGGGGGCCTGGGCTCGCCCGCGTCGTATCCCTGGAATATCTCGACCAGCTCGTAGACCGCCGAGGAGTACCCCAGAGGCCTCGCCGCCTCCAGTATCTCGTCTATGGCGAACTGGATAGAGCGGGCCCTCTCCATATCGCCCCGCGCCACGGCCTCCCTCAGACGGGCCAAGGCCTCCGGGACGTAGTTCGCCGAGGAGGCCACGACGCCGTCGAGGCCCACCGAGAAGGACGCCAGCACGAGGGAGTCCGACCCGTTGTAGACCTTCATGTGGGGCATCAGCCTCTTGTAGGCCAGGGTGTGGGCTATGTTCTCGTTGGTGTCCTTCACGCCCTTGAGGCACCCGATCTCCCTAGCCGCCTTGGCGTCGACGTCCCTCCCCACCGCGGCGGGGTAGTTGTAGAGGTAGACGGGGCGCGACGTGGCGGCGCAGAGATCCCTGAAGTATCTGGCTATCTGCCTCTCCGAGAGCCTGGGGAAGTAGTAGGGGGGCACCGAGGCCACGGCCTCCACGGCGTCGAACCTCTCGGCGTATTTAGCCAACGCCACCGCGTCGTCGAGGACGAGCGACCCGATCTGGAAGATCACGCGCCTGGCGGCCGAGGCCGCGGCCTCCAGAAGGGCCTTCCTCTCCTCGACCGAGAGGGCGGGGCCCAGCCCGGTCGTCCCGGCGACGAAGACGGCGTCGACGCCCTTGGCGGTTATGTTCCTTATATGCTCGGCGTATAGGTCCAGATCGATCTTGCCGTTCCTGAACGGGGTGATCACAGGCGCGATTATGTCCATGCCACCTAAACCACATCAATAAATAGAGTTTCCCATCCACACATGGCGAAGATATCCGAGATAGAGCCCCTGGTCCTCTACGAACAGGAGGCCGACGCCCGTTGGGCCTCCTACTCCATACTGGTCAAGGTCGTCACGTCGGACGGGAGGGTCTCCTACGGCGAGGCAGTCCCCACCTTGAGGGTGTTGCCCGTCGTCTCCGCCGTGAGGCAGGTGGCGAGGGCCTTCATCGGGAGGGACCCCCACGAGATCTCAGCCGCCTTCTACGAGTGGTATAGGCAGGACTTCTTCCTGTCGCGCTCCTTCGAGAGCGCCACGGCCCTAAGCGCCATAGACATGGCCCTCTGGGATCTAAAGGCCAGAGAGCTCGGGGCGCCCCTCCACGAGCTGCTCGGCGGGGCCATACGCACGAGGGTGCCCGTCTACGCCAACGGCTGGTACGGCGGCTGTAGGGATGCCTCGTGTTTCGCCGAGAGGGCTAAGGAGGTCGTGAAGAGGGGCTACACAGCCCTCAAATTCGACCCGTTCAAGGACAGCTTCAACTACATAACGCCCAAGAGGCTGAAGGAGGCCGAGGAGATCGTGGCCGCCGTGAGGGATGCCGTGGGGGACGAGGTCGACATACTCATAGAACACCACGGCCGTTTCGACGCCAACGCAGCCGTCGAGATAGCCAAGAGGCTGGAGCCGTACAGCCCCTACTTCATGGAGGAGCCCGTCCACCACGAGGATCTCGAGGCCTACAGGAAGTACAAGGCGGCGACCAGCTTGAGGGTAGCCATGGGCGAGCGGCTCATAAGCGCCAAGGAGGCGCTCCAGTACATGGCCGAGGGCCTCGTCGACGTGGTGCAGCCAGACGCCTGCAACATAGGAGGCGTGACGGGGAGCCTCAAGGTGGCTACGCTCGCCGAGGCCTTCAGCGTAGAGGTCTCCTACCACAACGCCTACGGCCCCGTCCAGTTCGCGGTGGAGGTCCAGCTATCCGCCGTCACGCCGACTCTATACAGGCTGGAGTCCTTCTACGACTTCTGGCCCCAGTGGAAGAGGGATCTCATAGGCGACCCCTTTAAGACTGTCGACAGCTCGGTCGAGGTGCCCAAGAGGCCGGGCATAGGCGTCGACGTGAACGAGAAGGCCGTCGAGCGCTACAAGGCGGAGCCGAGGGAGATACCGCCCACCGAGGAGCCCGTCTGGGTGATCAGAGGGACTTGGTGATCAGCCTGGTTTAGGACGCTTCACCAATCGTGGCCGCTTCCTCATCACGCCCCAAAAACACGCGGCGGCTAAAAAGTTGTCTGCCGAAGGGGGCGGCCCCAATGGATTTATAAGCCGGTTGAGGTAGAGTCAATGGTTAGGTACCTCAAGGGGGAGCTGATCTCTGTCATCGAGGCGTACGACAGAGCCGGGCAACAGATCGGCGTCATGCTCATAGGCGCTGAGGAATGGGGCGATAGGGCTCTGCCCATAATCATCGGAGGCTCTGAGATGATATCCATAAAGAAGGGGCTGGGGGAGCTGGACTTCCCGCGCCCGTTGAGCCACGACCTCTTCATGGAGATACTCGAGACTCTGGGGGCCTCGGTCGAGAAGGTGACCATAGACGCCATGATAAACGGCACGTATACGGCCACTGTCTACGTCAAGGACAGCTCGGGCAAGGTCCACACGTTCGACGCGAGGCCCAGCGACGCCGTGGCGTTGGCCGTGAGGGCGGGCGCCCCCATCTACGTCGCCGAGACGCTCGCCAACTTGGCCGAGGACGTCTCTAACTATTTGCCTCCCCCGAGCGGGAAGGTCGGGGACTGAACCGCGCGGTCTTAATTCCGCATTGTTTAATAATCTCTTAGATTTTATCCCGTATGGACGAGATAGACAAGAAACTACTGGAGTTGTTGCAGATGGATGGCAAGAAGACGCTACAGGAACTGGCGGAGGCTGTGAATAGGCCGAAGACAACCATAGCCTCCAGGATCAAGAGGCTTGAGGACAAGGGCTATATAATGGGGTACAAGGCCATAGTCAACCCGTTCCTCTTGGGCTATCAGGTCCTGGCGTTCGTCATGGCCAGCGTGAGGAGGGGGGAGGTGAAAGGCGAGAAGCCGCTCCAGGAACAGCTGGCCGAGAAGATCCTGGCGGACTGCTCGGGCAAGGGCGACCTCCCCTTCGTCGAGGAGGCCTACATAATCACGGGCCCCTACGACCTCTTGCTCAAGGTCTGGGCCCGCGACATAAAACAGCTCTCCTCGTTCCTCGTGTCCTACCTCGCCTCCATGCCGGACATACAGAGGACCGAGACCTTGATGGTCCTCGAGATAGTGGACGACTGGCGGCGCCGCCACATGCCGGCGGTCGCCGGCCCCTGAGGGAAAAACTTATAACGAGTCCCCAACCCCACCTCGTGTCAAGAAGGAGGAAGATGTACTACTACGAGGAGGCCCCCATAGCCGCCATGGGGCGCACTCCGGCGGAGGCTCGGGTCTATAAATACGTCGAGTGCTCCGTCGTCGAGAAGTCGGCCACGGCGTTGACCGCCATGTGTAAGCCGAACACCCTCATCAAGATATACAAGCAGGAGGGCGAGGGGGTCGAGTACGTCGTGGAGTTCACCGACACCGACACGGGCTTGACCGAGAAGTACAGGGTGGACCTCTCCACGGCCGTGGTTATCAGGAGGTACCTCGAATCCCGTTCGAGGTAATGTATATAAGCTATTTACAACTATATTGATATGGAGGCGTTGGTGTTCATAAACGTGGATATAGGCACCGAGGACTCGGTAATGGAGCAACTGTCCAAGGTGCCGGAGGTCTCGGCCGTCTTCTTCGTCTACGGCCCCTACGACTTGATAGTCAAGTTGAACTCCGACGACGCCGAGAAGCTCAGGGCGATCATAAGGGACAGGATAAGGAAAATCACCGGCGTCAGGTCGACCACCACGCTCATAGTGGCGAAGACGCTCCAGAGGGCGGGCCCGCCCTATTAATGTGTAGATTTTACATATACTCGGGAGTTCCCCAAGTAGATCTGCACAAGGCCTTGCGGCTGGCCGCCGAGAGGGATCCCTACGCGCCCGGCGGCTTCCAGCACGGCGACGGCTGGGGATACGCCGTCTACACAATGGGCGGGTCCCTGGCTTACTACAGATCGGCGAGGGCCGTCTGGAAGGACCCCCACGTGCCTCCTCTGGGCCTGGCCGGCCTCGCCCACGCTAGGGCTGCGTCAAAGGGGGAGCCCCTCGGCCTCCTCTACGCCCATCCGTTCCAGGCGGAGACGCCCGACGGGCGGGTCATATACGTGGCCCACAACGGGTCGGTGGACAAGACGGCGCTCGCCGCGGCCCTGGGCCTAGACCCCAAGCCGTTCTCCGACAGCTGGCTCCTGGCCCTCTTCCTCGCCGCCCGCTGGGCCGATCCGGAAGCCGCCTTGGCGGAGGCCCTTAAATACGTCAAGACAGCCTTAAACCTGGCCGTGTTGGAGTTGCCGGGGCCTAGAGCCTACGCCTACTCCTACTACAGACTGCCCGAGAGCCCCGATAGGGACGCGTACGAGAGGTACTACAGGCTGTATAGAGTGCGGGGGAATGGCTGGGAGGCCGTCGTCTCCTCCACCCTCGTGAGGCATATCGGAGGCGCGCCGGAGCCTCTGGAGTTGGGCAGGCTCTACGTCCTAGAGCCGCACGGCCTTTAGCCTCCTCGCAGAGGCGACCTCCTCCTCTAGGTACCACTCCACCAAGAGCTCCTCCCTCTCGGCGAGCCGGACCGCCGCCGAGAAGGCCCGCTCCCACCTATCGTACTCGCCCACCACAGCCCAGCCCTGCCCTATTAGGGAGAGGTCCTCGTCCTTCCCCGATATTAATAGCCGATCGCCCTTGCGGAACACCCGGAACATGTATACGCGGCGTATACTTCTTTAAAAGACCGGGATTTTGCGGAGGGGAGTTTAACCCTAAGTACGTAGAAACTTTCGGCGACCTCCCGTGATGAGGCGCGTGAGGCGGCGTGGATGGCCGGAGATAGACGGCTGATCCGACCGCAACTATCCCAGACGTCTGAGGACGGCCGCCAGGACGACGACTTTGGCCAGATCGGCCGCGAAGGGCACCTCCCAGAGGCCTAGCAAGATCAGGGGGATTGTGTACGCGAAGAGGGCCGCAGAGGCCAGAAACGCCGCCGACAACGACGGGAAGTCCCTCTTGAGCCGCGCGTATATGAAGTAGCCCATGACGGGCTCGCCCCAGTAGGCGACCGCTATCATCGCCGCGCCTATCTGTAGCCCGAGGGCCAACGCGGCGACCCCGGCGGCGGCGAGCCCTATGACGGGAATTCCCAAGAGCTTGAAGGCCCTGCTCTCCAGAGCGCTCCCGAAGCTCCTGTAGACGTATACGGCGAGGGCCACGAGGACGGCCATGACGGCTATGTTGAGAGGGTTCGACACGCCTAGGTAGTACGCCGACGGCGCGAGGAACAGTATCAGGACTCCGGCCGCGATGCTCCCCCGCATGCCCCTGGACAGCCCGACCGGATACTCGGTCGCCATCGACGCCTAAGCGATATGTGGAAATAACGTTTATGGGAAGGGTGAGGGAGCTCTTGAGGGCCGCAGCGGCCGCCGGGGTCGGCGGGGACGACATAGCGGAGCTGGTGCTCTACGTGAGGTCGCTCAACGTGCAGAATCCGCACTCTCCGCGTAGGTGATAAACCCGCGCCGACTACCCTTCGTGGAGCCCGTCGAGGTGCCCGGCTGTCCCAACGGCAGCCTGTTCGTCGTGTCTTACCTAATGGAGAGGCGTCCCAGGTCCGCCAAATTCCTCGTCCCGGACAGCGACTGCGTCGCCGTCCTCCGCTTCATTCTGCCCCACATGGGCTACTCCCACAGGGTAGCCAGGAGGGAGAAGGGGTGGCTCGTGGAGGTCGAGAAGGCGCAGTAGCGGAAAGGATAAAAGGCTGAGGCGAGGCCCGGAGGTGCGAGGCGCCCGGCCGCAACGGGGCGGCGATCCGTTCTCCGATCTGGACTCCTACGATATAAGAGGCTCGGTCCTCGACGTGGGGACCGGAGGAGGCAACGTGGTGAGGTATCTGCTGTCGAGGGGAGTCTCCGAGATATGGAGCGTCGACGTCGATCCCTGGGCGCTCTCTTGGGCGGAGAGGGAGTTCAGAGAGGCCGTAAGGGCCGGCGTGTTGAGGCTGTTGAGGGCGAGGGCCGAGGAATTGCCTTTCGAGGACGGGCGGTTCGACTACGTGGTGTCGTTCGCCGCGGTCCACCACTTCTCCGACGTGGCCGCCGCCTTGTCCGAGATGGCCAGGGTCTCCAGAGGGCTCGTGCTGGTCTACGACTGGGCGCCCGAGTCGGCCGGCTTGACGAACCCCCACAGCGCGCGGGAGCTGGCCGCGGCCATGGAGGCCGCCGTGGAGGCGGGCAGACGGCTGGGCTACAGCGCCGAGAGGAGAGGGCTGTGGTACAAGCTCGTGCTTGTCAAGGGAAGGCTTTTATAAGAGGTTGCTCGCCGCCGCGTGGAGATCAGCAGACGGGCCTTCCTCGCCGCAATCCCGGCCGCCCTCGCCATAACCCTGCTCTACGTCTACGAGAACTACCGCGAGGTCCTCTGCCTCGCGGGCAGATGCCCTCCTTCGACATTCAACGCGTCGGCGATCCCAGTCTTGGCCGATGACCTCTCCGTCGCCTACTTCAACGGCTCTGAGGTGGTGCACAAGGCGGCCGACGGCGAAGTGCTGGAGAGGGTGAAGGTGCCGAATCCCCGGGGCAACGTCTACATCAAGGTGGTCAACGGCGTCTTGGTCGCGGCGAATCAAGACGGGTGCGCCTTCAAGGTGCTCGCGCCCGTGCAGAAGGAGTTCAGAGGGCTCGGATTCGTGGACTGGCGCGGCTACGCCGCGGTCTTCGCCTCGTGCTCCCTATCCTCGGGGACGCCGGTCGAGCTGGCCCCCCTACTCTAAAACTCGGCGATTACCTCGCCCGTCTCTGGGAGCTTCTTGTACCCCGGCGGCAGATCCTCGACGGATTTCACGGCCTCTATCAACGGCCTCGCCCTAGGCAAGGCGTCGCGCCTCACGAGGAGGTCGTAGATCTCCCAGCCCACAGGTATGAAGTCGAGGCCGTAGAGCTCCGCGGCGTATCTTATGGCGAGGCCCACGTCGGCCCTCCCCTGCGCCACCGCGGCGGCCACCGCAGTGTGGGTCCTCACCTCGTATGTATAGCCCCTTATGGATCTCGCCAGCTCCTCCAGCGAGAGGCCTCTGGATCTGGCTATCCTCTCCAGGTTGAGGTCGAGGAGGGTCCTCGTACCTGTGCCTCTCGATCTGTTCACCATAACCACGTCGCTCCGCAGGAGGTCCTCGAAGCCTCTTATCCCCTTGGGGTTGCCCCTCGCCACGACGAGGCCCTGCTCCCTGGCGAAGCCTCTGACCAACACGGCGTCCTTGACTCCGAGCTTTCTGACGACGGGCGCGTTGTACTCGCCGGTCTCCGGATCCAACATGTGGGTGCCGGCGAGGTCGGCCTCGCCTCTCTTGACCGCCAGTATGCCGCCCATAGACCCCACGTAGACGGCCTTCACGTCGAATCGGGCCAGTATTCTGTCCAGCAGTATGTCGTTGCTGCCTATGAAGTAGAGGGACGCGGGCCGGTAGCGCTCGAACAGCCTCACCTCCACCACCTCCCCCTCGTCGAGGAACTCGACGTCTTCAGGTATCACGACGTAGCCGTCCGCCCTCGCGAGCACCGATATGGCGCCGGACTCCGCGTTGAGGGGATAGGCCGCCATCTCGCCTCCTCTGTCTATCAAGACCACCGGGTATAGGGAGCGGCGGCCCTTGGCGCCCTCCGTCTTGACGGAGAGCCTCGCCTTATAGACGGCGGGGGGCTCCGGCCTCATGCACTGCATGGCCAACAACGCCGGCCTAACCACGGCGTGGAATATCATAAGGGCGCTGGAGGGATAGCCGGGGAGGCCCACCACGAGCTTGCCCCCAGCCTCCGCGGCGACGGTCGGCTTGCCGGGCCTCACCTTTATGCCGTGGAACAAGATCCTCCCGAACTCGCCCAAGACCCGGTAGGTCAGGTCGGCCATCCCGGCCGAGGTGCCGCCCGATATGAGGACGACGTCGGCCTTGGCCAAGGCCTCCTCAAGGGCCTTCCTATAGGCCGAGGGATCGTCGGGAACCCTCCCCACTATTATGGGCACTCCTCCTGCCTCGGCCACGGCTGCGGCTATGGAGAACGTGTTGACGTCATAGAGCTTGCCCGGCCTCAGAGGGGCGCCGGGCTCCTCCAGCTCGTCCCCCGTCGATATTATGGCGACCTTAGGCCTCCTGAAGACCTTGACCTTCCTGAAGCCGGCGGCGGCCAACACGCCTATCTCCCTCTGGGTCAGCTTCGTGCACTTCCTCAACAGGAGCTCGCCCGCCGAGAAGTCCGAGCCTGTCGGCATGATGTTCTCGCCGGGATAGGCCGATCTGTAGACGGTGACGGTCCCGCCTCTCTCCGAGGTGTACTCGACCATCACGACGGAGTCGGCCCCGCGCGGGACCGGGGCGCCCGTAGCCACCTCGGCCGCCTCGCCGCGGGAGAGCTCGAAGTCGGGGAAGCCGCCTGCCTCGACCCTCCCCCTCAGCTTAAGGGAAACCGGCGAGAGCTCGCTGGCGCCGACTAGATCAATCGACAGAACGGCGTATCCGTCCACGGTGCTCCTGTCGAAGGGCGGCACGTCGACGGGCGAGTAGACGTCCTCAGCGAGAGATCTGCCGTAGGCCTCCTCCAGAGGCACCTCCTCGATCCCGAGCGGCTTGGCCAGCCTCATCAACGCCTCGACCGCCTCGTCCAACGTGATCAAGTCGTGGAATATAACCCGCTTCTCCACGCTAGATCCGAAGCGGATATTTAAAGAGGCAGGTTAAAAGATTTAAGAGGGGCCTACGTGCGGCCTGCGCATCTCGGCGCAAGGCTCAAGAGGTGTTTCGGGAACATGGTTGCCCTAAACGGCGTTGGCTTCGAGATACCTTGCGACGGAATGGCCTTCCTTGCCCGAACGGAGCTGGGATTCCGCTACAGTCAGCCGGGCTCTTTATGTGGAACCACGACGCCGTTGTCTAGACCGCTGTAGAGATCGAGCCGGCTAGCGCCCCCTCTTAAGTTGTCGGGACGGCGCCGCGCGCGTGGGCCCGGCCAGCGAAGGGCTCTGCGGCCTCGCGCGCCTTCTCCACGTCGGGCCTCTCCGCCGCGCATCTCGCGATACGCCCGCGCTCTATGATGCAGATCCAGTTTAGACATGGCGTCGGCTCGCCAACGAGGAAGGCGTAGCCTCTGCCGAATTTACAGCTACTGTAAAAAGGAGAGTCGCGGCGGGAGGGAAGCAACCTTTAAAAATAGCGGTACGCGTACTGTAAAATGGAATATCTCGCCCTCCCTGTTTCTGTGGCGGAGAGGTTGCGTAGAAAAGCCGTGGAGGAGGGCATTTCGCTTGAAGATTACGTGCTAGATCGCCTCTTATCGGACGTCGACCCGCCGGGGAGGGCTATCGCCTATGCAGACGCGGCTCTTGAGTTGTTGAAAACTGCCGAGGAGGAGTTGGGCAAGGGGGATTTACGCCAGGCCAGCGAGAAGATTTGGGGAGCTGCAGCGCTTGCGGTGAAGGCCTACGCCTACTGGCGGGAGGGGGTTAGGCTCTCCTCGCACGGAGAGCTTTGGCGCTACAAGGACAAAATCGCCGCTGAGCTGGGCGATTGGGTACACGATGCCTGGGCCCAGGCAAACGCTATGCACATAAACTTCTACGAGGGCTGGGCGACGCCGGAATCAGTGAGACAAGCTATGAACAGAGTGAAGAAACTAGTGGAGGAAATCGTAAGGAGAGTACGGCCGTAACTTGAGGGGCCAGCTCTAACGGGCGGGCTCCAAGCCGTTGCGTCCGCTTTCGGCGGCCGTTTCGCGAGATCCGACTCAGTTATGTGGAGGCCTAGCTCCGCTACTGCTTCTTCGCCGGTAAAGCTGTCCACAGATACCGCCACGGCGATACTGTAAGCAACGGCTCGATACGCCGAGAGGCGCGGACGGCAGTAGGTAGCCGAGACGGCGGCTTTATACCTATAAAGTAACTTTATACCTACCAAGTTTCTACGTGTATTTCGACCCCAGGCCCAAGAGGTCTCGGGAAGATCTCTACGACAGAGAGGCGGAGATCGAGGCGTTGAAGGCCATGAGGGCGCCCATGTCGTTGGTGTTGGGCCTCAGAAGAGCCGGGAAGTCCTCCGTGATCCTCGTCGCCTTGTCGGAGCTGGGGCACCCTTCGGTGTACGTGGACGCGAGGGAGTTCGAGGGGGAGCTGTACATAGCCTACAAGGACCTGGCGCGGGCGCTCGGCGACGCCCTCTCTGCGCCGCTTAGGAGGTTCCCGAAACTCGCCGAGGCGTTGAGGACCGTGAGGGGGATATCTGTCGCGGGTCTGCGGGTCGAGCTGGAGTGGGGCAGAGAAAGGGCGGGCCTAGCCGACGTCTTGAAGGCGTTGGATAGATGGGCGGAGCGGGAGGGGGAGAAGGTAGTCGTGGCTCTAGACGAGGCCCAGGAGCTGGGCAAGTTGAGGGGCTACGACGTGCTCCCGGCGCTGGCGTACGCCTACGACAACCTCGACAACGTCTACTTCATACTCAGCGGGTCGGCCGCCGGCCTTATGGACAGATTCCTCAAGCTCCAAGACCCGCGGTCGCCTCTCTACGGGCGCTACCTCGAGCGCGTGGAGCTGAAGCCCTTCAGCAAGGAGAAGGCCGCGGACTTCCTGGCGCGGGGCTGTGAGCAGTACGGCGTGGATCCGCCCGACGTCGACGCGGTCTACGGAACCCTCGGCGGATCTCCGGGCTGGCTCACCTACTTCGGCCACCTATACGTCCAGCTGAAGGACGTCGAGGAGGCGCTTAGGCGGACGGTCTCGTACGCGGTCGGCCTAATAAGGCAGGAGTTCGAGAACTTCCTGCGGGGGAGGGAAGCCGCCGAGAGGAGATACCGCGCCGTCATGGAGATAGCGGCAGGTTGCGCCGCCTGGAGCGAGGTCAAGAGGGGGCTGGAGGCCAGAGAGGGCCGCACCATAAACGACGCGGAGGTGACCAAGCTGTTGAGGAACCTCGTGGACTACTCCTTCCTCGAGAGGCGGGGCGACCTCTACTGCCCTGCGGATCCCCTGATAGCGAGGGCCTTTCGATCGAGGTAAACAGCAGATGTGCGGGTTGCGGCTGGAAGCCCGAGACTCCTCGCATTCGATTCCCGAACGTGCCGCGGCCGTTGTAGCAGGAAATAGAATAATTTTTTCCGGTTTTTATCCACATGGCGCAGCTCGACAAGGAGGCGAACAAGCCCTTCGTGTTCAAATCCGCCTACTACCTATCGCTTTACACCAAGATAAGGGCGAGGAACTTGAGAGAGCTCGTCGACGGCATCAAGAAGGCGGATGCCGGCGCTTTGTTCCACCACGTGTTCCACACAGTCTTCGCAAAGCATAGGCTACATCCCTACTACACCAACGACTTCGCGGCGTGGGTCGGCGAGGAGCTGAACGACGAGGATCTGGCCATAGAGCTGTCGAGCATATCCGGCGCCGAGCCCGCGACGGTCGAGGACATAAGGAAGGAGCTCCTCGCGGTCCTCGAGCCTAGAGCCGACGAGAGGCCGGCCAGGAGGGAGTTCGTCTTCGTCAGCATGGTCCCCATAGTCTACGAGACGGGCCTCAAGGCGAGGACCCTCGCCGAGTTCCTAGACGCGGTGGGGGCGGCGCCCGCCGAGTCCGTGGCCTACCACTTCGTCACCAGGAGGGTGCTGGACGGGACAGGCCGCAACGACTTCTCCACGTGGCTAGAGGCCGAGTTCGGCCTCTCCGAGGCCGCGGCGGCCCTATCGAGGATAGACCCGTTGATATTCAACAACGAGGAGGAGCTGAAGTCCGAGGTGATAAGAGTCCTCGAGCGGGAGTTGCTATGATCGAGCGCTACGTCGAGTTCGTGGGGGAGCACGAGATAGACGCCATATTCAAATACGCCGAGAAGTTGAAGGACCTCTCCATACTGCACGTGAACTCGACGGCCGCCGGCGGCGGCGTCGCCGAGATACTTCACAGGCTGGTGCCTCTGATGAGGGAGCTGGGGCTAAACGCCGAGTGGAAGGTTATACGGGGGAGCCAGGACTTCTTCACAGTCACCAAGTCCTTCCACAACGCCCTCCAGACGGGGAAGGGCGAGATACCCGACGAGTACTTCAAGATATACGACGAGTGGCAGGACATAAACGCCGGCGAGATACCGCTGGACTACGACGTCGTCTTCATACACGACCCCCAGCCCGCCGGCTTGATCAAGTACAGGAAGAAGGGGACGTGGATATGGCGTTGCCATATAGACATAAGCAACCCGCACCCCAAGGTCTGGGGCTTCCTGCGGGGCTACGTATCCAAGTACGACGGCATGATAGTGTCCATACCCGAGTTCGCCAGGGACGATCTGGACATCCCCCAGATAGCGATCCCGCCGTCCATAGACCCGCTGAGCCCCAAGAACATGCCTCTGCCCCAGACGACCGTGGACAGAATAGTCGACAAGTTCGGCGTGGATAGGGAAAGGCCCATAATTCTGCAGGTCTCCAGATACGACAGGGCCAAGGACCCCGTGGGCGTCATAGAGTCCTTCAGGCTTGCGAAGCGCCACGTGCCCGACGCCCAGCTGGTCTACCTCGGGAGCCCCGCCACCGACGACCCAGAGGGCGAGGTGGTCTACCGCGAGACCGTCGAGGCGGCTCGCGGCGAGAAGGACGTGCACCTCCTCATGTTGCCCCCCAACAGCCACGTGGAGGTTAACGCGT
Source organism: Thermoproteus sp. (assembly GCA_049976425.1). Taxonomy (GTDB): domain Archaea; phylum Thermoproteota; class Thermoprotei; order Thermoproteales; family Thermoproteaceae; genus Thermoproteus. Next base: position 26,458 of record JBMFIG010000008.1, read on the forward strand.
TCCAGAGGGCGGCCACCGTGGTGATGCAGAAGTCCATAAAGGAGGGCTTCGGCCTCACGGTCAGCGAGGCTCTCTGGAAGCGCAAGCCCGTCATAGGCGGCAACACGGGCGGCATAAGGATACAGGTGATAAACGGCGTCACGGGCTTCCTGGTGGACAGCCCCAAGGCCGCCGCCTACTACCTCGTCTACCTCCTCAAGAACAGAAAGGTGAGGGAGGAGATGGGGGAGGCCGGCCGCGACCACGTCAGGAGGAACTTCTTGATAACGCAACAGCTGAGGCGCTACCTAATGGCCATACTCTACCTCACCAAACGCCACGCTTCCTGACCGCGTCAAGTATATTTTTCCCGGGCCGCCACATCTTGGTGGACGTCAAGGAGTACGAGCGCTGGATGGCGAGGCGCACCCTCGACTCGGCCGAGGCCGACGCGGCGCGCGGCGATTACAACTGGGCCTGTTTCAAGGCCCATCAGGCCGCCGAATTCGCGCTGAAGGCGTTGCTCTACGGGGTGGGGCGGCCCGCCAGAGGGCATTCGTTGACCCACCTAGCCGCGGAGGTCGGGCGGTTTGCCGCCGTCGGCGAGGATATCCTGGAGCTCTGCAGGCTTCTGGACAAGTTCCACATCCCGACTCGATACGTAGATGCTTGGAGCGAGGGGGCGCCGTACGAGTACTTCTCGCGGTCCGACGCCGAAGCCGCCATAAAGGCCGCCCGTTCTGTAATCGGATTCGTCGAGGAGGTATGGAGATCTATAGGTGGAGGGAGGATCTGAGGAGGAGGGCTCTGGAGCTGGCTGAGGCCGTGGCGTCGGCCGTCGACGGCACAGTGTTCCTCATCGGGTCCTACGCGAGGGGCGACTTCGCCGAGGACAGCGACGTGGACGTCCTAGTCGTGGGGCGGTTCTCGGAGCCTCCGCATAGACGGCTCCTCGGCCTAAAGACCCCGCCCGGGGTCGAGGTGGTGCCTCTGACGGTCGAGGAGGCGTTGAGGGCCGCCGAGAGGTGCTACCCCATAGCCCACGACATCGCCCTCGGGATAGTCCTCAAGGACGGGCTGGGGATAGCGCAGAGGCTGGTCGAGCTGAGCAGGAGATGCGCCGAAGGGCGCTAGACCGCGGAGAGGCCCTCCCCCTCGTCGGTTTTTGCCTAGCCGCGGGGTAGCGTAGAGGCCCCGCCCTTGACCGCCGGCTCCCTCCCTGCGAAAGTCCCTCTGAGCCAAATCGGGGGCGAAGTTGAGCACGACCACGTCAATCGGCGACCCACGGCCTTCGAGAGGCGGGCGGATAAGCCATTCCCTATAGAGCCTCCCGTATTATTGAGAACAATAGATCTCTGCATCTCCCGAATAAGCCTCGGCGCCCTCCCGCCATCCATGGCCGCTATAAAAGGCGATATAGCTAGGTACTTGGCCTTCCGGCGGCCGCGCCTCCCGTAGCGGCTTCAGCGTGCCGAGGGGCGTTGGCCTCGACGATCGGCGCCCTGGGCGGCTTGATCGAGGCCGGCCCGCGCGGGTTGGGGACGCCGGTGAACACCTCGCGGGCTAGCGCTATGGGTATAAGCGACAGGAGGAACATGGCGGTGGCTATGTCGAAGTTCATGGAGTAGGCGGTCCGCGAGGGGACGGTGAAGAAGGCGGTGAACCCGCCTAAGGAGTAGTAGGCCGTCGTGGCGAACGTGGTCAGGACCGTGCCGGCCACGGCGGGGGCTATGGCTGAGCCGAAGTTCCTGAAGACCGTGTTGAGGCCCGTCGCGGCGCCCAGCCTGTTCCTGGGCACCGAGAACGTCAAGAGGTTTATCAGAGATACGTTGAGGAGGGCGAGGCCGAGGAAGCCGAGGGACATATAGCCTATCAAGCGCCAGACGCCCGAGTAGGCGTAGGCGGAGGCCAGCTGGAACCCGGCGACTGCCAGCGCCACGCCCGCCACGGACATCCTCTTGGCGCCGACCCTCCAGAGGAGCCTCCCGGCGATCGGGGCGCCTATTATCTGGACCACCGCCATGGGGGTTATGTAGAGGCCCGTCTGGAGTATCGTCATGCCGTAGCCGTAGGGCGGCGGCATCTCGAAGAGGTAGGAGAGGTTCTGGCTGCTCATCTGGAAGGCGTACGCCACCATGAGTATGGCCACGGTGGCCGCCACGACGTTTCTGTTGAGTATGTCGCGGGGTATGAAGGGCTCCTCGGCGGTCATCTCCTGCACTGCGAAGGCCGCGCCCGAGGCCGCCGCGAGGGCGAAGAGGGAGAGGGTCTGGCCAGAGGCCCAGCCCCAGTTGGGCGCCTCCGACACCGCCACGAGGAACGAGGAGGCGGCGAGGGCGAAGAGCCCTATCCCGAGGTAGTCTATGCGCCTCGGCGTCCTGTACCTGCTCTCCCTTATGTAGGTCCCTATGAGGACGGTCATCAAGACGGCGAGCGGCGTCACGGTGTGGTACGTCGCGCGCCAGCCGAAGGTCTGGCTTATGTAGGCGCCCAGCGGGAGGGCCACTATTATGCCGGCGCCGAACATGGCGCTGACTATGCCCTGCGCCGTGGGCACCATCTCCGGCGGGAACTCCTCCCTTATGAGGGAGAAGGCCAGGGGGAACATGGCCATACCCAGGCCTTGGAGAGCCCTTGCGAGGAGGAGGAGCGGGAAGGTGGGGGCGTAGCCCGTGAAGGTCACCGCCACTGAGTATATGGAGAGGACCAGGACCAACATGCGCTTCTTGCCGAATATATCGCCGAGGCTCCCGAAAAGCGCGGCGCTGATCGTGCCGACTATGAGGTATATGGTGAGGATCCAAGAAGCATCGGCGGGAGTCACGTTGAACTCCTCCTGTATCTTGGGGAGAGAGGGCATCAACATGGCTTCGGTGTACATCACCACGAGCGCCACTGAGCCGAGGATAGGCGCGGCCCTCCACGCGTACCTCACGTCGTACCTCTCGCCGGAGCCCGATATATCGAAAGCCACGCCCCTCGGCGGAAGGATGTTTATATACTTTTCCCTCCCCCGCGCAACCCGCCGGGGAAGGCCGCAGCCTACTGGCGGAGATCGGAACGCATAAATAGGGCTGGCTGAGCATGGGCATGGAGCCCGAGATAGCGAAGTTGCTGGCCGGCGTAGGCGCGATCCTCGCCGCGATCAGCCCCGTGAACCGCATCGTGGGCATAGTCGGCGTCGTGTTGTTCCTCGTCGGCGCCATCTCGCTTGCCGACTTCTACGGCGACCAGAACATGAGGAACGACGCGGTCTATTGGTTCATCTTCATATTCATCGGCCTCGTCGCGCTCATAATAGGCGCGGCGGCCGGCGCCTTCTCGCTACCGGCCCTATTCACAGGCCATCTGCTGGCCGGCGGCTTCGGCCTAGCTGCCTTCATAGCGACGCTGGTCATCGCGTGGATACTCCTCGTCATGTCGGCCCGGAGGTTCAAGAACATGATGTCCTCCATGGCCGGGAGATCCGGCGAGAATCTGTTCCAGACGGCGGGATCCCTCTACTATTGGGGCGCGGTGCTGACTATTATACTCGTCGGCTTTATACTGATCGCCATAGCCTTCATCCTAGCCGGGATCGCCTTCCTCGTCATGAAGACGCCGACGAAGACACAGACATAGAATCTATTCTCCATTTTTTATCTGATGAAAATAAAAATAATAAACTTAAATATTTTTATCTAGATAAAAATACTTTAGATTTATTAATATATTAATCTATATATAGAAAGAAATGTAACGAATATAAGATAGACAAAATAATACTTACATGGCACTCGGAATCTCCAGAACAAGTCAACTGTTTGTGCCAATGTTTGTTTATGCGAATGGTTCAGCTAAATGGGGCGAAGGACCGCTACCATTCCCAATACTCGTTGAAATAACTGTCGAGGTACCTATATGAAATTATATATCATTTTTTCCATTATACTTATTATAGTTCCTGTAGTAATATCATGTATATCCTATATATGGCTTATACCTATCCTAGGCGGAAAGATAAGCGACGTCGGTAAGGCGTGTTTTAAATACATAGGCTACTTTGCTGATAATAATTTCAATTATTATATTATAATTATTAAGATAAATAATACTTCACATAGTAGCATATATACTATCTATAAATATAATGGCACATTCATCTATTATAATGATATGGTGATCGTTCGCGGGCGTCTAGACGGCGAGGTCTGCAACGGCACGTTGCCCAGCTCCATATACAGTCTGTTTATCACTAACGGGAGCTCGATCTCGATAGACGGCGTCCGCATCACGTTGAGGAGATCGGGGCACTTCGGCATACCTAGTTTCGGCCTCGCCCAACCTAACAGATTCTTCGGTTTCGGCCCGTATTACACCGTGTCCATAAACAACACCCTTTTCCTCGACTACCGGGTTGGCTACACTGGGGACGGCGGCTCATATGCTCTTTACTTCGTAGCTATTTCTCCTAGATCCCGCTTTATCGAGACCAATTCCTCCTCGTTCCTATACCTACTCCGCATGTGCGGGATAAAGTCGGTGTTCTCGTTCTTCGTAGGTCTGAACGACACCAACTTCGCGCCTAGGGATCAGCCGTATCTTTCGGTCTTCGTCAACAACTTCAACGCGTTGTTCCCGCTGTCGTACGGCTTGGTGTTCGGCGGGATTCTGCTGTGGCTGTACGGGAGGAGGCGATGGAGTTGACCGCGGCGGGCCTCGTCAAGAGGTTTGGGGCCGTGGAGGCGCTAGCCGGGGCCACGTTCTCCGCCTCGGGCGACGTCGTGGCGATCTTGGGGACTAACGGCTCGGGGAAGACGACGTTGCTCACGATAATCGCCGGCCTCCGGCGCCCCACGCGCGGGGAGCTCCGCCTGGACGGGCGGGAGCCCTACAAGTACAGGGACTGGGCGGCGCGGTACGTCAAGGCGGTTTTCGAGAAGCCGCGCTTCCCGTACCCCGTGAAGGCGGGCGAGGTCGTCGATATTGTGAGGAGGCTTAGGGACTGCCCCGGCGGGATAGACATATCCGATATATCCGGCCTCAAGATAGGCCAGCTGTCGTCGGGGCAGGCCCAGCTGTTGGGGATAGCCGTTGCCCTCGACTGCCACGACGGGGTTGCCGTATTGGACGAGCCGTTCAGCCACCTCGACAAGAGAAGGGCGGCGGCGTTGGCGGAGCTTATCAGGAGTAGGGGCTCTGTGATCTACACCACTCACAACTCGGTGGAGGTCTATCTGGCAGACTACATCGTGGTTTTCGACAGGGGGAGGGTCGTCTGGGAAGGCCCTAGAGATCGGTTCTACAGCAGATACGAGTGGCGCATCGCGGCGGACAGAGCGCCGGGCGGATGCCGCGAGGTGGGCAGGGAGGGGGTCTACGTCGACGTGGAGTGCACAGTCGAGGATCTGTTTAAAGGGCTGGCCGAGGGCTACGTCTATGCGGTCGAGCGCAGAGGCGTTTATTGAGGCCCTTAGGTGGAATCTGAAGCTCTCCGTGGGGTACGGAGTGTTGCCCCTCGTGTTGCTCCTCGCGCTTGCCACGGCCGCGGCGTCGGAGGCTCCGGGGAGGGCCGTCGCCGCGTCTTACCTCGTGGAGAGCTTCGGGTTCGCCGCCTACTCCATCTACCTGGCGGCGAGCCTCGCCGCCGGCGGGAGGGGCGTCCAGTTCGAGCTGAACCTGTTCTCCTCGTACGAGGTCGTCTACCTCGCCAAGGTGGTCGCGTTCGCCATATCCCTCTCCCCGGCGGCTCTGACGGCCGGCTCGCTGGGCTGGTACCTCGGCGTGTTGGACCCAGCCGCCGTCCTCACGAGGTGGGCCACCGCAACCGCGGTATTCTCGGCCTCCCTCCTGCTGACCGACCAGAGATCGTCTATCTTGTTCCTGGTCATCCTGCTGGCCCTCACACCGCCGGCCTCCTTGACCGTCGTGAACAGCATGGTGGTCCACGGAGCCGTCGGCGGGCCTAACGGCGCGGTTATGGCCTTCGCGGCGTTTGTGGCCCCCATCTCCATGTACGCCTTCAAGCAGTACGTCGATATCTACCTCTACTACAGCTCGGCGATCGCCGTCTCGGCCGTCCTCATAGCCGCCGGCCTCGCGGCCTTCAGGAGGATTGAGGTAAATCCGGCGGACTGATCACCTATCTGCCTCGGGCGGGAAGTAGCCGAAGCTCATGTAGATCGCCGGCAGGTCGGCCAGGCGGTGGCCCTTCATGGCCTCGGCCATAGGCCTCAGATTGCGCCAGCTCGGCGTGACGAACCTAACCCTCCTCAGATATTGGGAGCCGGTCGCGGATATGTAGACGTACGCGGTCCCCCTCGCCATCTCGGCCAGCCCGTGGTATTCGCCGGGCTCCGGCCTCAGCTGGGTCAACACGCCGAAGATGCCGGCGGCTCCCTCCCTCCTGAAATTCGGCGACAGCTCCAGCAGAGCCTCGTCCAGAATATCGCCGTCGGGGAGGGCGCGGAGGACCTCCTCGATATACTCTATGGACGCCCATATCTCGCCCCACCTTACCGAGGTCCTGGCCATGGCGTCTCCTCCCTTCTCGACGACGATCCTAGGCCTCACCAGCTCGTAGCCGTCGTAGGGCGAGGCAACCCTCGCGTCGTAGTCTATCCCGGATCCCCTCGCCGCCGGGCCGACTGCGCCCAGCGACGCGGCCCTCCTCGCGTCGAGGACGCCGACGCCCTCCAGCCTCATCCTCACCACTGGGTTCTTGAGGAACAGCTTCTCGAAGTCGGGGAGCCTCGCCTTGAGCTTCGCCAGAAGCCTCTCGACAGCCTGCCTTCCGTCCGTCGTGAGGTCTCTCCTGACGCCGCCCGGTATGGGGTAGGCCGACGTCGTCCTGGCGCCGGTCGCCCTCGCCTGGACCTCCGCTATCATGTCGCCCATCCCGAAGCCCCACATAAACGCTGTGGAGTGGCCTATGAATATCCCGTGTAGGGCCAAGTCGTAGAGGTGGGTCCTGATACGCCCCAGCTCGGCCATCAAGGATCTGAGGGCCTTAGCCCTGGGCGGAGGCTCTAGGCCGAGCGCCTTCTCCACGGCGTGTACGTACGGCAGTATGGCGTTGGTTGAGTCCATAATGGACACCTTCTCCACCAGCGGCGGGACGGTCCAGAAGGGCCTCCTCTCGGCCAGCTTCTCGACGCCTCTATGGACGAAGCCGGGGTCGGGCCTGACGTCGGTTATCACGTCGCCGTCGACCACGACGAAGAGCCTCATGTGGCCGGAGCCGGGGTGTTGCGGGCCCACCACCAGCACCAGCCCCCTCTCGCCGGGCGCCAGCTCCTCCTCCCCCTCGACGAAGAAGGTGGAGCCCGGCCTCTTGTCGAAGGGCCACTCCGCCGGCTTGGCGCCGTCCGCCGCGCCTCCGCCCGCCTGCCTGCCCACGTTCTCCTGGACCTTCTCCACGGCCTTCAACAACGCCTCGGGCGTCGGCGGGCATCCGGACACATATACGTCGACGCCGACCACGTTGGAGGCGGGGACCATGTGGTAGGACCCGTAGAAGACGCCGCCCTTTATGGCGCAGGCGCCCATGGCTATGACGTATTTGGGCTCGGGCATCTGTTCGTAGACCCACTTGACGAACTTAGCCATCTTGAGCGTTATGGTCCCCTCGATTATGAGGAGGTTGCTGTGTCTGGCCGACGGCATCGGGAGGACTCCGAGCCTCTCGGCGTCGTAGGCGGGGCCGAAGGCGTGGGCCAGCTCCACTCCGCAACACGCGGTCACCAGATGGGGCGGCCAGAGAGACCACTTGGTGCCCCAGGCGCCCGCCGCCTTGGCTAAATCCCTCACCTTCCTAATCGCCATGGCCCCTCGCCGTGAGGTAGGCGACCGCCGTCGCGGCCGCCACCGCCGCCAGTATCTCGGGCAGAGAGCCGGGATCCATCAGGTAGAAGGCTATGGACATCCCCACCACCGACTCCACGGCCACGGCCAGATAGACGTAGACGATGTACTGCATCGCCATCCTCCTCCTCGCCTTGCCGTAGGGCGGGTTGCCCGCCTCGAACCTAACCTCCTTGGCCCCGGAGGCCCGCCTCGGGGCCAGTAGCCTCGGCGCGATCAACAACGCCGCCAGCGACGCGGCCAGGGCCAGCAGGAACATCAGCCAAGCCATAGCCTCCACGCGGCGGACACGGCCAGAGAGGCGGCGGAGATGAGCAGTAGGGAGCCCCACCCCAGCTTGAGGGCCTGGTCTATCCTCATGCGGGGGTAGACGGCCCTTAGGAACAGCCAGACTGTCGTGAGGAGGAGGGCCTTGGCGATCATGGCGAGCGCTCCCAAGGCTCCCGAGAACGGCGCCCAGCCGCCGAGGAAGAGCAAGGCGCCCAGCATGGAGAATGAGTACAGCCCGACGTAGTTGGCGCCGAACGAGGCGAGGAGGAGCGACGAGCCGTACTCGGTGTAGGGCCCGAACACGATCTCGGTATCGGCGTCGGGTATCTCGAAGGGGAACCTGCTGGTGGCCATAGCCGCCGAGATGAAGAAGGCGAAGAACGCCAAGGGGTTCATGGCTATGCCCGGCAGCCTCTGGGCCTCGACCGCCTTGGCGGGGTCGGGCCCGTAGAGGACCACCATGGAGAGCACGGAGAGGGCCAGCGGGACCTCGTAGGCCACCTCTATGAGTATCTCGCGGAGCGCGCCTATGTAGGTGAACTTGTCGGCCTCGACCCACGCCATGGCCACTATGGCGGGCGTCGCGAGGAGCAGTATCGCCAGTATGTAGGCCAGCCCGTATCCGCTCTCCAGTATCGCCAGGCCGGGCGCGCCGGGTATGAACAATATCGGGAGGGCCTCGGCCGCGAATACGGCCAGCGGCAGCGCCGCGAAGAGGGCTCTGTTCGTGTAGGACGGCACGACGAGCTCGCTGAAGACGAGCTTGACGGCGTCGGCGAGGCCTTGCAGAATCCCTCCCAGCCTCCTCGAGACGTAGAGGGGGCCGTAGCGCCACTGCACCTTCGCCGCCAGCTTCCTCTCCAGCCACACGGCGAATAGGAGGTAGGCGAACATAGCCGTGATGCCCGGGTAGACCAGCGCAGCGACGGCGCCCGTCATAGCAAGGACCTCCTAGGCCTCCCGTCGGCCTCCGGCGGGTCCCCCTCGGCGTATTTGGCGAATGTGTCGAGGCTTGTCCATATGACCTCGTGCCACTGGGTATGCCTCAAGCTCCCGGTCGGGCAGGCGTCGACGCAGTAGCCGCAGAATATGCAACGGCCGTAGTCTATGCCGGGGTACCTCTTCCCGTCGGGCCCCACGCTGAACTTTACGGCCTTCGCCGGGCAGACCGCCTCGCAGAGGCCGCAGCTGATGCACTTGCCCCTGTCGTTGACGATGTAGCCGCGGAGCCTGTCGCCGTAGTCCCTCGACTCTCTGGGGTAGTCCACCGTTATGGGCCCCCTCAAGGCGTTCTTGACAGCGACGGCGAGTAGACGTATGTGGTCCGTCAACATGCCGCCTCGGGGTCGAGAGGGCCTATGTACTCGCCTCCCGCCATCTCGTTCAGCCTCTTCACGTCCTCGTCTATGACCTTCTGCAGGAAGGCTATCTCCTCCTTGCCGAGGTGTCTGAACCTCCCCTGGAGCTTCAGGAAGCACTCCACGGGCTTCCTCTTGGGGACGGGCACGGTTATTCTGAAGACGCCGTCCTCAATCTCGTAGTTCACCCAGTAGCCGGTCTCCGTGGCCAGCTCCAGGACCTTGATTGCGTATTTCGGCTCGAAGCGCCACCCCGGCTGGCAGGACTGGAGGACGTGTATGAACGAGGGCCCGTCGACCTCAGCCGCCTTCTTGAACTTCTGCAACATGTCGGGGAGGTAGGCCGGATTCGCCGTGGCCGCATACGGTATGCCGTGGGCGGCCGCTATGAGGGCCATCGGCTTCTTGTGGGTAAGGTTCCCCGGTATCTTCCTCCCCGCCGGGGACGTCGTGGCCGAGGCGAAGAGGGGGGTCGTGCCGGAGCGTTGTATCCCCGTGTTCATGTAGCCCTCGTTGTCGTACATGACGTAGATCACCCTATGCCTCCTCTCCAGCATGCCGCTGAGAGCCTGGAAGCCTATGTCGGCCGTGCCCCCGTCGCCTGCGAACACCACCACGTTTATCTTCCTGTTGGGGTCTATGGCGCCCCTCCTCTTGAGGACCTTTATGGCCGCCTCTATGCCCGAGGCCACGGAGCCGCCGTTGCCGAACGCCACGTGTATCCACGGAACAGCCCAGTTGGTGCGGGGGTACGTCACGGTGGACACCTCGGCGCATCCCGTCGGGTTCACGACGATGGTGTCGGGGCCCAGGACCTTCAACATATGTCTGGCGATAACGCCTATCGTGCAACTGGCGCACAGCCCGTGTCCCGGCAGGAACAGCTCCTGCTCCGGCAGGGCGAAGTTGTCGAACTCGTAGGCGGCCTCGACTGCGGCGCCCGGCCTCGCTCCCGGCAGTTGTAGCCCCCTTACGTCTACCTTGACCTTCATGGCCCCCTCAGCCCTATGTAGAACGGCCTCATGGGCTCCGCCTCGCCCTTCGCCACCCGCTCCGCCGCCTTCCTCAACGCCGTCGAGTCGGTCGCCCTCATGCCTATGGTTGCGTAGGCGTTGTACACCGGGCGGGTCAAGGTTGCGGCGAGCTCCGTGGCGACGGGGCCCAGAATCCCTCCGTGGTTGAACGCTCTATCGACCACCAACACCTTCTCCACGCCGTCGAGGCTCTTCCGCAGAAAGTCGGCGGGCCAAGGCCTCAGAAGCCTTATCTTCAAGGCGCCCGCCCTTATGCCCTCGGCCCTCAAGGCGTCCGCGGCCCTCCTCGCCAGGCCGTAGATCGAGCCGTAGGTCACTATGGCCACGTCGGCGTCCTCCAGCCTGTAGGCCGAGCCGAAGCCGTAGCTCCTCCCGAAGAGCTTGCCGTACTGGGCGTCGGCCTCGGCGACTGCTTTTATCGAGTCCTCCAGCGCCTTGTACGCCGCGTACCTCATCTCGAAGTACCACTCCGGCGTCCCCACCGCGCCGAGCGAGGCCGGGCTGTCCACGTCCAGCTTCTTCCAGCTCCTGGTTATCGGGGCGTAGCGCATCACGTCCTCCTCGTCCTCGGGCACCTCCAGAGGCTGGAGCACGTGGCTTATCCAGAAGCCGTCGTAGGCGACGGCGACGGGGAGATGGACCGACGGATCCTCGCCGACTCTATATGCCTGTATAACCGTGTCGAAGGCCTCTTGTACGTTAGACACCATGTAGATTATCCAGCCCAGCTCCCTCATGGACATGACGTCGCTGTAGTCCCCCCAGACGTTTATGGGGGCCGAGTAGGCCCTCGTGGCTATGCCCATCACTATGGGGAGCCTCAGCCCCACCGCTATGGGCAGTATTTCGTACATGAAGCCGAGCCCCTGGCTGCTGGTCGCAGTGAAGACCCTGGCCCCCATGGCGGAGGCTCCCACGACAGCCGAGAGGGCCGAGTGCTCGCCCTCCACCGGGATGTACTCGGCGTCGAGCTCGCCGTTGTTGACGTACTCCGCCAGCTTCTCCACGGCTGGCGTCTGTGGAGTTATGGGGTAAGCCGCCACGACCTCCACGCGGGCCATCTTGGCGGCGAGCGCCACCGCGTGGTTCCCCGTGAGCGCGATCCTCCTCTGCCTCGCCTTGCCCAACTCCAGCTGGACGGTCATATCTCCCTAACCATCTTTATGGCCCCCGTGGGGCACACCTCGGCGCATATGCCGCAGCCCTTGCAGTAGTTGTAGTCGAAGTCTATGGCCTTGACCTTGACAGACCTGCCGCGCGGGCCCTTGGCCTCCCTCCACACCTCGAGCACCGCGTCGTCGGGGCAGTATATCCAGCACCTCCTGCACATGATGCACTTGGAGTGGTCTATCACGGGCCTCTCCACGCGCCAGGAGCCCGTCTTGTACCGCAGGCTGCTGCCCGGGAACGCCAGCCCGCCCTCCGGTATTTTGTCCCAGCCCACCAGCTCGTAGTCCCCCGTGAGGAACGCGGAGGTGGTGGGTATCTCTACTGAGGCCTTCGCGCTCCCCGTCTCGGAGGCCGGTATCACCACCGCCGTCTTGTAGGCCTCCACGGCCGCCGCGAAGTTCTGCTCCACGGCCTTGCCCAGCTGGGACGCTATGGCCTCCTTCACCGACTCGAGCCTGGGGATCCCCATAACCTTGGCGAAGACGCCCACCATGGGGCCGTTGGGCACCGCGAGCCCCACGTGTTTGAGGGCTATGCCTATGCCGTCGACCACCGCGATGTTCACGTCGCGCCGCCCCACCAGCTTGGCGACCTCCTCCGGGCTCTTCCCCGAGCTCACCGCCACGTACCCTCCCGGCCTCACCGCGTCCACGACCACCCTCATGGGCTCGATCAGTTTGTCGTCCAGGAAAACCGCCACGTCCGGGTTCTTTATGGGCTCGGGCGAGTCGTCGAAATAATCCGTGAGGGTCAGGAAGGCCTTCACGGGGGCGCCTCTACGCTCGGCGCCGAACTCGGGATTAGCCAAGGCGTAGAGGCCGTCGGAGATGGAGGCGTGCGCGACTATGTATACGGCTGTGACTATGCCCTGCCCGCCTCTGCCGATCCAGACCGACTCTATCCTCATTAAGGACATTGGCTCTTTATACTAAAAATATTTTCTATTTATTCAAGAAGAACTTTACTATATTCCATGTTGAAAACATCAATTATAATGATCCTTAATGCGGCAGGAGCAGAGGCATGGCGGCGAGGAGCCACAGCGGAGCGGCGGCGCCCAGCGCGGCGCTCGCGAGCGACGCCGCGAGGGGCCTCCTCCCAGCGCCTGCGCTTGTCGACGAGGCGAGGCGGATGTAGTAAGCCACGGACCACGCCACGTTGGCCAACAGATAGGCCGCGGCGGCGGGGCCGAGCCTCTGGGCCGTCAAGATCAGGAGGGCTAGCTTGGGCCAGAAGCCGAGGAGCGGCGGGATCCCTATCTGGTTTAGGGACAGGACGTACGCCGACCAACGGGGGCCGGGCGACGAGATGTGGGAGAACAAGCCCATGGCGCCTATGGAGTCGGCGAACATGAGGAAGGGCGCGAGCGGCTTGTATACGGCGAAGGCGAAGAGGGCAAGGCCTGCGTGGAAGACCGAGGCGAAGCCGAGCAACCTCCTCGGGTCTCTGCTGGCGGTCGCGCCTAGGTTGCCCACGAGGATAGACGCGGCGGCCAGCGGGAGCGAGGCGTAGGCGGGGACGTCCAGGGGGAGCAACATCAAGGCGAAGGCCGCCCCGAGCTTGGCCAAGCCGGATATGAGCACGAGGCCCTCGGGCGCCGATCTGCCGAATACGTCGGGGACCCAGTAGAAGGCGGGGAATACGCCGAGCTCCAGCGCAACTCCCGAGAAGGCCAGGGCGGATCCCAGCTCGCCGCCAGCGGAGAGGCCGGCCACGACGAGGCTGCCGGCCACGGTGGACACCACGAAGTACCTGAAAAGCGCCTCGACGCTGCCGAGGTCCGGCGACGCCGCTATCAAAGCGCCGGGGGCGGCAACGGCCATCGCGAAGCCCAAGGCCTTGTAGTGGGGCTCCGGAGACGCCATGAGCAAGACGCCGTATGCCGAGAGGGCCGCCGCCAGGCCCGAGTAGTCCCTGAGCCTGCCCCTCGGCACGAGCGCCGGCGCGACCAGGTAGGGCAGGAGCAGTAGGGCCAACGCGCCCTCCCCCGCCGATGCTAACGAATAGGCCGCGTAGGCGAAGGCCGCCGCGTCGACGGCGTAGGCCCAGACGCCGCGCTCCCCGGCCCTCCTCGCGGCTACATATAGCGGGAGGAGCCACTGGATCATATCAAGATAAACGCCACGAAGGCGACGAGCGCCGCGGCGCCCGCCGCGTATAGGTACACCTCTACGCCGATCTCCGAGAGCTTGGCCGACGCCCTCCTCACAGCCCCGACGAGCTTTAGGTGGAGCGCGTCGTCGACCGCCTTGTCTGCTACAGCCGCCGCGCCGGCCAGAGCCCTCCAGAGGGAGCCCGCCGACAGCAGAGCTCTATCTATGCGCGAGTCCAGCGAGCCCACGGCCCGGGCGGCCGCCAGGAGGCCTCCGCCGACGGCGGCGAACAGCTCCGGCAGATACAAGCGCCTCTCCATGGGCCTAAACGGAGGCGCCTTGTATAGGGCGAGCCCGGCGAGGGCTAGGAGCCAGAGCGGGCTCGGCGCAGTGGCCGGGGCGGCGAAGGCCAACGCGGCTGAGGCCAGGGCTATGGCCGAGAGCGGCGACCAAGCCCTCTCGGTGCTTGAGCCCAGCAGAAGCCTCCCGACGTAGCCCGCCGTCAGGAAGGAGAACGGGAGCTCCCAATCGGGCAGAAGCGATTTAGCAACCGCGCCGGCCGGCGTGAGGCCCAGCAGAGTGGCGAGCGACAGCGCCATCGCGGCCTTGGCGACGGCGCCGTGGGATCCCGGGAGCCTCGTCCCATGTCTATGTATGGACTCGCCGACGGCCATGAAGAGGGCGGCCTTGGCGAAGCCGTGGGCGATCAAAAGCGCCGTCGCCCCGGCCGGATCGGTCAAGGAGAACGCGGTGGCCAGGCCTAGGTAAGACGCCGTGGACGCCGCCAGGAGGACCTTGGGCTCCCTCTGCCACAACGCCGTCAGCCCTCCGTAGACGGCCGTGGCGAGGCCTACGGCGAGGGCGTAGGGCCAGTAGTGGGCGAGCGGGCCGTGCAACCTGACGAGGAGTATAGGCCCCGCCGCGACCATAGTCGCGCTGTGGAGCAGAGCCGACACGGGCGTCGGCGCCGACATGGCGGTCATGAGCCAGTCGGTGAAGGGGATCTGGGCCGATTTGACGAAGGCGGCGATGAGTATCAAGGCGGCGATCGCCGGGGGCAGATCGCGCCAGAGGCCTATATCCGGGCCGTACGCGGCCGCCGCGGCGGCGAGGCCCACCGCGAGCGCTGCTGTGCCCAGCTCCACGGTGGCTATGGCCCTCAGAGCTGAGGCCGAGGGCCTCCAGAGCCATTGGAGGAACCTCCCGCGGGCTCCGTCGCCCACAAGCCCCAGCTCCTCGTCGTCTCTATACGTCAATATCAAGGCCCAGCTGGCGGCGTCGAGCCCTCCCCACCCGGCCAGGATCCACAGCCAGTTGTTCGATGTGAGGAAGAGCAACATGGATCCGTAGAAGACGTCGAGCCAGGCCCAGTACCACCCCCTCCTCTCCACGTCGTCCACATACCACAGGGAGTATAGCGCCGTGAGGAGGAAGACGAAGTTCAGCAGATCCAAGAGGGGGTCGCCGAGGCCCGACAGCGCGATAACGGCTACGGCCGCGGCTACGGCCGCGGCGCCTCTCTTGGTCGCGGCGTCTACGGCCGAGGCGGCGAAGGGTATCAACGGCGCTATATCCATGGCGCCAGCATGAGGGCGTAGGGCGCGGCGGCGGCGAGGATCATGGGCACGGCCATGGCGAGCGGCGGGCTGGCCTCGCTCCTCCCCGCCCTATAGAGCTTGTCGAAGAGGTAGAAGTTGTAGACGGCGGTGGCGAACAGCGCCGCGTAGAGCGCTGGGGCGAGGCCGGGAGGGGAGTAGAGGGCGAGGTAGGCCTTGCCCAGAAGGGCTATGCCGAAGACCCCGGCGAGCGCCACGAGGCCCAGCGCGGATCCGGCGAAGGTCCACGGATCCAGCCGCAGGAAGCCCAGCCTCCTCTCGTTCTGCGTGGCTATCCCTATTCCTGACACCATGAACATAGCCGCCTTGGCCAAGGCGTGGCCCACGAAGAGCAGTACCGCGGCCTGCCAATCGCCCAACGCCGCGGCGGCCACGAGGAGGCCCATGTTGGCTATGGTCGAGTCGGCGAGCGCCCTCTTCAAGTCGGCCTCTCTGAAGACCAGCAACGAGCCGTACACGGCGGTGGCGGCGCCGTAGAGGGCGAGGTAGTAGCCGGATATCGGCGTGCGGGGCAGTATCTGGAGGAGCCAGTAGGCCATGAGGCCTACGTGGATCGGCGACAGCAACGCCGAAAGGGGCGTGGGGGCCTCGGCGTGTGCGTAGGGGAGCCAGTAGTGGACGCCGGCGGTCCCCATCTTGACCAACAAGCCGAAGACGGCCAGCAGAGCGGGGGCTAGAGGCATGGCGTAGGGCGGGAGGTAGCCTCCGGAGACCACGGCGCCTATGAGAAACGCTATGGAGCCTATCTGGGACCATATGAAGTACATGACGCCTATCCTGGCCCTATCGCCGTAGCCGAAGTAGTATATGAGCAGGAAGCTCGTCACGACCGCCAGCTCCATGGCGAGGAAGGCGTAGATCAAGTTGTCGAAGGCCGGGATGAGCTCCAGCGATATGACGTAGAGGGCCAAGACGCCGTAGAACCACCTCCCCAGCCCTCTATGCTCGGCGTATTCCTTCGAGTAGGCCAACACGGCGAGGCCCAGCAAAGCCGTAGTCGCTATGAACGGCTCGGCGGCGCCGCCGAAGTTGAGCGAGGCGGGGCCTATATACGGCAGGGATCCCAGCTCCTCGCGTCTGCCGAGAGCCAGCAGGGTCAGCGCCACGGAGGCCGCGGACGGGGCCAGGCCCAGCCTCAGCCCGAGGAGGGCCAGAGCCGTCGCCGCTATCAACACGTACTCAATCATGGCTCAGCTTGAAGGCCGCCGCGACTAGCAGGAGCGTGTCGGCCACCCCGACCGCCGACGCTACCGCGACCATGTTAGGATCGCCCGAAGACACCGCGGCGGCTATGGCGCCCAGCACGACCAGCTCGGCCCCTATGATAGTCCTCACCCTATCTCTGGCGGCCAATACCACGACGAGGCCCGCCGCTATTAGGGCTATGGGGAGCGCCGCGTTCACGGCCTCCCGATCCTCGCCGCTATTAGGAGCGAGAAGAGCACAAGCGCCGCCGCCGGCAACAACAGCTGGGGGTCCAGAGGCTTGGGCTGGGCCGGTCCCTCCGGCAGTAGGGCCAGCGCCGAGAGGGCCAACGGCAACGCGGCGTAGGGCTTGAGCGAGATCTTGGCCCCGTTCTCCGACACGGCCGCCGCGGCGACTATCACGAGCACGAGGGCCGAGGCGATGTAGGCCAGGGCCACCAACACGAAGAGCGGCTCCATGCCGAGCGCGGCCGCGTAGGCGGCGGTCACGAGGCCCACGACCAGTAGAGAAAAGGCGGCGAGGACGTTGTCCTTTGTCTTAAGTATGGCGAGGGTCCCCAAGGAGGCGAGGAGGACGAAGGCTAGGTCCATGGCCCTCTGTTCAGGATTCATTATAAATATTTCCAATGGTGTATGTAAATAGCTTCAATATCTAATGAGGAAAATTATAGTTATCTAAAATTATCGATGGGCCGCGGCGCGTACTCTGAGGATCCCAGGCGCCGTCGCGAGCTCCTTTATCTCGTAGCCGAGCTCCTCCAGGAGGCACCTCACGGCGGCGGCCGTCACCTCCACGCTCTCGAGGCTGTAGCCGACCCCCACGGCGTCCAGCGAGAACTCCCCGCCCTCCGCCCTCACCTCGAACCTCCTGGCGGGAACCGCCTTTGTTATGTAGGGGGCCAGCTTCACGGCGTTTTCAAGCCCGCCGAAGAACGCCTTTATGTAGCTGGCGAGCATCCTCCCCGCCTCGCACCAGGCCTTGCCCACGGCGTCTGGGTTCGCCTTGTACATCTCGACGACCATTCTGTCCAGGAGCCTGCCGGGGACCGGCACGGTCTCCAGCTCTGTTATGACTCTGTAGAAGAGGGCTATATCCCTTATCTGGCCCGCGCTGTAGCCCTGCCTCACGAGCTCCAGCCCGGTGCCCAACAGCTGGTTGGCCAAGGCGTACTGCGTCATGCCCAGCTCCTCGGCCGTAGCCGCTAGGGCGTCGGCGACTTCCTTCGCCACGGCTATGTTTACTCTGTCCTTCCTCTGGCTCACGGCACTGAGCTTTTAGAGGTATAAATACATATGTGCCGGAGGTATGTGGGCATTTCTGTTCAAAATCGCCGGCTCTATATAGGCCGGCGGCCGGAAACAAAACTTATATATCGAGGCGATCTGGGGCATATGTCGGGGATCGGGTCGAAGTTCTCGACACGACGTTGAGAGACGGGGCGCAGGGCGCCGCCGTCTCCTTCACCCTCGAGGACAAGATAAGGATCGCCCTAAAGCTCGACGAGGTCGGCGTCGACTACATAGAGGGCGGCTGGCCCTACTCGAACCCCAAGGACCGCGAGTTCTTCAAGGCCATGAAGCGCTACGGGCTGTCGAGGGCCAAGCTGGCCGTGTTCGGCAGCACCAGGCGGAGGGGCGTCAGGCCGGAGAGAGACGAGAGCTTGAACTCGTTGGTGGAGGCCGACGTGCCGGCGGCTGTGATATTCGGCAAGAGCTGGACCCTCCACGTGAGGGAGGTGCTGGGCGCCACCTGGGAGGAGAACTTGTCCATGATCGCGGAGAGCGTGGAGTATCTGAGGAGCCACGGCATGGAGGTTATATACGACGCCGAGCATTTCTTCCAGGGGTATCAAGAGGATCCAGAGATGGCTCTGGCCTCTATAGAGGCGGCTTGGAGGGCCGGCGCCCGCGTAGTCGTGCTCGCCGACACCAACGGCGGCACACCGCCGCACGAGATCTACAGAATCGTCCGCGAGGTCAGGGAGAGGTTCCCCGCGATGCCTCTGGGGGCCCACATGCACAACGATATAGGGTGCGCCGTCGCCAACACCCTCATGGCGGTGGCCGCCGGGGCGAGGCACGTGCAGGGGACCATAAACGGCATCGGGGAGAGGACCGGCAACGCCGATCTGACCGCCGTGTTGCCGACGCTGGAGCTCAAGATGGGGCTGAGGGTGCTCCGCGACGAGCCTCCCGGCGTCAAGTTCGGCAGGCTTAGGGAGGCCTCGCGGCTCGTCTACGAGGCTCTGGGCGTCCAGCCCAACCCCTACCAGCCCTACGTCGGCGACTTCGCCTTCGCCCACAAGGGAGGGGTCCACGCAGACGCCGTCATGAAGGTGCCGAGGGCGTATGAACATATCGACCCGGCGCTTGTGGGCAACAGAAGGGTCATAGTGGTGTCCGAGGTCGCCGGAGGGGCCAGCCTGGCCCTCAAGGCGGCCGAGGAGCTCGGCCTTTCGCTCGACAAGAGGAGCGAGGCCGTGAGGCATGCGCTGGAGGAGATAAAGGCGTTGGAGAGGGAGGGCTACTCCTTCGACGCGGCGCCGGCCTCCGCCCTCCTCATACTGATGAGGCGCCTCGGCATCCACAAGGAGAGGTTCAAGCTCCTTGAGTGGAGGGTCGTGACGGGCCCGACGTCGTCGGCGTACGCGGTGGTCAAGGTCAACGTAGGCGGCAGGGAGGTCCTAGAGGCGGGGGAGGGCGTCGGCCCGGTCCACGCCGTTGATGTGGCCCTGCGGCGCGCCCTCACGTCGGCCTTCCCGGAGCTACAGAGGACCTATCTGAGGGACTACAGAGTGGTTCTGCCCACGGCCGTGAAGAGCACGGAGAGCATAGTGCGGGTGACCGTGGAGTTCTCGGACGGGGATAGGGTTTGGCGGACCGTCGGCGTGTCGAGCAACGTGGTGGAGGCCTCCATAAAGGCCATAATAGACGCCTACGACTTCGCCCTCCAGCTAGACGGCTTGAATCTTCATTAAGCAGTAGCCGCCCTCCGACGTGTCGCAGAGCAACATACTGCTCGTCACTCTTTGGGCAAAGCCCGAGCAGGTGCTGGCCTCTCTGCCCGAGGACGTGCGGCGTATGGTCGCCGCGGCGACCGCCCTATACAGCAAAGACGGCGTGAACCACCTCCTGGCGTCGCTCGCCGAGAGGCTCCTCTCAGTCGACACCGTCATCGTGTACGGCCCCGACCTTACGGGCTCGGGCCAGGCCTTGATAGAGGCTCTTGAGGGGCGATGCGGCGACTGGGCCAGAATCCCCTGCGAGAGGCTGGGCGAGCTCGGGGTAGCCGTCGTCGACTTGAGGAAGGCGTACGGCGACCCCGCTAGGCTCGCCGAGGAGGTGAGGGCGAGATATAGGCCCAGGCCGCCTCGTAGAAGAGTCGAGATGCCCATCTCCCCTCCGCGGGGGAGGCCCGGCTACCCCAAGCCCGTCGGCTGGGGGCTGATATACGACACGTCTCCCTACTACCTCTGGGTAAAGGCGCTGGACTACGCGCTGACCTACGGCAATTGGGAGGGAGGGCTGAGGACGTCCCTCGTGGCCCAGCTAGGCCTCTGGGGGAGCAGGCCGGAGTGGAGGGGGCCGCCGCCGGCCCGACGGGGGGTATGCCCCCTGGACGAGGTCGGCCGCGTTCTCTCCGGCGCCCTCGCCGAGCGGCAGGCCGGCGCGTGCCGCGTTCTGTCGGCCCGGCGGGCGGGGGGCTGGGCCTCCGCCGACGTGCTGATAGGGGGTTGCGAGCTGGTCGAGGGATTTCCGGGCGAGCTGTTGGCGGTGGCCGAGGCGTTCGTCGAGGCCTCCGAGGGGGCCGGGCTGAGGCCGGGCCTGCTGTCGTTCCTGCTCCTAGACGCCTATATCCCCGCCGAGGTTCTGGATAGGGCTACCGGCATCGTCGAGGCGGAGTGGAGGACCGCCTATTCGAGGGACGTATACGATCCCAGGGGGAACTTCGTGCTGGGGCCCGACGGTCTGCTCCACTACACCGACGAGGGGATCCTATATAGGGCGTTGGGCGGAGGGCGGGAGGTGGCGGCGAGGGAGGCCGCGAAGCTGTTGCCGGGGCACGCCTTCTACCTAGGCGAGGAGACTACGGCGAGGAAGCTCCTTGGCGATAGGTATAGACAGGAGGAGTGGAGGCTGTAGCGGCGCCAAGTTTTTAAGGCAACGCCCCGACATTGGTGGTGGAGATAGCCGACCTCAAGAGGCTTCTGCGGGAGCTCGCCCGCGAGGATCCCGCGTTTCTACGGGATCTCTTCCTCGAGGCGCTCCGCGGAGACGGCCGATCTGCCGCCGAGCTCCTCGACCTCATGCTCCGCCACGAGGAGGTCCGGCTGAAGCTCGCCAAATCCCTATTGGGCGAGTGGCCATACCGCTGAACGTCGCCACCAAGGACGACGTAAAGAGGCTGGAGGAGGCCGTGGCGGCTATAAGAGACGACGTGAGAAGGCTTGAGGCGGTGATGGCCACCAGAGACGACATCAGGAGGCTGGAGGGGGTGATGGCTACTCGGGACGACATAAAGAGACTGGAGACGGCCATGGCGACGAAGGAAGAGCTAAAATTACTAGAGGAGAAGATGGCGACGAAGGAGGATCTGAAGAGGTTGGAGGATAGGATGGCCACTAAGGAGCAGTTCGAGGACCTCGCCGTGTCTCTGGAGGAGACGGCGCGTTCCTGGATATCACACCTTCTGAAGAGCAAAGGCCATCTCTGCGCCGCGGAGCGCTTGGTCATACCCGGCGCCTACGAGATCGACGTGTATTGCAGAGCCGAGGCCGTCACGGTGATCGGCGAGGCCAAGGTGAGGGCCGGCGCCTCGGTGGTCGAGAAGGCCGCCCAGAGAGCCGCCTACATAGCCTCTACGCGGCCTCATCTGGTCTCCGGCAGATTAGTGCCTGCCGTCTTCACGCTGGCCGCCAACCCCGACGCCGTCGACGCGGCGAGGCGTCTGCACGTCTGGCTCGTGGAGTGGAACAGAGAGGTCGTTCCTCTTGAGGAGGCGATTGGCTAGAATCGGCCCTCTATAGACCTCATGCCGATATGCGTTCGGCATATGGCTGGCCCAGCCTTACTAAGCTCGACGGCTCCGTCACGTATACCCTATGCCCCCGCGTAGATTATCAGCATATTAGCCAGTTGTCCAAAAAACTTGTCCGTATACAGAGCATTAATAATGGCCTTAAACTAGGCCGCTGTCGATAATAATGTTAATAAGGCTTCTAACAAGAGGTTTTATGCGGACAGGCCTAATTATAGGCATAGTGGTAGTAATAGTAGTCATAGCTATAATCGCCGCCTACCTAGCAACAAGGCCGCCGTCTCCCCCGCCCGCGCCCCCCGCCACCACCGTAACTACGTCGGTGGTCACCACCTCTGTGGTGACCGTGAGCGGCCAGCCCACGACGGTGACCGCAACAGTCACGGTCACCCAGCCTGCGACAACCACGCAGACGACCACGACAGCCCCGTCGACGATAACCTTCTACACTTGGTGGGCCGGGCTGGAGAGATTCGCCATCGATGCGGTCATAGGCAACTTCACCAAGCTCTACGGCATAAACGTCGAGAAGACGGCTGTTCCGGGAGGCGCTGGCGTCAACGCGAAGATAGCTATCTTGACGCTCATACAGGCGGGCAAGCCTCCGGCCGCCTTCCAGGTCCACTGCGGGCCCGAGATGATAAGCTACATATACGCCGCCCCCAACGGCGCCAGCAGTTTCGTTAACATGACGTCCTACGCCCAGCAGATAGGTCTAATACAGCAAGCCCCCGGCGTCGCCTGGGCCTGCTCCCTCAACGGCGCCATGTACTCCCTCCCGGTGAACGTCCACAGAGCTAACTTGATAATGTACAACAAACACCTTCTGGACAAGATAGGCGCATCTGTGCCCACCACGGTCCAAGACCTCCTTGCCGTGTGCCAGAAGGCGGCCGCCGCGGGCATACCCTGCCTCGTCCTGGGAGGCGCCGACCAGTTCACCCTCCTACAGACTTGGGAGAACATATTCCTGGCCGTGGCCGGCCCCTACAAGTTCATGCAGTTCCTGTACGGCACGTTGCCGCCGAACGATCCATCGATAACCCAAGCCACCCAGCTGTACCTTAACCTGACCAAGTACCTCTCGCCTGACTGGGCTGGCGTCGATTGGACCGGCGCTGTCGCCGACGTGGTGCAGGGCAAGGCGCTGGCCCACGTCGACGGAGACTGGGCGGTCGGCCTCATACACAACGTGTACCCCAACGTCGTCATGTGCACCGTGGACAACATAACTCCCAACTGCGATGTCATATTCGCCCCGTTCCCCGGCACCCAAGGAGTCTACAGCCTCGTCATAGACTCCGTCGCCGTGCCCGTTGGGCCTGAGGCGCAGTACGGCATAAAGTTCGCGACGTTCTTCGCCGGGCCTAAGGGCCAGATGATATTCAACCCCATAAAGGGCTCCATAGCCACGTACAAGAACATAAGCTCGTCGATCTACCCGACAACGGTGCAACAGTGGGAGGCCCAGCAGTACCGCGACGCGAGGTTCTACGTTTTCTCGTTGACCCACGGCGGCTTGTTCTCGGACGTCTGGCAGAACCTGCTCCAGCAGGTAGTTGTGCTGACGCAGACCGGGAGGACCGATCTGTGGTACTCGACTGTGGCCAAGGCGCTCGCCACCGAGAAGCAGGAGTGGAGCGGCTGGTACATGGGCTTCCCCAACAGCAAGTTCTGGGGCAACGCCACGGCCACCTCCTAGTAGCATGAGAATACAGCTTATTTTTTTCTTGATCCCAGCGCTCTTTTTCTCCGGAGTGCTCTATTATTTCATGTTCTGGAACGTCTACATATCGCTCACTAACTACTCCATACTGCATCTCCATCCCCAGTTCGTGGGCCTCGCCACCTTCGCCTCCCTGTTTTCCGACCCCGATTTCGTCTCTGCGCTGACGCGCACCCTGTTGTGGGTGGCCGTGCTGGTGGCCGCAGGGAATCTCCTCGCCATACTGATAGCGTCGGCCATATACAACCTCGGGAGCCAGCGCGCCAGGAACGCGGCCACCGCCTTCTTCATCTACCCCCTGGCCGTCTCGCTGGCGGCGTCCGGCATAATCTGGCGCTGGCTCTTCGACCCCGATAGGGGCATAGACGCAGCGCTGGGGATGCACGTGCTCTGGCTACAGGGAGACAACGCATTCTGGAGCGCGTCGTTGGTCTCGGTCTGGGTATATACGGGGCTGGGCGTCCTCTTCTATCTGGCCATGTTCTACAATGTGGATAGGTCGCAGATAGAGAGCGCGTATATCGACGGCGCTAACACGCTCTCGGTAATGCTAAGGGTCGTAGTGCCCCAGTCGAGGCAGGCCTTGATAATAGCCACAGTTTTCTATACGCTCTTCGCCATACAGATGTTCGACCTGCCCTACACTATGCTTTTCCTGAACCCCTTCGTGACGACCCTAGTGATATACACCTTCTTCAAGTTCGCCACGCTGTACTTCGCCACGGCGAGCGCCACTGCTATCGTGATCCTGGCCTTGTCGGCCGCCATAGTCATTCCGTACTCCATGTTCGGCTTCAGGAGGTGGCTGAGGGTATGAGAGCCCGCGTCGTTGTCTCGTACCTAGTGATACTCGCGGTGGGGGCGATCTGGGCGGTCCCGCTATACGCCATGGTGGTGGGCTCCCTAAAGAACTTGTCGGAGGTCATGACGTCCTCGGTTCTGTCCCCGCCGACCGTGGTGGACCCCAGTAGCCTGATATCGGCTGCGGACCGCCTGGCGACTCCGTTGCTGAACACGGCGGTCGTGGTGATCCCCGTCGCGCTGGCCGCGGCCTTCGTGGGGGCCATGGGCGCATACGCGTTAATGAGGCTCGCCGGATCCCTCCGCGACGGGCTGATCACCGGCGTGGCAGTCGCGACGTATCTGCCTTACCAAGTGACCTTGGTCCCTCTGGTCGATTTCATGAAGTCGCTGGGCCTGTACAACACTCTGCCCGGCCTGGCGCTGGCGTTTCTGATATTCTATATTCCCTTCGCCACGTTGATGATGTACATCTTCATGACAGCCCTCCCCAGACAGGTCGTCGAGGCGGCCGAGATAGACGGCGCCTCCGAGTTCACTTTGTTCAGACGCGTCGTCCTGCCTCTGATGGGGCCCGGCTACGTCTCCACCGCCATATTCCTCACGATACAGGGCTGGAACAACCTCTTCATACCGCTGGTGCTCACCAGGGGGTACACTAAACACATAATGCTGACTCTCTTCAGCTTCACGGGCCAGACGGGCAACGTCTACAACCAGATGTACGCCGCGGCGCTCATAGCCTCCCTGCCGCCTCTCTTGGTCTTCGTCGCCCTGGGCCGCTACTTCATAAGGGGCCTGCTGGCGCTCGGCACCGGCGGGAAGGCCTAGAGGGCCAGACTTTTATGTAGCTATCGGCGGCCCTACGTGGAGTGTAGGGAGATAAGGCTGGAGAAGCCTTGGCCCCCCAACCAAGTCAAGGCCCATAGGTTCGTGATATACGACGTGTACGACCCGCCGGACGTGCCCTTCGAGGCCCACACCATAAGGATCGTCGGCCTCGTGGAGAGGCCTCTCGAGATACCGCTGAGGGAGCTCGCCGCCCGCTACCCCTGCGTCGATCTCGTCGCCCCGTTCCACTGCGTCACTGGGTGGTCGATAGAGAAGGTCGTGTGGAGGGGCGTCCAGACCAAGGCGTTGCTGGAGGAGGCGAGGCCATACGGCCCCTTCGCCTTGGCCTGGGGCGCCGACGGCTACAGCGCCTCCCTGCCGTTGGAGGCCCTTATGGAGGAGACGTCCGTCATCGCCTGGGCCATGAACGGCGGGCCCCTCCCCAAGAAGCACGGAGCTCCTGCGAGGCTCGTCGTGCCGACCCGCTACGCGTGGAAGAGCGTGAAGTACTTCGCCGCGTTGGAGGTGCTGGAGGGCCCCGTCCCGGGCTATTGGGAGGCATCCGGCTACTCCATCAACGCCGATCCGTGGCGCGAGGAGAGGTTCGACTTCGGCAGTCCCCAGATGAGAGGCCGCCGGACCTCCTTCTAGATAGACAGCCCCCCAGCCACGCTAGGCGGCCGCGCTCTGCACGAAAGGCGTGTCCGCGCCCCGGCTGGGTCAGCGTTTCTGCATAAATCCGGACATCGATGTGGCATGCCGAGATATTCAAATCGCTGAGGCCATGGAGTTTTCTAACGACTCCGGCCTCCATAAGCTCGGTCGCGGCGTCTCGGCGGAGCGCTTCGGCCCAGCCGCCTCGATGGCGGACCACTTAATGTGGCTAGATGGCGCGTCAATGCCTCAAGCCCTCTAGGGCCTTCCTCAATACTTGCCGACCCTCCTCATGCCGAGCATCAGAGCGAGCGCCCCTCTGGACACGGACTCCAACAACGGCTTGACCTAGCCCTCCCTGTCGAAAAGCTCGTCGAGGCTTTCGGCCGGCCTGTCTCTGAACAACATAGGTATGTAGTAACTACATACCTATAAAGTTGGCGGAGGATTGCCGCCGGGAGAGCCCGATAAGCCGCGCGCAGTAGATATAGGGCGACGACGCTACGCAGTGGTCTATTTCCGGCCTGCGGCGGGTAGGCCTATCCGCCGCAACAGCTCAGCTTGGTGGGGTCTGTGTAGAACGCCAGCGCGGCTAGGCGGACCGCCTCGCCGTATGAGGGGAAGCTCGGCAACCACTCCACGAGGTCGTCCACCTGCTGGCGGCCCGGGCGGGGTACCGCGCCTACATGAGAATTGTCAGGCCGTTGATCCCGCTGTGGACCGCGGGGTACATCGCCATGATATACCTCATGGTCTTCAAGCCCACGTAGGGCCCCGCGCCGGCGGACAGCCGCAGGTCTCGGCCGGCAGGGCGACGTAAGATCTAGAGGGCGGAGCCCACTGGCGGGCGACGAAGGCTCTTCAAGCCCTCGGCGACATACGGCTTTCCAAGATCTCAGAGCTCCGCCGCCTTGGCGGCTATCTGCGAAAGAGATTTTAAGGCGTAGGTGGGGCGTGGACGTGGCGGTCACCCTCTCGGCCCCTATCGCCGAGGTCTTGAGGCGCGTGGCCGGTGATCGGGACATCGAGGAGTTCATCCTGGAGCTCGTCTCGAACAGGCTGGACCCGCCGGAGAGGGTCGAGGTATACCTAAGGCTCCACGAGAGGTATCTGGCCGAGGCCGAGGAGCTGTACCGAAAGGGCGATCTGACGCAGGCCGGAGAGAAGTACTGGGGGGCCGTCACAGCCTTACTAAACGCTATAGCGGAAAGACGGGGAATGCCCCACTACAGCCATAGAGACTATGCCGTGTTGATAGACAAAATATACGAGGAGACAGGCGACGAGGAGCTCGTGGGGGGTTTCCGCATGGCGGAGGGGCTACACGCCAACTTCTACCACAACTTCATGGGGAGGCGGGAGTTCGATCTGCACAGACGCGCCGTGTTGACGCTGATAGAGAAGCTGAGAGGGCTTGCGCGCGGCTAGCGGCGCTCCGCTACCTCCGCGACGCATTCCATATACGACCTGGCGCCGCCCGGCGCGTTCCCGACGCAACGCCGCAGTCCGGATTCCGATTAAAGGAGCAACAGCTCCGCCTCCCTCAACACGCCGCGGACTGGGTCTACCTCCAGTCCGAATATCTCAAGCGCCGTGACGCCGACGACGACCGCGTCGTCAGCCTCGCCGAATATCACCGGGACCACGCGCCTCTCGCCCATCAGAGACAAGCCCGACCTCGCCCACATCCCGCTCCACGTAGCCGCCGAAGGCCTTGAAGCGGCGTCTGCCCAAGGGGCTTACGCCGAGCGAGTGGAGTATGTCCCTCCTGACCACCGTGTAGATGGTCCCCGCGTCCACCACGCCCTCCATCTCGACGACTCTCTCCGGCGACTGCGGGTTGAATACGCCCACTCTCACCTTGATAAATCCCATGTCAACCCAGCGGCGTATATTAAAAACCTTAGCCTCTCGGCGGGCCGAGAGGCCGGCGTCAGTACGCCGATCACGCGCGCCGCTGGACAGGCGCCCAGCTGAGAGGGCCTTCCCGACGCGCTTCGCGAAGCCGCCTCGGGGCCCCGGAGCCTGCTCGCGGTCGACGACGGCCCTCGGTCCGCCTCTCGGCGCCACTCTGGGCAACGGGAAGCACGCGGGAGGCCGGCGCTTGCCAACGCCTCGACTTGCGGCATTCCGGAAGACATATAAGTCTCGTTGCTGGTCATCCCGTGCCGAGCGACGTGGTGTTATCTGTCGTCGGGCTCGCCGCTACCCTAATCGGTATGCTGGGCGGAGCGCTCTACTGGCTGGGGAGGGAGTTCAGGGAGATCGACGACGGCTTCGAGGAGATGGACAGGAGGTTTGACGAAGTGGTCAAAAGGTTCGACGAGGTGGACAGGAGGCTCGCGTCCTTCGCCGACTCCATGAGGTCAGCCGTCGTCGCCATGGACTCGGCCGTCGTGGAGTTCCTCGGCGTCAAGGGCTTAATCAGCCAGCGGGAGGCCTCCTTCCTCGTCAACGAGTTGATGCGGCTTTCCCAGTCGATCAAGGCAAATCCCATAAGCAGAGAGGAGGCGGAGTACATAAGGCAAGTCTTAGCCAGGGGCGACGTCGATAAGATAGGAGTCGAGGAGCTAGAGAGGGTGGCCGAGATAGCGAAGCGTTGGTGGTACGAGGACGGGGGCGAGATCGCCTACAAGATCTTCCTATACGCCTGGATGTTGAGGGCCTACAAGCTGTACGGAGGCCGGGACGGCCGCTGACGGCGGCCCTACCGTCCGTTCTCCCTCTTCAGCTCCTCGACGATCTCTAGATACCTCTCGACTATCTGGCGCCCCTTCTGGGTAAGCCTCAAGACCCTCCTGACGCCCGCTATGGTTATGGCCTTCCGCGACTCCACGAGGCCGCGGGACGCCAGGGCCTCCAGATGGCCGTGGACCGTGCTCTTGGAGAGCCCCACCGATCTGACCAGCGTGGCAAAGGCGACGTACCCGTCCACGTAGTACAGGGCGAGCAGTATGCCGAGACGCACCGAGTTTGTCAAGTCCTCCTCCTGGAGCAACTTCATTAACTCCGAAATTCTAGAGCTCCGAGAGCGAGGCGGCTCCTGCATAAGCCCAGAGTATGCCCAATGCGAAGTATAGGGCGTTGTAGAAGTAGCCGAGGGCCATCAGGATCGGGAAGGAGAGGAGCGCCAGGTGGTCGTAGAACCTCGGCTTGAGTACTCTGAACACGGTGAGGTAGAGGTACGCCGCCACGGCCGTGCCGTAGGCGCCGTACGCAAGCGCCCCAACGTCCGGCCTAAGAAATGCCAGAATTATCAGGAAAGCCAGTAAGGCGGTCAAGATGACCCCGCCCGAAGATCTCCTGTCCTGAAGCCTAGACGCCCTAGCGGCAAGGACGAATATGCGGACCGTTATGGCAACGTAGACAGCGATTAGGGAGACGATCACGGCGTATATCACCGTAGTGGAAATGAATATGCCAAGAGCTCTACATGCGGCGAAGGCCAAGGCGGTGCTCATGGGAAACGTAGACCACAACACGTAGGCGAGCCCCATAGCCCTTCTTAGTACTCTCTTGACTATGGCGCCCGCGATCTCCCGGGGCCTCTCGACGACGTCGGCGCTCATGCCCCCTCCCTCTCCTCGGCAAGCGGTTTGTAGGCCATCCTCCCCACGACGAAGGCCGATACCGCCAGCAAGGCAAACGTCCAGAGGATCACAGAGGCGAGGCAGAGCCCCAGCGGCACAGGGTCGTTGGAGAGCGGAGGAGGTGCGGTGAGCGTCACGTTGGGCACGGTCCCCGTATAGGCGTACACGCCGAGGTATATCAAGGCGGAGAACGGGCTGGCGGCCAGCAACCATTTGGGCAAGGCGCCGTAGAGCGCCGCGAAGGCGAAGAGGAAGAAAAGCAACATGGGCGCGAAGGATATGCCCCTCGAGTACTTGGGCGCGGCGCCGGCCGCCGTCGCCAGTGCGGTCGAGAGGGCGATTACGAAGACAGAGGCCAGGACGAAGACCCCGGCGAATTCCGCCGCGTTCGCGGCTGAGGCGGGCGACACGTCGGGAAGCCCCACGTCGAATCCGTTGTACTTAAGGCCGCTGGCCATCATCAAGACGCCCGCCACGATGAGGACGGCGTCTAGGACGAGCGTCGCCGCGAGGGCGGACAGGAAGAGCGACAACGCTATTTTGCTAGGCGTGGCTCTGCCGAACCTAATGAGGTAGGGATACGCCGCCGTGCTGTAGAGGATAGTCATGACAACGCCGACGCCGACCATCGAGGGGAGGTAGACGACGCCTTCGGAGAGCCACACGGCGGTGTAGGACCTCATGACCTCGCCGACGGGCGCTGAGGGCGGTAGCTGGAAGCCGCGCGGATAGACGTAGGCCCCCAGTGCTGCCCAGAAGGCCCACCAGGCGGGGCCCCAGAAGAGTATCAACATATTCCTCAGATAGCTCTTGGAGAGGTAGCCTAGGTAGCCCATGGTCACGCCGAGTATATCATGTCTATCGTGGCCATGTCGCCGAGCCTCCTCCCGGCGCCTCTGCGAAGAGAGTACTTCACGCCGCCTATCTCCAGGACCGCCGCGGCGTCTCCGTGCACCCCCTCAGAGAGCCCTAGGTCCAGGAGCTCTCCCGCGGCGAACGGCCCGTAGATCCTCCCCTCGACTAGGGGGTACGCGTCGAACTCCGGCACGGCCCTCAACGAGCCGAGGTCGTGGGTCGCCACCAGCCCGATCTCGCCGAAGCCCCTGAGGGCCTCCGCCGCGAGCCTCCTCCTGGCGGGGTCTACGTTCTCGAAGGGCTCGTCCACCAGGTAGGCCCTGGGCCTAGAGGCCAGGGCTACCGCCAGCCTCACCAGCGACGACTCCCCCGCGGAGAGGGCGTGGATCGGCTTCCTCGACAGCTCGCCGGGGTCCAGCTTGAAGGATTTGAGGAGCTCCTCGAAGAGGCGGGGGTCGAAATCGCCCTTGAGGTCGGCCCAAACCTCGGCGATTTCCCCGACCCTATAGACCGCTTGGTATATCTCGGGGAGGTTAGACGAGACGCCCAACAGCCCCCTGGCCCTCCTCACCTCGGCTCCGAAGATCCTTATGCTCCCCTCGTACGGCAACACGCCCGAGGCGGCCCTAAGGAGCGTCGTCTTGCCGGACCCGTTTGGCCCGAGGAGGAACGCCCTCGACCTAACCGTAAAGGTCGCGCCGGAGATTATGGCCCTCCCCCGCGCTCTGACGGACACCTTCTCGAACTCGATCATGGGAGGTAGAACGCGGAGGGATAAAAGGTAGGCGGAAGTTCCCGGGTCCGAACTCGCGCCGGGTCTTTTGAGGACTTAAATACGCGGCGGACTTAGAGACGCGGAGTCCCCGGCCTTGGAGGGATCCGGAGCGGTGCAGGGAGGCCCAGCCGTAGATAGCCCTCGCCGGAATTCCTCGAGGACGGTCTTGTGAGGGACGCGGCCGGCAAGGCGTTCCAGGCGAGGAAGGCCTATCTGCCGGCATGAAGGAATTGTACCGGATTAGCGGAGGATTGCGGCAGGGGCGAGGAGGTCGAGATCGAGGACGTAGACGTGTCATGGCACTGGCGCCCGCCACGCAGATGGCCAGGCTGGCGCACGTCGTAGGCGGCGACATTGTCGAGTTCACCGCGCGGGCTCTGGCGCCCCACCGCTACCAGCACAACGGCCCCGATCCCGATGGCCTCCTCTCAGATATCCCATCCGCCGCGCTGTCCACATGCCGCATAGCCTCTAGGCTGGCTGGAGGCGCGGAGCCGTTCCGTAGGGTGTGCGGCGGGTAGTAGAGGCGACCTCCTACCTGCCTTGAAGGGCGGGGCCGTCGCCGACTATCGCCCGGCGCCATCGCCGCGGTGGGTGCACGCGGGGTATCGGCCCAACCGTCAGTATCTGTATATCTGCACACCCTTCCCCTTCGCGT
This sequence comes from Thermoproteus sp., assembly GCA_049976425.1. Classification (GTDB taxonomy): domain Archaea; phylum Thermoproteota; class Thermoprotei; order Thermoproteales; family Thermoproteaceae; genus Thermoproteus. The sequence continues at coordinate 57,953 of JBMFIG010000008.1, forward strand.
GTTTCTCCACGTCGTCCCCAATCCTCGCCCCGGCTAGTATAGCGGCCGCCGGCTTTCCTAAAGCCTTCGCCGCGGCCTCGGCCTTTCTGGCCACTGCGTCTACGTCTCTCCGCCTCGGCCTCACCTTAACCTCAACGACGTACACCGCCTTGTCTGTCTCGACGAGGAGGTCGATATCGAGGCCGTCCACGCGGGCGTTGCGTCTGCGGGACAAAACCCTCTCGCCCCTAGCCTCGACCTCCGCCCGGAGATCCTCCCAGACGTAGCGGGAGAGGGTGGCCTCGGTGAGGGCGCCGAGGCTGT
>JBMFIG010000009.1:0-54634 GCA_049976425.1 Thermoproteus sp.
CGCAACAAGCCTTGAGGAGAATAATGGAGATGTACGCAAACACCACAAGATTCATACTACTAGCAAACTACGTGTCGAGGATTATAGATCCGATAATTTCGAGATGCGCCGTCTTTAGATTCCCCCCTATGCCCAAGGAATTGATGGCCAAGAGGCTTGCGTATATAGCCAAGCAGGAGGGCATCGCGCTCACCGAGGACGGGATAGACGCCATATACGAGATCTCCCAGGGCGACATGAGGAGGGCTATAAACCTCCTCCAGATGGCCGCTGCTGCGAGCCGATCCGTCGACAAGGAGAGCGTGGCCGCCGTGGCTTCCGCGGCCCGCCCAAGCGAGATCCTCGACGTCTTCAACACCGCCCTCTCAGGCGACGTGGAGAAGGCCAGGGAGAAGTTGCGGGACTTAATGTACATGAAGGGCATCGCCGGAGTCGACTTCTTGAGGGCTTTGCAGAGGGAGTTGCCGCGGATTCAGCTGGACGACGAGACCAAGGTCGCCGTGGCGGAGCTGTTATCCGACGTGGACTACAGGCTGGCCGAGGGCTCCGACGAGGAGCTACAACTAACGTACATGCTGGTCAAGCTGGCCGCCATAGGCTCTAAGGGCAAGGTTGCGGCGAAGAAGCGGTAATGTTGCCTTGGGTAGAGAAGTACCGCCCGCGCACGTTCAAGGAGGTCGTAGACCAGGAGGAGGCGAAATATGCCCTCGCCTCGTGGGTATGCGCGAGGTTTAGGGCCCCGGAGCAGTTCTGCAAGGCCTGGGCCAAGAGCAGGGACAAGAAGATATCTGAGGCCAAGGCCGTTCTGCTGGCCGGGCCGCCCGGCATAGGGAAGACCACGCTGGTCCACGCCTTGGCCAATGAAATAAACTACGAGCTGGTGGAGCTCAACGCGAGCGACGTCAGAACCGCCGAGAGGATAAGGGAGGTGGTGGGCCGGGGTCTTAGGGAGGGGTCCTTGTTCGGGTACGCCGGGAGGCTCATCCTCTTCGACGAGGTGGACGGGCTCAACCCCAAGGAGGACTTAGGCGGGCTCGACTCCATAATAGACTTGATAGAGACGGCGAGGGTGCCCATAGTGATGACCGCCAACAACCCGTGGGACCAAAGGCTTCGGCCGCTTAGGGACGTAAGCCTCGTGGTGAGCCTGAGGAGGCTTGCCGAGGACGACGTAGTCGAGGTGTTGAGGAGGATATGCGACTCGGAGAAAATAAAGTGCGAGGAGGACGCCCTACGCGCGCTGGCCCGCTCGTCTGACGGCGACCTCAGAGCGGCAATAAACGACCTCCAGCTCTTCGCCGGCGGCAAGAAGACGCTGACCGTCGACGACATAAAGAGAGTCGGCGAGAGGAACCCACAGCTCTCTATGTTCGAGGTCCTCGACAGGGTTTTCAGAGCCAATTGGTTCGACGACGCGAGGTCCATATCCTTCATGCCGTCCTTCGACTGGGAGCAGTTCTTCGCCTGGGCTTCCGAGAACGTCCCCCGGGTCTACAAGGACCCCTCGGCGGCCGCCGCGGCCATGGACAGGCTGAGCAAGGCCGACATAATATTGGCCAGGATCAGGAAGACCGGCGAGTGGGAGCTCATGCCCTACATGACGGAGATCATGTTGGCGGGCATAGCGCTCGTCCCGGGGAAGCCGAGGTTGCCTAAGTTCTTCAAGTACCAATTCCCCCAGCGCATCTTGATGCTGGCCCGCTCCAAGGAGGCCCGGAGGAGGCGGGAGTTGGTCGTCCAGTACCTGTCGCAGGAGCTCCATCTATCCGCGAGCTACGTCTCGTCGGAACTGCTCAACGTCCTATCTTTTCTATCTAAGAAGAATGAGAAAATCCTGGAAAATATAAGTAGGCACCTATCTATATCGACTACAGATATAAAAACTCTACTCAGCGGCTAGCTCCGCGAGTATCTTAGCCAGTTGCAAGATCTTGGGCTCCTTCCTCAGGGAGACCAGCCGTATGCGGCCTATCCTGTGCTCCTCCACTATGCCCGCCTCCTTCAACACCTTCAAGTGCTCCTCCAGCAGGCTGTAGTTTATGCCGAGCCTTCTGGCCAGATCGGTCGTGTTTACCTCGGATACTTTGTAAAGCTCTCTGATTATCCTCACGCGCGATTTGGCGCCCAGCACAAAGTCTATATCCATCACCGTAGCTCCTCGATCGCCATAGACGTTATGGCTTTCTCCAGCGCGTCTAGCGGCTCAGTGCCTATTGAGATGAGCGTAGTCCTGCCGCGCAGTCCCTCACCCTTTTTGTTGAGCCGCGTCTCGATTATGCCCTTGTTCCTGAGCTCCCCTAGATAGGCCCAGAGCTGGCTGTGCGTCCTCGGCTTCTGCCCGAACTCCTCGCACACCACCTTGTACATCTCCTCTACCTCGCCGAACGTGACGTAGGGCTTTCCGCCCCTCAACGTCCTCACTATTGCTAACAGCAACAACTTAGCGTGTAGCGGAAGGCCCTTCAATATATCAGACGAGACGCCCACCAGCACCTCCTTGCTGGCCCGCCTGACGTGTTCAGGCGTGATCCTGCTCACGCCGTCGCTCTCGGCGTTGTTGGCGGCCCTGTAGAGTATGTCGAGCGCCACTCTGGCATCGCCCTTATTCTCGGCCCCCTCCTCAGCGCCCGTTATGTCAGCTATCATGTCCAGGATCTCCTCGTCGTAGGATCCCGGCGCCAGCGCTATCTCGGCCCTCTGCCTCAATATGTCGAAGATCTGGTCCCTGGTGTAGGGCGGGAACCTCACTATGGGCTTGCCCAAGATCCCGCGGGTGGAGGGATCCAGCGCGTCTATGAAGTCGGGCGTGTGGCTGACCAAGATAAGCCCGAATCTGTGGGTGCCCAGCTTATCCGTCTCGAGGCCCATCCTGATAAAGATCGAGATGGCGTCGGGCGCCAGATTGAACACGTCGTCGAGGGCCACTACGGCGAAGAGGTCCTTGTCCCTCATCTGTTCTAAAAACACGTTGACGAGCTCGTCCCTGCTGAGCCCCCTCTTGGGCACCACTATTCCCAGCTGTTGCGCCAAGCTGTTCACTATGGCGGTGAAGGTCCTGTTGATGAAGCAGGAGACGTAGGCGAACTTGACCGGCGGCTTCACTGAGCCTCCGAAGGATCTCAGAGTGACGGTCTTGCCGCTCCCCTGCCTGCCCACCAGAACGGCTCTGGGATAGAACGAGCCCGGGCTGTCGAGGAAACTACGCATGTACGCAGATAGCTGTTTCAACTGCTCCTCTCTATGCGGGAGCGCCGGCGGTATGAAGTCGGGGCTGAACGCGTCGCCCCTGACTATGATCCTCATCAATCTGAGCTACTTCAGGGATTAATAAAAATTTCAGACAACTACTCTCTTAATAAAACTACTAAACTAAAAGTTTTTGTGATCTCCTATCTTGGGCCCCGGAGACGGTTTTACTGCGCTAGCCGCGTATTGAGCCCCAAGAACCAGTGCGCCTCCAGAGGCGAGCCGCGAGACGTCGCGGCGGTCGAGCAGGGAAGGTATTTATAGAGCTGAGTGTTGGCCGGGCCGTGAATATGCCTAGGTCGGAGGAGGCCAGGAAGGCATATGGCCGCCGCTAAGTACGGCGCGGTCTGCGGTCCCGACGCCTGCTTCGCCTCACTTCTCATCAGGTCGGACAAGCCGTTGGACAGAGATACGCTTGCCTCGATCGGACGCCGCGCGTTGGTCGTCGCCGTGAGGCCCGACGCCGTCAAGGACTGGAGGTACCTACTTCAGGCGATGGCCTACGCGTACGCCTATAAAAGGCCAGCGCGGGACTGGCGCATATCGGCCCTAATGTACCTAACAGCCAGCGATAGTATAGGCGACGCGCTCGCCGCGGCATCGCCTATAGGGAGCAGGGAGTACGTCGTTGCCGTATACGGAGAGCCCGGCGAGGTGGCGGATGAGCTGGCCGAGTTGCCGCAGGGAGAGCCTTTCTACCCCGAGGGCGACTACGATCCTTGGCTCATAACGCGCTACGCCTTGAAGAGGCTGACATGATACACTCCACGATCCTGCTACTGGTGCTGGCGATCTTGCTTGTCGTGCTCGGCATTTTCGGAGTTATACCGTCGGCGCTCGCCGCGGCCCTCGCCTCTATATTCATAGCGATATACCTCTGGGCCCTATATACGAGGATAAAGTTTAAGCCGCCTCCGCCTAAGCCGCCCGTGCCCCTTAATGAAAAGGCGGCGGTCGTGGAGGAGCTTAGGCCGGAGGGCGTGGTCAAAGTCGGGGGAGTATACTGGAGGGCTCTATGCGACGGTTGCGAGGCCAAGGCGGGCGAGGCCGTCGTCGTGGTCGGCTATAGGGACGGAGCCCTGGTCGTGAGGAGGTGTTCTACGCAATAGCGCTGGCCATAGCGCTCGCGATATCGCTCCACATGTTGTGGCCCCATCTAACCGGCAGAGGGGCTGGCTACGGCACGTCCAGCCTGAAGGCCGCCAGGAAGGCGCTGGAGCTCGTCGATGTTAAGGGCAAGCGGTTCTACGAGCTCGGTTGCGGCTACGGGGCCGTGTTGGTGCTCGCGTCTAGGGCTGGGGCCGAGGTGGTCGGCGTTGAGATAGATCCGATCAGGGCGTTGATATGCAAGCTCAGGTGCCCGAGGTGCCGCATCGTGTGGGGCAACATGTTCAAGATACCGCTGGGAGACGCCGACGTTGTGTACATATTCCAATGGCCTTCAGTGAACGAGAGGCTCGCGGCCAAGTTCAATAGAGAGCTCAGAAAAGACGCCTTGGTTATCTCCTACTACTGGGAGGTTCCAGATATGGAGCTCGTGTCTAGAGACGACGAAAACAAAATATACATATATAGACCTAAAACTTTATAAATATATATTTGCCGACCCTCCTCGCTCTAGAATAGCCTTGGGGAGGCGCCGAGTCCGAAACCTCGTCGTAGAGCTCCACCCGCTTCACCATCGCCTTGAAATACCTCATGGATAGGCATCTATCCAGCACGGACTTGTCGCTGAACTTGGCGTAGAACACCCCAGGGCTCACCGGCTCGCAGACGACGGCCGTATCCCCCTGCCCGTACAGACAGTCGCATAGATCCCGCGCGATCGCGGCCTCCTTCCCGCCTATAGTGGTGGCGAGGATCACGGCCACGATAGCTTTATATTCACGGGTTTTTAGCGGCTAATGGCGTCGGGGTGGTAAAGACTCCGCTCTCGGAACTGCCCAGCCCGAAATCCTTGGCGCGGCGCCTATACAGATCCGGCGAGAGCTTCGTGGCGCTTCTGGAATCGGGCCCCGGCTTTCCCGACAGGGCGAGGTACACCATAGTGGCGTGGGGCGTGAAGAGGTACGTGTCGGTCCTATCCAACTCCTACGAGGAGTTGCAGAGGATGTACAGAGGTCTGGAGCCCTCGGGAGGGCCTTTCGGAGGCGAGATGGCGATAGGCTTCGTCTCGTACGACGCTGTTGTGGAGATAGAGCCGACGCTGGCCAAGTACGTCAGCGTGGATAAGGACTTCCCCAGGGCGCTTTTCGTCGTCTCCGAAAACGTGGTGGTCTACGACAATCTGCTCAAGAGGGCCTACGTGATCGGCAAACTGCCTACATACGCCGAGGCCGGGCCGGAGAGGCGGCCGAGCATGGGCAGAGTTCTCTACAAGACAGACGACGCGTTCTACAAGGCCGCGGTCTCGGAGGCCTTGAGGCGTATAAGGGACGGGGAGATATTCCAAGTCGTGTTGTCGAGGCGCGAGGTGTTCGAGATCTCCGGGGACCTGTTCTCGATCTACGAGAGACTGACCTCCATCAACCCATCGCCCTACATGTTCTTCTTCAAATTCGGCGACATAGCGCTGATAGGCACCTCGCCCGAGCTGTTGGTTAAGGTCGAGGGCGACGTGGTGGAGACGCACCCGATAGCCGGCACCAGGCCTAGGGGGGCCGACGACAGGGAGGATCTGAGGCTCGAGGACGAGATGCTCTCGGACGAGAAGGAGCTCGCCGAACACATGATGTTGGTGGACCTAGCCCGCAACGACGTGGGCAGGATCAGCAGATTCGGCACAGTGAAGGTCCAGGAGCTGATGGCGGTTGAGAAATACAGCCACGTCCAGCACATAGTCTCCAGGGTGGCCGGAGTCCTCGACCCGCGCTACAACGTGGTGGACGCGATCTGGGCGCTACATCCGGCCGGCACAGTGTCGGGCGCCCCCAAGGTCAGAGCCATGGAGATAATAGGCGAGCTGGAGGACATGCCCAGAGGCCCGTACGCCGGCGGCTTCGGCCTCTTGACGCCGAGAGGCGGGGAGCTAGCGATAATAATAAGGACGTTGATCATAAAGGGCAGCGTCGCCAGGATACAAGCAGGCGCGGGGGTTGTCTACGACTCGACCCCCGATAGGGAGTATAAAGAGACCGAGTACAAGCTGGCCCATCTGAGGGCGGTATGGACCTGACGCTCATAATAGACAACTACGACTCGTTCACCTACAACATAGTCCAGTACGTAGGAGAGCTGGGCTCGCGGCCTCTGGTGGTCAGAAACGACGAGATAACGCCGTCAGCCGTCGAGCGGATAAGACCGGACAGGATTATAATCTCGCCGGGGCCCGGGCATCCCGAGAACCCCCGCGACGTGGGCATCTCGAGGGAGGTGGTGAGGCTCTTCGCGCCGAGGGTGCCCATATTGGGCATATGCCTAGGCCATCAGATAATAGGGTCGGTCTTCGGGGCGAAGATAAGGCACGCTAGGACCATAAAACACGGCAAGACCAGCTACATCAAACACATGGGCGGCCCGCTGTACGTGGGAGTGCCCGAGGCGTTCAAGGGCATGAGGTACCACAGCCTTGTGGTGGACGAGGTGCCGGGGTCCCTCGTCGTGGAGGCCGTGGCGCTGGACGACGGGGAGCTTATGGGACTGCGCCACGCCGAGTATAACGTATTCGGCGTTCAATTCCACCCGGAGTCTATCGGCACCGAGTACGGCAAGAGGATCCTCAAGAACTTCCTGGACAGGATATGAACTTCCTAGAGGAAGTCCGCAGATCGCTGAAGTACAGAGCCGAGAGGCCACCGCCTAGGGAGGTCCCCCTCGTGGATTTCAGAAAGGCCCTGGGGGATTTCGGCATAATAGCGGAGTACAAGAGGGCGTCGCCGAGCGGCGTGATAAGGGCCGACCTGCCGCCGTGGAGGTATTTCGAGGAGCTGGCCCAGTACGTAGACGCCTTTTCCGTCTTGACGGAGCCGTTTTGGTTCATGGGAGATCTCCGCTTCATCCCGCTGGCGAAGAGGTTTAAGCCGGTCCTGGCGAAGGACTTCGTCCTGGACAAGAGACAGATAGACGTGTTTTTCGGCTACGGCGCAGACGCCGTGTTGATAATATCCGAGTTCGCCCTAGAGAAGACCGTAGAGCTCGCAGAATACGCGAGGAGGATCGGGATGACGCCGCTGGTCGAGGTAGGCGATGCGAAGACCGCGCTGGAGGTGCTCGAATACGGCGACTACCTCCTGGGCATAAACTCCCGCGATCTGAGGACGTTGGATCTGTCGTTCGAGAGAGCCCTGAACGTGGCGGAGGCCGTGGCCGGCAAGGCGGACTTCATAATAGAGAGCGGCATCAACAAGCCCGGCCAAGTCGAGATGGCTTGCAGGAAGGGGGCTAAGGGTGTTCTGATCGGCACCGCCTTGATGAGGGAGCCGGACCTCGCAAAGGAATTGAGAGAGGCCGTGAAAAAATGCTAGATGGTCTTGAGGATCTCCTCCAGCCTCTGCCTCAGCTCCGCAAGCGTCTTTTTGCAGTCGGCGAGTTGCGACTGTAGCTCAGCCGCCTTCTCGCTGGGAACGAACCACTCAATCACAGGCTCGCCGAACGACAGCCTGCCTCCGTCTACTCTGGCCTCCACGGTTATCCTGATTATGTCGAGCTTCCCCACGCCCATCTTTATCAGCTTGTCGTAGATCGACTTGTTGAGCTCGGCGACGGCTCTCAAGATCTCCTCCTGCTTAACCATGTTCTTGAAGGCCGCGAAGGCGGCGCGCCTCAGCTTGTCCGCGTATCTGGCCGCTATGATGACGCCGGTCCTTATCTCCACCACGTTGCCGCCTTTTACTAAGACGCCGCCGTACAGCGCCGACTGCTCCTCGGCCTTCTCCAAATCCCTTTCTACGTTTTCAATAGGTCTCCAGCTCATGTAGATAATCTATTCGTTAATATATTTTACTTAAACGTTAAAAAGAGCTAGGTTGTTGAGGCTATGGCGAAGATGGTGGCCAGCCTATCGGTCACCCCTCTCGGCACGGGGTCCACGCACCTATCCGCCTACGTTAGGGCGGCTACAGAGGTCCTGAAGGAGATGGGGGTGAGGTACAGAACAGGCGCCGGCTTCACCGACGTAGAGCTCGACGACTACTCGACGCTGGCGGAGATACTCAAGAGGGTTGAGGACAAGCTGGCCTCCATGGGCGTCAAGCGCGTGGACTTCATCATAAAGATAGACAGGAGGATGGACGAGGAGCTCACCATAGAGGGAAAGATATCGAAAGTGGAGAGGCGCTAGTCGCCGCGATGAAGGCAACTCTGCTGAGCTCGAGCAGATAGCCGAGCACGTCGCCGTTGGCGCCGCCCAGATGTTTATACGCTATATAGTAGGCCGCCGCCGACAGCGCTAGCGCCAGCGAGGAGGAGGGATACGCCATTAAGGCCAGGGCGAGCGCAGGCGTTGCGAGAGGCCACTTCCTCCTCACGGCGTTCACGAAGGCGGAGCCCAGCCCCTCCTTGAAGGGCTTGGAAAAGGCCGCAAGGACGACGACGAGCGACTTCGAGAAGATCTCGCCGAAGATCAACTGCCACGGACTCCTTAGATAGTTGACCGCCAGCGCTACTGCGGCGACGACGGCGAAGATCCCGGCGGTCCCTCTACGGGGGTCCTCCAGCGCGGCCCTAGCCCTCTCCCTATCCCTTATCATCAAGGCGTCGGCGGTGTCGGCAAGCCCGTCTAGGTGGTTGAGCCCCGTCAGCAGGAGCAGGAGGAGGTAGGCCGGGAGCGGCCCTAGATAGATCAAGGCCAGCGCGGACAAGCCGCCCAGGATAGGCGCCACGACGTAAGGCAACGCCCAGGCGCAGGAGAAGTCGAGCTCGGCCTTGACGGGCAGTACTGTGAAGAACCCGATCAACGCCCTTATGCACCGCCTGGCTCCCTCCCCGCCTTTAGGCCGGCAGGGCGCTACGCGCCGCATAGCGCCTTGATCAGCAAGTCGTCCTCCTCCCTCCTCTTTATCGAGACGCGGGAATAGCCCGGCATGCCCAAGTCGTCGAGAGGCCTCACCTTGACCTTGTCAGTCCGCCCCCTCACTATGAAGAAGTGGAGGCGCGACTTGACCACCTCGACGCACCGCGAAAGGGCCTCCTGCACCCTAGGCCCCTCGGCGGCGACGTACTCGCGCGTGGCCTCTCTGTGCCTCTTCAGCGCCTCTGCGCCTATGTTGTATATCGCGTAGTCCGCCAACGAGTTGACCCGCCACGGCGACTTGACGTCCGGCCTCACCCGCCCCAACGCCGCCCCCAGTCTGAGGCCTGGCGCCGCCAGGATCTTCCCGTAGGACTTCACGACGGGCACGTCCGGCGCCGCCGACTCCTCGCGGACGAAGTCCAGGAAGGATTCGTCCACCAACAGACGCGCGCCGCGCGCCTCCAGAGCTCTGCTGAGCTCGAGGACCTCGTCGCGTCTCATCACCGAGCCGGTGGGGTTGTTCGGGTTGCACAGCAGTAACAGATCCCCCGAGGCGGCCCTCTCCACCAGCGAGCTCAAGTCGCCTCTCACGACCTCGAGGCCCAGCAAGCCGGCTATACGTACGTAGTCGCTGTACGTCGGCCAGGGGAGCAACAGCCTTTTGGGCCTCAACGCCGCCATCATGGCGGTCAAGGCCTCTGTGGCTCCGTTGAAGAGGACGACCTCCACCCCCTCGTACTGCGCCAGCACCTCCTCGGCCAGATTCGCCGGGAACCTCAGATAGACCCCCCTCTCCGCCGCCTCGGCCACCAGCTCGGGGAGGCCCGGCGGAGGGCCTATGGGGTTTAAGTTGTCGCTGAAGTCCAAAACCGCCGGCTCGGCCCAAGAAGTGCCTCCGTGCACTCGCAAATAGGCTCAAGTAAAAAATTTCCTTTAGCTGTACCCGAATAGGTTGGCTAGGTAGCTCTGCTCCCAATTGTCCTTGGCGAGGGTGTAGTCCCTCTTCGGCTCGGGGTCCTTGCTAGGCTTCGGCGGCTGGCTCGTGAAGTCTAGGCCGAACCTGACCGACAAGCTCTCCAGCCTCCCCTCGGGATTGCCCACGTAGGCCCATCCGACGAAAGCGTACTGAACCGACGCCCTGTAGGAGGACCCCTCCATCTCCAGTATCTTGTTGGCGGCGAACAGCGCGCTCTCGAACGCTATCTCCTGGTTCTTGGGGAACGGAAGGCCGGCGGCGTCGCCCACGGCCAACACGTCGTCGTATTTGGGATGTCTGAGGTCCTGCGGGCTCCTCACGTCGATCCACGTCTTGCCCAAGCCAGCCTCCTCGACGAACTTAGGCGCTCTGTTGGGCTCGAGCATCGCGAGCACGTCGTATTTATAACGCTCGCCGGACTTCGTGACGACCTCCCCCTCGCCTATCTCGACGATCTCTTGGTTCGTCACGAGCTCTATCCCCTGCCTTGAATATATCTGGGAGACCACGTCGGCGATCACCGGCGGTTGCATCTTGTCGTTGGCGTCTATGTGGACTATCTTGAACTTGTCCCGCACGCCTCTGCGCCGCAGGACCGAGTCTATGAGCAACGCCGTCTCGGTAGGGGCGGGGGCGCAACGGTACGGGGCCTTGGGGGCGTACACGACTATCGTGCCCTTCTCGGCGCTCCAGACCTTGCTCCTGAGCAGGTGGACGCGGCCTGGGTCGTAGACGTTCAGCACGTTGTGCCTATACCTGTCGTAGCCTGTTATGCCGGAGCCGTCCAGCACCACGCCGGGCGCAAGGACTAGGTAGTCGTAGGCGAGCTCGCCGACTCCGCCGCTCGACGTATAGCCGCCCACGTATCTGACCTTCCTGTTGGCGGGATCTACAGAGAACGCAGTGCCGACGACGACCTTCACGCCTTTCCTGACCGCCTCCTCGTACCCCCTCACTATTCTGTCCAGCGTCTGTTCCTTGGTAAGCAGTAGAGGTCTGCTCGGCCCCGAGAAGTAGTGCGGGCTCTGCGTGACGACGGTCATCTCGGCGTTGATTTTCCCCGATATCAACGTGTTGGCGACGATCATCCCCCCGATACCTCCCCCAACTATTACCACTTTCTTCATGAAACCGGATCTGATTTTCATTTTTAAATTTTAATCCGTAATAATAAATATTATAACAATTAATGTTAACACTATTTTTATTAATATTTATATTTATATTGTTTTATTCTACTTCTATTTATTTAATATCTCATATATTAAAAAGGAAGTCTCGGAGCCTATCTCCGTCGCCGCGCCGGCGTAGTGCGCGCCTCCCGGCGGCGCTACGACGAGCACGGCATCCGACGTGGTGCCCAACGACGGCCTCCCGCCGCAGAGGCCGCGGGCCGTCAACGTCGCCGCCTTGGCCTCGGCCGCCGTCCTGTAGAGGTCGAGAAGGCCTCTTCTGGAGAGAGGCGCCCGAGACACGACGAGTATATTCACCGTATGCCCCTCCCTGCTGTGCGCGGCGCCGATGCACGCAGGGTTGGCCAGGCCCACCGTCGCGTAGAGCTCCACGAGCCGGCCCTCGGCGTGTCTCATCTTCGATATGTCCGCCGCCGTGAAGAACACGGCCGCCCTGCCGACGAGGCCCAAGCTCTCCAGCAACGTCGATGCGTAGAGGTCGAAGTCCGCTATATACCTGTCCACCTGTTTGAAGACGACGTACCTCACCTTCTCGAAATCGCCGCCGAGGACCACGTTGCCTAAGGCGAGCAGGTCGCGGCCTAGGTCCAACACGAACAGGGTCAAGATCCGACGAGCCTCTCGTACTCCTGCTCCACCATCTCGAGCACCGGCAGGCCGCGGAGGGAGGCGAGGTACAGCGCGCCGCCCAGGGCTACGCCCTCCTTGACGTATCCCCGATCGTAGTATCTGAGCCCCGGAAAACGGGACGCGGAGAACGACGCCCTGGTCACCTTGATGTTGGCGACGCCGACTGCCCTCGCGAGGCCGAAGAAATCTGCCGACCTATCGTCGGCGATCCACCCCGTGGTCGCCACGGTCACCTTGGCCAGATCGCCGCCGAGGGCTTTAATGATGGCGGCCGCGGCGAGCATCTGGGTGCCGCCGGCCAACACCGGCGCGCCCCCTGCGTCCAACACGCCGAGGGCGATGGCGGCGACGCCGACGTGGACGGGATCGCCCAGCTCCGCCAACGCCTTTATCGGGTCGTCCAGCCGCCCGGCCCTCGTGAACCCCTCCTTGACCACCGCCGTCTTGAGATCCTTGGGATTGTCGGGGCCAGCCGACGAGGTCTTGCCCCAGGCGTCGTACCCCAACGCGACCAGTATCGCCATAGCCGTAGTGGTGCCGCCCGGTATGGACTCCCCTATGAAGACGTCGCCAGCCTTGGCCAGCTCGCGGCCGAGGATCCTGCCGTTCTCCAATATGTTCTCCACAGCCGTCTCGGAGAGGGCGGGCCTCTTCCTGAAATCCCCGCCCGGCTCCCCGCCGAGATCTATGTAGGGCACCTTCGGCCTCACTCTGCCTCCCGCGAAGGCCACAAGCTTCGGTATATCGCGGGTCAACGCCCTCGTCACGACGGCGGGGGTCGGTATGCCGTCGGGCGTCACCGGTATGCCGGGTATGCTCTTGGGCCGCCCCGTCAAGAGGTACTCCACGTCTGCGGCGGGCGTGTAGTGGGTGAGCTCGGGCGAGGCCCCGGCTATAGTTATGCCAGGTATCAGCGAGATGTCCGTTGTCCCCACAACGACGACTATTAAGGGGTTCATAATAGGGACAAGAGACCCGTTTATTAGGTTTACCAGTCCAGGCCCTTGACGCCGATGATCCCCCTCGAGTAGTAGTGTTTGACCGACCTGACCTCGGATATCAGATCCGCCGCCATGAGCTCGGCGTAGTTGTGGTTCCCAGTCACCACGACGTGGGCCCCCAAGCCGAGAAGCCTCCTGAAGTCCTCAGGCCTCAAGAAGCCCTGCCTGACGGCGTAGTTGAACTCGTCCAGGATGACCAAGTCGTAGCCGGGGGCTATCGCCAAGGCCTCCTCGAGGAGATCCCTAGGCGTCTTGTGGTCCTCCAGATACAACGTCTTGACTCCCAGCCTCCTCAACGCCTTGTACTCGCCCACGTAGTCGTCGAGATACCTCGGCGTCTTCATGGTAAACACAGCCAAGATCCTCATGTCGTGTCCCCAAGCCCTCAACAGAAGGCCCAACGCGGCCGTCGTCTTGCCCTTCCCGTCGCCGGTGTAGGCGAGGATCATGCGCCCTCCGCTTCCTATTTATATAGGCTAAATGGGATCGCACCTGAGCGGCCTCACGCGGGCCAAAAAGCCGATATCGGCCTCGACGTGGTCCAGCTCCGATACGTGGACGCCGTTGTAGTAGTGGCGGGTGGCCCTAACGCCGAGCCTGACGCCGCGGGAGGCGGCCGCCAGCACGGCCAGCTTGGACACCTCGTTGCCGTCGCCGTCCCTCACGTCGATGCGGGAGTAGTCCAGAGGGACCACAGGCGCCGGCAGCCCGCGCTCCGCCAACGCGCTGAGGCGGTGGTGTCCGTCCAGCACGGTACAAGTCCAAGCGTCGACGGCTATCGGCCTCACCGTACCGCCCAACGCGGGCACGGACTCCACGTCTTCATGGGGCAGAAGGGAGCCGGGATCGACGAATACGGGGTATATGGGGCCGGTACAGCCGGCTAGGGCCATCCAGCCCTCCCTAGTATCCACGTCGACTAGGTCAGGCATACTTACGTCGACCCACCTAGCGGTGTCGCCGCTAGGTAGCCAGGTAAGGCCCACGTAGCCCCCCGCGCCTACCGCCGTGGACATGAGCGGCTTGGAGATCAGCCTCGCGACGTGGTTAGGCGTCAGAAAAGGCAGATCGCAAGCAGCCACCACGGCGGGCGCGTATGGGAGGAGCTCGGAGAAGTCCAGCTCGTACCCTCGGCCCTCGGTATACACCACCTCCATCCCCCACAGCCTGGCCAGCCACGCCACGGGCCCGTGCGACCTCGTCGTGGCCACCACCAGGCGGGAGGAGAAGGGCTGTAGCGCGGTGGCTACCCTCAACATCATGGGGACGCCGCAGACCGGTCTCAAGCACTTGAAGGGATCGCCGAACCTGGCGCCTCTGCCGCCGGCCAGTATCACGCCGGTTACGCCGTCGCCCACCGCCTCTCCCATCGGCTGTTATTTATCTCTGACGGCGGCGTCGAGGAGGAGGCCGCTCCGTCAATACGGCCGCAGCCCAAGGCTCTCTATGTAAGATAGCATGTAGTCGACTTTAATGAAAAAGAAAAGGGAGGGATTTAGAACCCGATGGCCGACAGCGCGAAGAATATTGCGAAGAGTATGGCTATAGCGACGATTCCTGGCTTCAGATCGGAGAACCTGCCGGTGGCCAGCTTCATCAGGAGGTAGAATATAAAGCCGAGCCCTATCCCGGCGGTTATGCTGAACGTGAACGGTATCCCTATCATCGTCAGGAAGGCGGGGACGGTCTCGGTGTAGTCGTCCATTATGGCGAGCCTTCCGGCCAGGCTGAGGAACAGCAGACCGACCAGCACCAACACGCCGCCGGTCGCGAAGCCGGGGACTATCGTGAAGACGGGGGCGAGCGCCACCGACGCGAAGAACAGCAACGACACCACCAACGCGGTCAAGCCCGTGCGGCCGCCCTGCTCTATGCCTGTGGCGCTCTCGACGTATATTACGGTCGTCGATGTGCCGAAAAACGGCGCTACTATTGAGGCGAGCGAGTCGGTGATCAGCGCCCTGTCTATGTTCACTATCTTCCCGTCCTTGACGAGGCCAGCCCTCATGGCCAAGCCCGTTATGGTGCCGAGGCCGTCGAAGAAGTCGACGAGGAATAGGGAGAACGCTATGGGGAAGCCGAGGCCGAAGAGCGCGAAGTAGAGGTAGAAAGAGCGGGGCAGATCGTTGGCTATAGAGGTCGTGAGGGACGGCGCGAGGGCCCACGACGGCGGCGGCCTCACCAGCCCCAACGCGGCCCCGGCTATGGTTGTGGCGATAATCGCTATGAGGAACGCGCCCGGCGTCCTCTTAGAGAGGAGCGCGGCGGCCACGAGCGCGCTCGCTATGCCTAGGTAGAGGCCTAGGGTCGAGAAGGCCGACCAGTTTATCGATATGGGGGTCCCCGTCCCGGCGGTGACGAGGCCCATGTCGGCCATTCCTATCAGCGATATGAAGAGGCCTATGCCGATGGACGTGCCGATCCTGATGGACTCCGGCACCGAGTTTATTATGAACTCCCTAATGCCGCCTATAGAGAATATAAGGAATAGAACTCCGTTGAAGAATACGGAGACGAGGGCTAGATAGATCGCCAGAAGCGGCGCCTCGGAGGCGGGCGCCAGTTGCTTGGACAGCAAGGCGGCTGTGAACGCAGGGACCACCGTGAAGCCTATGAACGCGTTTTCGCCCATGCCGGGAGCCAGCGCGAAGGGCAGGCGGGCGTATAAGGCCATGACCAAGGTCGCGAAGCCCGCCGCAAGCGCCGTGGCTATGGTGAACCCGAGCCTCACGCTCTCGATAAGAGGCCCGTACGTCGGCGAGGCGGCCAACTGGTCGACGGGCACGTGTAGCGCGTTGCTGAGGGCCAGCTCGAAGCCTCCCGTCAATATGCTCGGGTTTACGAACAGTATGTACGCCATGGCAAGAAACGTCGTTAGGCCGGCTACGATCTCCCTCCTGACAGTGGACCCGCGTTCCGAGATCTGGAAGAAGCTGTCTAGGTTCATGGCGGGCATGATAAGTGGTTATTTAAACTTGTCTCAGAAAAATAAACGGCCATCCACGGAGTTTTTTAAGCAAGCAATTAATCGGCTACCCCAGCGAGCGATCACCGGTCACCTGGCATGACTATCCTCATTGTATATATACCGGGACCGCGCTATATATCCATGTCTCTGGCGTCGCATCTACCGCAGATCTTTCAGGCGGCGGACGCACTGCGAGGGCCCACGGCTCCGGCGTCGGTGTGAGGATGGACCGCGATCTGTTGCTGTTGCCGGTGGCCATAGTCGCCATATCGAGCGCGTCGATACTTATCAGGCTGACCGAGGCGGATTCCGTGGCGATAACTTTCTGGCGCCTTGCCATAGCGACGGCCATAACCATCGCCGTCGCCGAGGCCTCCGGGAGGGGGGTGAAGGTGGGCGGGTGGTGGCCGGCCGCCGCGGCGGCGGGCGCCCTGCTCGCGATCCACTTCACGACCTGGATAGCCTCCCTCTTCTACACGACCATAGCCATAAGCACGACCCTGGTGAATCTACATCCGCTGGTCATGCTGGCCATAAGCAAATACGGCCTCTCCGAGAGGGTCAGCAGAAGGACGGCGATAGGCGTCGCCTCGTCGGTGGCCGGCAGCCTCCTCATGTTCTCGGCCGCGGCCGGCCTCGGCGGGGCCAACCTCCTCGGGGCGTTCCTCGCCTTTATCGGGGCGTTGGCCTTCGCCGGCTACCTCGCCGTGGGCCGGCTCGTGAGGGCCAGAGCCGACACTCTGAGCTACACCGCGGTCGCCTACGGCTTCGCGGCCCTATTCGCGCTCGCGGCGTCGTTGGGGCTGGGCGCCAAGCTCTTCGGGTACTCCCCGGACGTGTACGCGCTCTTCGCGGCGATCGCGGTGGTGCCCATGTTGTTGGGCCACAGCATATTCAACTACCTATTGGGCAGATATAGGGCCATCACGGTCGCAGTAAGCGCCCTCGGGGAGCCGGTCGGCGCCACCCTCCTAGCGGTGCCCATATTCGGCCAAATACCTCAGCCGAACGTGGTCCTCGGCATGGCCTTGATACTCGCTGGCGTCGTGGTGGTGTCCCTCGAGGAGGCTCAGCCCAAGAATCCTCTAGCCCGCGCCTCCGCCAGCACGTAGGACTGAGACGGGACAAACGGCGGAAGCCCCTCGGCGCGTTCGGCCCTTATGCCCAACACGTCCAGGGCCTCGTCCACCTCGTCCACTATACGGCGGCCCAAGAGCGATTCGGCCCTCCTCCTGTCGTAGAACTGCGCGTCGTATTCGAGCTCTCTGAGATACGCCGGTAGCGCCTTCAAGAGCTTGTCCAGCTCCCCGCGTCTGTGGAGCGTCGTTATGTAGGGCGCGTCCAAGAGGGTCGGAGGCAGGCCGGCGGCATACCAAGCCGCAGTATAGACTATCGCGCGGGGCACGTTCACGACGCCGCCGTTGGATATTATAGATCTGCCGTAGACGCGCCACGAGACTCTGTCCCGCGTCGAGGGGATCAAGGAGGCGAGCTCGGCGATCTTGTCTGCGTATTTCGAGACGAGCTGTCTGTAGGACTCGGAGGCCTCCCTGACTACAAGCGAGGCCCAAGCCGCATCCAGCGAGGCGTCGGGGCCGCGGCCGGCCGCCGCGAGCAGAGTCTCCTTGACGGATAGATACCGCTGATACGGCACGTCGTAGCGCACCGCCGACTGTACCGTGGCCGTCCGGAAGCCCGAGTACTGTCCGGCCTCGACGGGGGCGAGAGCCGGGTTGTTCAGACCTCCTCTAAACGGCGGGGAGCCCATGCCGAGTATCGGCGCTATCTCGTGGTCCAGCTCGGAGTTCAGCCTGCCCACCTCGGCGAGGGCTACGCGGAGCGCCAGGGCTGAGGCTACGTGGCCGTTCACGACGGCCGAGTCGCTCTTGCCCAGGAAGACCCTCACCTGCTCTAGGAACACGCCGCGTCTGATATACTCCTGGACGATCACCTTGACGAAATCCGCTATCCTGAGATGCCTAGATGCGTCCTCGACCAGGGGCACGAGCTGTATCTCGGCCTTGCCCGAGTAGGCGGCGGCTTTCCTGGCCAACATATCTATGGCGAGCCTGATGTCCTCGGGGCTCTCCGACATGGGGAGCACTATCCAGCGTACCCCGTGCACGCCCGCCTCCTTGAGGGCCCTTAGATCCGCCAGCACCGCGGCCTCCATGGCCAGCATGCTCCTCTCGAAGTCCTCGAGCGAAGGGTTGGGTATACGGGGCGTTACGAAGAAGCGCTCTCCGAGGGGTATCCCCGACTTGAGGGCCCTCAACACTATATCCCGGGGCTGTATATACGGCGTCCCCTTCCCCTCGAAATCCGACATGACCTCGTCGCAGCCGTAGATGGCGTAGGCCGCCACGGCCTCCTCCACCTCCTCCTCAGCGGTTATTTTTATGGTGGAGTCTGGATGTTGCGTACACATGAGGCGCGGCAGATACATTGGAGGCCTAAGGCGCCCGCTATATATCGATTGGCGCAGAGAATAACTAAGCAGTTAGGGACTGACCGAAACTCAGTCGCAGAGATCTCGGATCGTTAGGTATATAGTATTTAGATACTCGGGCAAGCATTGTAAAATGTAACGTAGGGCCTACGTCCAACCGGTTCACTGAGATAATCGACGGCGGGGCCCCACTAGCCGCTCCGGGGCAGAGGGGTCAGCTTGGCTTGGGGAAAACGCCTCCCTATCTCGTCGACGAGGAACTGCCTCACCTTGGCTACTAAGTTCCTCGCCTCGTCGCAGTTCCCGGCGCTACCGTATATATGTATCTCCTCAAGCGGCGCGCCGGTCTCGTGGCCCTTCGGGTGGCTCTTCACGTAGACCCTCTCGTCTATCTTCAACGTCTCCCTCAATACCGGCGATAGGTCGGCCTCCGGCACGCCGGCGAGGTAGAAGGAATCCTCGGCGAAGCAGAGGCCCGGGCCTCTGGCCCTCAGCAGAGGCTCCGCCTGCTCCTCGAATATGGCCTCCATCTCCTTGGGCACGCCGGGGAGTACCAACAGTATCTTACCCCCCTGCTCCGCCCAGATCCCGGGGGCCACGCCCGCTGAGTTGTAGAGAGGCTTTGCCCCTCTGGGGATGTAGGCCATCTTCAGACGCTCTGGGGTGACCTGGTAGCCCCTCTGCCGGTACTTCTCGAGCACCCACTCCTTGGCGATCTCGTCGAGGACCGCGTCGACGCCGAGGGCCTTGGCGGCGGCCAAGTTCGTGATGTCGTCCGGCGTCGGGCCGAGCCCGCCCGTGGACACGACCAGATCGGCCTTCGATAGGGCCTCCCTAAAGGCCGCCACGATCTCCGCCTCGTCGTCGGGCACCACCACTATCCTCCTGACCTGGTAGCCCAGATACGTCAGCTTTCTGGCGAGCCACGCGGCGTTCGTGTTGACGACTCTGCCTATCAACAGCTCGTTCCCTATCGATATTATCCACGCAGACGGCATGGTAGAACCTATCCTCATTTTTAAGGTGAATTCGCCATAGAGCCATGGAGTTCCCCGACGTAGAGCTCAAGGCCCACACAGGCGAGGTCGTGAACCCCAAGAAATACGAGAAGGCGGTGGTCTATTTCTTCCCCAAGGCTTTCACGTCGGGTTGCACTAGGGAGGCCATAAGGTTCAACGAGCTCTACGATGAGTTCAAGGCCGCCGGCTTCGAGATCTTCGGCGTGTCAGTCGACGGCGTCGATACGTTGAGGAAATTCGCCGAGAAGTACGGGCTGAGGTTCAAGCTCCTCAGCGACGAGGGCGGAGCGCTCGCGAGGAGGCTGGGCATCCTAAGGCCCACCGGCACCGCAGAGAGGGTGACCTACGTGCTCAAGTCTGGGTCGATAGCGGAGGTCTTGCGGGGGCTCAAAAGCGCCGACCAGCACGCCGATAAAGCTTTAGAGGTGGCAAAGAGGATCTGACGGTGATGTCACCACGCAGGCCAGAGATAGATGATCTATGACCTGCCGGCTGATTCGAAGAGCTCGAAGAATTTGTCCCTGACATAGGGCGTATCCAACGCGATAGATCCGCCGACCACTAGATGTCGCTCTCGGGGGACCACCTCGCCTATTATCGAGGCCTCTACGCCCGCGCCTCTCAGGCGGCGGAGCGCCTCGTCGGCCTTATCTCTGGGGACGGCCGCGAGCAGAGCGCCCGAGCTCAACGTGGAGAGGGGGTCGAGCCCCACGGCCGAGCACAGCGAGGCGGCCTCCTCGTATACCTTGACCGATCCCGGATCTACCCTTATCGTAGCGCCGGAGGCGTAGGCCATCTCCGCGAGGCCTGCCAGGACGCCGCCTTCCGTGGGGTCGTGCATGGCGTCCGCCAGGTCGGCTATGAGGAGGGCCTCCTTCACGACCGACACGCGCTTTATGAACCCCGCCGCCCTCTCGAGGACGTCGTCGGCGATTCCCAGAGCCTTGAGCCTATCTCTGAAGTCAGTGGCGAGTATGGCGGCGGCCTCCATGGCGGCGCTCTTGGTCATGATGACCAAGTCGCCCGGCTTGGCCCCGCCCGTGCTCACGTACCTATCGCCCTCGCCTATGGCGGCCATGACGACCAGAGGCCTCTCGACGGCTGTGGTGACCTCAGTGTGGCCGCCCACTATGGCGGCGCCCAGCTCCCGCGCGGCTGCGTCCATCTGTCTCGTTATCTTGTCCAAGACCTCCTCGCTCGAGCTAGGCGGGAGGAATATAGTGGGCAGTAGCCACCTAGGCCTTATCCCCCTAGTAGCTAGGTCGTTGGAGACCACGTGTACGGCGAGCCACCCCAACAGCTCGACGGAGCCGGATATGGGGTCGGTATGCGCAGCTATGTAGGGCCCTCTGGTCTTGATAATTGCGGCGTCCTCGCCGAGGCTGGGGCCCAACAACACAGACGGGTCGTAGGAGCCTGTCCTCGACCATATGTAGCGCTCCACTAGCTCCAGAGGCAGTTTCCCCACCTTCATCGCCTCCCGAGGCTTCTGAGGAGCCCCTCGGCTATCTCGCCCAAGGTCTTCTTGCTGTCCTCGTCAAGCTTGTCCCAGTTCTCCAGGAGGAAGTTGTAGAGGTTCTCGAAGGCCAAGACAGCCTCTTTTATGTAGTCCGACCCTATCCCCAAATAGCGCCTCCCCTCGTCGGTCAGCTCGTAGTACTTCTTAGGACCGTCGACTCTGGCGACGCGGATAAGCCCCTCGGCCTCTAGCTGGGCCAGCGCCGGGTAGATCGAGCCCGGGGAGGGGCGCCACAATCCCCACGTCATCCTTTCTATCTCCTCGGCTATCTGGGCGCCCGTGAGGGGGCTCCGCGAGGCCAATATACGCAGTATTATGTATCTGAGCCCCCGCCTCCTCACGTATAGAGGCGGCCCCTCGCCCCACATCCAAGGTCTGCCCCTATGCCAGTGATCCACCTCGAAACCGTTATCGGAAATTTTAAACGTTTCGAAAACCATAGGCCGAGAGGACCTCGCGGAGGACCCTATCTCTGTTGTCCCTCGAGAGCACCACAAGCCGGAACCCCCAGCCCTTGACCATATCGGCAAGCCTCATGTGGACTACGGCGAGGCCGTTGGGCGCCTGGGCCAACGCGGCTCTGGCGGCCTCCACGAAGGAGGGGCATTTCGCCTCCATAGGGCCTATCTCGTCCACCACCAGGAGGTCGACGTCGGTCGCAAGCGACGACTTCATGAAATCGCACGCGCCCAAGTTCACCGCGTATCTGCCCACCCTAGGTTCGCCGTAGCCCACCCTGGCCAGTTGCGACCTGCGCCCGTCGGCTAGGCTCAAGACGTCGAACCCCACCCTGGCGCCCCCCTCCCTCACCTCGAGAGTCACGAAGCCGCCTACCCTCACCCCCGAGGCCCTCGCCGCCTCGGCCACTCTGAGGGCAAGCGTCGTCTTGCCCGAGCCCGGCGGACCCGTCACGGCGATCTTCACGGTAGTTAAGGGGGCTATAAAAATCAGCCCTTTCACGCGTCCTCACCGCTCGGCCTCGTCCAGCCTCCTCATTCGCGTAGGACCACAACTGGGGCTTAAAGACTTCTCACTGGCTTGTGCCGGGCCCTTCTCCGCAGACGATCCCCTCCAGATATTTAGCGGCTGGCCTCGGCGGCGGTGTCCGGATCCGGCCTCAGAGCGTTTACGAGAGCGGAGATCGCGAGTCCTTCGGGGTCTAGCCCCTCCTCGCGGCCTCGTGATATAGAGGCGACGCGGCGGCCGCGCCGGATCCCGGCAAGCCCGCTTGGACGCGCTATCGACGCTCTTACGGCCCCGAGATCAAGAGCGCCGCGGTCCGCGAGGCCGTCCAGGTCGGCCATCTGACAGCTCTTTAATAATGCAGGGCTCTAAGGATACGATGATGAGCACAACCTAAAAGCCTTGGGTTGCTGGAGTGGCCAGGGCTGACTATTGTTGCGGCTGTTTTCCGAGCATCTTGAGCAGGGCGAACGCGACGCCTAGGCCTCTCTGCACGTCCGGGTCGTTCAAGGCGCTGAGCAGGCCCCATATGCCCTTCACCGGCTTGGGGCTCGCTATCAGGTCGGGCGACGCGTTCTTGCCCAGCCTCACTATGAGCTCCTGCATGGTCGCCTTCACGTTGAGTATGTCGGGGGTCTCCAGCTTAGACATGGCGCCCAAGGTGCCGTCGACGCCGATAGATAACAAGCGGAAGACGGCGGGGTCCTGGAACAGATAGTGTATCAACTCCTCGAAGCGGTTGACCACTATCATCATCGCGTCCAAGACGCCGGATCTCTTGAGCTCCAGCAGTTGGTCCAGCAGGCTCTGCAGCTCGTCTGCGTGCTCGGCCAAGGTCTTCAACAGCTCCGCGAGCTTCTGCTCGGCCTGGGGAGAGGTCTGCGCGCTCATATCGTTGTCGCCAGCCATGTCTTGTAGAACAAGTCCTTTATTAACTTCCCCAGCGGCGACTTCAGTATGCTGTAGCAACTGCCCATCCAGGCGGCCTTGTTGTTGGCGAGATCCAGCTTTATGTCGCAGTTGAACATCATGCCGAACTCGCCGTAGTCCATGGCGCAAGTCATCGCATTTATCTGGGCGGGGTCCACCGGCTCTCCCAAGATCTCGCCGGCCACCATGTTGGCGCTCGCCATGGCGGTGAAGTGGACCGGCACGCCGGCCGTGGGCAGGCCTATCGCGGGCATGCTGTGCTCTCCGGGGAGGTAAACGTCGTCGTACTTGACGCTTCTGCCCGTCAACACGTTTATGGCGGTCCACGTGCCGTTGGGGAACTGCGCGGTCAGTGGAGTCCCCTCGAACGGCTTGGGTAGCCTAGAGGGCGGAACCACGACAAGCAAGTCGTACTTCACCTTCTCGCTACCGGCCGTCACGGTCTTCGTCTTCTCGTCGACGGGGCCGGGCTGGGTCACTCCCCCTATGTATTTGATGTTCTTGGCCGCGAAGGTCTCCAGGGTTATCTTCACCGCCTCGGGCCCGAGCGGCTGGATCGGGCGCTGGAACGGATGTATGAGAGTTATGTCGACCTTGTCCCTTATGCCTCTCTTCCTGAATATGGCATCGAGCTGCCCCACTATCTCGAAGGGATATACGCCGTATCTGTAGACGGGCTCCGGCGTGTAGACGACCACGCTCCCTCCGTGGAAGTTGGCCAGGGCCTCCTTGAACTTGAGGGCCCCGTCTAGGGTGTAGTTGTGGTTCCCCGCCGCCAGGTTGTAGGACTTGAAGTCGAAATCGGTGCCGAGGCTCGCGATGAGGTAGTCGTACTGGAACTTGCCTTGGTCCGTCTCCACGGTCCTGTTGTCGGGGTCTATCTTCTCGACGGTAGCCTTGACCGTCTTCACGCCTCTATAGGCAAACCGCGAGAGGGGCAACATGGCCTGTTGGGGCGATATATCGCCGAACGCTATGTTGACGAGGAGCGGCGGGAGCAGGTAGTAGTCGGTGTCGCTTATGAGCGTTATCTCCACGTCGGCGCGGCCGCGCGTCCTCTCCGCGATCCTCTTGGCCGCGACGACGCCGCCGACCCCTCCACCGAGTACCAGTACTTTCTTCGGCATGTGAGACCTCATCGGCACCTATTTAAGTATTAATACCTAGGACTTTTCATTTTTCCGATAACAGAACAAAATCCTGTTTCTGCTACTGCGCCTCAGCCTTGACTAATTTAGAGAGTTGCTCTATAATTTTATTTTTAACCTCCTCGAAATGCTTAGGCAACTCCTCAGGCGCCAGCCCGCGTTGTAGATATCTGGAAAACCTCCTCTTGTACTCCTCCTCGTTCTCCGACTTGAGCCTCTCGGCGTACTCGGCCACGTGGGCGCCCGAGATCCTGTCGTCCTCGGGCAGTACGTCCTCGTCGTGGGGCACCTCAAGGCCGGCGTCCAGCGCCCCCCTCAACACGGCGAATACCCTGGACTGCGGCGTCGGCCTGTGGAGCCCTATATCCAGTATGGCCTTCCTGACGCCTTTAGCCAAGGCCTTGTACCCGATCGCCAGGCCCAAGAGGTAGGCCGCGGCCGTGTTGTTCTCGTCGCCCTTCCAGCCGAACTTGGCGAGGTACCTGGTGTCGAGGCCCACCAGAGTCTCGTCTCCTTGAGGCCTCGCGACGACTATCTGCGCTATTATGTGCTTGTTGGTCTTCCTGACGACGAGCCTCGGCAACTTGCTCACGACGAGCTTCCTGCGCTTCCTGTAGTTCGTCACGCCCATCCGGCGCCTCTTAAGCGGGACCTTATATCTGCCGGACCGCGCCATGTCTACCTAACCTTCTCCTTGGCCAGGTTGTGCTCGTTTATGTAGGTCTTCAAGTGCCTCAGATCGCGGAAATAGTTGCCCTTGACCATTCTATAGAGCATGCGCCAAGTCGCGGGCGTTATGAGGCCCTTGCGCTTAAGGGTGTTCAGATATCTCCTGAGAGCTCTGACCTTGTTCTTCCAAGCCTCCTCCTCGTCGAGCCTAGGCCCCTTCTTGCTGCCGTGCCCCCTCCTGCGGCCCAGCTTCTTCCTGGCGTGCGCCTCCCTCCAACGGCCTCTGCTTACGCCCTTCTTGTGCTCGGCCCATATAAGCCCCTCATCTATCAAGGCCTTCACGTCCTCCCTCGTGACGACCTCGGAAACTCTGTCGAGGGCCTCGGGCGATATCCTCACTCTGCTCTCGCCGACGCCGAGGATCTCGGCCGCCAGCCTCTTAACGTCGACCATGGCCCCTCACTGCGTCGTCGATTTATCTTTTTCCTCGGCCGCCCCCTGGGCTTGCTGTGCCGCCTTCTCGGCGCGCTCCAGAGCCTCCAGCGCCTTCTTGCCGGGGTTCAAGACGTAGAACCCCTTCTCCCTCGCCTTCTTGATTATCTCGATCCTTTTCCTCAAGCCGACGCCTGCGGCGATCCTCACCGCGTGGGTCTTGGGATCGAGCTGGTCGAGATCCTCCGGCCTATAGACGAGCGCCTCGACGAAACCGCTGGGGTGTAGCCCTCTGGCGAGGGCCGGCTTCCTGTAGCCGACCTTGACCTTAGGCGGATATCCCTTCCTCTGTTGTCTTATCTTGTTGTCGAGGCTCCTCGGCTTCCTCCAGCCCGAGTCCTCTATCCTTACATATCGCCACTGGTCTATCCTGACGAAGTCCGGCTTCCTCCTCTTGGCCTCTAGCCTCATCCTCAACGCGGCCTCCAGCTCGGCCGACAGCTCCCTCCTAGGACGCGACACGCCCCCTCAACATAGGGGTATTTAAGCTATCCTACGCCCGGCGCCTCGGCGGGCGGCCCGGGCTCCGCGCCGGCGGCGTATCCCCATCTCTAAGTTAAAAAACCTTGAATTAAACGCCATATGGACGTAGAAGTAGGCGGAGTGAAGGTCCGCTTTATATCTTGGCCCGAGGCGATAGAGATGTCTGAGGCGTTGGGCAGGAAGGTGCTGGAGAGCGGCTTCAAGCCCGAGATAGTGCTGGCGGTCTCGCGCGGCGGCTTAGTTCCGGCGAGGATCATAAGCGACGTCCTCGACGTCGACAACGTAGTCACAGTCGCGGTGAAGTACTGGGCCGTCGCGGAGCGGAGGGCGGAGAGGCCGGTGTTGTACCACGGGGTGGAGCCCAGCGTCGTGGGAGGCAAGAAGGTGCTGGTCGTGGACGAGGTAGCTGATACGGGAGCCACCTTGAAGCTCATCGTGGATCTCCTAAACGTCATGGGCGTGGCCGAGGCCAGGACGGCCGTCCTCCACGTCAAGTCGACCAGCAGCCTCACGCCCGACTACTACGCGGAGAGGGTGGCCGAGTGGGTCTGGATATCCTACCCGTGGAGCCGTTGGGAGGACTTCAGGGAGTTCAAGAAGAGGGGCTACGACATAACCAAGTATATTGAGAGGATCTGCTAGGCCTTTTCGAGAAGCTCCTCGTAGCCGCAGTTGGGGCAATAGAGACGCTCCACGACCTTGTAGATCCCGTTCTGTATCTTCGCCGTCCGCTCGACCACCTTAAGCCGCGAGAAACACCTCGGGCAGCTGTACTCCGTGGGCCTATACGCCCCGGCGGCCGCCAGCACTCTGCGCACTTCGTAGGTCGATAGGCCGAAGGCCTTGCCTATATCCCTCAACGAAGCGCCTCCGGCCCTCATCTCGACTATCTTGGCCACGACCTCCGGCGGAAGCCTCTCGGCGACGTTCGATATCTTCCCGGCCGCCTTAGCCCTCTCGAGAGCCGCCTTGGTCCTCTGCCTGATGAACTCGCGCTCCATGGCCGCCACGAACGCCAGCACGGCGCGCAGGAACTGCCTATACATCCCGTCGACGGTCTGCAACGCCTGCTCCCTCTCGGAGGCCGAGACGACGACAAGCCCCATCTTGTTCTCGACGACGTCCAGCAACTGGAAGAGCTCCTGGAAGGATCTGACGAGCCTAGAGACCTCGTAGACCAACAAGACCTTGGGCCTCGGCTCGAGGGACGAGGCCTCCTCCATAAGCCTCCTGAACGCCGGCCTGGTCCAAGGCTCGGTGGCGCCTGAAACCCCCACGTCTACATAATGCCGCAGTATCGTCAGGCCGTGCGCCGGCGCCCACTTCTCCAAGTACTCGCGTTGGTTCTCGGGGTCCTGGCCCTCGGTGGATACGCGTATGTACGTGACGGCCGGGATCACGCAGTGGGCGGGGCCACGTTTTTTATTGAATACGCGGTATTACCCGTGAGGGTTGCCGGGGTGGATCTGGCTGTGGTGAGGCCCAGCGCGATAGCCGTGCTGGACGACTGCGAGCTGGTGGCCTACCTCTCGGCGATGGAGCTCGAGGAGATAGTCTCGGCCCTCTCCCCATACAGGCCGGCGGTGGTGGCCGTGGACGCCCCGCTGAGCAAGCCCGACGGGTGGCTGAGGGACGTCGAGCGGGAGCTCCGGAAGCTCGGCTACAGGCTTTTGCCTCCCCTCCTGGGGCCTATGGCGAAGCTCACCGAGAGGGGGATACGGCTCGCCCAGATGTTGGGCAACGCGATAGAGGTGCACCCCAAGACGTCGTTGAGGGCCATGGGCCTCGACCCCCAGCTCGTATATAGCAGGTACAGACCGCCCACGAAGGACCACTTCGACGCCGTGCTGGCCGCCTTGACCGCCTTGGCGTACTTGAAGGGGCTTTATAGATCAATAGGGCCGTTCGTCCTCCCGCTGGGAAACCCCTGTCAGTAGACGTAGGCCAGCAGAACGCCGCCCGTCCTCTTCTCCTTGGCCTCGACGTGGGACATAACCCCGTGCGGCGTCGATATGACCAGAAGGCCTATCTGCCTCGCGGGGAGGAACTTCTGCTCCCACAGAGGGATGTCGCGCCACTTGACCGAATAGCGGGGCTTGATGGGGCCTATGTCGTTTATCTTGCCGAGAAGCTTCACTATATACTTGCCGCCCCTCCCGTCGTCGATGTACTCTATCTCGCCCACGTATCCGCCCCTCTGGAGGACCCTCAAGACGTAGTACACCAGCTTGCTGACCGGCCAGATGATCACCTGCCCCTTGCCCACGGCCTCCGCGTTCTTGATCGTGATGAGCGCGTTGGAGAGCACGTCGAGCATGTCGCCCCTCTAATGGCGCATTTTTAAATTTAATAGTAGCGGCGGAAGCCCAGCTCCTCGGCGACCTCCCTAAAACAGCGCCTGCACAACATGAGCCCGTACTTCCGTATCACCGCCTCCCTAGTGCCGCACCTCTGACACCTGATGGCCCCCCTGCCGTACTTCCTCTCCTTAGGCGGCCTGACCTTGCCCATCGCCTCCCACGCAAGAAGCCCCTTTTAAATTTTGTAGCGCCGCCGCGCGGCGGAGGGCGATCAGCGCCCGCCATGTGCGCGAGGCCTCGTCACGTCTAGGCGTGGGTTCAAGTCATCACGGAGAGAAATCTACGTCAGTTCTTAAAGGATTCTTCACGGATCGAGGGGGTGAAGCGTCATCACGTCAGTTCTCGGACAGCTTCTTAAATCCTTGTCTGCGGCCCGCACGGGGCCCCGGGACGCCCGGAGAGCAAGGGGCGTAATATCGGCTGTCGGCGGAAGGACTTATATAGCTGGGTTTCCCGTTAAAGGTGCCGAAGCTGATAATTGTCACAGGCGGCGTCATGTCCAGCGTCGGCAAGGGCGTGACAACCGCCGGCATAGGTCGCATCCTCCGCGCCAGAAATCTCAGGGTGAACGCGATCAAGGTGGATCCCTACCTCAACGTGGACGCGGGCACCATGAATCCGTATCAGCACGGCGAGGTCTTCGTGACGTACGACGGGGGTGAGATAGATCTGGATCTGGGCCACTACGAGCGGTTCCTCGACGTCGAGCTGTCCAGACGCAACAACATAACGTCGGGCCAGATATACCTCTCCGTGATCGAGAAGGAGCGGAGAGGCGAGTATCTCGGCCAGACAGTACAGCTGATCCCCCACGTCACGGACGAGATAAAGAAGAGGATTCTGGACGCCGCGGACAGCTTTGACGTCACTCTGGTCGAGATCGGGGGGACCGTGGGCGACTACGAGCAGTTGCCGTTCCTCGAGGCCGCGAGGCAGCTCAGGCTCGAGCTGGGCGAGGAGAACACCCTATTCGTCCACGTCGCTTGGGTGCCTCTTCTGCCGACCACCGAGGAGTTTAAGACGAAGCCGTTACAGCACAGCGTGGCGGAGCTGAGGCGCTACGGCATACAGCCGGACGCCGTCGTCGCGCGGTCCCAGAAGCCTCTCGACAAGGCGGCCATAAAGAAGATATCGCTCTTCGCCAACGTCCCCGCCTCGGCTATATTCAACTCGTACGACGTCGATACGGTGTACAGAGTGCCGCTGGTTCTGGAGGAGCAGGGCATGGGCGACTTCTTGACGAGGAGGCTCGCCCTACGCGCGGCCCGGCCCGACCTATCGGACTGGCAGAGCTTCGTCGACGCCTTGGCCAACCCGCGCGTGGAGGTCAAGGTCGGCATGTGCGGCAAGTATGTAGAGCTCAGAGACTCGTACATAAGCATAGTCGAGGCTCTCAGACACGCGGGGGCCTCTCTGAGGGCGAGGCCGAAGCTGGTCTGGATAAACTCGGACGAGGTGGAGAAGAGGCCCGAGATGTTGTCCGACGTCGACGTGGACGCCATGGTGGTCCTGCCTGGCTTCGGCAAGAGAGGCACGGAGGGCATGATAGAGTGTATCCGGCACGCCAGGGTGAACAAGATACCTTTCCTGGGGATCTGCTTCGGCATGCAGCTGGCGGTGGTCGAGTTCTCGCGCAACGTGCTCGGCCTCAGAGGCGCCAACTCGACCGAGCTGGACCCGGACACGCCGCACCCGGTGGTCCACCTAGCGCCGGAGCAGCTCGGCGTCGACAAGCTGGGGGGCACCATGATATTGGGCAACAGAGAGGTGGAGATAGTGCCGGGCACTCTGGCCCACAAGCTCTACGGCGCCGGCTCCACGGTGGAGCGCCACAGACACAGATACGAGGTGAACCTGGACTATCTGCCCAAGCTGCAGGAGGCCGGGCTGGTGGTGTCCGGCTGGCGCACCGACATAAGGAGGGTCGAGATAATCGAGTTGAGGGACCACCCGTTCTTCATAGCGACGCAGTTCCACCCAGAGTTCAGATCGAGGCCCACCAAGCCGAGGCCCGTCTTCCGCGGTCTGCTGAGCGCCGCGCTACTCGCCAAGGGCGGCGAGGAGGGCGGCGGCGGTGATCAAGGCGTACGACAAGGCGGTGGCTAGGCTCGGCGTCTGGCCCAGGAAGAGATACCCCCAGAGAGCCGCCAGCACCGGCTCCAGCGTGGCCACCACCGAGGCCTTCGTGGCCCCGACTACTCTGGTGCCCGACGAGAAGAGCCTGTAGGGCAGGACGGTGCAGAAGACGCCGAGGTAGACGCCGCCCAGAAGAGGCCTCCAGAGATCTCCCAGGCCGAACACGGCGGCGTAGGCCAACGCGGCGGGGGCGGTCACGGCGAGGGTGTAGGGCATGGCGCCCAGCGACACGTCTACGTCCTCCCCCCTCTTGGAGTAGAACCTGGCCACGGCTATGTACGAGCCGTAGGATATGCCCGACGCGAGCCCCGCCAGGACGCCCCAGAGGTTGAGCGAGCCGCCGAGCGCCTCGAGCAACATCAAGGCCACGGCGACCGACACGAGGACAACGGCTATGTAGTCCCTCGCGCCGGCGCGCTCGCCCAAGACCGCGGAGACGGCCGCCGTCCAGAGCGGCGCGGTGTACAGTAGGTACGCCGCCGGCCCTAGGCCCGCCAGAGCGGCCGCCAGAGGATAGACGGCGAATAGGACGCCCAGCAACAGCCCGGCGACGACGGCCGCCCTTCTGGCGGTCCGCACGAGGGCCAGCCCCACCGACGCGGCCACGAGCGATCTGAAGAGGGCTAAGATCACGTAGTTTCCGCTGTAGACGCTGGCGAGGCCTATCGTCGACCAGAGAGCCGCCGCTGTGAGGATCTTGCCGAAGCTGCTCAGTCTAGGATCCACTTCCGTATATCCTTGCTGTGTGCGTAGGCGTACAGAGATGCGAGCACTATCACGGCCACTATCACCAGCAGGTATATAGCCGACGCGGCCGACGTCGGGCTTATGGCGAAGTAGATAACGGGCACGGCTATCAGAGGCTCGAGCGTCACCAGCATGAGCACGTAGCCGAAGTACTGCATGGCTAGACGAGACTTGGCCTCTCCTTGAGGCGGGTTGCCGGCCTCGTACCTCCTCCTCTTGGCCTCCGTCGGGGCCTGCGGCGCTATGAGGTAGATGGCGTAGACGGCGAGTAGCGTGAGGCCCAAAAACAAGAGGAATACTATGGCCAACGCCAGCCAGTCGCTCATAGCCCGTCGAGGCATCTCGGTTTTTATAGATTCCCTCCCGTCGAGCCCGCCTCTAGGGCAATCGCCGAGATGCCCTCGGTTTTGGGACAGCGGCGCCGCCGGGCGCTTGTGGTAGCGACCCCATAATTTAAATCCCGAGGGAGTATACTGTGGTATGGCAGATGTCGTCCCTGTCAAGGTCTTCGGCTCGTCGTCTATCGGCGTCTACATAGTGGCCAACAACAAGATGGCGTTGGTCCCTCCGGACGTCCCCGAGAAGATAGACGACGAGGTCAGGAACACCCTCGGCGACGTGGTGGTGAGGGCGACGGTGGCCAAATCGCCGCTCCTCGGCATATTCGTGGTGATGAACGACAACGGCGTGTTGGTGCCCGGCATCGCGCTCGAGGAGGAGATAAGTATGTTGAAAGGGCTGGGCCTAAACGTCGGCGTCCTCCACACCAAATACACCGCCATAGCCAACCTGATAGTGGCGAACAACAAGGCCGCGGTGGTATCCCCCATACTGGAGCCCGAGAATAGGAAGATAGTGGCCGACGTGCTCGGCGTGGAGGTCTTCGTCGACTCCTTGAGCAACTCGCCTCTGGTGGGCTCGTTGGCAGTGGCCAACTCCCGCGGAGTCCTCGTGGCGCCCGACGCCACGGACAACGACTTGAGGAAGCTGGAGAAGTATCTGGGCGTCCACGCCGATGTGGGGACGGTCAACAGAGGGCGCTCCTTCTTGAGAGGCGGGATGGTCGCCAACGACAGAGGGGCCTTGGTCGGCTGGGAGACGACGGGCGCCGAGATCATGCGGATACTGTCCACCTTGTTCAAATAGCGAAAAATTTAATATCGCGGCCTCTCGCCTCCGCGTGGCCAAGATCTACCTAGTCGAGGGGAGGGCTAAGTTGCAGAGCGGTGTCATGAAGTTCAAGCTGTACATCCCGGCCACGAAGCCCAGAGACGCAATGGAGAAGGCCTACGAGCTTATCGGGAGCCGACATAAGGCTAAGCGGTACCAGATATACCTAGGCAGAGTCGAGGAGATAGCCCCCGACAAGGCCCCCGACAACGCGAAGATCTTCAGTTATATAGATAGGGTTGTGGTCTACTGATGTCTGCTAGGACCATAACCCGGGAGGACGTCGCGAGGCTCATCGACGAGTACCAAGTCATCTCCGAGCTCATAGCCAGCATGCAGGCCCAGCTGTCAATAGTCAACGACTCCATAGAGGAGATCAAGACGGCGCTCGACGGATTGAGGTCCTTGTCCCAAGACTCGGAGCGCTACGTCCACATAGGCGCCGGCGTGTACCTCAAGGCCTCCGTAGACCAGATCGAGGTGTTGACGCCTCTAGGCGCCAGCTACTACGCGTTCTTGGATCGGCAGAACGCCGAGCGTATACTCAACGAGAGGCTGGAGGAGTTAAACAACGTCAAGTCCAACCTGGAGGCGAGCCTCTCCAAGCTGGGGGAGAGGGCGGCCCAGATCCGGGACGTCCTGGAGCAGCTGGGGGTGATCGGCTGATGTTCGATAGGCTTAGGAAGACCTTCTCCAAGTTCGTAGACTCCATAGTATCGACGGTAAAGGAGGATACCCTAGGCGAGAAGGAGGTCTCGGAACTCGCCGAGGATCTATACCTCGACCTCGTCGAGAGCGACGTGGCCGTGGACGTAGCCGACGCGTTGATATCGGCGCTTAAGGCCAAGCTCGTCGGCGCCAAGGTGCCGAGATTCGGCGACAGGGAGGCCGCGGTCAGACGCGCCGTCTACGACGCACTGCTCTCCTTGGTGGGCGACGTGCAGGACGCGGACTTCGAGTCGGCCGTAATCGGGGTTGCGGAGAAGGCGAGGCCGGTCGTGGTCATGTTCCTGGGGCCTAACGGCTACGGCAAGACCACCACGTTGGCCAAGATCGCGTATCTCTTCAAGTCGAGGGGGCTCCAGAGCGTTTTGGCCGCCGCAGACACTTTCAGAGCCGGCGCGCGGGAGCAGCTCGAGGAGCACGGGAAGCGGCTGGGGCTGAGGGTCATAGGGGGCAAATACGGCTCGGACCCCGCGTCGGTGGCCTACGACGCGGTGCAACACGCGAGGTCTAAGGGCATCCCGTTGGTGCTCATAGACACGGCTGGCCGCATGCACACGGACAAGAACCTCATGGACGAGCTCGCCAAGATACAGAGAGTCGTCGAGCCGCACTTCTCGGTGTTTGTATTCGACGCGCAGTTGGGCAACGAGGCCCTCGAGATAGCTAGATACTACAGCAGACACGTGTCCATAGACGGCATGGTGGCCACCAAGGTCGACTCCTACCCGAAAGGCGGCTCCATATTGACGTTTCTCTACACCTTCAAGAAGCCTATCTATTTCCTCGGAGTCGGGCAACGGTACGAGGACCTGGTCAAGTTCAGGAAGGAGGAATACATAGCGCAGCTCATCGGCCTCCAGCCGGGCGGCCGGTAGGCCCAAGCGCCGAGTAGTTTATTAAGGGTCTGATCGCGCCGTATCGTGGGCCTCTACGACAAGGTGAAGGAGTTCTTGAGGGACGTGAGGTGGGTCGTCTCGATATCGGAGAAGCCCAGCTCCAAGGAGTTCAACCTGGTCGTCAAGTTCTTGATATTTCTGGCGTTCGCGGCCGGCGTGATCCAATTTATATTTTATGTAGCTAATGTGTATATGACCGAGTACCTAAGCGGCTCCAGCATAGCCGCATACTCCTTGAGCCAGACCCAGGAGGCCGTGGCGGTGGTGTCCAGCCTCGTCGTGATCTTCGCTATATTGATATACATCGTGATAAAGCTAGGGTGATGGCGTCCCAACAGTGCCCCATATATTCCGTCAGCGTCGTCGGCAGGCAGGAGTACAGCGTCACGATGTTGCTCAAGCTACGTAGCGAGTCTGGGAAGCAGCCGGTCTACTCCATATTGGTGCCCAAGGAGCCGTTCGGCGTCATCTTCATCGAGGCCGAGTCGCTGGCGGTTGTCTACAGGGTCGTGTCCGGCGTCAAGCACGTGAAGGGCGTGTTGAAGGGCAAGACGAGCCTGGAGGAGATAGTGAAGTACGTAGAGCCGAAGAAGCCCGCCATCGATATCGACGTCAACGACGAGGTGGAGATACTGGCCGACGTCTTGAAGGGCAGCAGAGGCCGCGTGGTCTCCGTCGACAAGGAGAAGGGGCTGGTCAGAGTGGAGCTGTTGGACTCGCCGTTCCCCATGCCGCTGGACCTCAAGGCGAGCGAGGTCAAGGTCACGAAGAAGGCTGGCAGGTGACGGCAAAAATTAAATAGTGGCCTCAAGATCGGCGCGTGGCTAAGCGGATAATCAACGTGCCGTTGCAAGGCGGGAGGTTCGCGCCGAATCCTCAGTTCCAAGACGCCTTGAAGAACGCGGGCTTGGACCCCAACGCCGTCTCGCAGAAGGTGCAGGAAGCCGTGAAGAGATACGCGGGCTTCCCCATTTCCAAGATCGAGCTGGAGGTGGACGAGGCCACGAAGGACTTCGCCGTGCTGGTCAAACTGCCTCCTATCGGCGATCTGTTGCTCAAGTTGCTCGGCAAGGACACGGGGCCGCACGACGCCGGCAAGGAGACCATAGGGGACCTCCCGATGGAGAAGATAGTTCAGATAGCCGTGGCCAAATACCCCGAGCTCAAGTCGAGGAGCCTCAAGTCCGCGGTGAAACAGGTGTTGAGCACCTGCAAGGCCATGGGGATAACGGTCGGCGGGAAGCCGGCGGCCGAGGTCATGAAGGAGGTGGACGGCGGGGCCTACGACGACATGATTAAAAAGGCCGAGGAGCAGTTGGCGCCATGAGCGTCTCCGCGCTGGTGAGGCAAGACGTCTTGCTGAACGCCATAAGGGAGGCCATATCTAAGGGGAAGAAGCACAAGTTCGTCGAAAGCGTCGACCTGATAGTTGTGTTGCGCGACGTGGATCTGAACAAGCCGGAGAACCGCATAAGCCTCAACGTGCCGTTGCCCCACCCGCCGAAGCTCAACAAGATAGCCGCGTTCGCCTCAGGCGCCTTCGAGGTGGCCGCCAAGAACGCCGGCGTGGACGCCATAATAGGGAGGGACCAGATAGAGGCGCTCGCCGGCAAGAAGCGGGAGATCAGGAAGCTCGCGAGGAGGTACGACTACTTCATAGCGACGCCCGACCTCATGCCGCTGGTGGGCCGCGTCCTCGGAGCCATATTCGGGCCCAGGGGCAAGATGCCGGAGGTCGTGCCGCCCAACGTCGACCCCAAGGCTGTGGTGGACAGGCTGAGGAGGAGCGTGAGGCTGAAGCTCAGGAACGAGCCCGTGGTCAAGCTGAGGGTGGGGTCGGAGGCCCAGAAGCCCGAGGAGATCGCCGCGAACATACTGGCCGTCCTCGAGGAGCTCAACGCCAAGTTCCCGCTCAAGCAACACGTGGCGCGCATATACCTAAAGAAGACGATGGGTCCTCCGGTCTCTCTGAAGGAGGAGCTCTTCGTATCGAGATAATTTTAAAAAGGCCTCCCGATAGGTCTCGCGATGGCCATCCAGTTGGGCAAACGCGTCTATGTGCGCGAGAGGCCCTATCCCCAGAAGAAGGCCAGGATAGCCTCAGAGCTGGAGGAGCTCGTCAAGAGCTACAGCTACATATTCGTCTTCGACCTACACGGGCTGTCCGCCAGGATACTCCACGAATACCGGTTTAGGCTGAGGGGGAAGGGCGTCGTCAAGGTGGCGAAACACAACCTGATGAGGATCGCCCTCAAGAGGGTATACGGCGAGGTGCCTCCCGAGGTCGACAAGGAGCTCTTCGGCGAGAGGGCGTATATATTCACCAACGAGAACCCCGCGCTATTCGCCAAGGAGGTCGAGGCCAAGGCGGTCAGGAGGAAGGCGAGGGCGGGCGACGTGGCTCCCTACGACATAATGGCCCCGGCAGGCCCCACCAACCTGTCGCCGGGCCCCATATTGAGCAAGTTCGGCAAGTTGAAGATACCCACGAGGGTCCAGGAGGGCAAGATCTGGATAGCCAAGGACAGCCCCGTCGTCAAGGCCGGCCAACAGATAACCGACGAGATCGCCGACATACTTAGGGTGTTGGGCGTGGAGCCCATCTACGAGAAGCTGAGGCTCCTAGGCGTGATCTGGCGCGGCCGGAGGTTCGTCCCGATCGACGAAATAGTCGTCGAGCCCAAGAAGTACTTCGAGATGTTGCAACAAGCCGCAGGCGCCGCGCGCAACCTGGCCCTCAACGTCGTGTACCCGACGCCCGAGGTGCTGGCCGTCGTGTTGCCCAACGCACACGCCCGCGCGCTCGCCCTCGCGGTCCGCCTCGGCGTTGTGTCCAAGGAGACCCTGCCGGCGTTGCTGGCCCGCGCGTCCTCCGAGGCCGCGGCCCTAGCCGCCGCGATAGCGCCTAAGGCCCCCGAGCTAGGGCTCCAGGTACAGCAGCAACAACAGCCGCAACAAGCCGAGCAGAAGGCCGAGGAGAAGAAGGAGGAGAAGCCGGCCGAGGAGGGCGAGAAGGGCCCGAGCGAGGAGGACATAGCCAGCGGTTTGGCCTCCCTGTTCTAAAAGTGATACGCGTTTTCGCCCCTGGAGTCGTCAAGCTATTCGGTGAGCACGCGGTAGTCTACGGAAAGCCCGCCATAGCCGTCGCCGTAGATAAAGGCGTAGAGGTCGCCTGCGAGAAGGGGGACAAGACGGTTGTGAGGACGGGGAAGGCCTACGTGGATATCGAGTACGAGCACGGCACGGGCGCGGCTCACGCCAGGGGGCACGAGCCGTTCCTCTCCTACGTAGCCGCGGCCTTGAGGAAGGCCGAGGAGTCCTTCGGGAAGCTCGCCGCCTCCTTCGAGATAAGGGGGGACTTCCCGCCGAGCGTCGGCGCCGCGACCTCGGCCTCCGTGTCCGTCGGGATACTCAAGGCGTACTCCGCATGTCTCGGCGTGGACGTCGGCAAGGCCGAGCTCGCCAAGCTGGCCCACGGGGTGGAGCTGGAGGTCCAGGGAGCCGCCTCGCCCATGGACACCGCCGTGTCGGCGATAGGGGGGATGTTGAGGATAGAGCCCAGCCCGTTCAGCTACCGCCGCATAGACTCGGCCGTGGACGGCTTCGTGCTGGCGGTGCTCCCCCGCAGGGGCACGACCAAGGACATAGTCGCCGGCGTGAGGGCGTTGAAGGCCCGCAGGAGGTCGGTCGACGCGGTCATAGACGCCATAGGCCGCGTCGTCGACGAGGCGGAGGGCTGTCTGGCCTCCAACGACCTCGAGTGCGTGGGCGAGCTCATGGAGATAAACAACTGGCTCCTCGGCGCTCTGGGCGTCGTGGGCCACGACGTCGTGATGATGCTCAAGTACCTCAAGCCCTATATCTACGGGGGGAAGATCAGCGGGGCTGGCCGCGGCGGCATAGTGGTCTTGTTGCCCAAGAGGAGGCAGGAGCTGAGGGAGGCCCTAGCCGCCATGGAGGTGCCCTCCGTGGAGGTCAAGGTAGACCGCGACGGCGCGAGGGTGATATGATCGAGGTGGTGGGCCTCGTGGGGCTGGCCCTAGTGGCGGGGGGCTGGGCCTTGACGATAATCCGCAGATCGCCTCCCCCTCCCCTGGACCTCACCACGGTGTACTTCGCGGGGAGCGTCGCGCTCACCATATACGCCGCCTGGGAGAGAGACGCCGTCTTCACCGCGCTCAACGCCGCCTCGGCGGTCTTGTCCTTGATCAACATATTCAGGGCGGTCCGGCGGGCTAAGGTTTAAGGAGGATCGCATCTAGAGCCATGAGCTCGGCCAAAAGGCCGATTGTCGGCGGCCGGCTATACCACATAATGGTAGAGCCGGGCGCGGTGCCGCGCTACGTTCTGTTGCCCGGGGACCCCGGGAGGGTGCCCAAGATAGCGGCGTATTGGGACGAGGGCAGGGAGGCGGCCCGCAACAGAGAGTTCGTGACCTATGTCGGGAGGTATAGAGGGGTGCCCATAGCGGCTACCTCTACAGGCATAGGCTCCGGCTCCACGGCCATAGCGGTCGAGGAGCTCTTGGCGGCCGGCGCGGACACGTTCATCAGGGTGGGCACCACCGGCGCGTTGAGGCGCGATATAAAGATCGGCGATCTCATAATAGCGCAGGCCGCGGTTAGGTGGGACGGCGCTAGCAGATGGTACGCGCCTCCCGAATATCCCGCCGTGGCGCATTGGGAGGTCCTCGAGTCGTTGATAGAGGCCGCGGAGAGCCTCGGCGTCAGACACCACGTGGGCATAGTGGCCTCCACCGACTCGTTCTACATAGGCCAGGAAAGGCCGGGCCACGGGGGGTATCTGCCTCCCTGGGCCAGAGGGCTCGTGGAGACCTTGAGATCCCTCAGAGTAGTCAGCTTCGAGATGGAGACCGCCACGATCTTCACGTTGGCCTCGATATACGGCGCTAGGGCCGGCGGCGTGTACGCGGCGATAGCCAACAGGGAGACCGACGAGTTCGTGGCGGAGGCCGGCGTGGAGGACGCCATAAAGGTGGCCAACGAGGCCGTGAAGATCTTAGCAGAGCGGGACTCCAGATGATAGTTAGGTTGATATATATCAAGGATACGGCGATAGTCGAGGCCCGAGATCTGTCCACGTGCGGGGACGCGTTCGCCCTCAAGATCGAGGGGAGGTACGTCAGCATATGCGGCAACACCTACGAGCTGTCCGAGGAGATACCCAAGTTCAGGAAGGGCGTGCTCAAGGCAGCCGACGGCGTCTTTTTGGTGGAGTGCGACGAGGACATGAACTGCCTTGCCGCCAGAAGCCGCTAGCGTTAAATACAGACGGTAGGACAGCGACGTGGACGTGACGGTGGCCGTCTACAACATATCGAGCCTCCCCAGGCTCATGGAGTTCGCCAGAGTGACGTACGGCTTCGGCGTCAGGCGCTTGGCGGCGGTCCGGGTCTTCGGCTCGGCCGCCCAGCAGATAGGCGATTTGTTCAAGCTCGCGTTCAAGGTAGGCGGCGAGGTCCTCGTCTTCAACGACCTCAAGGACCTCAACGAGGCGCTGAGGCCGGACCTAGTCGTCGGCCTCACTAAGCGGGGCGATGGCGTCGAGCCCCTGGCCGATCTGCCCGACGGGCGGGTGGTCATAGTGGTGAGCGGCTCGGATCTGCCCATAACCCAGAGGGAGTTGCCCCCGGGGGCCAAGCTGGCATACGCGGTGGAGGAGGACGTCGGATCGGTAGGACAGCTGGCCATAGCCCTATATAGGCTGAGGAGGAGGGGCTGAAAAAGGCTACTCGACCTTTATCGAGATCTCCTGGGGCTTCACCTTCTTCGCCGTGATGGTCAAGACCCCGTTCTTGTAGGCGGCCTTGGCCGTCGAGGGGTCTATCTTGAAGGGCAGATAGACCTTCTTGGTGTACTTCCTCTCGCCGCGGGCGCCCTCCGCCCTTATGTAGTCGCCGTCGCGCGAGATGTAGATGGAGATGTCGCCGGGCTCGAGGCCGGGCATGTCGATCTCCACCAAGGCGTCGTCCCCCTGCTCCTTTATATTGACGCCTTGCTCCACCGTCACCTTCCTCACGGTGCTGGTGGTCGTCTTGACGACCTCCTCGGCGGTTTTCTGGATCGCTTTGGCAAGCTCGTCGAAGGTCCTCCTGATCTCGCTAAGGACGTCCTCGCCCATATAGACGACGGGAGGCTTCTATAAAAGCCTTTTCCGCCTCTCCTGACGTGTCAAGCGCGAGGTATATAGCGCGGCGCGCCTTGGAGTACCTCGCCATGTGGCTCGCGGCGACCGCCCTCGACTTCGCCGTGCCGAGGCTGGCGCCCTTGACGCCCGTACGAGAGCCCGGCGGCGAGCTGGCCCGCGCCATGGGCC
Organism: Thermoproteus sp.; assembly: GCA_049976425.1. Classification (GTDB taxonomy): domain Archaea; phylum Thermoproteota; class Thermoprotei; order Thermoproteales; family Thermoproteaceae; genus Thermoproteus. The sequence continues at coordinate 40,008 of JBMFIG010000009.1, forward strand.
TCGGAAAGCCGGTCTACGAGCAGTACTTTATATTCCTCTGGAACGCGGTGCATCTGGACTTGGGGACCTCCCTCTGGCTCTACGGGACCCCGGTGGCCTATCTGGTGGCGAGGGCGTTGCAGTACGACGTGGTCCTCCTGGCGCCGGCCATACTCATATCCTGGATCCTCGGCAACAGACTCGGCGCGTATTTGGCCATAGAGAAGAGGGGCACCGCGCTGGACAAGGCAGTAGTGCCGGTCCTATACGCCATGAGCAGCGCGCCCTACTTCTGGTGGGCCCTCCTCCTCGTCGAGATCTTCTCCGCCGAGCTCCGCCTCCTGCCCCCGACAGGCGTCATCTACTCCAAACTGCCCTCCCTCACGCCGTCGTACGTCGCGGACTTCCTGAGACACCTAGCCACGCCTCTGGCCGCGCTGGTGTTGGCCATGACAGGCGCCTGGGCGCTGAGCATGCGGGAGATCGCCATCTCGGAGCTCAGGAGCGGCTACGTGGCCTACGAGGAGGCCCTGGGCTTCTCCGGCAGGATCATCAGAGGGCACATACGCAGAAACTCCAGACCGCCGCAGTTGGCCAACCTGGCGGTGTCCCTAGGCCTCATAGCGTCGGGCAACATGGTGCTCGAGGCCGTGGTGGGGTACCCCGGCGTAGGCGTGTTGCTCTACAACGCGCTCTCCAACTACGACTATGTGTTGATACAGGGGATATTCTTCGTGGTCGTGTCGCTGATCCTGGCGCTCAACTTCGCGGTGGACGTCGCCACGGCCTTGACAGACCCGAGGGCGGGGCGGCCGGCGTAGCCGGGATCGGCGGAGCCTTAAGACATAATAAACCCCCGGAGAAGTGGGGTACCATGGGGTTCGTCTATCCTGACGGCATCATATCCACGGCGGGGCACGTCGACGCGGGCAAGACCAGCGTGGTGTACGCGTTGTCCGGCGTCTGGGTGGCCCGCCACAGCGAGGAGGTGAAGAAGGCCATGACGATAAAGCTGGGCTACACCCAGATAGGCGTATACGACTGCCCGGGCTCCGAGTACCCGCTCTCCGACGGCCTTCTGGACAAGGGCAGATGCCCCGACGGATCCGAGCCCAAATTGTTGCGCAAGATATCCATAGTCGACGTGCCGGGGCACGAGGTCCTCATAGCGACGATGGTGTCGGGCGCCGCCGCGGTGGACGCCGCGCTCATGGTGATCGACGCCACGATGCCCGTCCCCCAGCCGCAGACCGCGGAGCACTTCGCCGTGCTGGACATAATAGGGGTGAGGAACATGGTGGTGGCCCAGAACAAGATAGACCTGGTGCCCAAGGAGAAGGCCGTCGAGAACTACAACCAGATAAGGAAGTTCCTGTCGGGGACCTGGGCCCAGAACTCGCCCGTCGTGCCCGTCTCGGCGCTACATAAGGTCAACATAGACGTGCTCGCCTCCTACGTGGCCAAGATAACCCCCAAGAGGGAGCCCGATCTGTCCAAGCCCGCCCGCATGGCGGTCTTGAGGAGCTTCAACGTGAACCCGCCGGGGACCCCCGCCGACAAGCTAAGGGGAGGCGTGCTGGGCGGCACTCTGTTGCAGGGGGCCATAAAGCTCGGCGACGAGGTCGAGATAAGGCCTGGGCTGAAGATAGACAGGCCCGGCGCCAAGTCGCCCTACCAGCCCCTCCTGACCAAGGTGGTGGGGATAGAGTACGGAGGCGAGAAGGCCGAGGAGGCGAGGCCGGGAGGCCTGGTAGGCCTCATGACCACTCTGGACCCCGCTCTGGCCAAGGCCGACGCCCTGGCAGGCTCCGTGGTCGGCAAGCCGGGGACGCTCCCGCCCGTCTGGACCTCGCTGGAGCTGGAGGTGAGGGAGCTGCCGAGGATGGGCGAGAAGGCCGAGCCCATGAAGCCCAACGAGGTGGTGCTCGTCTCCATAGGCGCCGCGACCGTCTTCGGCGTGGTCCAGTCCGTAAAGAAAGACACCGCCGTCATAGCTCTGAGGAAGGCCGTGTCGGCTGAGCAGGGCGCCAAGGCCGTCATAACCAGACAGATCAGAAACCGGTGGATCGTCAGCAACTACGGCGTGTTGAAGGGAGGAAACGTTGTGTTGGAGTAGGCCGGCTACTCCTTCTTGAAGGGCTTGCCCAAAGCCCTCGGCGGCTTCGCGCGTCCTATGACGCCGGCCACCACCAGGAGGGTCGCTATGTAGGGCAACATCCTCGTCACCTCGTACCTAGCCACGCCGAATATCTGCAGCCAGTAGGAGAACGCGTCGAAGAAGCCGAAGATCAAGGCGCCTGCTATAGCCAGCAACGGGTTCCAGTTGGCGAAGACCACGTCAGCCAGCGCGATGAAGCCTCTGCCGGCCGATATGTCCTTGGTGACCACCGATAGGTACGCCAGGCTCAGGTAGGCGCCGCCGAGGCTGGCCAACGAGGCGCCGACCGCGGTCGAGAACAGCCTGATCTTGTAGACGTCTATCCCCGCGCTGTACGCCGCCTCGGGGTCCTCGCCCACAGCCCTTATCGCCACGCCCAGCCTGGTCCTGGTCAGTATATACCACATGGCGCCCGCCACCGCGAAGGCCAGCACAGTCATGGCGTTGACGTCCACCAGAGCCCACGAAGGCGTCTGTTTATACCCCGCGACGTGCCACACGGCCTGTATGCCGTAGGCCACCAGGCCGGCCCCGAAGAGGTTCATGGCGACGCCGGCGACCAGCTGGTCGCCTCTGATGTAGACCGCTATGGCCCCGTGGAGGAGGCCCAGCAGGAGGCCGACGGCCCACGCCGCGGCCACGCCGGCCAGGCCGGAGCCCGCGAAATCGCCCACGAGGACGCCCACGAAGGCCCCTATCAGCATAAGGCCCTCCAGGCCTATGTTGACCACGCCGCTCCTCTCGGCCAGTATCTCGCCGACAGCCGCCAGGAGTATCGGCACCGACGCGTGTATCGTCTGGGTCAGGAGAACTAACGCCGCCTCCTCCATAGCTCCAACATCCTAACAGCTATCACCATTATCATGATGCCCTGCAACATCTTCACGAACTCGAAGGGCGTCATGGCTATGGCCTGCATGTGGCGCGCCCCCTCCTCCATGAGCCCCAAGAAGAGCGCCGCCAGTAGGGTCCCCAAGGGGTTCCCCCGCCCCAACATGGCGGCGGTTATCCCGTCGAAGCCGAGGCCGTAGACGTTGGCTAGGTTCGTCGCCAGGCTGTAGGACGGCGGCATGGCGACTACCTGCAAGACGCCGGCGATCCCCGACATGACGCCGCCGAGAAGGAAGGAGTACACGACGACCTTGGACTGGGGTATCCCCGCTATCCTCGCGGCCGTCGGGTTGAGCCCAGCCGCCGTCAGCTCGTAGCCCACCACGGACCTCTCCAGAAGCCAGTAGACGAAGACCGCGGCCGCCACCGCCACGAAGAAGCCGGCGGTCAGGCTGGTGCCCGGAATAAGCGGGGTGAGCCTCGCGGGAGGCGGCACCTTTATGGTCTCGGACGGCTGCATGGGGTTGGAGAACGTAGTGGAGGCCTCCATTATGACGAGCCAGTACGCTATCCAGTTCATCATTATGGTGCTGACCACCTCGTTGACTCCCCTATAGGCCTTGAGGAGGGCCGGCACCATGGCCCAGGCGACGGCCAGCGAGATGCCCACGGCGAAGGAGAGGGGCAGGGCCAGAGCCGAGGCGGCCAGATAGGAGGCTATGACAGCCCCGAGAGCTCCCATGTACGTCTGCCCCTCGGCCCCTATGTTGAACAGCCCCGCCTTGAGGCCCAAGGCGAAGGTCAAGCCCGTCAGTATTATGGGCATCGCGGTGGCCAACGCCGAGGTTATGTAGACCACGTCCGTGAACGGCACCACGAACATGGAGTAATAGACCAGAGCCGGGCTGTAGCCGGACGCGTAGGCGACGACGGCCCCGACCGCGATGGCGACGGCGAGGGACAGAAGGGAGTCCAGAAGGCCCCTCATAGCCCCGCCATGGCGCGCCCTATCTCGTCGATGGAGGCCTCCCGCGCGGGCTTGCTCAATACGATCCTCCCGCGGTAGATCACCGAGACCGAGTCGGCCAGCTTCAAGGCCTCGTCTAGGTCGCTGCTGACGAGCAGGACGCCGGCCCCCGCGTTCCTCGCGTCCATCAACAGCTTGTGCACGTACTCGGTCGTCGCCACGTCGAGGCCCCGCGTGGGCTGGTGCGCGATGATGAGGTCCGCCCTCTTGCTCAGCTCCCTTCCCACAACCAGCTTCTGCTGGTTCCCGCCCGACAGGGACCTCGCCGGGGCGTCGGGGCCCGGCGCCACTATGGAGAACTCCTCTATGAGCTTCGCCGCGAAGCGCCTGGCGCCCGCCCAGTCGAAGAGGCCCGCCCTCGAGAACCTCCTGTGCACCCCCAACACGGCGTTGTGGACCAGCGGCAGGTCCAGCACCAGGGCTCTGCCGTGTCTGTCGTCAGGGATGTAGGCGACCGGCCCGGCGACCCTCACCGACCCCCTCGCCGGCTTGCGCAAGCCGACGAGGACGTCGACAAGGGCCTCCTGCCCGTTGCCCTCGACGCCCACCAGCGCGTGTATCTCCCGCCCCCTCACCGACAGGTCGACGCCCTGCAGTAGCGGCCGCCCCCTCTCGTAGACCCAGAGGTCCTCCACCGACAGCACAGCGCCGCCCGGCTCCCCCTCCCGCTCGAGAGGCCACGTCTTGAGCTTGCCCACCATCGCCTCCACCAGCACGTCGGGGCTGACCGACGGCGGGAACTCGCCCACCTTCTCCCCCCTCCGCAACACCGCTATTCTGTCCGCTATGGGCAAGACCTCCGGGATCTTGTGGGTGATGAAGACCACCGTCCTCCCCTCAGCCTTGAGCCGCCTCACCACGTCCAGAAGGCTCTTTATCTCGGGAGGCGAGAGGAGCGACGTGGGCTCGTCCAAGATCAACACCCTGGCGCCGAGGTACAAGGCCTTGACTATCTCCACCCTCTGCCTGATCCCCAGAGGCAGCTCGCCCACAGGCCGGTCCCAATCCACCTCGAACCCCAGAGACCTGGCTATCGCCTCGACCTTGCCCCTGAGGGATCTCGTTATGCCCCCCAGAGAGGGCCCCTCCAGGAGGGCGATGTTCTCCAGAGGCGTCAGCTCGTCCACGAGGGACAGGTGTTGGTGGACCATGGCTATGCCCGCCTTGAGGGCGTCCCTGGCGCTCTTGAACTTGACGGGCCTCCCGCCGACCTCCACAACGCCCTTGGTCGGCTCGTATATACCCGACAAGATCTTCATGAGGGTGGTCTTCCCCGCCCCGTTCTCCCCCAAAAGGCCGAGGACCTCGCCCGGCTTGAGGTCGAGGGAGACGCCCCTAAGGGCGTAGGTGCCGTCTGGAAAAACCTTGTGTATTTCTTTAAGAGATATCATCAGCCGGAGCCCACCAGGCCCAGCTGTTGCCTGTACCGGAGCAGCTGGTCGCGGGTGGTCGGAAGCGGGACCTGCACCTTGCCCGATATTATGTCCTGCTTCAGCTGGTCGACCGCCTGCCATATCCACTGCGGTATCGAGTCGCGCATCTGCTTCACCTTCTGGATTATCTGCTGTGCGTCGGACGCCTTGACCGCGCCCGCTTGTATGCCCAGTTGCAGGAACTGGTTCAAGTCGTCCAGAGTGCTGACCGACACGCCGCCCTCCTTGAGGCCCAGGAGCATCAAGCCGCCGCTGAAGTTCCCGCTCACGGCCATCTGCGCAGCCTTATAGACGGCGACGTCCACGCGCTTCATCATGGAGGCCAGGATAAAGCCGGGCTTTATGTAGTCCTGATCCGCGTCGACCCCGATCGCGAAGGGCGGCCCCATGGTCCTCCCAGCCGCCTGGCCCGCCTCGGCAACCGCGTCGAAGACGCCGAGACCCGTCGCGCCCGCCGCCTGGTATATCACGCAGACCCCCTGCGCCAACATGGCCTGCGCCGCCTGCTTCCCCTTAGCCGGGTCGTTGAAGGAGCCGGTGTAGACGTAGTATATAGTGAACGTAACGTTCTTGCCGAAGTGCTCGGCGATGTACCTCTGGGCCCACCTCACGCCGTAGGCGTACCCGATCTCGAACTTCCACAGGACGGGTATGTCCATGCCCAGCACGATGCCCACCTTCGTGCAGTTGAAGTAGTAGGCCGTGAGAGCCGCCAGGGCCCCCACCAGGGCGCTGCCCTCGTTCTCCTTGAACTGTATAGAGAGCACGTTCGTCCTATTGGGCACGTAGCCGTCTATTATGGCGAAGCGCACGTTGGGGTACTCCTTAGACGCCTCGGCCACCGCGTCGGTCATCAAGAAGCCCACCGCCACGACGAGAGTCGGGTTGCTCCTAGCCGCAAGCCTCAGGTTGGGCAGGTAGTCGTCCTGCGTCTTGCTCTGCAGCTCCACCAGCTGGAGGCCGAAATCGCGGGCGGCCCTGGAGGCGCCTAGATACGCCATGTCGTTGAACGAGAGATCCCCGCGGCCCCCTATGTCGTAGATCACGTAAACGGCGCCCTTGGAGGCGGACTGCGCCGACGACGTCTGTTGGGCCGGCTGCGAGGTGCCCGCCCCTCCTCCGCCGCCCCTCTGGGCCATATATACCGCGGCCGCCGCTATAATCACTACGACTACCGCTATTATTATTCCCAGAAGTTTGGCGTTCATACGTCGGCAGAAATAGATCTTAAAAATAGTTCTGGTATAATATCGCGATAATACAAAAGCCGCCGACCGGAGGCCCCGAGGCGGGAGCAGGCGCTACGCGCGGGCGGAGGCCTAGCGCGGCCGGGCGGCGACAAGCCACCTCTCCAGCCCCCGCGCCCTCTCGACAGCCCTCTCGGCGCTTTCCCTCAGCCTTTTGTAAAGCCTACGCCGGTCCTCCCCACACGCCGGAGCCAGCTTCTCGGCGATAGACAGAAGGGCGGAGGCCGAGTACTCGGCCCGGTAGAAGCCGAAAGGCGTCTTGAGGACCAACAAGCCCCCGCGCACCTCCACCTCGACGGGGCACCTCTCGGCCGGCCCCAAGGCGGCCAGAGCCCTCCCGGTGAGCCTGTAGACCACGCGCCGCCTCCCCCTGACGTCCCTCACCCCCTTGTCGAGCATGCCCAGCTCCACGGCGATCCCCAGCAGGTACTCGACCCCGCCCCCGTAGATCCCCTCCAGACGCTCCAGAGGCGCCTCCCCGCCCAACGCCGCCACGGCCTTGACCAGACGCCACACGGAGCCCAGGTTCACCAGCTCCACACGAGGCCGCCAACACGGGCCTATATCAGCTACGGTGATCGCGGAGACAGTAGAGGGAGAGTTCACAGGAAGTATCGGCAAGGCGGCCCCCGTCCGCGTACCCCCTAGATACCGGCCGCCCCTTCGGCGGGATCCGCCGCCAGTCTAGCCGGACAACAGTTGCGCTGTCCGGCCCTCCCTGCACAGATCGCCCAGCTCGACGGTCGAGCCCCTCACCCTCACCGCAGACCTGCCGTATAACTTCTCGGTCCTCTCCGCAAAGGCGTCGACGCAGTCCGCCCTAATGGCCTTGGCGCAAGCCTCGTCGACTCCCGCCAGGATCTCCCTGACGATGGCCTTGAAAGCCGCGGATCTTACGAGCTCGCTCCTGGTAGGCCTCGGCTTCTCTCTGAAGATCTCCCGTAGCTTTTCGCAGAACGCCGGCTGTTTGGGCTCGGGTTTCTTCAAGCCGATCTTCTGGAGGACCTCAGCCGCAATGGCCCTGGCCATTATGGCCAACACCCCGCGGTAGACGTCGTCTCCGCGGTTCCTGAGATGCGCGAGTCCCTGCACGAGCTGGTGCACGTCGGCCCTTACGTGTATCTCGTTCTTGACGCCTACGGGCTCTGGGGATATCGTGACGTAGATCGTATCGCAACCGGCGTGTTGGAGGACGTTGACCCCTCTCGCGTCGGCCCTCACCTTCACCTCTATACACCTTCCGTCGTCTGTGTACACGTCCGGCCTGCTAGGTCCCTGGTACCTCCCCTCCTTTACGTTGCTCCGAATCGCGTTCACCACGGCATCGTGTAGCTCCCGCTCAACCTGCACGTCGGCCGCCCGCTTCTTTGCCCCTTCGGACGCCCCGAACACAAAAGTTATCACATGCCTGAAGTTGTAGCCGCTCCTCAACATCTCGACGCCGGTCTGCGCTACGAAGCGGTCGAGCTGGACTCCGCAAGCCAGCCTCCTGACAAACTCCTCGGCATCCTTCTCGAAGCCAGGCGCCAGCGCAATTCTGTCAAACCACCTCACGACGTGGTACTTCTCGAGCGCTCCGCGCCCCACGCGGCTCAGGAACGAGTTCCAGTCCCCTTGGTAGTGCGCTGTTATTACTACGTGGGTCGCGAACCCCGGCATTTCGGCGAGCCTCTTAAGCATGATCTCGGTTTCTTTGGCCAATTTGCTGTCGTTGCCCAGAGAGTCAAGCGGATACTCGTCCAAGAGAACCAACAGATGTATCTGCCTCTCCAACGCCACAGCCGCGGCCTGGAGGACGTAGAGGACGCAGACGGGGTCCTTACACCCGACGTCCCTCCCCAACACATCGTGTATCCACCTGTATACGGCCGAACCGAGCTTGTACTCGAGCTGTTCGGCGAACTCAGACGCTTTCTGGGGATCGCCCTGCATCTGCTCCAGCACGGTGGGCCACCGCCTGCCGTATTCCGACGCGAGCTGGTAGAGGAGGTACGTCTTGCCGCTACCCGGCGGAGCCGCCACCACGACCAGAGAGAGCTGGCCCTCCTCCATGTACGCGGAGACCGCGTTGTAGACGTCGGTAACCAGCTTGCCGAACTGGCTCACGAACTGCTCGTACTGCAGGAGGCCAGATATGCTGTAAGGCGGCGGGCAACGCATGCGCCTCAACACCAGGGAGGCGAGTGGACCAAATAGCCTCCGTACGCCCACACAACCGCCGCGGGGAACCCGCTCGCCACAGCCTTGGCGTCGGGATCGTCCGGAGGGAGCCTGCCCCCATCGGCCTTCAGCCAGGCCCGTATATAGCTGTCGAGGACCTCCTCAGGCACGCCCTTCCTCAATGCGGCCGCCCTTATCAAGTCCTCGGCCTGCCTATACGCTCTCCTAATCTCCTCGTCAAGCCCGGCCACGTCCAGCGCATGGCAACCGAAGAGCTGGACGGCCATCACCAAGGCGCGGCCCCCTATCCTCGCGCTGACAGCCTCGGCGTTCCCCACCCTCCACCTCTTCCTGACAGCCGCGTTGGCGATCAGATCCTCGGCCGCCGACCTGGCGACCCTAGCCGACAGAGGCCGTCCGTTGGGGGTCGGCAGATACGCGACAACAGTAGCGCTCCTCTTCCTAAGATAGATCACCAATGTGTACACGGTCTGAGATGCGAGGAGAATAAAAATACATGAGATTCCACGAGGGCTAGGATCAGGTAGACGCCTCTGAGCTTATACCGGATTCCTCGGCCGAATACCGGAACGTAGACGTCCTCTCTCCAGCGGCTTTAAGCGATCTCGGCTCTTCAGATCGGCCGTGGAGGCCGGAGTAGACGCGGTGTCCATGACAGACGCTTGCGCGAGGCTTAATCGCTGGCCAGGCGTTGGAGACATATAGGCAACATGGCCTCGACCGCAAGCTCTCCGAGCCAAGGTGGCGGATGCGGAGAAGGAAATCGCAGTAGAGAAGGAGGTCAAGCTCTATAAAGGCGGTAGCAGAATAAAAGGCTACATGAACATAACCTCAGCTGGCAGAGGGCGGACAGGAGGCGGACTATATACGCGCCGACCCGTGGAGGCGCCGGGCGTTGAGAGGTGAGCGAGAAAGGAGAGGCAGATACACCTCGCGGGCGGGGCGTTCTATGCCTTGACGAGGCTTGAGCCCGTCTGCAAGTCGGTAGGGCTTTGCTGAGAGGCCCGCAACGACCAGGCAGGATAAGAGCGATGGAGCCCCGGCCGGGACGTTCGGGGACGCCCCTTTCGAACCCGGGACCTCTCGCTTACCAAGCGAGCGCTCCAACCAGGCTGAGCTACCGGGGCCCCAACGGCACAAGACAGCCGAGTATTAATTTTTTAGCCTTCTGGCATATCAGCGCTCGGAGACTGGCCTCGGCTGTGGACGGCCGCCGGACCTGTGCCGGAAGCTGACACTACTTGCGTGCGGCCCAAGGCGAAGAGGTGGGGAGGACATGAGAAAAAGTTGCTGATGGCCGCAGAAGCCGCCAAAACCTGCATCGAGGTGATCAGGCGGACTCACCGACGACCCCATAGACGTAGCCCTAGATGGAGCTGGCACACACGTAACGTCTATAAAAGTAGAGGACTAAAGATGCAGTTAAGCTAATTCTAGACGCTCCTATACTGATTTATCAAGAATTTTTATATATAAATCTCTATATAAATACGATAAATTTCAAAAATTTGAGGGATTCTTTTCACTGCCTGATATGCTGATGTGTTAGAAATTGAGCACGCGTCTTAGCCTTTCACGTGCCCTCTTGTCTGACTCGTATGGATCCTCCGTCTCTGCGGGATCTACTCTTATGAGGTGTAGATTTCTACCGTCGCGTAGATGTAGCGTTGCAACGCCTTCTTTCTCCATATACCTATAGAGCTCTGCAATGCTTCTCTCCTCGTCGTCTAGTGGCGTCCCCTCAATCGCAGGGAAGATCAAAATACCGGCGTCAGCCGAGTACTCGTACATATAGGCCATTGTCTTAAATCTGCCCAAGGCGATGTAGGAAGGTGATGTGGAGAATTTTGTCTCCACCACAATCCTTACATCGCCGTCTTCTACAAAGACGTCAGGCCTCCCCCGGTGCAGTCTGGCGTCATTGCCGTTGTATCTCTCCACCAGGGAAGAGGTCAGCGGTTTGTTGAAGTAAATTAGGATACACTTGTTACCCTTCTTGAGGGTGAGATCCGGCTCGTCGGCTCCGGCTCTAGGACACGCCGTTTCCTCGAATCCCGCGTTTTTGAACACATCGTAGATGAGGAAGTATGTGTATACCTCGTAAAGCCTCCAGTCGCGGAATACTACCTCTTCACCTAACCCAGCGGCGCGTCCGATCTTTACGGATCTTTCCAATGCCTTTACAAACCTATTGATTAAACACGCTCTGCGTAGCCACTCTATGTATTCAACATCTCCGCATTCCAAACTAGTCGTCCCGCTTGGGAAATGGCGCAGGAGTCTAGCTATTCCTTCCAAGAGCCTCGCCACCTCTTCGTCCCCGGCGGCCATGCGCCTCGCGGCGTTGAGCGCCTCTCTCGCTACACGCCGCATTAGCAGATACTCGGGCGCGTGTCTAGACGGGAGATAGGTGAGCGACGCGACTAGACGCGACGGCCTTACCGCAATACTCCTAGCGACGTCGATAGCCCCTTCTAGATCCGCGCCGTACACCACGCCGAATTCGCGGTAGACGAGTTTTTCTCTCAGCGCTCTCTCAACCTCAATCCTCAGAAGGCTCAACGCGTATTTTAAAGCCTCTAGGGCTAGGTCCTTAAAAGAAGCGGCGAGCGCCTCCTCCTCGTCGGCTCTGCGCATTAGGCTTTCTATTATCTTGATGTCGGGCTGGCGATAGTAACGGAAGTATCTACGCCCTACCAACAGACCGAGGTTGCGCCTCCTTATCTCAGTCTTGTTCACGCCCTAGCGGTGTCCTCTTCCTAGGAGGTACTCCTTACTTCCCAACATCGCGTTTATGACCGTCTTCGCATCGACTCTCCCTCTGTCGAGATTTTTCAAGAGCTTTAGCGCGGCGATTACCGCCGCAGGCGGCACGCAACCGCCTAGCTCCTCCACCGCTTTCCTAATCTCCTGTTTTACCTCCTCAGGTCCATCGACTCTGTCGATATAGGAGTCTACTTCTGGACACTCTGTCTTAACTATTACAAATCGCCGGAGGAAAGCCTCGCCGGTAAGGAAGAGGTTTCTCCAATCTTTTATGTTCATAGTGGCTATAACCCTAATAAGTCTCAATGGTAAGTCCTTATATTTTCTATAATATTTGACAAACTTTTTTGAATCGTCGTCTACTTTATCGCCGTAGGCCTCGATTTCCTCTACTAGGCTTATTGGGATGCTCCAGTCGTCGCAGAGCTGAGTGCGAAATATTGCGAAAAGATCGGCGAATGCCTTATCGATGTCGGCTCTGTTTACCTCGTCGAGTATAAGGAACACGGGTTCAGACAAGCCCCTCTCCAGCATCTCAGCCGCCATGTTATAAGCCTTTATGAAAAGCCCAGACCTCCAGAACACGCCGTCTGGCCCAAGAGACTCCCCGCCTATTACGTCCCTGCGGAACCAGAGAGAATGGGCCACGGCGATGATGTGGTTACGACTGCCTGGCGCCGCGGCTAACTCAGCAATTCTCTTGGCGAGAGCGGTCTTGCCAGTGCCGGGCGGCCCGGCGAGAAGGACATTTCCCGCCTCCAACGCCCCGAGGAGCAGGTCTAGGTCAACTGTCTTGGCAAAGAATTCTTCGCGTAGCCTCTCTCCTAACTTCCTAATACCGCTGAGGGGGCACTCAACACTTCTTGTGTGACTGGCCACGTAACCGACGGACTGGGCGAGTTCCGCTATTTTTTCAACCAATCTGCAGTCTATTACTTCGAGAGACCCCTGGAACGTGGGGAATTCAATTCCTTTGCCGTACTCAGCCTCGGGAAGCCACAGCCTCGCCTTAATGAAAAACTTGTAATCCCAGCCGGTGCCCTTGGGCCAATAGTCGCATTTACACTCTCCAATAAGATCCTCCTCACTTACCTCCCCTACGAGCACAACCCTCCTGCCCAACTCGCTTCTCCTACGATCATCCGGCTTCTGCGATACCCCAATTACATTTACGCTACCTGCTTCCACTACCTTTCTTTCTAGCTCTTCGTAAAGTTCTCTCCTCCCAAACCCCCACAGAACTACTCCCGCTTTCTTCTTCTCGATTTTTTGCTTGCAGTTCTCTGGACATCCCAAACTCAAACTGTCTCTATTGATGTCATTAAGCGAGTGGTACCAGTTCTCATATGCGCCTTGGATCACGAAACACATAATCTGAATTAAATACGGGATGTTATATATATGAGGCCAGAGGCGTGGTTAACTAGAGAGGTCGCGCCCGGAATCACCCTAAAAGATCTCGCCTGGGCGCTTTACAGAACGGGGGCGTACCGGCCGCCGACAACTGAGTCGGAAATGATAGCTCTGCGCAAGATTCAGGTAAGGACTGCCGAGGGCCTAGGCAGAGGCCTTTCCAGAATAGTCCCCAAAATGCCCTACTCGCTCGGTAATAGAAAGATAGGTAACATCTGGAGCTTTGATCTCCCGCCCGTATTGACGTGTCCCTACGCCACCTTTTGCGGCAGGTCTGGACCCCAAGGACTTTACAAAGGTAAAGGTTATATATGTTATGATTTAAACACTGCACGTTATAGCAAGCAACACCTCCTACGCGAATATCTAAACTATATCCATATAGTGAAGGAAGGCTACGAGTGGCTGAGCGGCTGGACTAAGTTTGTGGTGCACAACCGCGGCGCGCGGATCATACGACTGCATGTGGGCGGTGATATCTTTTCGGCGTGGTACTGGGATTTTTTAAAAAGGCTGGCGGGGGAGTTCCCCACCACAACTTTTTACCTATATACACGATCCTTCCCAATAATTGCGGCATCTCCAGAGAGGCCCAAAAACCTCGTTGTCCTCATGTCGCTTGACGCGGCCAACTTCAGCTATCTAAATAAGTATGGCGAGTATTTCGATAACATAACCTATCTGCTGGCTGGAGAGGAGGCCGAGGCTCAGATTCCGTTGATCAGAAAAGCCGCTGAGTGGGCGGAGAAGAGGGGGAAAAGGCTTGTAGTTTTCCTAGAGCATAGTAGGAGAAAAAGTCTCATAAAGAAGATGGGGACTTTGAAAAAATATATATGTCCTAATGAGATGGGCATAGGGTTGACGTGTGAAAAATGTAGAATATGTTTCACAAAAAGCTCTAACCATCTGTGAAGTTGAATACTATCTTCGTCGCCTCGTATTTTCACCATCAATAAATAACCTACCGGAACCGATCACCACTGCGGTGGGCATGTTTGAACAACCTCTATATACATCGGTCGGCTGCGTGCCGGATATTACCAGCGGTGTGCGGACAGCGGAGCGCACGTCATAGTAGTAATTAAATCTACTATGTATCTCCTACTGCTTTTAAATAAGGTCTATATGTGGAGCTGTCAAAGCCGTGGCTTGACTTAGAGGGGTATAAAAAGACGCGGATGCTGGAGGCCGAATACGAGGCTGAGCTGGCGGAGAGGTTTCTCCGACAGGGCCTTGTCAGAAACGCCGCTGGCAAGGCGTTCCAGGCGTGGAAGGCCTTGATGGGCGCCATGCTTGCCGACAAGGTCGCTGAGCTGGAGCGGCTCTACCCAGGCTCCGTGGAGATCAGAGAGGGGAGGAGGGTTAAAAAGGCCTATTGGATACTCGCCTTAGTCCCCATCGCGCCTCCGAAGGACTGCGGGCCGCTGGGTCGGCACCATATGTCAATGAGCCGTCTTTTCTCAGCCGTACGTATCGTGGACGTTTGGCGGGAGGGGGACAAGCACGCTGTTAAGGCTAGGCGGGCGAGGTCTTGAAGCGGCATTCTTCACATAGGTATACGTGGTCGTGGGGCAACCCCCTAGACTTGAGAC
>JBMFIG010000010.1:0-48336 GCA_049976425.1 Thermoproteus sp.
CGACTAGCGTTATGCGTAAAGAGGATGTAACTCTCGTTGCGACCTAACATGCGAGGACGTCACGAGGTGGGGACTCAGCCGCGGGACAGCCCGTGTTGCTTGCCGTAGACGTCTATGCGCGGCCGCCGATCTGCGCCCCTGGGCGTCGAGGTTAAGCCGCACGCGGGGGATCTGCCGACGCGGCCTGCGCACGCTTCGCGGCGGGAAGTCCCGGGGCTGGTGTGGGGTTCTCCCCGCAGACTGCGCGGGCCGGCCGGGCGCGGTAAGTATTTTAACGCCGGCCTGCGCGCCTTTCGTGATCGGGTCTATAAAGTTTAGGGTGGAGCGGCGCGTCGACGACGTGGAGGGCGTCTGGCGCCGGCTTTCCAAGCTGGAGGATATGCCTAAGTACTGGGGCGGCCACAGGCGGGTGGAGGTGCTCGGCGTCAGTTCGGGCATCTATTCCTTGAGGATAACCTTCGCCTTCCCCGGCCCCCTCAACACGGGATACGCCGAGGCGGCTGTCGACGAGGCCAGGCGGGAGGTCTTGCTGAACTACATCAGAGGCCCCTTCACCGGCGTCGTGAGGAACTCCGTCGCCGGCGGCGTCTTGGCGAGCGATTGGGATATCGTGCTGAGCCCGCTGTTCATCCCTCTGAAGCCCTGGGTGTCGTCCCACTTCCGGAAGGGGGCGGAGCACGCGCTGGAGAGGCTCTCGCGCCCGTAGCGGCGGGCTAGGAGGACCAGACCGCGGCGTAGAACGGCATCTCCCTCAGCAGTAGCTTCCTCCTTCTGAGGCCGGCCGCCTCGAGGAGGGCCTCCACCTCGCCGCGCGAGAAGACGTGGAGCGCGCCTGCGGCTGTGTTTATGGCGAGGAAGCCGGGCATGGTCTCGACGACGGGCTGGCCGACGTAGAAGAGGGAGCCGGGAGCCGCCTTCTTCAGACACGCGACCTCCTTGGCCGGGTCGGGCATCCAGTGGAGCGAGTTGAAGAGGAGGACTTCCTTGACCGAGAGCCGGGCCAGCGCCTCAACGACCTCGCACGCCGATGAGGCCAGGAGGACGCATATGCCGGAGCCGGGGCACTGCCCGACGCTGACGCCGGGAGCCGCCTCCAAGAGCGCCTCGGCCGCCTCGTCGCTCTCGGCGTAGCCTGCGTAGAGCTCGGGGGCGTATCTGGCGTATATGTCGACGGCGTTGTGGCCGCGGAGCGGGGCCTCGAGGACTCTCCTCCCCTCGAAGCCGGCGGCTTCTAGGAAGTCGTCTCTCCACAGCTTGTACCACCCCTGCGCCTGCATGGACTCGAGGATCAGCGCGGCCGCCTCGGCGTCGCCTCTGAGGATCTTCGGGAAGGCTCTGTCGAAGGCCTCGTGTAGGGCGAGCCACTCCTGCGCGTAGGGCCCCCTCGGCCTCTTGGGCTCCTCTATCCTCTTCACGGGCCTGCCCTCCTCGTCCACGTAGCCGTGGTGGAGCAGAGATCTGTACAGAGCCTTGGCGACCGGCGAGTCCGTAGCGCCGGCGGCCCTCGCGTCGAGCCACCACTTCAAGGCGTACCAGACGCTCCAGCGGAGGGCGTTGACCATATCGCCTACCCCGCCGGCGCCTGCCAGATAGCCTCTGAACCTCCTCAACATGGAGAGGGCGTCGAGGATCGACATCATAGGCACCTCAGCACGCCCATCCTCTCCAGCCTTATGAGCAGGAGGCGGGTGGAGGCGTCAATACAGGGACAGCCCAGCGCCTCGAGGACCTTCCTCTGCACGTCTTCCGGAAGCGCGGAGAACCTCTCCCAGTCGGCCACCTCGCAGTCCAGCCGCTCCCGCCTCCTCTGCGCCAGCACACGTCCCTGCGGGGCGCGCCCTATATGGCTTATTACACGGGCGGATAGAATATATAGCGGTGCTCCGGGGACTCTATGCGGCGGTACACCGACAGGTTTATACTGACGCCGGGCCCCACCGAGATACCCCACAGGGTGAGGGCGGCCTTGATCAGGGAGACCACCAACCCCGATCTGGACCCCGGCTTCCTTGACCTCTACAACTCGGTGAGGGCTAGGCTCAAGAAGCTCGTCGGCGCGGAGAAGGGCGATCTGTACGTCTGGGTGGGCGAGGCCATGCTGGGGCTCGACGCGGCCGTGGCCAACACGGTGAGGGAGGGGACCAAGGTCTTGGTCGTAGACAACGGTGTCTTCGGCGAGGGCTTCGCCGACTTGGTCAAGCTCTACGGCGGGCGGCCGGTGACCCTCGGCCTCGACTGGCGGAGGTCGGCCGACCTACACGCGGTGGAGAGGGCGCTGGAGCTGCACAAGGACGTGGAGGTGGTCACGCTGGTCCACTGCGACACGCCGTCGGCTCTCCTGAACGACTTGAGGGAGCTTGGGAAGGTCGTGAGGTCCTTCGGCCCGCTCCTCGTCGTCGACTCGGTCTCCGCCGTTGGGGCTACCGAGATAAGGTTCGACGACTGGGGGATAGACGTCTTGATCGGAGGTAGCCAGAAGGCCTTGAACGTGCCCGCGGGCCTGACCATATTCGCCGTCAGCGAGAGGGCTTGGGAGAGGTTCAAGGCGGTGGGCCGCGGCTCCTTCTACCTCAACCCCATGTTGTGGAAGGAGATGCTGGACGGGCGGGGGGTATTCCCCTACACGTTCTCCGACGTGTTGCTCTACGCCCTCGACGAGGGCCTCAAGATGATATTCGAGGAGGGCCTCGACTCGGTCTACGCCAGGCACGAGGCCGCGAGGAGGGCCGCGAGGGCCGCCCTTGAGGCCATGGGGCTCCAGCCGTACACAGCCGACGTCTCCTGCACCTGCCCCACCGTCACGGCGTTTACGGCGCCTCCGGGCATAAGGCCGGCCGACGTCAGGAGGATCGCCTGGGAGAAATACGGCGTGATGATAGCCGGGAGCTGGGGCAGGCTGGAGGACTCTGTGCTGAGGATAGGCCACATGGGCGTCCAGGCCTCCTACGCCCACCTCGCGCTGGCCTTCTCGGCTCTGGGCAGAGCGCTGGCCGATCTGGGCTACAGAGCCGACGTAGGCGCCGCCTTGGAGGCCATAGCGGAGCGTTTCTAGCCGGCTTTCACCTACAAAGCTTTTTAATGCCGGACTATCAAGGCCCATGAGGAGGCTCTCGGCGACCTACCTCCCCGTCCTCGTGGCGCGCGTGGGCTCCGGCGCGGGCGCCGCCGTGACCTCCTTCCTATTCCCCGGCCAGGAGCTGGCGGTCGGCGCCATCCTCGCCGTATACCCTCTGCTGGAGGCCCTCGGCTCCTTCGCGGCGGGCCGGTACGCGGATAGGTTCGGCCGGCGGCCTGCGATGATCCTGGGCTACCTCGCCAGGCTGGCCGCCACGGCCCTCATGTACCCCGCCCTCGCTTGGGGGGCCGGCCCCCTCGCGGTGGGCGCGCTCAACGCCGCATCGGGCTTCTTCACCGCCTTCATCCTGGTGTCGTCCCTCGCCATGGTCACCGACCTGACCGACGTGGGCAATAGAGGCCTCGGCATGGGGGCCTTCGAGCTGGCGAACCTAGGCGGCTACGCCGTGGGCTACGTGATAGGCGCGGCCCTCTTCCAGATCCTCGGCGGCGCCGGCTCCTTCGCCGTGCTGGCCGCCTTCACGGCCGCCCTGACGCCGTTCGTGCTGGCCATGGCCGAGACCGCCCCCGTCAAGGGGCTCTCCATACCGCTCAACCCCTTCAAGGGCCTTCCGCCGGCCACGTGGCCCGCCATACCTCTCTGGTTCGCGCTGACGACGTTCATAGGCATGGGCATATACTCCGGCCGGGCTATAGCTAACGCCCTCTCGGCCTCGTCCAGGCTCGCGCACGTTCAGTCGGGACTCTTGTTCTCAGGCGCTCTCATCGTCGTGGGCCTGGGCGCGGTGCTCTTCGGGCGCCTCTCGGACAGATGGGGCAGGGAGAGGACGCTGAATCTGGGCATAGCCGGCGTCATGTCGGCGCTCGCGATGCTCGCGGCCCTCCTCGGCGCGGGGCTCCCGCCGTTGCTGGCGGTGGCTCTGGCCTCTCCCCTGGTCTTCCTGGCCTCCGCCATAGCGCCTTCCGTCCTCGCGATAGTCGGCGATAGGGCGCTCGTAACCATGAGGGGCACCGCCATGGGCCTCTACAGCGTTGTCCTGGGCGTGGGGATGGCGCTGGGGGCTATGGTGGGCGCGGCATCCGCCGTGGCGCTCGGAGGGCTTCTGGGCATAGTCCTGGCCGCCCTCGCCATCTTCTCGACAGCCACGGCGCTCTACCTCGCGCTCAAGATCGCGACGGCGAGGATACGTAGATATAACGGCGATAGACCGGCGAGCTCCCCGCGTACAGAACAGCCGTGATGTTGTAGGAGCCCGGCCCCAAGACGGCCGGGGCATATCCGAGGCGCGTCCCGTTGACGAACACGGCCCAGTCGCCGTCGGGCGGCGTCAGCAACACGGCGGGGCCCTGCGCCGTCCAGACCACTGAGATCTCCGGGCGCCAGAGCAGATACACCGCCGATCTGCCCGCCGTCTGCACGACCGTGTCGCCGTAGGCGTACTCCGCCAGGCCCTCCGCAGCGCTCGTCCTCTCGGCGGTGATCGGGCTCGCAGATCCCGAGTAGGCGCACGGAGGGGCGTACCAACGGCCGCCGCGCTCGTAGAGGAGCCGCATCCAGCCGCTCCACTCGGTTATCCGGGCCGTATAGCCCTCCCGCGGACCTGCGACCACCCACTCGAGCTCCTCCCCGGGCCCCACGCGTATCTCGAGCCCTCCGCCCGGGAGCTCCACGGAGTCGTAGAGCCGCCAGCCTCCGCCCGTGGAGTAGTAGAAACTTATTGAGGACCCGTTGACCGCTATCATGAGGCCGATGGACGCGGGGAGGCCTAGATCCCCCACCGTCAGCGAGCTCTGGTAGAAGGAGACCGCGCGTCCGCCGGCCGTATACCTCACCACGTTCCCGCCTCCTCTAGCCTCCATCGATCCGTAGTCGCTTACGTTGAAGACGTAGTCGGCCACCGTTATCCGGTAGCCGCCGTCCGCCTTCGCTATCAACGCGACGTTCTGGACCCAGTAGACGGCCCCCGGCGACTCCACGAAGGCGTTGAGCTGGATCGAGACGGCGTTGATTATCGCCCCGCCGCCGACGGAGTAGAAGTCGGCCCGTTCTATGTAGGCGAGCCCCATCACGCCTTCGGCCGTATAGCTGTAGGACGCGCCGCCGCAGATCCCCGCGTCGACTATGCCGACGGCGGCGGCCGCCGGGGCGTCCAGCCAACGGGCGGCTATCACGGCTATCAAGGCCAGCGACATCACGGCGAGCGCCGCCGATCGGCTCACACGGGGGCGTGGTGCCCCGCTTAAATATTATATAGCCGCGCGTTCTAGGGGCCGGTGGAGTTCATCCTCGCCGCGGACGACCAGACGCTGGACGAGGCGTTGGCCAGATGTAGGCTGGCCGTGGTCTTCTTCAGCGGGCGCCAATGCGCCGTGTGTATAAACTTCGAGCGCATGTTGAGATCCATATGCAGAAGCTACAAGGACATCTGTTGCATAAAGGCGTACTCCGAGTCCGTCATCGCCCACGTGAAGCAGCTCGGCGTCGCCGGGGTCCCGAGCCTTGTGGGCTACGTGGACGGGAGGCCGGTGGCCAGAGCCGTCGGGCTCCCCTACGCCCCCGCCGTCAACATGTTCATGACGTCTCTGCTGAGGGCGGCCTATGGATAAGGTCGTCGCCGTGTTGAGGCTTCTGGCTAGGGCCTATCTGATAGGCAACTGTTGGTACTGCGCCGACCTCTTGGGCAAGCTCTCGTCGGGCGGGGGCGATGCCGTGTCGCTCCTCCTGGAGGCCTACAGGCTGGCGTCCACCATATCGGCCCAGAGGCAGAAGATCGGCGGGATCGAGTGTTGCCTCGCGGCGCCGTTGAGGCAGGGGCTGGAGCCGGAGGTCTGCCGGATATACGGCGGCGTCGTCGCGTCGGGGGTCTGTTGCCTCGAGTGCGGGGATCTGCCCGACGAGGAGGAGTATTTGGAGGCGGCGAGGGCGGTCGCGGAGTCGGGCCTCGTCGGGAGGGCCGCGGCGGTTGCCCAAGCCCCCTCCTAGAGGAGGAAGAGGAGGGAGGAGCCCAGCCTAGCGAAGGCGGTGCCCACCAGCATCCTCCTTATCAGCTCCTCGTTGTAGTTGCCCATATAGGCCAGCACCGCGCTGGACAGCTCGGCCCCGGCGGCGGCCCCCAGCGCGTTGACCAAGTTGAAGTATCCGATGGCCCTCCTCTTGTCCTCGGCGTTGTCTACCACGTAGGCGAAGTAGGCTATGTTGGATATGGAGCCCCCGAAGCCGAAGAATAGATAGGCGGCGTATATCTGGTAGACGTTTGTGGCGACCCCGTAGACGAGGGGCCATATCATGAAGGTGGCCCTGCCTAGGAATAGGGAAAGCCGCATGTGTCTGTCCACGAAACGGCCCATGGCCCTCTGGAAGGCCAGGTTGGAGGCCACAGTGATTATCTGGACTATGGCCACCTGGAGGCCGGTCATGTGGAATACGTAGACCTGCGCCAGCGGGAAGAGAGGCCACGCGAAGGACCAGGTCGCCATGAAGACGAAGTTCTCCGCGTAGAACTTCAACAGCCTTCTGCCGACGCCGCCCCGCGGGGCGCGGGGCCCCTCAGAGTAGTCTATGCCCAGCTTGTAGAGCTGGGCCGTGTTGGCCGCGGTCAAGGCCGCCGCCGCGTAGAGGGCCAGCCTAATCGCCAGGGGGTCGTCGCGTATCAAGAAGCCGGTTATCAACGTGGCCACGAGGCCGCCGAGGGTGGAGTAGAAGGAGAACTCGGCGAGGGATATCCCCCTCCTCTCCCTGCTGTACTGCTCCATGATGAGGGACCAGCCGTAGCCCGAGATCCCCAGAGACGCCGTAACCACAGCGTACATGGCCGTGTAGGCCGCGTGCACCTCGGCGAACGCCGCCATGAGGACCAAGGCAACGGCCGACGCGGCGTTGGCGAACAGTATGAGCTTGAGCGGCCGCCACCTCCTAAACGAGACGAGAAACGCCGATATGTTGTTGAAGACCGTGCCCGCCGACGAGACGACGCCGAGCAGCAGAGGCGGCACGCCGGTCGAGGCCGCCACGAAGCCCACGAAGGGGCTGTAGAGCGAGTTTGCGAAGTTCTGGAGGGCGGAGTAGAGGTACAGCCTCCTCAGCACAGACACGGCCGCCTGCGGCTACGCGCTTATATATTTTCAACCTATCGAAAAATCAGCTACTGTATATTACGAAGAGCGGGGTGCCCAGCATGTTGTTGGGTATGCCCACCGCCTTGGCCTCTGCCGCCACCGCGTTCTCGGCGCTCTGCACTACGTCGACCAGTTGCGAGCCCGACGCGTTCACTACACACTGCGGATACTGGGAATTGATATATGAGAGCTGGGCCAGAGGGTATACGTTCAGCGCCGTGGCGTTGCCTGTCTGGAGGTAGTTGGCTATGTACATCGCCGCTATCCCGTATATCGTGTGCAGGGCGTCTAGAAACGCTGTGCTTCCTGCCTTGTTGTATATGCAGGGGAGCGCCAACCACGCCTCAACGCCGGCGGCGAACGCCTGGGGCGGCCCCTGTTGCAGATAGCCGATCACGTGCGTCGGGAAGTAGCGCACGGCGTAGAGGACCGTGCCGTTCTGGATGTACTGATTGAGGAGAGCGCCGTACTGGGCGTCGAACAAGGCGCAGTATGGGCACGTCGGGTCTAGGTACTCTATGACCACCACCTTCGCGTTTCTAGACCCGACCGGGAGGGAGGTCGACGTCAAGTTCTTGAGGTACTGCAGTTGCTGAGGCGACAGCTTGGCGCCGACGCACACGGGCTGACCTTGGTAGGTTATGGTGCTCTGGAGCTGGCCCGACTCAACCAGCCGTATCGCCTGGAGAGGCGCCGGCGAGAAGCCCGCGCAGAAGTAGGCTATGCCGGAGCTCTGCGGCTGGCCCGATCCGCCTCGCAACACGAGGAAGTACGCCAAGACGCCGCCGAGGACGACAACGGCGGCCGCTACGACGGCTATCGCGAGGATCTTCATGGCGGCTGGGCGTCTTTCGTTTATAAAAATCTTCCCCCGCAACGGGCTCGGCCAGACTCTATTCAAAAGTTATATATGGAATCCGGATTTGCGGCTTATGAAGCTGGGCAAGATAACGCGCGACGTCTTCGACTCGGTCATATACCCCAGGCTGGGCGCCAAGAGGCCGGACGTAGTGGTCCCGCCGCAACACGGAGTCGACGTGGGGGCGATAGATCTGGGCGACGGGCGGGTTCTGGTCGTCAAGACGGACCCCGTGTTCATAGTGCCCCAGTTCGGCTTTAAGAAGGCGGCGTGGTTCGCGGTGCATATCCTCGCCAGCGACGTGATGACGTCGGGGATCCCGCCGCAGTACGCCGCCATAGACCTCAACCTGCCCGTGTCCATGACAGACGAGCAGTTCGCCGAGATGTGGGAGGGCCTCCACGAGGCCATGGCGGAGATCGGCGTGTCGGTGGTCGCCGGCCATACGGGCCGGTACGAGGGCACCGACTACCCCATGCTCGGCGGCTTCACGATGTTCGGCGTAGGGCCCAAGGAGAGGCTGGTCACGACGAGGGGGGCCAAGCCCGGCGACCAGATAGTGATGACCAAGGGGCCGGCTATAGAGGCCACCGCCCTCCTCGCCAACTTCTACCCCGACTACTTCAAGGCCAGGCTGGCCCCCGACGTGTTCCAGGAGGCGTACGACCTCTACTGGCAGATGTCCTGCTGGCGCGACGGCCTCATAGCGTCGAGGATCGGCGTCCACGCCATGCACGACGCCACCGAGGGGGGCGTCTGGGGCGCCTTGGTGGAGATCGCCGAGGCGAGCGGCGTCAAGATAGAGGTCTACGAGGAGCGGCTGTTCGTCAAGAGGGCAGTCGCCGAGCTGACAAAGGCCGTGGGCATAGACCCCTGGAGCTCCATATCGGAGGGCACCTTGATAATAGCGACGGACAGAGGCGAGGAGGTCGTCGAGGCGCTCAGGAGGGAGGGGATAGAGGCCGGCGTGATCGGGGAGGTTAAGGCCGGCAGCCCCGGCGTCGTCTTGAGGAGGAGGGGCGGCGCCGCGGAGCCCATAGCCCACCCGCGCGAGGACCCGTTCTGGTACGCCTTCAGCAAGATAGGGCAAATGTTGCACTGACCGCGCCGTTTTTCTCCCCATATCTGGGAATACTCATGCATGGCGTGATATTGGAGGCCGACGAGCCCGAGAGGCTCTACGCCTTCGCGACGTACGTGGCCACGCTGGTGGCGCGCGGCGAGCCGGTCGCGGTCTTCGTCACGGGGAGGGCCGTCAAGGCCTTCTCCAGACAAGGCTACGCCGGGCCGGGTCTGCCCGAGTCGATGGACTGGCGGAGGATACTGGCCGACGCCAAGGAGCTCGGCGAGGTGAAGATCTACATATGCGAGACCGTGGCGAAGGCCTACGGCGTCTCCGAGTTCTGGCTGGCCGACGGGGTTGGGTCCATGTTCAGCTTCCTTGAAAACGTAAATAGCGTAGTCGTGTTCTGACTTATGGAGGAGATAGACGTGAGGGGCAAGGCGTGTCCCGACCCACTTAAGGAGGTGGCGGCGAGGCTGGCGGCCGCCCCGCAGGGGAGCCAGTTCAGGGTAGTGACAGACGACTACACCTGCTATCTAATGCTCAGGAGGCTCGCCGCGCTCAACGACGTGAAGATACTGGGCGCCGAGGAGGGCGACGTATTCGTCCTCCTGCTCGAGAGATGATAGTGCGCAGGGCCCGGCCGGAGGACGTCCCGGCCGTGGCTGAGTTCACGAGGAACACGTGGGAGTGGGGCGACTACGTCCACAGAGAGTTCCCCGGCTGGGTGTCCGACGGCACGGCGTACGTCGCCGAGCTCGACGGGGTCGTGGTCGCCGCCGCCCGCATGCTGGTAGTGGGCGGCACGGCCTATTTCCAGGGGCTGAGAGTCCGTCCGGAGTACAGACGCAGAGGCGTCGGCAGGGCCGTCACAGAGCATCTAATAGACGAGGCGAGGAGCGCGGGCGCCTCGCTGGCCACCCTTATTGTGGCCGAGTGGAATAAGCCGAGCATATCGCTCGTCCAGAAAGTCGGCTTCGAGCCGGTCCTGGAGCTCTGGGGCGGCGTCCCCGAACGCGCGGAGCCGTCGAGGTGTCTAGAGGGCCGGGAGGCCGAGGAGGCCCTCGAGGAGGCCTTGGGCCGCACCGGCGGCTTCGCGTGCCTCCCCGACGATCCTTGGATCTGCGTGCGGGCCACCGCCGGGCTGTTGCTCGAGAGGGCCAGGCCCTGCGTGGGGGACGGCCTCTACGTCGGCCGTTTCTCCTTCGGCTCGGCCAGGGTCGACTCGCAGGGGGACGTGACCGCTCTAAGGCCTGAGGGGTTCGCCAAGCTCTACGGCAAGTACATCCTCTTCGCGTACCGGCTGTAGGGGCTCAGCCGCCTTGTGGTAGAAACGTTAAATTACGGCATGAACCGCCCTACGTGCAACTCGTCGAGGGAGAGTGCGTCGACGTTGCGGCGGTGACTCTAAGGCTGAAGACATATATCCAGCAGATGGTGGGATTCCTGCCGCCGAATTTCAGGGTCGTGAAGGCCGAGAAGGACGGCGGCGTCTGGAAGGTGGAGATATACTTCGTCTATATATCGGCCGTGTTGGGAGTGCCGCCTAGGGAGATCAAGGCCGTGGCCACCGTGGACGAGAAATGCCGCATCCTCGATTACAGAGAGGCGCAGTGATAGACACAGGCTTGCTGGCCGCGCGCATATTGTACCAGATAGGGGCGTTGCGCCAGGCGGTGGAGCTCGGCGGGGATGCGGGCATCGGCGAGGATCTCTGGCTCTGCGCTCTGATGGCCATAAGCCGCGCGAAGCTCTACACGACGCCCTCAGCGTTGGCCGAGGCCCTCGAGGGGCTGGTGTCCAGGCGGTGGCCGTATGCAACAGACGCGGCCAGAGCCGCGGTCCTCCAGCTCAACTCTTCGGGAGATCTGGAAGAGGTCCACGTGCCTAAAGCCGGCTTGTTCCCCAGCCCGCTGGGCCTCGTGGACGAATCGCTCGTCGCCGCCTCCTCGACCTTGGGCGTGCCGCTGGTGACGTACGACATGGGGCTGTGGCAGTACGCCCGGACGAGGACAGAGGTCTTGACTATATATGAGCTGTGTACCGGCGGGCTTTAGCGTAAATCCTTTATTTATATTTCAATAGATCTAGATACTTATATATATCATCTGGAAACACCATCAGATAGACGCCTTCGGACCTACGCCGTAGGTATTCGAAGTAGACGGCGCCGGAGCTCAGGCCTGCGAGGAGGCCGTATCTTCTGGCCAGCGTCTTGACCCCCTCCAGCGCCTGCTCGAAAGAGACGTCCACGACCTCGGCCGGGATATACTTTATCCACTTCATTCCGCTCTCGGTCCTCCTCAGGCCGGGTATCCAGTCGCTGGGCTGGACCGCTACGAGCCTGGCGCCGTACTTAACGCCGAAGTAGAAGCCCAGAGCCGCCGAGTGGCCCGACGTGCCGGCGCCCGCTATGACGTAGCTCGGCTTGATCCCCCTCGACGAGAGTTGCCAGTCTATCTCGGCGGCGGTCCGTATATGCATGAAGAAGTTCGCGTCGTTCTCGAACTGGTTTGTGTGGACCGCGCCCTTTGCGACGTCGCCCTTGATGTGCTCGAGGGCCTCTATGGTCATCGTGACGTCCAGCACCTCGTGCTCGACCCCCAAGACGTCCAGCACGGGCTCCACGTACCTTGCGGCCGAGGGGAGGTATATCTTGACCTTCTTCCCGAGGAGGATCCCCAAGACGCCGAGCGCGATGGCGACGTTGCCGCTGGAAACCTCAACGAGCCTATCCCCCTCGACGGATTTCACCAAGGCGTAGGTCGTCCTGTCCTTGATGCTTCTGCTGAACGGGTTGTACCACTCGAGCTTGGCCCACGCCTCCCTGGGGGCCTCCCCGACCTTCAACAGAGGCGTAGGCCAGCCCCTCAACAACAGATCCAGAGGCGTGTCGTAGACGCGGCGGGCATCCGGCTGGGGGTAGAGGTCCTCTACCCTCAACGTCTCGCCGGCCCTTACCTCTCTGAGGAACAACGCCGAGAAGCAGTCCGCAGAAGCCCCGTCGGCTATGTAGCGCCCCTCTCTGACGAACTTCTCGATGTGTGGCAGACACTCGAGCACCCCGGCATGCCCCCGCACTCGCGCCTCCCTTAAAAATATTGTGTGTACAAAAATAGCACTTTGCGAAAAATTTAATATATAGACTCGATTGTGCATACATGTGTACGCCTCCGAGCAAAGTAAAGAAGGAAGAGAAGAAAGAGAAAACAAATTAATAACTCAATTAAAGTAGTAAATTCATAACTATATTTATTTTTCTTATGTTTGTAACCGATCCCATGTGAGCATATCCCCCTAGACCTCCCTTATCCTCAACAGTATGGGCTTCCTCAACGGGTTCATGAGACCCGTGACGAAGAACTCCCTGGGCTGTAGCTGGGTCAAGACGCCTTCGCTCACGTCCGCCAGGTCTAAATAGGCCGAGATCTCCCTCAGATCGGTCGGCGCCGTCAATCTGCTGAAGAAGACTGTCCCCAGATTCGCCCTTATCGAGGGGTCTATGTCCCCCGCTATCCGTTGGCTCGCCAATATCACCGAGAGGCCCCACTTCCGCCCCTCTCTGGCGGTCGTCTCTATGGGGTCTTTCGATATGGCCCAGCCGGAGGGCGCGTAGTTCTGAGCCTCGTCTATGACGAAGACGGTCGGCCTAGGCTCTCTGGCCTTCCTCACCTCGGCCCACGCCTCCTCTATTATCGAGGCCACTATCGCTTGCTTGACGGCGAGGTCTGTGTCGTAGCTGAGATCTACGACGACCGGGTAAGGCCGGGAGTTCAGGACGTCGGCCGGGGACTTCACCCTCTTGTTCAACGCGGCGAAGAAGTCGGGGTCTACCAACTGCTTGATGAAGAGCTCGACCCTCTCGGTGGTCGTGTCGCGGGCGTTGAGCCTCTTCATGGTCCTCCTGACGTGGGCCAGATAGGCGTCCTTGCTCCACTGGCCTTCGAAGGTCATGGTGGCTATCTCGATATATTCCCCGTAGCTCTGCCAGGGAAGCTCGGCGAGCTTGGCTATGACGGACGCCAGGACGTTGGGCGGTATCCTTATCTCCGAGGACCTCACGACGTTGTCGTAGTAGGGGGCGTAGTCGACGCCCGTGTGGTCGAACACCACGACCCTGACGTCCCTCCTCGCCACCTCGCCCAGAAGGGCCCTGATAAGCCTGGACTTGCCCATGCCGGTGGCCCCGAACACCCCCACGTGGTGCGATAGGTAGGCCAAATCCAGCGGCACCTCCCAGCCCGAATATTTATGGACCCCCACCACCGCCGCCCTTTCGGGCGGAACCCTCACCGGAGGGCCTCCCTTGAGGAGGAACACTCTGGAGCCGGGAGTGGGTATGTGCTCGACCTCTCTGAGCCCTCCGGAGGGGTCCAGCTCCACGTACGGCTTCACCACGGCCGTCGTGTAGGGAAGCAAGACGCCGTAGTCCAGCATATCGGGCCTGTCCACATACGGCGTCCTTACCCTATCCCTGACTATCGGCTCCAGCTTCGTGATCCTGCGGAGGAACCCGACGACCACTACGTCCGGGTCGGCCGCGTCTCTGACGGCCACCATCTGCTCCTCTTGGGCGTATCGCTCCGCCTGTCTGTATATCTGGACCGGTATCGACGATATCGTGGCGCCGCTGACCACGAGCCCCAGCTCTATCGAAGACACTAGAGCTACGCCGCCTCGTTATTAAAGGTAATGCGCTACAACAACTGGACCTCTATGGAGACGGGATCCCCGTCGTTGAGGGCCAAGGCGTCCCTCAATCTGACCGGCGCGATTATCTCGACGACCTCCGGCCCGTGGTGGGTCCTCTCTATGACCAGCAAGGCGCAGTCTATCCCGCCGACCTTGCACTTGAACGCCTTGACGTTGCCGTACGTCCTCACGCCGTCCGAGAAGCCCTTTATCGATATGCCGGGGAGGGCCTCGAGGTAGCGCCTATATATGAGGCTGTCCGCCGTCAGGACGACGTTTAGGGTGCCGGGATACGGCGTGAAGCCCAGCTTCTCCTCGATCTGCCTTCGGTAGCCCTCCAGCGATACGTAGAAGGCCCCCTCGCCGAGGCCCCTCGCCACGTAGCCCTCGAGCCGTATGCCCGACATGCCGAAATACGCCATGAGGCCCCTCAACGCCTCCTTCAGAACCTCGCGGCCGGCCTCGGCGATTTTTATGTAGGGGCCCTCCTCCACATATCCAGCGGCCCTCAGCCTCCTCAACGCCTTGTGGAGGCCCTGCCTCGATATGCCCAAGGCCTTGGCCGCCTCAGACGGCGATAGGCCCTCCACCCCGGCCAACGCAATTAGGTAGCCGAGTATTACGGGCCTCCGCCTAGCCATATCCTCGCGAGGGTTGCCAAGGCCAGGTCGTTCACTACCTCGGCCCTATTCACCGCCTCGGCCAGGCTGGGGCCCACCGCGACTACGCCGTGTCTTTTCATTATCGCCACGTTGGACTTGGCGAGGGCCTCCGCCACGGCCTCAGCCAGCTCCCAAGTCCCGGGCTTAATCGGCGGCACCACCGCTATCCCTCCTCCGAGGTACGACTCGCTCTCCAGGAGGAGCTCTGCCTCTATCCTCTCGGCGAGGACCGTCGGCAGTACCGCGTGGGTGTGGACCACGGCCGCCACGTCCGGCCTCCGCCTGTATATCGCCACGTGCATCCTCCACTCCGACGACGGCGCCCTCTCGCCCTTGACCACCCTGCCGTCTAGATCTATGTAGACGAGGTCCGAGGGCCTCAGAAGGGGCTTGGGCGCCGACGTGGGCGTTATGACGACGAGGTCGCCGAGCCTGGCGCTGATGTTGCCGCTGAGGAGGGTGGTCTGGCCCCTCAGATAGAGCAGTCTGTAGTACTCGACTATCTCCTCCTCTATCACGTCGGCATCGGGCCGAGCCCTATCTTCCTGCGGTACTCCCCGTAGGCCTCCATAACCCTCTCGTGCCATCTGTCCAAGCCCTCGGGGCTCCTCGGGTAGTCCAGATACATATCGCCTATCCTCTTGGCGTACTGCATGGCGTTGTACAGCTTCATCAAGAGGCCGGGCCTCGTTGCGAACTGCAACGCTATCCTCATCTTGTCGACGACCGAGAGAGTCACGCCGCGCGACGATATGTCCAAGACGTCCTCCTCGGTCAGCAACTTCCGGGAGAGGCCGAAGTTCAGGTCGTCGTTGTCGAGCGTCTGGAGCATCAGCCTTATCACGTCGAGCTGGGCCTGTCTATAGCCCCACTCGTTCATGTAGTCCAAGTTGTAGCCCCAGAGCGCCGCCGCGTCGAACCTCCCCTGCGAGAAGGCCCCCTCTATGGCCTTGGCCGCCAGCTCGCCGGTCAGCAAGGCCTGCCCGATGCCCCCTCCGTGTAGCGGGTTGACCGCGGCGGCCGCGTCGCCCACAGCCAGTATCCCGTTGCCCACCAGCGACTTGAGGGGACGGCGCGTCGGTATAAACCCGCCGCCCATGTGGACTTTCTCCTTTATCTTGTACCGGGGCTCCAGATACTTCTTGTAGTTCGCGTTGGGGTTTATCTTCAAGACGCCCCATATGCCCAGCCCCACGTTGACGAAGTTGGAGGAGTAGGGGAAGTCCCACCAGTAGCCTCCCGGCGATATGGTCTGGTCCAAGTAGATCTTGATATACTGGGGGTTCTCCACCGAGTCCTCTATGTAGAAGACCTCCCTATAGGCGTGGGAGACGTCCTCGGGGTGGAGCCTCTCGGAGATGGGCCACGTGTCGGGGAGCTTGGTCCTGATAACGCCGACGGAGCCCGACGCGTCGACGACTACCTTGGCCCTGAACTCCTTGTGCACTCCCTGTCGGTTGTCGGTGGCCTTCACGCCGACTACGTAGCCGTTCTCCAATATCGGCGCGACCGCGGTGTGGCCCTCGAAGAACGCGGCGCCTGCGTTGACGGCCTCCTTCACGAGCCACTTGCCCCAGTTGAAGCGGTCGAGCATGTAGCCCTCGCCGGCTATGACGTACTTAGTCCTCATGTCGGGGCTGAAGAGCTCGACGCCCTTTATCTCGTTGACAAATATCTTGGGGTTAGGCGTGAGGAAGCGGGCCATCCTATCGACGTGGTGTTTGCCCAGAGCATCTCCGCAGGTCTTGACGCCGACCTTATCGCCGCTCTTGGAGTCCATGAAGGCCACCTTGAAGCCCCTCTTGGCGAGGTTGTAGGCGGTGTAGGCGCCGGCCGTGCCAGCGCCGACGACCACCACGTCGAACGATTCGGACATGGCTCCACAACCCATTCCCTATTTAAAGCCTTGCTCCTCCGGTATCACGCAACCACTGATTTTAATACGGGCCCGGCCTCAGTCGTGACGAGCCCTAAAGCGAAGGGCGCATCCAAGGAGAGGTCCATAGCCAACCTGCTGTGGGAGAGGGGCTGCGCCGTGTTGCGCGGCTGCTCCTCGGGGGGAGGCGTGAGGAAGAGGTTCGTGCCCGACGTGGTGGCGATCTGTAGAGGCAGGGTCCTAGTCATGGAGCTCAAATATAGGGCGAAGAGATCCGCCATAAGGATAGAGGCGGAGAAGGTGGAGGGCCTTCTGGACTTCGCGTCGCGGGCCGGCGGCAAGGCGTACGTCCTGGCCAAATTCGGCAGAGGGCCGTGGAAGGTCTTCGAGGTCAAGGAGCCGGGCGGCTTCTCGATAAACGGCGATATGTACGACGCTGCGCCTGAGCTGGACCACCTCCTCGCCTCGATCTTCAACAAACAATTGATATAAGGCCGACCGGAGGAGGAGGCGTGGAGGACGTCAACGCGCTTCTGGAGCTCGTGAAGGCGAAGGCCAAAGAGCCGTTGAAATACGCCAAGGTCATCTACGACCCCAAAAACAAGACGTACCGCCTCAAGCTCGTGTTGCTCAAGCCCATGCCCTTCTCGACGCTTAAGGAGATAGCGGCGGCCGCGGAGGCTAGGGGGTACCAGGTGTCCATATACGCCCCCCACGCCCGCGCCATACGCCTAGATCTGAAGAAATAGCCAGGGGATAACTTATAAAGCGGCATTCGGGAGCCGATATGCAGTTGAGGTGGTTCGGCCACTCGTTCTTCCTGGTCGAGGCGGGCTCCCTGAAGATATTGATAGATCCGTGGGCCACCCACCCGCTCTCGCCAACCACCGTGGAGGAGGTGGTCGGGTTGCGCCCGAACTATATACTCGTTACACACGACCACCTGGACCACCTAGGCGAGTCCGTCGACATCTCTAAGAAAACCGGCGCGCCGATAGTCGGCACCTTCGAGCTCTCGTTGGAGGTCGCCGAGAAGGGGATCCCGGAGGCGCAGACCATAGGGATGAACATAGGGGGCACCGTCAAGTTGGGGGACGGCGTGGAGGTGTACATGACGCCTGCGTTGCACACAGCCAATAGAGGCGCCCCGACGGGCTTCGTCATATCCACGCCGGAGGGCAACGTGTACCACGCCGGCGACACCGGCGTCTTCGGCGATATGGAGCTCATAGGCAGGATGTTCGACATAGACGTGGCTCTGCTCCCCATAGGGGGCTTCTACACCATGGGGCCCCGCGAGGCTACCTGGGCCGTCCAGCTCTTGAGGGCCAAGTCGGTCGTGCCCATGCACTACAACACCTTCCCGGTCATCAAACAAGACCCCGAGGACTTCAAGGCCAGGGTGGAGGCGGTGTCCAGCAGCAAGGTCTACGTGATGAAGCCCGGCGAGACGCTTAAGGTAAAGGGCTAGACGACCTCGACCTCCCTATAGGCGTTGCAGACCAGCAGATCCACGGGCCCGCAGGCAGAGCACCCGTCGCATTTTAGGCGGCCGCGGAGGGCCTCCTCGACCCACGTCTGGTCGAAGCTGTCGGCGTTTAGGAATAGGCCCTCGGCGAGAGCGCCGTCGATCCTCTTAAGCTCTTCCCGGCTCTCCACGAGGTAGTACCCCCGCGCCGCGGCTCCGGGCCTCAGCAGAGGCTTGACGCGCCTCCCTCTTATAGCCAGGCCGTCTACGAGTATCATCACGTCGGGCCTGACCTCCGCCGCCAGCCTCACCGCTACCTTGTTCTTGGTCCTCAAGGCCACGGCCGAGTAGGCCGATCTAAGCGCCTCCATGAGGCACGGCAGATCGTCGTCGACGTAGGGGATGACGTTGGGCTTTACGGCCTCGCAAATGGGGACGAGTAGGGGTAGGTCGGTCCTTATTATTTTCTCGGCATAAAGGCCTATCACTCTTCCTCCTCCTCGCCCTCCTCCTCGAGCTCCTCGGCCTCCTCGCCGCCCTCCTCGACGTAGAGCACCCCTATCTCCTTAAGCTTGTCGTAGAGCTGCTGGACGGCCACCGCCACGTCCTTCTCGGACTTAGCGCCGGTGCACACTATCTTGCCGCTACCGAATATCAAGACGACGACTCTGGGATCCGTCATCCTGTAGATCAAGCCGGGGAACTGCTCCGGCTCGTACATGGCGTTCTCCAACAACAACGCCGCCTGCTCGAGATCGACCTCGGCGTTTAGGCTGCCCGAGGCCACTATGTTCTGCACTTGGACCTCGGGGTTAAGCGGCACGTTGGCCCCGTGGTCGTTCAAGAGCTTCACCAAGGCGTGGACGGCGTTCTTCAGATCGTTCTCGTTCTTGGCGCCGGTACACACCATCTTGCCCGTCCTGAAAATCAAAGCGGAGATCCTCGGCTTGGTCAGCCTCAAGATAAGGCCGGGGAACTGGTCTGGGTTGTACTCGGCCACGGGTAGCTTCTCCGCCAGCTGCTCCAGGTCGAGCTCGACGCCGAGATTGACCGTCGCCACTATGTTCTCTATCTTATGAGTAGGGCCCTGCCTTTTAGAAGATTCCATACCCACTTTTTAAACTCTATTTAAATACATAGGCTTTAAAACTTCCGCCTCTTCCTCGGCACGGCGCGTATACGCGCCGACGCCAGCGCCTGGCGGGTTTTGCGCAAAGCTTTATATAATCCCGCGTACCGTGGCCAGTGGGCGGGAAGAAAAGGCCTACCTTAAGCCAGCTCGCCAAGAAGGCCGAGAAGACCCAACAACAGCAACAACAAGCCCAAGCCAAGGCCAAGAAGAAGGAGGAGGCGGGGCCTAAGAGGCCGGCGCAGTCGGCTTTCGACAAGTTGCTTGAGGCCCTCTCGAAGGATATACAGTCGATGCCCGTCGTGACGGTCTACGAGGTGGCCAGCAAGTACGGGGTCAAGATGACCGTGGCCCGGAAGGCCCTCAGAGCCCTTAAAGACAAAGGCGACCTCGTGCTGGTCGTCAAGGGCCACAGGACGGAGGCCTACATCCCGGCGCGCCGCGCGGCGAGCTAAAGCTTAGTCTCCCTTTTCAACTCTACCCTCTTCTTAAGATTGACCACGCCCAGTTCGTGTAGCTCCACTATGTCGTAGGACCTCAAGATGTTCAGCACTTTCTTCAACGTATCGGGATCGGCCTTGGTAGCCCTCCTGAGGTCTTCGAAGAACCTCAGAAGGCCGACGCTGGGGTAGTTGGATAGGTATAGCAGAACCGCCTCGAGAAGGCGCCTCGCCTCCCGCGCGTCGAGGCCCAGGACGTCCGAGGCCGTCTCCGCCAGGTAGGCGAGGTCGATCTTGCCCCCGGCCGGGCCGGCCCCCGCCGCGGGCTCGCTCCGGCCCTCCGACGGGCCCGCCTCGGCCTTTTCGGCCTTCTCCCTCTCCTCCTTCGCCGGCTCCTTCCTCTCTGCCTGGACTGCGGGCTTGGGCCGGCTCTCTGCGGTCGGCTCCTTCTTAGCCTCCCGGGGCTGTCTGGGCTTCTCGGCGGGCTTCGGCCTAGGCGCCTCTTGTCGGGCCCTCCCTCCGGCGAGGTCCAGCAAGCTCAGCTGGCCTTTCCGCTCCCTCTTCGCCTCCTGCCTCGTCTGGCCTTGGTAGAGCCTTAGGCTGAGCGGCCCTATGGCTATCTCGGGGCCGTCCGCCTCACAACCTTGTTTGGCGCAGAGTATCGAGGCGGCGAGGACGCCTAAAAGCTCACTGTTCTTTAAGTCCGCTTTCTTGCTCAACATTGAGGCGCCAGTAGGCTATTTTCCCGCGCCGCACCTCCTTTATGGATCCCTCCTTCTCCAACATCTTCAACACGTAGAAGATCTGGCTGTGGCTCATGCCGGTGAGCCTCATTATGGCGCTGGTGGTGAGCTCCCCGTGCTTCTTCAGCAGTTCCAGTATCTGGTCCTTCCTCTGGAGGACCTTGTCCGTCTGGCGGCGGGGCATATAACGAGAGGCGCACGGGTTTTTAATCTTGGGGACTATAAAAAAGGTATTACCAGCCTATTCGAAGAGTTTTACCATCTTCCTATTCTTGAGATATGTCGCGTAGTCTATGTATATCTTGTCGGCTATCATGTCGTCCACCTTGGGGACGTCGGCCTTCTGCCTTTCCAGAACGACGTCGGTCACGTTTAGGACGAACGCGTTGGAGCCGGCGCCCGAGCCGAAGGTCACCAACAAGATCTTGTCGCCCGGCTTCGCTTGCTCCAGGACTCTGGCTAGGCCCATCAAGGCAGACGCGTTGTAGGTGTTGCCTATGTGGGTCACCACTATCCCCGGCTTGACCTTCTCGGGCGGGAAGCCCAACATGGAGGCCGCGCGCATGGGGAACCTCCCGTTGGGCTGGTGGAATATGGCGTAGGCGAAGTCGGACACCTTGTAGCCGTACTTCTCCATTACGCCCTTGGCGGCGCCGAGTACGTGTCTGAAATAGGCCGGCTCTCCCGTGAAGCCCTCCCCGTGCATGGGGTACGGAGAGCCCTCCCTGCGCCAGAAGTCGGGCGTGTCGGAGTTGTAGGTGTACATAGCCTCGAACTCGGCCGCCACGCCGTCCTTACCTATGACGTAGGCGACCCCGCCGCTGCTGGCCGAGTAGTCCAGGTGCTCCCCCGGCTCGCCTTGGGACGTGTCCGTGCCTACGGCGAGCCCGTACTCCACCCTGCCCGAATCAACGAGGCCGGCTATGGCGACTATCCCGTCGGAGGCCGCCTTACAGGCGAACTCCATGTCTACAGTGAACACGTTGTTCGTGAGGCCGAGGGCGTCGATCAAGATAGACGATATGGGCTTCACGGCGTACGGCTTGGACTCGGTGCCGGAGTACACAGCCCCTATCTTCTTGGGGTCGACGTTGCCTCTCCTGAGAGCTCTCCTGGCGGCTTCCGTGGCTATGGTCACCGCGTCTTCGTCGTATCCCTCCACGCTCTTCTCGTAGACCAGATAGAGATCCACTATCCTGGCAGGATCGTCGCCCCAAGTAGCGGCGATGTCCTCGGTCCTTATCCTGTATTTGGGTATGTAGGCTCCCCAGGAGACTATGCCGGTCCTCATGGCCTAGGCCTGAACTTGTACCCGTACATCACGAGCCCGTATTTCCCGTCCACGACCACGCGTCTGAAGACCACCTCCATCTTCTGGCCTGCCTTCAGCTTCTCCGGCGCCGCGTCGACTATCTGGCCGAGCACCTTGACGGGGCCCAGCTTCACGAGGCCTATCACCAACGGCTTCTGTTTGAGGAAGTCTGTGGGGACCGACCTCAACACTGTGAACTCCACCAGCTCCCCCTCGTGGGGTAGTTGAAAGTCCTCAAGCTCCGCCGACCCGCATCTGGGGCATTTGACCGCCGGCGGGTAGTAGACCTCGCCGCATTTCCTACACCGTTTGGCCACGAGGCGGTAATAGCTAGGTATGTTGCGCCAGTATAGGGGAACCGACTCGTGTTCCATAGGGCCTAGCTCATACTCGTTAATATCTTTTGCTATAACCCCAGAACGACAACGGTCGAAGTCCTATCGACGCCGCCCATGGAGTGTACCACGCCTATAGAGCCGTCGACTCTCTTGAAGGGCCCTCTGCCGATGAGTTGCCAGACCACCTCCACGGCTTGGTAGACGCCGGTGGCTCCCATGACGTTCCCTCTGCTCTTCAGGCCGCCGCTGAGGTTGGCCTTAATCTCGGCGCCCGATTTCAACGCGGCGAGGAGCCCGCCGCGCTGGGCCAGGCCGAGCGCCTCGACCGCGAGGACGCCCAATATGGAATAGGAGTCGTGGACCTCGGCGGTCGCCACGTCGCGCGGCGTCACGCCGGCCATCCTGTAGGCCCTTTCGGCGGCCTCTCTGGCGGAGTACAGCACGTCGTACTCCTGCCTTGCGTTGAAGGGCACGGCGTTGGTGGAGCTCCACATGCCCAACACCTTCGCCACGCCCTTTCTGCTACACAGAACGGCCGCCGCGGCGCCGTCCGCCATAGGCCCCACGTCGTACAGCCTCAGAGGATCGCTGACCAGCTCGCTGTCGAGGACGTCCTCTACCTTCGCCTGCTTCCTTATATAGGCGTAGGGGTTCGAGGCGCCGTATTTGTGCATGAGGACGGGCCAGAGGGCTAGGTCCTCGTACTTGTACTCGTACTTGGACAGATACATCTTGGCCATAAGCGCGGCCTGCGCCGCCGGGGTCACGCCGAAATACCGCTCGTAGACGCTGTCTGTGGCGGTCGAGTATATATCTTGTTGCTGGTTCGAAAGGACGTCGTTGGGCTTGTCGACGCCGACCACGGCTACGCAGTTGTATAGGCCCGATCTAACCGCCATGGCGGCCGCCATGAGGGCCGAGCCGCCGGAGCCGTCGGCGTTCTCGATCCTGTACGTGGCTATCTTGTCGAGGCCCAGCCGCGAGGCTATGTAGGCCCCCAACATCTGTTGTTTATCCGCCTGCTCGGCAGTCGCCGACGCCACGAAGAGGGCGTCCAGCTCCGGATAGCCGGCGTCTTTCAGAGCCTCGTCGAGGACCCTCGCAGCCATCTCGTCGATGTTCAGGTTGTAGTGGCGGCCTGTCTGCATCATGGCCGTGCCGTTTACCCATACGTCTTGCATCGAAAACTTGATAAGACAACGTATTAAAAAGTTGAGTGGAGGAAATAATCGAGGCCCTAGATAGCGGGAAGCTGAAGCTACACGAGCTCGACAAGGAGCTGGGCGACTCCAACAAGGCGGCTGAGTACAGGAGGAGGTTCTTGGAGAGGAAGCTGGGCGTGAGGCTGGAGGCCATAGGGTCCACCGTGATAGACTTCAACAAGGCGGTGGGCAGGAACATCGAGAACCCCATAGGCGCCGCCCAGATACCGATAGGCGTAGCCGGGCCTCTGTTGGTCGAGGGGGAGTACGCGAGAGGCATGTTCTACATACCGCTGGCCACTACCGAGGGCGCCCTCGTGGCTTCGGTAAACAGAGGCGCTAAGATAATTACGGAGTCCGGCGGAGCTAGGGCGAGGGTCGTCAGAGACGGCATGGCGAGGGCGCCCCTCTTCAAGCTACCGTCCTTGACAGACGCCGTGGATTTCGTCAAGTGGGTCGAGGCCCATAGGGAGGAGATAAAGAGGGCCGCGGAGTCCACCACTAGACACGGGAAGCTGAAGGAGATACAGCCCTTCATAGTGGGGAACAACGTCTGGCTCAGGTTCGTGTTCGAGACCGGCGACGCCATGGGGATGAACATGGCCACCATAGCGTCGGAGGCGGCCGCCAAATACATAGAGGCGGGCTACCCCAAGGCCGAGCTGGTCGCGTTGAGCGGGAACATGTGCGTCGACAAGAAGCCCAACGCCGTCAATTTCCTGATGGGGAGGGGCAAGACGGTCATAGCCGAGGCGTTGATAAAGAGGGAGGCGCTGTCGAGGCTCGGGGTGACGCCTGAGGCCGTACACGAGGTCAACGTGAGGAAGAACCTCCTCGGCTCTGCCCTCGCCCATTCCTACGGCTTCAACGCACATTTCGCCAACATAATAACGGCGATATTCATCGCGACGGGGCAAGACGTGGCGCAGATCGTCGAGTCGAGCATGGGCATCACCTGGACAGAGCCGCGGGAGGAGGGGCTCTACATATCGGTGACTCTCCCCAGCCTCGAGGTCGGCACCGTGGGCGGCGGCACGGGGCTCCCGACGCAACGGGAGGCCCTCTCCATGTTGGGGGTCGCGGGATCGGGCGACCCGCCCGGCGTTAACGCGCTTAAGTTCGCCGAGATAGTGGCGTCGGCGGTCCTCGCCGGGGAGTTGAACCTAATACTTGCGCTGGCTAGAAACGAGCTCGCCAGAGCCCACCAGGCGTTGGGCCGTTCTAAGCAATAACTTGAGCTATTTTGTGAGAAAACTGCCTTATTTTCGGAATGACATTCTCTATGTGCCAAAGCGGATTTATAAAGACGATCAGCCAGCCCTTCTTGTTGGGCAACTCGAATATACCGACTTTATAGTTCATATACTTCACCATGACGTACTGGAAATCGCCGAGGCTCTCGTCTTGGTTCTGCCTGATTATGTTGACAAGCTCGATGAGGTTTGAGACTTGTCTAAGCGTCTTCGCGGTCAACGTATTCGGCAAATGATGTATTACCGGGACGCCTCGCGAGTCCAATATCGTGACGCCCTGTATCACCTCGCCAATAACCTCTGTAAGGAGGATCTTCTTGAGGTCTGTCGACATTGTTGTCTTCGTCTCGTTCTTATGCGGCGAAACGTAAATGACCATTATTGTTCTCTACGCGGCTCTTTATTAACTTTTCCTTCCAGCGGCGGCCCCGGACGTTGCGGGAGATATTACGCGGTCTGGCACACGCTTTTAAATAACGCAGGGCCTTAAATCCGTGGCTTTTGAGGAAGAGGAGTTCCTGGAGGAGGGCGAGGAGATCCGGGAATTCGAGGGGGAGGAGGTAGCCGAGTTTAAGATAAAGGGCGCTGTATCGACCTCCATACCGCCGTCGATTGTCCTCTCGGTCACCTACGACGGGGCGGAGGGCAAGGCCTTGGTGAAGCTCTACGACCCGGCGGGGGATCTGGTCTACTACTGGTACGACAACACGGGGCATAGGCCGTATCTCGTGACCGATCTCCCTCCCGAGGTAATCGCCGAGAAGTTCTCCGACGTGTTGAGGCATCCGGGCTTCAGCCACATGGAGGCGGTGGAGAAGTACGACGCTCTCTCCGATAGGAAGATCGTGATGACCAAGGTATACGCCAAGGATCCCCTATCCATAGGCGGGAGTAGGAAGTCTATCAGAGACATATTGCCCAAGACTTGGGAGTCCAGGATAAAGTACCACCACAGCTATCTGTTCGACAGAGGGATCATACCGGGCATGTGGTACCGCAGCGAGGGCAACGGCCTGATTCCCGTGGAGGTGGAGATACCGCCGGAGGTGGCCAAGAGCCTCTCCAGCGTCTTCTCCTCGGACGACGAGAGGGCCGAGGCGGCCAACTGGATACCGCTCTTCCAGGCCCCCATACCCCACATAAAGAGGGTGGCCATAGACATCGAGGTGTTCACGCCGCAGGAGAACAAGGTCCCCAACCCCAGAGAGGCGGAGTACGAGATAGTCTCTGTGGCTCTCGTCGGCAGCGACGGCTTGCGCAGAGTCCTCCTCTTGAGGAGGCCCGGCGTCGACGTCGACTTGAAGGCGCTCTCTGACGCAGAGTTCGACGTGATGTTCTTCGACAACGAATACGACCTAGTCGCCGAGGTGTTCAAGACCATCGTCCAGTACCCCCTCGTGGTGACGTTCAACGGCGACAACTTCGACATGCCCTATCTCTACAACAGAGCGCTCGCCCTCGGCTTCAAGAGAGAGGAGATACCTGTGGTGGCCAGGAGGGACTACGTCACCGTGGCCCCCGGCATCCACATAGACCTCTACAAGTTCTTCGCGATAAAGGCGGTCGAGGTCTACGCCTTCGGCGGCGTCTATAGAGGCGAGAGGGGCCTAGACGCCATAGCGTCGGCCATACTCGGCGTCGGCAAGGTCGAGAGGCAGGGAGTCGTGTCCTCCATGCCCCTCGACGAGCTCGCCGAGTACAACTTCCGCGACGCCTTCATAACCCTCTACTTCACCCTATACAACGACGAGTTGGTCATGAAGCTCATGTTGCTCTTGTCGAGGATAGCGAAGATGCCTCTCGAGGACTTGACTAGGTCCCAGGTATCGGCCTGGATCAGGAACATGCTGTACTACGAGCACAGGAGGAGGGGCTGGCTGATACCCAACAAGGAGGATATAATAAAGTCGAGAGGCGAGGCGTACACCAAGGCGATAATCAAGGGCAAGAAATACGCGGGGGCCGTGGTCTTGGACCCGCCGGCGGGGGTCTTCTTCAACGTCTACGTGCTGGACTTCGCCTCGCTCTACCCCTCCGTTATAAGCAAGTGGAATCTGTCCTACGAGACCGTCAACTGCCAGAACAAGGAGGGGGCCGAGAAGCCCATCGCCGAGCTCCCTCACTGGATATGTAAAGGGAGGAGGGGCATAACCAGCTTGTTGGTGGGCATCTTGAGGGACTTGAGGGTCCACGTCTACAAACGGCTCGCGAAGAGCGCGCCGACGCCGCAAGAGAAGGCCCTCTACGACGTCGTCCAGAGCGCGATGAAGGTGTTCATAAACGCGTCCTACGGAGTCTTCGGCGCAGAGACGTTCCCGCTCTACTGCCCGCCAGTCGCCGAGCTGACGACTGCGTTGGCCAGATACGTCATGACGAGCACTGTGTTGAGGGCCATAGAGCTGGGCATGGAGCCGATATACGGCGACACGGACAGCCTCTTCTTGTTGGGCGCCTCCGACGAGAGGATAAAGGGGCTTGTGGACTACGCCGCGCAGCTCGGCATAGACATAGACCTCGACAAGATATACAGGTTCGTGCTGTTCAGCGGGCGCAAGAAGAACTACTTGGGCGTCACGTCCGACGGCGGCGTCGTGATAAAGGGGCTGGTCGGCAAGAAGCGCAACGCCCCCGTCTTCGTCAAGGAGCTCATGGACGACATAGTGGAGAGGCTGAGGGCCATCAACACCCTCGACGACCTCTTCAAGGTGAGGGAGGAGGTGTCGGCCTTGGTCAAGGAGTACGAGTCCGAGCTACGCGAGAAGAGGATAACTCTGGACAAGCTCGCGATAAAGACTTCGCTGAATAAGGACCTGGATGAATATACAAAGAACAAGCCACAACACGTCAAGGCCGCTGAGCTCTTGAGCAAGGCGATGGGCGTCAGGCTCGGCAAAGGCGACGTGATAGCCTACGTGAAGACCAGAGACTCGCTAGGCGTCAAGCCGGTGCAGCTGGCCCGTATAGACGAGATAGACGACCGCAAATACGTGGAGTTCATGGCGACGACCGTGGAGCAGGTGCTGGAGGCGTTGGGCTTCACCATGGAGGAGCTGAGGGGCGTGGGGAAACTGGTCGGGTGACGGGGGCCGTTTCGCC
This sequence comes from Thermoproteus sp., assembly GCA_049976425.1. Taxonomy (GTDB): domain Archaea; phylum Thermoproteota; class Thermoprotei; order Thermoproteales; family Thermoproteaceae; genus Thermoproteus. Next base: position 27,325 of record JBMFIG010000010.1, read on the forward strand.
TATTCCTCCTCGGGGGCCGCAAACTCCTGCAACACCGAGCTGATTATCTGCTCGTCCGACGCGTCGTCTATATGGGGCGCGACGACCACCGCGTCGTCTATCCTCATGTTGTCGCCGGCCCACGTGCTGTTGTAAACTACCTCGAAGACGGGCACCGTGACCTCTATCTTGTCGCCGACCCTCTTCGGCGAGAACTCCCTTATTTTCTCCAGCAACTCTCTGGTTATCGGCGCTTGGTAGCTGAGGGTCACGAAATCCCTCAGTATTATGAAGTCGGAGAGGGCGGGGTTCCATCTGTCCAGCCATCGCGCACCCTCCTTCTTGACAGCCTCCATGATCTTCTCCTCCACGACCCTCTTCTCGACAACCTTGCCGTTGGATATCCTGGCCACCAAGCTCATAGTAGGCCGAACCGGGGGCGTTAAAAATGCTTCCCCCGCGGCGGGCGCCCTCAACGCTTGAGGGCCCGGTAGGCGGCCAGAAACCTATAGGCGGCGGCCGCGTTGACGAGCGCCGCGTAGAGGTATAGGGCCGGGACCAAGGCCTCCCTGGCGAGCGAGCCCACGAGCGACGCGGCGAGGAGGTAGAGGATCCTCTCGGCCCTCTCCATGAACCCGACCCCCCTCATCGAGAGCCCGAGGGACTCGGCCCTCGCCCTCACGTAGCTGATCAAGAAAGTGCCCACGAGGGAGACGTAGACGAGCAGATGGGGGGCAGAGGGGTAGAAGTACAGCAAGATCAACGCGTCTGTGTATCTGTCCAACGTCGAGTCCAAGAGGGCGCCCGGCCTTCCCGCGGTCCCCCTCGCCCTGGCCACCGCGCCGTCGACCACGTCGAGGGCCCCCACAGCCGCTATGAAGGGCCAGGGGGGCCAGCCGTCCCACGTCAAAAAGACGCCGAGGAGGGCCACGACGAGGGAGAGGGCCGTTACGGCGTCGGCGGATATGGGTATGTACGCGCCGATTCTGTCGAGGTTTACGTACTTCCGCAACTTCTCGATCACGGCGCCCTCCACCCGCCTTTATTAATACATTCGCCGCGCGGGGCCCGGCGCAAAGTTTTATAAAGGGATCCGGTTCTGGGGCTGTATGCCGAAGAAGAGGAAGAATCGAGGGAGGCATAAGGGCGATAAGGGCCACGAACAGACGCTGCACTGCGACAACTGCGGCAAGCTGATACCTAGGTCCAAGGCCGTGAGGGTGACCATACCCTACAGCCCCGTCCCGCCGGATCTGGCCAGAGAGCTCGAGAAACAAGGAGCCATAATACCTAAGTACTACATCACGAGGACCTACTGCATAAACTGCGCCGTGTTCTTCGGCTTGATAAAGGTGAGGCCTAGGGAGGAGCGGAAGAAGAGGGCGCCGCTCGCGGTTTGAGCTTCCTGATAAAGTCAGACACAGCTTGCTGGCGGGATTTCCCGCCCGAGCCCTTGGTCAAGGGGAGGGCGGACGTCCTCCTCGACTTCGCTCTGGAGGCCTTGAGGGCCGGCGCGTCGAGGGTCTACCTGGCCTTCTGCGACGGGGTCGTAGTGGAGGTCGAGCGGACCTCGGCGAGGAGCGCCAGGGAGCTCGCCGGGGAGTTGCCCAACATGAGGCGCTACGAGGCGTCTCTGAGGGATATAGTGGGGAGGTGGGCCGGGCCCGTCTTCTATCTGCACGAGTCGGGCGTCGACATAGATAGGGCGTCTATCCCGCGCGATTCGTTGATTGTGGTGGGGGATCAAGACGGACTCTCGCCGGAGGACGAGGAGTTCTTGAGGGGAAGGGCCACGTGGATCTCCATAGGCCCTCTGCCCTACCTCAGCTGGTTCTGCGCGCCCTACGTGGCCAGAAAGATGGGGCTGGCCCCCAGACGTCAGTAGCGCTCCGATACCCTAAGCCAGTAGCTGGCCTTCTTGTCGGGGCAGGCGAGGTCGCGCAGATCGCCGCCGCCCACGTCCGCCGGGGCGTCCATCGGTATGCCCAACGCGTCTGCCTGGAGGAGCTCGTCTATCTTCAAGCCGCAGTCGTTGTCGCCGCTCCAGGGCACCTCGACTATCTTCCCCTCGCCGAGCGCCTTCCTCGCCTCCTCGAGGCTCTCCGCCTTCACTACGGAGGACCTAAGCCTGTCCCAGGCAGAGCGCCTTAGGTTCTCCTCGATCTCGCCCAGCAACTTCCTGACGGCGTCCTCCAGCTCGTCGAGGCCCACCGAGTATTTCTCCAAGGTGTCTCTCCTGGCCAAGACGACCGACCTCTGCTCCACGTCCCTCTTCCCTATCTCTATCCTCAGGGGGACTCCCTTGAGCTCCCAGTAGTAGAACTTCCAGCCGGGCGTCTTGTCCTCCCTATCGTCGATGTGGACCCGGACTCCGGACGCCCTAAGCCTCTCGGCCACGCTCGAGGCCGCCTCCATGACGGCCTTCCTCTCCTCTCCGTAGATTATGGGCACGACAACCGCCTGTATGGGCGCCAGCGCGGGGGGTATCGTGGTGCCCGCGTCGTCTCCGTGTATGATTAGCATGGCGGCTATGCTCCTCTCCGATATGCCGTAGGAGGTCGTGTGGACGTATTCGTGGCTGCCGTCCGGCCTCAAGTAGGTCACCTCGAAGACCTTGGAGAAGTTTGTGCCGAGGTAGTGGACGGTCCCTATCTGCAGAGTCCTCCCGTCGGGGAGGATCGTGTCGAAGGCTATGGTGTAGACGGCGCCTGCGAATTTGTCCCACTCGGGCCTTTGGGAGATTAGGTAGGGTATGCACATCCTGTCGAATATCTTCTTGTATATGTCCACGGCCAGCCTCACCTGCCTCTCGGCGTCCTCCCTATCGGCATGCGCCGTGTGGGCCTCCTTGAACATGGATATCTCCCTCACCCTGATCATGGGGTTCGTCATCTTGGTCTCCGCCCTGAAGACGCTGACTATCTGGTAGACGGCGAGCGGCAGATCTCTGTGGTCCTGTATCCAGAGCTTGAACATGGGCATCATGGCGGTCTCCGAGGTGGGCCTCAGTATGAGCCTCTCGCCGGCCTCCCCGCCTTTAGAGACCCAGAAGACCTCGGACTCGAACCCCCTAATGTGTTGCGACTCCTTGCTGAAGAACTCGTAGGGTATGAAGACGGGGAAGAGCACCTCCTGGTGGCCTGTGGAGTCGTGGAGCTCCCTGATGACCGCCTCGACGTTCCTCCTTATCCTCATGCCGTAGGGCCTCCAGACGAAGGCGCCCTTCACGGGATACCTTATGTCGTATATCTCCGCCTCCCGCAGAAGCCAGTGGAACCACTCCATCAAATTGCCTCTGAGCTTCTCCCTAGGATGCGGCCTCGCCGCTCTGATCAACTGCATGGGGTTCGTCACGACCGGGTTAAAAACCTCTACGCGCCGTGGGCAGAGGGGAATTCGTTCTAAAGGCGATTGGAGTTTTGGAGGCGGGCTCTTAAGGCCCTCGGGAAGGCGCGGGAGGGGCTGAACGAATAGGGGGCGATCGACGGGGTGAGGGAAATCACGGGGAGGCGGCGGGCCGCGTCCGTCTAGGAGGCGCCCTCCCCCAGATTATAAACCCCGTGAAGACCACGGCCCTCGTCTCGGGCCTCATCTCCCCCGGCTCTGCCTTCCACGGCCTGACAGAGACCTCGGCCATATTTATGTCGAGGAGGCCGCGGGACCTCATGGCGGCTACGCTCTTCTGGGCGTGCTCCACGCTGGTGCTGAACACCACGAGGACTCCGCCGGGCTTCAAGGCATCCAAGGCGGCGTCCATCGCAGTCCAGGGGCTCCCCATGTCGAGCACAACGGCGTCCAGGCCCTCGGCGCCGAAGCCTGCAACCGCCACGTCCGCTACGGCGAGGTCGACGACCTCTTCGAGGCCCAGCGATTTTATATTGCCCCAGGCGACCTCCGCGAAGTCGGGCCTCACCTCGTAGGTCAAGACGCGGCCCAGAGGCCCGACGCGCCAAGCGAGCACGGAGGCGAGGAAGCCGGAGCCCGTCCCGGCCTCCGCAACCTCGGAGCCGGGCCCTATCCCCGACACGAGGGCTATGAACTCGGCGTCGACGGGATATATAACCTGCGTCGCGTGTCTGAGGCGGGGCAGTATGTCGTATATCGTGGGCCTCAGCACGTAGAGCCTATGGCCTAGGGACGTCGTCACGACGTCCCCATAGTCGGCGGCGTCGAGGGCAGAGGCCTCCACGTACCCCCTTATGGTCTCCAGCCGCCCCCTATGCCTGGCCACGATCTTCAGCCCGTCCTCCGACACCAGCATCACCCAGTCGCCGCGCCTCACCACGAGGCCCGTCGGGGCGTTAGTTAAAGCTTTGATTCGCGGGCCGCCGCCAGCGCGAAGTCCAAGAACTTGTCGAAGTCCCCCTCGACCTCCGCGGACGCCACAAGCTTGTTCCACCGCTCCACGACCTCCCTATAGCTCTCCATCTCCCGCTCTCTCTCCACAGCCGCCTCGGCCTCAGCCGAGAGGTCGCGGACGGGGCCTCTGCCTATGCCTGGACAGAACCTCTCGGCGCCCTCGACAAGCTCCAGGCGCACCACGTCGCCGGGGACGTAGACGAAGGGGTAGAAGCGGCAGTTCAGCGGACGCGCGTCGTAGATGGAGCAGACGAAGCGCCCGCCCCTCAGCTCGATGAATATACAGAAGCCGTCGAGCCTCTTCTTCAACACGAGGTAGTGCTCGCGGCCGTCGGACAGAAGAAACGCAGGCACTCCCCACTCGCCTACAGCGGCCTTGGGGATGGGCGCGGCGAAGTCGCGAGGCTTGAGGCCGGTCCTCTCCGCTATGCGCAGGAGGTCCATGTGGGTTATGGGGACCCAGTAGAGCCTACAGCACTCTCCGCAGAGAGTACACTTGAACCTAATACGAGGCCCTATCCATTCAGGCACGGCGGCGGCCGCAAAACGGCGGCTACCTCTTGACGTAAAGCCAACAGGCCGTGTAGACGCCAGGCCTGACCTCGACCATCGGCGGCTCCTCCCTCTTGCATATATCCATCGCGAAGGGGCAACGCGGGTGGAAGCGGCATCCCGGCGGCGGGTTGGCCAAGTTGGGCGGCTCCCCTGGCGCGACCTTCCTCGGCCTCAGCCTGTTCTTCGGATCCGGATCCGGTATGGCCTCTATCAACGCTTGGGTGTAGGGGTGCGCCGGCTCCTTCACCACTGAGCGGAACGGGCCGTACTCCACCAGCTTCCCGGCGTACATGATGGCTATGTTGTCGCTGAAGTATTTGGCCGTCGATATGTCGTGGGTTATGTAGAGGAACGCGGCGTTGTGCCTCTTCTGGACCTCCTTTAGGAGGGTGAGTATCTCCACCCTCACCGATACGTCCAACATAGATACGGGCTCGTCGGCGACCACGAAATCCGGGTTGAGGATTATGGCGCGGGCTATGGCGACGCGCTGGCGCTGGCCGCCCGAGAGCATGTGCGGGTATTTGTTTATGAAGTCCTCGGGAGGGGTCAGCTTGACCTCCTCGAGGGCCTTGTACACCCTCTCCAGCCTCTCCTGCTTGGGGACTCCGTGTATCATCAACGGCTCCTCCAATATGAAGCCGATGCTGTGGTACGGGTGGAGGCTGGAGTAGGGGTCTTGGAACACTATGGAGACCCTACGCCTGAACCACTTCCGTAGCTCGGACTCCTCCGCGCTCGTCACGTCCCTCCCGTCGAACAACAGCTCCCCGCCAGTCGGCTTCAACAGCCTTATCAAGGTCCTGCCGAGCGTCGTCTTGCCGCTACCCGACTCGCCCACGACGGCGAGGGTCTCCCCCCTGGCCACGCTCAGACTCACGTCGTCCACCGCCTTGACGTATATGGGCTTCGAGAAGAGCCCTTTCTTGACCGTGTACCACAGCCTCAGTCTGTGGGCCACCACCAACGAGTCGGCGTGCACCCAAGGGGTGTCGGAGACCTCGGCTATCTTGCCTGCCATGGCCCCTACAAACCGCCCGATTTAAATTGATACAGCCAGCACGCGGCCAAGTGGCGCCTCCCTGTCCAAGGCTTGAGCTCAAACGCAGGCGGCTCCCTATCGTCGCAGAGCCCCTTGAGCGCCTTGTCGTTGGCGAAGTAGGGACAGCGCGGGTGGAAGCGGCAACCCTTGGGCGGGTCGATGAGGCTCGGCACCTCTCCGGGTATGTAGGACAGCTGTTTGTCGGTCCTCAGTGTGGGCATGCTGGACATAAGGCCTTGGGTGTAGGGGTGGGCCGGGGCGGCGTACATATCCTCGGCGCTGCCTATCTCGGCGAGCTTTCCGGCGTACATCACGGCGACGGAGTCGGCGAGCTCGCTGGCGAGCGCCAGGTCGTGGGTGATGAATATATACGTGAGCTTCAGCCTCGCCTTCAACTCCTTCAGCAGGTTCATTATGTTGGCTTGGGTCATGACGTCGAGAGCCGACGTGGGCTCGTCCAAGATCAAGAGCTTGGGCCTCGCCATTATGGCCATGGCTATGACCACCCTCTGCTTCATGCCGCCCGACAGCTGGTGCGGGTATCTGTTGACGACGTCCCTCGGAAGGCCCACAGACTCGAGGGAGTCCTGGGCCAGCTTGAGGGCCTCCGACTTGGGCACGCCCTGTAGCACCAGCGGCTCCACCATCTGCTCTCCGACCGTGATGACCGGGTTGAGGGCGTTCATGGATGCTTGCGGCACCATGGCCACCTTCCGCCAGCGTATCTCCCTCCTGAAGCGGTCCTCCGGCATGTGCAGTATCTCCTCGCCCTCCAGATAGATCTCGCCGTCGACCAACGAGACGTTCCTCTCCCAGACCCTGGTTATGGCCTTGGCCAGAGTCGACTTGCCGCTCCCGGTCTCGCCCACCACCGCGAGGGTCTCGCCCTCCTCCAGCTCGAACGAGACGCCGTCGAGGGCCTTCAGTATGCCCTTGGTCGTCTGGTAGTAGAGCCTTAGGTTTCTGACCTCCAGGAGCGGCATGGCTACGCGTGTCTAAGCCTCGGGTTGACCACGGGCTCGAGGCCCATGGCCACGAATATGAACGTCACGGCCACGAAGGTGATGAGGAGCCCGGGCGGCACGACCCACCACCAGTAGCCCGACGTCAACGCGCCGAACTCGTTGGCGTAGGCCAGTATGTTGCCCCAAGTCGGTAGCTCGGCCCCGGCGAGGTTGAAGAAGTTTATGGCCGACAGCGTCAGTATGCCGCCGGGGACGTTTACGACGAACAGGTATAGGGTGTAGGGCATCACCATGGGCAGTATGTGGTTCCTCAATATCCAGCCCTTGCCCGCGCCCGCGGCGAGAGCCGACTCGATGAACTGCGAGTTCTTTATCTGCATGACCATGGCGCGGATTACGCGGGCCGAACCTCCCCAGGAGACCGCAGCGAGGAAGACTATGGCGTCCCATATGGACCACTGGAAAAGCACCGAGAAGACTATCAACAAGGGAAACGCCGGCAACAGTATGAAGAAGTCGGTGATCCTGGTCAGGATCTCGTCGACGACGCCTCCGTAGAAGGCCGCGACTACGCCTATGAGTATTGCTAAGGTCACCACTATCGCCGCCGTGAGGATTCCAACAGCGAGGTCTATGGGGAACCCGGCCAGCAAGCCGAGCCAGAGGTCGTGGCCCAGGAAGTCGGTGCCCATAAGGCCGTATACCTGGCCCTCTAGGATAATCCTCAGATCCTTCCTGTCAATGACGTTGCCGCCGCTGAACGAGTAGATCGTAATGGTGAACTTATAGGTGCCCTTCAGAGGCACCAGATCGCCGCCCTTCACGGTGAAGAACAAGTAGGGTATCGCCGAGGAGCCCGCAGGCACGGCGTTCTGGACCCCGAAGTTGCTCTGGTAGAACGAGTTTATCTGAGATATCACTTGGGGGCTCAGCCCCAAGGCCACGAACTGCGAGTTGACCGATATGGGCCCCAGCTGTATCGCCTTGCCGTCCGGCCTCTCGACGGTGAGGTAGGCCACCGTCGATGCGTTGTAGACCGCGGGGTTCTTAACGACCATGTATAGGTTTCTCCAAGGCGACGCGTACTGCTCGTCCACGGCGAATTGGACCACGGCGTAGCCCACGCCTCCGCTTGAGCCGCTGGTGAAGTTGAAGTCGCGGATCACTATCTGCGGCGCGTAGGCGTTGCCGGTGAACAAGTTTATCCAGGCCGGCGGCGCGTATTTGGGATTCGCCTGCCAGTACGAGGGGGTGTTCCAGAGATTGCCGAAGTTGGGCGGCAGGGCGACGAGGGCGTAGACCGAGAACGCAACCATGACCGAGAAAAACACCAAGGCGATTTTGCCGGTCGTGGTCGCCACGAAGCCGCGCCATATCTCTCCCGGCGTCATCCCGAGAATTCTGAACTCCCGACGGGCCGCCATGGCTACTCGCTCCTTATCCTCGGGTCGAGAACTATGTAGAGAACCTCCAGGACAAGCACTAGAGCTATGTACAGCAGAGTGGATGCGTATGTCAACGCCACTATGACGGGCAGATCGGGCGTCGGCGAGAATATGGCCAGATTGTAGACGTAGCCGAGCCCCCACCAGCGGAAGACGGCCTCGGTTATTATAAAGCCCCCGAAGATTATGAAGGGCAGTCCGAGGAGTATGCTGGTCAGTATGACCGGCGCCGACGGCCTTAGTATATACCTGCTGGTTATTCTGCTGTCGGGCAACCCCTTTATCTTGGCGAAGGTCACGAAATCTTCCTGCGCCGTGCTCAACGTCACCGATCTGGCGAAGTAGGCCCAGCTGCCCACGTTGACTATGAGGACTGTGGCGAGCGGTAGCGCGAAGTGCCACAGAAGATCGGCGAGGGCGTTCGGGTTGACGAAGACGGAGAGCGGCGATGTGAACCACATGGAGTAGTATTTTGGACTCAATATGCCGCCGGAGGGGAAGTATATGGGAGATTTAATCGAGGATAGGTAGAAGCTGAAGACCAACAATATGAGTATGCCGACCCACCACTGGGGCAGGCCGTTGGACACCGCGCCGTAGTACATCACGGCGCGGTCGACCCTGCTACCGTACTTCAAGGCCGACCTGAGCCCTATCTGTATGCCTATGAAGGCGCTCAACAAGATGCCGAAGGTGTCGAGGAGTATCGTGCCCGGCAATGCCGATGCGATTATGTCCGAGACCTTGCCCGACGCAATGCCGTATACGTCGGGGAAGTAGGAGTAGCCCCAGTTGAACACCAACATATTGTAGATAATATAGAACACCCTTATGTACGCCGGCTGGTCGAGGCCGTAGGCCTTATAGAGCTGTTGGACTATCGAGTTGTATAGCTCCTGCACTTGCGCCGGCGTGTAGTGGCCGGATTTGGCCAACTGCGAGACGAGCGCCCTCGCCTCCAGCTGTATCTGCGTCTGGAGCAACTGGGCTGCCGGCCCCGACAACGCGTAGGAGATCGCGAAAAGTACGGCGAAGAGAATTATAACTAGGTTAACCGCCCTGATAGCCAGAGTCCTCAATAGACCCATAAAGAATATATAGAAAAGAGGGGGTTTTTATTTTATCGTCTCAGCGCCTTCTGATAGCCAGGACCGCGACCGCGATTATGAGTATGACCACTATCGCGACGAGAGCCCAGACCCAAGCCCAGACCCAGCCCGGCGTCGTAGCAACCGTCGTGGTGGCCACCGAGGTTGCTACTGACGTGACCACCGACGACGTGGTTACCGTTGCGACGGATGTCGTGCTTGTCGTTACGGCGGGCACGACGGCCAGCGTGGCTGAGTACGTGGTGGGCACCGTCACCTTGTCGGTATATACGAGCATGTTAAGCGTGTAGACGCCCGGCACGGTCAGAGCGCTTGCCGGCAGAGTGAAGGTCAGCTGGCCGGGAGCCGAGGACGTCACGGTGCTACTGTAGACCACCTGTCCCTGCGGGTTGGCGACATATACATACGCCCTAGGCAAGCCAACTCCCTGCACCGTCACAGTTATGGTGTTGGACTGCCCAGCCACCAGCGTCGTGGGCGTCACGCTGACGACAGAGGCCAGCGGGTTCGGCGGGACCGACGGCAGTGTGCCGTATATCTTGCTGTACCAGTAGTTGTAGCTGAAGGGATATCCGCTCCACAGCACGAACACGGCCGACTGCGGAGTCGTAGATATCAAGGACTGGAGTATGTAGGGGCCGTTGCTTATGAAGAGGTGGCCGTACTGGTTGTAGAAGCTGAGGGCGGCTTGGTAGGCCTGCACCGCCTGCGACTTGTCCAGCATACAGCCCACGCCAGGCACGCAAGCCCAGGAGCCGTTATCCCAGATGAACCCGGTGGAGCTCCAGTTGGCCAGATAGCCGGCCAGTATCTGCGCGCTGTCCTTAGCCGTGAGGTCCACCTGCGGGATCTTCATGGATCTGGCCTCGGGCCTCGTCAAGGCCAGCTTGCCGTCCTTCATGGCCTGGAACATGGCGGCGTATATCTCCCAAGGCACGGACCAGCTGTAGTAGGGGGCGTAGTACGAGCCCACTATGTTGGGGTCTGGGAACCAGTAGGTCGAGTAGACCACCACGGTCCCGTTGGGGAAGAACTGGACTCCGGCTATTGTGCTGACGCCCGGCTGGAGGGCTCCCTGCAGGTCTCCTATATATTTAGCGTTGGCTCCTAGGTCGGGCGCTCCTTGCGCTAGGTCGAAGGTCCAGTACCAGTACATGAGGACGTCGGCCATGGTTATGGGCTGGCCGTTCTGCCAGTTCGTGCCAAGCCAGGTGCCGTTGTAGTAGTATCTGATGACGGCCTTGGCGGTCTGTCCAGGCCCTACCGCGACCCACTTGCCCAAAGTCGCGTTCCAGACCACCGCGTTCGGCGGCACGGGGTATATAGCCGAGCCGTTGGGGCTCAGCTGGACAGACCAAGCGCCTCTGTAAGGCATCGGCTCGCCCGAGAACGGGTCATATGCCATGAACGGGTCGAACAGCCAGCCCACCACGTCGTCCGCGGTATATGCGTCCATGGATATGATCCAGCCTATGGGGCTCCACGGGAACTGCTTGACGTGGAGCATGCCGACCGTGAGGGTGGTCTTGCCGGGCACGTAGGCGAACTTCACGCCGTAGGGAGTCTCGAGGCCCAACACAGACGGCATGAAGTTCTTCAGCCTAGTCGATATGGGGTAGGCGGCGGATCTAGCCACCTGCCACACCCTCACCGCCTCGGCGAAGCAGTCCGAGAGCGCTATCTTGGACAGCTGCTTGAACTGGTCGAGGCTAGTGAAGTTGCCCGACGACACTATCTGGGTCACGTTGTCTATAGTGGCGTTCATATACTGCCAGAAGCCCGGCTCACCCCAGCCAGGCATGTTGCCCGACCACGAGGCGCAGAAGCTGGCGCCAGCGCCGGTGTCCCAAGGCATAGGAGTTATGGACCAAGCCTCCGTATATATCTGCCACTCCATGTCGGCAGGGTTGGAGCCGTAAACCGTGCTGAGCGCGTCCGTCAACGTGCCGTATATAGGCTTTATGGTGAAGCCGAGCGACTGGAGCGCCTCGGAGAAAATCAAGCCCATCTGGTAGCGGTAGGGGTCGTCGTTCCTTATGAAGAATATTATGGTGACCGGCTGCGGCGTGGTGGAGTTGGGCGGGATGTAGTACCACTTGCCTCTCCAGAGTATCCTGCCGTGCCAGATGGGGTCGGTCTGGTTTATCTGTCTGAAGAGCGCCCATATCGAGGCGTTGACGTAGGTCGGGTCGTAGTGGATGTTGTACTGGGACACGAACGGGACTATGAGCACGTAGCTGTTGAGCGCGAACGGGCCGGGCCAGGCTAGTATAGGCGTGGCCAGTCCGTGGAACACCTGCTGGACTATTCCACTGCGGTCCACTAGATAGTTCATCAAGAAGCGGAACTGCCTATACGCGAAGGGGTTGAACGTCTTGTTGCTGGGGTAGGGGTTGAACAGAAGGTCGTACCCAGATATCATGCCGGGGCTCACGAACGTGATGTTGGGGTTCTGCTGTAGTTGCGTGATTATGTTCACCGGGATTGCCCACGGGTTTAGGTGTAGGTCTATCTTGCCGCTCTGGAAATAAAGCGGCACTTGGTCGTTGGGTATCTCCGTCACCGTTATCGTCTGAGGCATCGGCGTTGCTTGGGCGATCGAGAGATACGCCGACAGCACTAGTACGGCGGCCGCGAGGGCCGCCAGTATTATCACTTTCCGGGACGCCATGTCATATATATCTCACGACTAGTATTTAACAATTGCTCTTTCAAGTTTCGCCGCCCCTTTAGTTTTGTAGGTTATTTGATATAAATATCCCACAACTAAGAATGCGAACATAAGTATAAAGAGTATAACCATTATTACTGTTAATATTTTATTTATAATTGTTGTTTTTACACTTTTTATTGTTATAAAGATATTTTGAGAAGAACCATTTATGTATATATATTTGACGAAGGAGAAGTTGTAGACGGACTGCCCCGGCGGCGCCGCCAACGTGGCGTTGTTTATGAAAACCACGCCGTAGACCTCCTCCCCCACCGAGACCGGCACGTAGGCCGTCCCGCCGCCCGTGTTGTTTATGAAGAGCAGAACCAAGCCGCCGTCGGGCGTCACGTTGAGGGGTCTTACGGGCCCCGAGTAGTACGTAGTGACCGAGTAGGGGTTGAGGAGGAGGTAGAGGGCCAGCAGAGCCGCGCCGATGCCGAAGACGTACGCCAGCCTCGTCAGCAACTCAGGCGACACTAGCCGACATGGGCACCCGTTAAAAGCTTAGCCGCCGCCAGCTCGCCTAAGACGCTGGCGGTGATGGTCGGGAGGGGATTCCAGGCAAGCCGTATCGCCGCAGTGCACGACCGCGGAGCGCAACAGATGACGAGACCTTGGATCGCTTACCCTAGCCGCTTCTGGATGCCGTGACGATCCTCCGGTAGCGGCGGGCGAAGCCGTGTGTGGTCTATGGCGGCTAAGCAATCTATAATAAGTATAGTGGGGCCGCCGGGATTTGAACCCGGGGCCTCCCGGCTGCTCGGGCCGGGCGCCCTTTATGAGCCCTACGCGGGACTGGCCGGGACTGAGTCCCAGGGCGCTCTACCTAGCTAAGCTACGGCCCCTGACCCATTGAAACTGGGGCACATTTAAAGTTTACCGCGCGGTCTTTATTAGCAGGCGTCTGTTCGCCTATATGGACCTCCTTCCGTTTCTCGTGGCCGGCGTCGTGGTCGCCGTAGTCGCCGCGTCTACTATAGGCCCGACGTGCCGGCCTTCCTGGGGCTCCTCGCGCTGGTCGGCCTCGGCGTGTATAGGCTGGAGGAGGCCCTCTCTTTCCTCGTGAGCCCCGCCGTGGTCACCCTCTTCGGCGCCATGGCCATAGGCTACGTCATATCGGAGTCCGGGGCCATGGAGCTCGTGGGGAGCGCCATACTGTCGAGGGTGAGGAGCCTGCCCTTGGTGGCCCTCTTGATCTACCTCGCCGCCAGGCTCATGTCGGCCTTCGTGTCGGACGTGGCGGTGATGCTTGCCATGTCGGCTATGCTGTCCAACGCGGCCAGGAAGCTCAAGGCCCCGCCCGCCGCCTACGTCATACCGCTGTCGTTCGCCGTGGTGCTGGGCGGCATGGTGGGGACGGCTGCCAACATAATCCTCTTGGGCGACTACGCGGCGAACACGGGGGAGAGGCTCGGCATATTTGCCTTCACGTCCAAGCTCCTCGTCTCGTACCTAATCACGGCGCCTCTCCTCGTCGCCGCGGCTCTGCTGATACAGAGATTCGCCAGGGGGATTGCCGCGCCCAGGAAGACGTTGGTCATGAGGGCCACCGTGGGCGAGTCCCTCGACGGCGCCGATAAGGGCGAGGTGGAGCGGAAGTTCGGCGTGCAGATCCTGGCGAGGGCCCGGACGCTCTCCAAGTTCAGCTCGGTGCTGATAAGAGGCCCCATAGACGAGCTCCCCGCCCTTCTGTCGTCCAAGGAACTCTCGGTGGAGCCGCTCGGCGAGAGGAAGAGCGACTACGTGGAGCTATTGATAGTGACCCCCCAGGTCGCGGCTGGTGGGGCGTAGCCTCTACTCCGAGCCCATCCACGAGCTCTTCCCGGTGTCGGTCATCGGGGTTGTCCCCAGCGGCCGGGTGTACAGCCTCGAGACCTACGAGTTCAGGCCTGGCGACGGTGGCCGGGGACGAGAAGGCCATCGGCAGGCTCGCCTCGGCGTACGGGCTGGCGAGATCCAAGGAGCAGGTCAAGCTCTTCAGCCCGCGCCTGGCGGCCTCCGGCGTAGCCGGCCTGGCGGCGGCCGTGGCGCTGAGCGAGCTCCTCCCCACCGCCTTGGCCTTCATAGTGGGGGCCCTCGTTGCGCTTCTCGGCGGCGGGAGGCCGGTGGAGAGGCTGTACCAGGCCGTGTCGTGGGACGCCTTGATCTACGTGGGCTCCTTCATAGCCATAGGCCGGGCGGCGGCTGAGCTGGGCCTTCTGAGCCCGCTGACGCCCTATCTGTCGAGCCCGGCGGCCCTCTTCGCCGTCGGCCTCGCGCTGTCCAACACCGTAGGCGCGGTGCCCGCCGCCACGTTGCTGGGGCCTCTGATAGCCGGGAAGAGCGCCCTCCTGGCCCTCGTCGCCTCCATCATGCCGCTCCTTCTGCCCTTCGCGCACCCCGCCGTCTACCTCGCCTATAGGCAGTCCGACATGCCGCTCAAGGACTATCTAAAGGCCTCTTCCCTCGGCCTCGCCGCCGCGGCGGCCGCCGCCTACGTTGCCCTGTTCCTCCTAAGGATCTAGCCGCCCAGCGCCTCCTGGATATTCCTCAAGAAGGCCTCCCGGTCGAAGTAGCCCGGCTTGTAGCCCACGAGCGTCAAGTTCGACAGGATGCTCTCTCTTACGTAGCGGCCGGGCGCTATCTCGAGGAGTTGGCGAGTCGTCTGTTCTGCGACGAGCGGCACGCCTTGGGGAGATAGACAGACGGTCTCGGTCGTGTTCGTCCTAGTCGAGCCGGGCGGCGATTTAACGACCCTCTCCACGTCGATGCTGTAGCACTGAGCTACCTGGCCCAGAACTTGGCGCTGGCCTGCATACGATATGTGGACTGTCTCGACGACGTAGTAATTGCTGTAGACATACGTACTATTCCCTATGGCCAGATAGCCCAGCGGGACGTATAGGTAGAAAAACTCGGGCGATCCAGGCCAGTTGCAGTTCGCGCTACGCGCCAGGCGGCCGTCTCGCTCTATCACGACCGCCGTACAGAGCCTCGACCCGTTTATCCAGATAGACGTATTAAAGAGGATGGGGCCTTGTTGTGAGATCGGCCTGTAGGATATGAACAGCTCGCGCGCCGACGCGTTGAAGCTGTACTCCACAACATACCGCTGGAGCTCCAACAGGGCCCCCGACTGGTTCAACGCAAACGTCACGTTGTATACAAGGGTGGCCGAGCCGTTCTCGACGAGCCGGCTGGCCGCGCGTATGTAGCTGGGCCCCCTGCCGGAGCTAGACAAGGCGACGTAGAGCACGAGAGCCGCCGCCAGCGCCGCGAACGCCGCCGCGACCCACTTGCTGACCATACCTCCGCCGCTAGTCGAACATATAACCTTTCCGCCGATCAGCTCTCGGCGCGTCTCTGCGGCTCGCGGAACCACCCTCCGGCCCTCCTCACGAGCCCCCGCCTCCTCGCGTAGTCGAGGACCGCGGCTCTCAGCTCCTCGAACCTCGCCGCGTCGCCGCACAGGAGCTTCCCGTCGGCCACCGCGTCGAGGACCACCATGGACCAGCCCAGCACGTCCTCGAGCTTGTCCAGAGGTAGCCAGACGATCTGGCCGACCCCGCTCTGCTCCACCCGGTACTCGCCGCTCTCGACGACGGCCAGAAGGTCCCAGTCGCTGAGCGGCGTGTGGTCCCCTCTGGCGCGCGAGCCGAAGAGCGCGACGGCCACGGCCTTTCTGCAGAGCTCCTCCACGAGGCGCCGGGCGGCCTCCTCCCGCTCCCTCGACACCTCACGCAGAGCCTCCAGCCACCTCTCGAACATAGCCCCACACAGACTCCATACACCTCACCGCCTCCTCCGCCTCCCACCTTCTGTATTCGTTGAGCCGTGCGTCGGGATACCGGGCCTGCACGTAGTGAGACTCCAACGACTCGGCGCACCTCATCACGTCCTCGGGGACCGGCTTGTCGAGCACCTTCGCCAGATAGGACAACAGCTCGGACACCGAATGCGTCAAGGGCCGGGAGCCCGTCAGCCTTATCAAGACCCCCTTGAGGAGGAGCTCGGCGGCTTGCTGGGCGAAGAAGGCGGCCGAATCGTACCGGCCGTTGGCCAGATCCTCCTTGGCGTACTCCCTATATCTCGCCGCCTTCCTCGCCCAGATTTCGTGCGCCACGGAGGGATCGCGCCCGGCAATAAAAAGGATTGCCGCCCCGGCGCCGGAAGCCTCAAATAGCTCGGCGCGTTGATACGCGTGGAGGTGTTCGTTGGGACGAGCGGCTGGATGTACGACTGGAACCCCGACTCGTTGGACTGGTACGTGTCTAGCTCGGGCCTCAACGCCGTGGAGCTCAACGCCTCCTTCTACCGGTTCCCCTCCAGGAGGCAGGTGGAGTCCTGGGCCAGGAAGGGCGGAGGCTTGCGTTGGGCCGTGAAGATACACCGGTACATAACCCACGTGAAGAGGCTGAAGGAGGACTCCCTCGGCGTGTTCGGGAAGTTCAAGGAGCTCTTCGCGCCGCTCGACCCCTACATAGACTTCTATCTGGCCCAGCTCCCGCCCGGCTTCGACAAGAGGCAGGAGAACGTGGAGAGGCTCAAGAAATTCGCAGAGGCGTCGGGGCTCGGCCGGAGGCTCGCCGTGGAGTTCAGACACGGGAGCTGGTTCTCCGAGGACACAGCCGCCTTGTGCGAGGAGCTGGGGATAACCGCCGTGTCTGTCGACGAGCCGGGCGCCGCCTGGATCGTGGAGACCAACGGCGTTGTCTACCTCCGCATGCACGGCAGATCTGCGTGGTACGCCCACGAGTACACCGCCGAGGAGCTCGAGGAGGTGGCGGGGAGGATCCTCTCGCTAAAGCCCGAGAAGGTCTACGTCTTCTTCAACAACGACCATTGGATGTTGGAGAACGCCCGCGCCATGTTGCACCTATTGAGAAGAAATTAATAGATGGCTGATACGGGCCATGGACTATATAAAGTTGGGTAAAACCGATATGAAGGTTTCTAGGATAGGCCTAGGCGTGTGGCAGTTCGACGAATACGCCTGGGGGCCTATGGACTACGAGAGGGCCAAGTCCATAGTGGCGAGGGCCTACGAGCTCGGCATAAACTTCTTCGACACGGCGGCGGTCTACGGCAGGGGGAGGTCCGAGGAGTTCTTGGGGAGAGCGATCAGAGAGCTGGGGCTGAGGGACAGAGTCTACATCGCCACGAAGATACCGGGCGACTGGCACAGAAGAGGCGACGTGTTCAAGTCCGTGGAGAACCAGAGGAGGAGGCTCGGCGTAGACGCGATAGACCTCATCCAGCTCCACTGGCCCTCTTGTTGGCACAACGTGCCCATATGCGAGACCATGAAGGCCCTCGAGGAGCTCGTCGACAGAGGCCTCGTGAGGTATATAGGGGTCAGCAACTACCCGCCCCAGTTGCTGGAGGCCGGCAGGCAGTGCCTCTCCAAGACCGACATAGCGACGAGCCAAAACCGCTACAATCTGCTGGAGAGGGACGCCGACAAGGAGCTCCTGCCCTACCTCAGGAGGAACGGGATAGCGCTCATAGCCTGGTCCCCGCTCGCCAAGGGCGCCGTCACCAGCAAATACACGGCCGACAATCTGCCTGCCTTCAACGACGTGAGGAGGAACGACCCGCTGTTCCAGCCCGACAACTTGAGGATAGCGGAGCCCCTCGTAGCCGAGGTGAAGAGGCTCGCGGCCAAATACGGCAAGACCCCCGCGCAGGTCGCGCTCAACTGGATGATAAGGGACCCCATAATCTACCCGATACCGGGCGCCAAGACGCCGGAGCAGGTCGCCGAGAACGCGGGGGCCGTCGGCTGGTCTCTGTCGGAGGAGGACTGGGCGGCGCTCGACAAGATAAGCAGAGAGGTCTCCGAGAAGATAAGCTACGTCACGTTCTAGTAAAGAGTCCTTTTTCCCCCAACCCCCTAGGGCGTCACGGCGGCTAGGACGGCCTTCGCCGTGTGTAGCCTGTTCTCCGCCTGGTCCCACACCACGGATCTGGGGCCGTCTATGACGTCGTCTGTGACCTCCATGCCTCTATGCGCGGGCAGGCAGTGCATGAAGAGCGCTTGCGGGCCCGCCAGCTCCATGACGGACGCGTTTACCTGGTAGGGCCTCAGAAGCCTCTCCCTCTCCTCGGCCTCCTTCTCGAAGCCCATGGAGACCCAGACGTCGGTATACACCGCGTCGACGCCCTTGAGCTCCTCCAGCGAGTCGGTCTGGTACACCCGCGCGCCTGTCAGCCCGGCGTCCTCGGCCAGCTTCGACAAGTCGTTGCGCCACAGCTGTCTCGGGCCCACCAGCCTCACCTCCCAGCCCAGCTTGGAGCCTATCACAGCCAGGCTCGCCGCCACGTTGTTCCCCACGTCGCCCACGAACGCCACCTTAAGGCCGTTGAGGCGCCCCCTCTTCTCCCAGAGGGTCAGCGCGTCGGCGAGGGACTGGAGCGGGTGGAACTTGTCCGACAAGAGGTTCAGCACGGGGACGTCTGCGTATTGGGCCAGCTCCTCCAACGTCTCGTGCTTGAACACCCTGGCGGCTATCACGTGGGCGTACCGCGATAGGGTCCTCGCCGTGTCGGGCACGGTCTCCCCTCTGCCCAGCTGGAGCTCCTGGGGGTTCGCGACTATGACGTTCATGCCGAGCTGGTACGCCGCGGCCGACGTGGAGACCCTCGTCCTCGTAGACGGCTTCTCGAATATCAAGACGGCCGTCTTGCCGAGGTGTATCGGCGTGTATACCTCCCCCGCGTGGTATCTGGCCTTGAACCCCTTGGCCATCTCCAGCAACGCGACGACCTCGTCCGGCTTGAACTCCATCAACGTGAGGACGTCCCTCCCCCGAAACATATAGCCGTATATAGCCTACATTTTATATATTGATGCAGAGGGCCAAGGCGGGCGCGGGGTACTCGCCAGAGGACAGGAGGCTGTTTCCGCGGCTCACCGTGCGCGAGAACCTCACGTTGCCGGTGACCTCTCTGGGGCTGAGCACCGAGAGGCTCGAGCTAGTGCTCTCGCTCATGCCCGTGTTGAGAGACCTCATGGACCGCAACGCCGCTTCCCTATCGGGCGGACAGCAGAAGCTGGTCGCCTTGGCCAGAGCCCTAATCGTCGGGACCAAGGTGGTGCTCCTCGACGAGATCTTCGAGGGGCTTTCGCCGAAGATGAGAGACGACGTGGCTCTGATAATCCGGGAATACGTGAGGACCACGGGGGCCTCGACGCTTCTGGCGGAGTCCAACGAGGGCTACGTGAAGTGGGCCGACGCGACGGTTTATATAGATAGGGGGAGGGTCGTCGGAGGGAGCGGCGGAGCGCCTAGCCGAGCCCCAGCGCCTTCTCGATGACGGCCCAGGCCCTCTCGGCGAGCTCGCCGCCCGGCCTCTCGAAGACGCCTAGATCAGTCGCCGCCACGTCTATCAACGACGACTTGAACTTGTCGAACAGGGGAATCTCGATCCTCCTGCCTAGGACCTCAGCAACTACCCTGTAGGGCTCGGGGCTGGGCAACGGCGCCGCCTTGTAGCTCTCGAACACGGCAATGGACGCGGCCCCGACCGCCCTCGCCGTGGCCAGCAACGGGAGGGTACCCACTTTGTTGAAGGCGTAGCCGTCTGCGTACAGCCCGTCGAGGCCGAAGACGGCGTAGTCGAAACGGACAGACCCCACGGCGGAGTCGGGTATCGGGACCACGTCTACATGCCTGCCGTACTCCTCGACCGCCGCCGCGGCCTCCTCGCCGGGCCTCGACTCCAGCAGGTAGAGCCGCTTGATGCAGTCCCTCCTGACCGCGACGAAGTCGGCCACAGCTCTCGAGAAGCTTATCGTGACGAAGTCGGCGGGGCACCTGAGGCCGAGGCCGGCAACGGTCGACCTCAGAACCTCTTGGGCCCGCTCGGCGTAGCCGAGGAGCCCCTCGACGGCTCGCCTCAGCTCGACGCCGCGTCTCCTGGCCGTCTCGACTACTAAGGCGATTAGGTCCAGAGGCGCCATGCCTGGCCTCACCCGCCTCAGCTCCTCGACGGCTCTCTCCGGCGACTCGGCCTCGGCCAAGATCTTCAAGGCCTCCCTCAGATACCAGGAGGCGCCTCTCATTCTCTCCGACCTCAGTAGGTCGAGCACGGGAGGACGAGATCCCCCCTCAATAAAGCTTACGGCCTAATACTCCTTTCTGCTGTTGGAAAACCTAATAGAGGTGTAGCTGATAGGCGTGCCTAGCCCTCAGCAGACGACCTAAAAGAAGAGGGAAAAGCTGTTATTTTCTATTTGAATATATAAAACGCTTTCGGCTTTTCGCCGGGCTTGAGTGGCAGTAGCAATACGCCGAGCGTCAACAGCGCTGTGTAGGCGAGCACCGAGCCGACAGCTATCTCTATCTGCGAGAGGGTGGGGGTATAGTGGACGGAGCCTACGCCGGCCCAGCCGCCGAGGCTGTAGGATATGTGGGCCGCCTGGGGCTCTATTAGGAGATCGTACTTGTCCACGAAGCCCGCCGCCACCACGAGCACGGCGGCCGCCAGCGCCAGGGGCAGGCTCTTCCTGTAGTAGGCCAGGGCTGCGAGCGCGAACGGCACGGCCAACAGCAGGCCTATCTCGAATATGTAGAAGTTGGGGCTGGAGACTATCAGCTTGTAGCCCTCCCAGGCGGCTGGGTTGTACCAGGAGCTTATCACCATCCAGCCTTTTATGAAGGCCAGCACGGGCAGGGCTATCATGAGCACTCTGCCGTAGTATCTGGCTACGAAGTCCTTGACGCCTAGGCTCCCCGCAAACGCCGATATGAACAAGGCCTGCCCGGCCGCGCCTATGGCTATCGCGCTGGCTATGAAGTACAGCGCCATGTGGGGCCCGTACCACGCCGGCTCGGCGGCCACGTTGCCGAAGACCTGCCCGAGG
>JBMFIG010000011.1:0-45182 GCA_049976425.1 Thermoproteus sp.
CAACAGCCTTAGCCAAGAGGGTCTTGCCGGTGCCGGGAGGGCCGTAGAGCAATATCCCCTTGGGCGGCTCTATGCCTAAGTGCTTGAACAGCTCTGGATGCCTCAGAGGAAGCTCCACGAGCTCTCTAATCTTCTGCTTAGCCTCCTCCAAATCGCCGATATCCTCCCAAGTGACTCTCGGTATGGCTAACTCGGCCTCCTTCACCGGCTCCTCTCTGACCGTCACCTCGGTGTCCACCGAGACGTACGCCGCGGGGCCCGGCTGGACTTGCACCACTACGAACCTTATGGATCCTCCGTAGAAGGGCACGTCGATGGCCTGGCCTCTCGTGACGGGCTTGCCCAAGAGGATCTGTTTCTTGAGGTATTCCGAGTCGACCCTCACGGGCTCTGTAGGGGCGAGCACGACCCTCTGGGCCGGCCTCAAGGAGATCTTCCTCACCCTCACCGTGTCGCCGATGCCCACGCCGGCGTTTTGCCTGATCATTCCGTCCATACGGATTATGTCCTTGTCCTCGTCCTCGGGGTAGGCCGGCCACACCTGGGCGTAGGCCGACTTCCTCCCCACGATCTCTACATAGTCGCCGGGCTCCACCCCGAGCCTCTTCATGATCCTTATAGGTATCCTCACGATAGAGCGCCCGACGTCGCGGGACTTCGCCTCGAATACGCGCAACACAACCTCGTCAGCCATCGTGACCACGAGGGCCCGTCTATAAAAGTCTTTGCGGAGAAAGCTTTTTAAGCTACAAAGACAACATAGAAGACATGTCTGTGTTCGACGAGTTCGACAGATTGATAAAGAGGTGGCAGAAGTTCTTCGAGGAGCTGGAGAGGCAGATAGACGAGGAGTTCCAGAGGATGACGGAGCCGAGGTACCAGTACAGGGGGAAGCCCCGGTTCTACTACTACGGCTTCGAGATCACGATGGGCCCCGACGGGAAGCCCATAGTGCGGGAGTTCGGCAATGTGAAGAGCAGAAGGGAAGGCGCGGGGATAGAGGTGGTGGACGAGATAGAGCCTCTCACCGACGTGGTCGAGGACGACGGGAAGATAAAGGTGGTGGCCGAGATGCCCGGCGTCGATAAGGACGACATAAAGGTCCGCCTAAGCGACGACAGCAGGACGCTTATAATCAGCGCCTCGGGCAAGGACAGGAAATACTACAAGGAGATACCGTTGCCGGGAGAGGTGATACCCGAGAAGACCAAGGCCTCGTACAGAAACGGCGTGCTGGTCGTCGAGCTCGAGAAGAAGGACAAGACCAAGAAGGGATTCGAAATAAAGGTCGAATAACTTAAGCCGGGGCCTCAGGTCGGCACCTTTCGGAATCCAATGGATCTGTTTCCGTTGCAGTGTGGAGGGCCTAGTCGTGTACCCCAGATCTACAAGGTTTATACCCTTTATTCGGATTAAGCTAACGCGTTCAAGACAAATATACTAGCAATATTAGTGTTGTCTGTGGCGGCTACATGCCTCTCATCTTCTGAGGCGGTTCTAGCGAATTCTGTTATAAACACCGCCAACTTTCTCCATGCCGTACCACATAAAGGCGAATAGGGGCGACATTGCTGATACGGTCATCGGCGTCGGCGACCCGGCGAGGGCTCAGCTCTACGCGGAGGAGATAGGCGCTGAACTGGTCAACGCCAATAGGTACCCCGTCTACACCGGGAACTACAGAGGCATGCCCATAACTATCGTGGCGCACGGGATAGGCGCTCCGTCCATAGCCATAGCCCTCGAGGAGCTCAAGATGCTCGGCATGAGGAGGTTCGTGAGGATAGGGACCGCCGGCGCCTTGGCCGATCTGAAGATAGGCGACGTGGTGGTGGCCTCGGCCGCCGCGGCCGCCCACGGCGGGGGCGTCCTCTCTGCGTATATGGGCGGCGCATGCCCGCCGCTGGCCCCCTCGCCTATCTTGACGGCGAAGCTCTACGAGGGGCTGAAGGGCCTCGGGGCCGTGCTGGGCCCGGTCGTGTCCAGCGACGCCTTCTACGCTGAGGCCGGCGCGGCAGATCTCTGGAGGTCTTGGGGCGCTGTTGCTGTGGAGATGGAGTGCGCGGCGGCTATGATGTTGGGCTGGCTCAGAGGCTTCGAGACCGCCTGCGTGTTGGTGGTGAGCAACGTGGTGGGCAGAGAGGAGACGGCCGATCTGCGCGATAGGTTCGTCGAGGTCTTCAAGAGAGTCCTAGAGGTCATTTGGGGTTCTTACTCGTCATCGGTCGGGAGCGGCAGCCCTTGAATCATCGACCTATACCTCCTCCCCATTAATAACGCTAACGCCGCCTCGACCTCCGACAACATGGCCTCCACGCACTTGGAGCAGTACGCCGAGACGACCCCCCTATATATGCCCAGGTAGCCCACGTTGTCGGGACCCACGGCAGATCCGCAGGATCTGCACCTCGGCCTTTTTAGTTTCAAGAAAATTTTCACCTCGGCCTCGTCCGCGTTAGTCATAGTCTCGCCCCCCGCCGAGATGTAGAAGATTAGTTTCGGCCTACTCCCCCCGACTCCCATGTTAGTTCTAAACATATAAAAGCAACTGACGCCGCCCCCTCCATGGGGCTTCTCGCCGAGATGGCCGAGTACATGGCCGCGATGGGGCTCGGATACGTCGCGGGCAGATTCCTCGGGCTTAGGGTCCCATCCTTCGTGTTCACTGCGGTGGTCGTCGCCGTAATATTCTCGGCGTCGGCCGAAGGGGCGCGCGTCATAGTCGGCAACGCGGGCTATATCGTGGCCCTATCCCTCGGCTACGCGCTGTCCGCGGCGCTCGCCTCCTTGTTGCCCTTCGCCTTGCTGTCGCGGGGCCGCGGCGCCTCGCAAGCCGCCGGATCCAAGGTGTCGATCGTCGCCGTGTCTGCCCTCCTGGCCGGCATCGCCGTCGGCTACTTCTTCCAGGCGCCCTACGCCTCGGCAATAGGGCCCATACTCGTAGTGCTCCTCTTCCTGGCGGGGGCCGACATAGGCCGGCTGAGAGGGCTGGCGATAGGCCCGAGGCTTATAGCCGTGCCGCTCGCCTCGCTCGCGTCGAGCCTCGCCGTCGGCCTCGTCTTCTATCTGTGGCTAGGCGTCAGCCCGGCGGTGGCCGCCGGAATGGGGTGGTACAGCTTCACGGGGCCCTTTCTGCTCTCGGCGTCCGGCAACGCGGTTCTGGGCGCCCTGGGGTTCCTCGCCAACTTCTTCAGAGAACAGCTGACGTTTGTGCTGACGCCGCTCCTGGCGAGCCGTATACCTCCCGACGCGGCGCTTGCGGTGGGCGGCGCGACGACGATGGACAACACGTTGCCGCTGTACCGCTCCATATACGGCGCGGAGGCCGTGGTGCCGGCCGTGGTGAACGGCGTTGTGTTGACCGTGGCGGTGCCGATAGTGGTCCCCCTCGTGTACAAGCTATTTCCTTAGCCTATCGTTGCCCCAACGCCTTATGAAGTCGTGCTCCAGCCCCAACACGTCGAGTATCCTCCCGACGAAGAAGTCTATCAGCTCCTCCAAGGTCTTGGGCTTGTGGTAGAACGGAGGGGCCGCCGGCATGACCACCGCGCCGGCCGCCGTCGCCAGCTCCATGTTCCGTATGTGGACCAGGCTCAACGGCGACTCCCTCACGACGAGGACGAGCCTCCTCCTCTCCTTCAAGGCCACCTCGGCCGCCCTAGTGATGAGATTCGTCGTGAGCCCGTTCGCTATCGCGGCGAGCGTCTTGGTGGAGCAGGGGACCACCGCCACGGCATCTATCTTAAAACTGCCGGAGGCCGGCGGAGCCTCCAAGTCGTCCTCCTCCCAGTAGTAGTCGGCGAGGGATATCACGTAGTCCTTGTCCAAGCCGACCTCGTGCTTCACTATCTTCCACGCCGTCCGCGACACCGATAGGTGCACCTCGACGTTCAGCTTGCGGAGGTGCTCGAGGAGCCTCACCGCGTATACCGCGCCCGAGGCCCCGGTAACCCCCACGAAGATCCTCATGGCGTTTGATGCCTGCACTCTTAAATACATGGACCGGCTGTCTTGTGGGTAGGGTGGGGGAAAGGAGGAGGAAATACGGCGTGAGGAGGCTGGTCGTCGTCTCCGTCTACTTAACGGAGGAGCATATCAGAAACCTCGACGCGCTTGTGGAGCTGGGGCTTTTCAGAAGCCGGTCCGACGTCGTCGAGACGGCGCTGGAGGAGCTCCTCTACCGGTACAACGTCAGGATTGATGACGAGGACATAGACGCGATCAGAGGAAGATAGCTCAGCAGTGTCACCACCGCTCATCCTCGCCACACACCGTCGTCATCACTAGTAGCTCAAGGCACCTCAATATTAGCGTGTCTCTTGGCCAAGTCGTGCTCGTTCTTGCCAAGCCGCCGCATCAAGTCGGCCACCACGGCGTCGAGGACAACCATCGCCGTGTCCTCGAACAACGTGCCGAGCGGCGAGAGGGGCTCGTGGAGGCCCAGTATCTGCCTGGCGAAGTAGTCGTCCATGACGGCAACCTTGGTTCTGCCAGGGACGAATACTACTATGTCGGCGAGTTTGCCCAACGGCGAGTCGGGGTACGTGGTTATGGCCACCACGACGGCGCCCATCTTCTTGGCGGCCTCGGCGGCGGCCACCACGATCTGGGTAGTCCCGCTGCCCGATATCGCGACAACTATATCGTCTTTGTCCACAGGGGGCGTTATGGTCTCGCCCAAGACGTACGAATGTATCCCGAGGTGGCGCAACCTCATGGCGAATCCCCTGGCGACGAGCCCGCTACGGCCCATGCCGACTACCAAAACAGCTCTCTCTTCCTTATATGCAGATACTAGGAGATCTGTAAATTTCTCTATACTATTTAAATCGAGTCTATTCAGAGAATATAGGATAAAATTTGCGATTTCTAGAAAAGCCGCTTTAAATGTCTCTGACATAACAGAATCAAAAATCTATTTTTTAAAGCCTATCTCCTCAGAGAGCGGTCGCCGCGGAATACCTCCACCCTCTGGGCGTTCAGCTCCTTAGCTATGTAGTTGAAAGCCGCCTCGGGGTCCGTGTTCCCGCAGGTGTAGACGTCGACCGTGGCGAAGCCGTGTTCGGGCCATGTATGTATCGATATATGGCTCTCCGCGACTATGGCGAAGACGGTGAGGCCGCCGTTCGCGCCGAACTTGTATGTGTTCACCGAGACCAGCGTGGCGTTGGCTATCCTCGCGGCGTTTCTGACTATCTGTATAAGCCGGGTCTCGTCTCGGAGGACCTCCCTATCGCAGTCGTAGAGGTTGCCGTAGACATGGCGGCCGATTACCACTGTCTCCACCCCGGCGTCCCCCCGCATGGAAGGGGGATGCTGGCGAGTATATAAAATTGACCCCTAGAAATACGCCGATAATCCCCGAATCTCGGCGCTCTTGATATAAATCACGACGGCCAGCGCGGGGAGAAGCCTCATCCATTGCGAGGCGCCCCAGACTCTGTTGGCCGTCTCGTCTAGCCTATCTATGTAAGTTTATATACCCCTTAGTCTGCCTTGGCCCGTCATCTCCTTTCCGCCAGCGGGATGTACCTCAGACCAACGGGGCCCACGTACTTCTCGGTGGGCCTTATCAGCCGGTTCCTCGCCCTATACTCCAACACGTGGGCTATCCAGCCTGCGACCCGCGACATGGCGAAGGCGGGGAGGTTGAGGTCTGTAGGCAAGCCGAGGTACCTGAATATCACCGAGGCGTAGAGGTCCGTGTTTGCGAATATGCCTTTGCCCGAAAGCTTGGAGTGGACGTACTCCTCCAGCCGCCTCGCGACCTCGTAGGGCCTGGAGTCGCCGGACTCCTTGGCCAAGGCCTCCGCAAGCCGCCTCAAGACCTTGAGCCTCGGGTCGGGCCCCCTCTTGTATATCCTGTGGCCGAAGCCCGGGATCCTCCTGCCGGAGGCCAGGGCGGAGTCGACCCACCGCTCCACCATCTCCGGCGACCCAATCTCCTCTATCATCTTCGCCGCGTCTACGTTGGCCCCTCCGTGGAGAGGCCCCTTGAGGCTAGCCAGCGCGGCGGTCAAGGCCGCGTACATGTCGCTGAGGGTCGAGGCGACGGAGACGGCGGTGAAGGAGCTGTTGTTCATGCTGTGCTCGGCGTAGACGACCATCATGACGTCCATAGCCCTTATCTGCAACGGTGTGGGCTCGCCGCCCCTCAGTACCTTGAGGAAGTACTCGGCCTGGCCGTCCGCCGGCGGGTCGACCACGTCGAGCCCCCGCCTTATTCTGTCCCAGTTGGCGGCTATGTAGGGCATTGCCGCCATTACCGCTAGGCCTCTCCTCAGCTCCGCCTCGCGCGACCTGTCGGAGAGATCCTCGCCGAGAGCCATGGCGGATACGGCCGTCCTCAGTACGTCGATAGGCTCGGCGCTCCGCGGCGCCGACCTCATGACCGAGACGACGTGGTCCGGCGGCCTCCTCATGGAGGCCAGCAACCGCTTGAACTCGGCCAGCTCGGAGGCCTTGGGAAGCCTGCCGTAGATCAGGAGATATGCGGTCTCCTCGAAGGTCGACCTCTCGGCCAGCTCCTCCAGGTCGTAGCCGCGGTAGTATATCTTGGAGTTCTCGACATCTATTAGGCATATCTCGCTCTCCTTGACCACGACCCCCTCCAGGCCGGGCGAGTAGGCCATGGCGCCGCTCGGACGACCGGTTTTAACTATTGATGTAAATATCTAATACTATAGATGATGAGAATAGACGAAAATAATAATTATATAATATGAACATTAAAGAGACGATAAAATGGTTTTATTTGTTGAAAAGGCCTTCCTCTAGATTCGCATATTTTGCGAGTAAAACACTAAACCGTAGACGAGACGTAGATCTATGGCGAAATTCCACATAGCCACGCCGGAGGATATTACTGCCGGCAAGGCGACCGACATATACTTCATTCGCGCCGTCGAGGCGCTCAAGGCCGCCGGGCTCGAAGACGCCGTGGTGCGGGCGGAGTTCCACGTGGCGTCTCTGCCGAAGGGCTATAAGTGGGCCGTCTACGCAGGCCTCAAGGAGGCCCTCTACGCCTTGGAGGGGAAGCCCGTGACGGTATACTCCCTCCCCGAGGGCACTCTTTTCGGCGAGAACGAGCCGCTCATGGTCATAGAGGGGCGGTACGTCGACTTCGCCGTCTACGAGACGACGGTGCTGGGCATACTACGGCACTACAGCAGCATAGCCTCCAAGGCCGCGAGGGTCAAGAAGGCGGCGCGGGGCAAGACCTGCCTCTTCTTCGGCGCGAGGGTCCTCCATCCGGCCGTACAGCCCATGGCCGACAGGGCGGCGTATATAGGCGGATGCGACGGGGTGTCGGGCGTCCTGGGGGCCGAGATGTTGGGCAAGAGGCCGTCGGGCACCATGCCGCACGCCTTGATGATAATCTTCAGGGCGCTCAAGGGCGACCACACGCAGGCGTGGATCTGGTTCGACAAGACCGCCCCGCCGGACGTGCCGAGGGTAGTGCTCGCCGACACTTTCCTAGACGAGAGGGAGGAGTCCCTCATCGCGGCTAGGCTGTTGGGCGGAAGGCTGTGGGGAGTCAGGCTGGACACGCCCGGTAGCAGGAGGGGCGACATGTTGAAGATAGCGAGGGAGGTCCGCTGGGCCCTCGACCTCGCCGGGTATAAGGACGTCAAGATAGTCGTAAGCGGAGGGCTCGACGAGGAGGAGGTGGCGAGGCTGGCGGAGGTCGCCGACGTCTTCGGGGTGGGGACCTCCATAGCCTTCCCGCCCAGCGTCGACATATCCATGGACATAGTGGAGGTCAAAGTCGGAGGGGAGTGGACGCCCATCACCAAGAGGGGCAAGCTGCCCGGCTTCAAACAGGTCTACGACTGCGGCGGCAGGCATATAGTGGCCCCCTGGCGCGACCCAGCGCCTAGATGCCCCGACGGATCTACGGCGAGGCCCTTGATGAGGAAGTACATGGAGGGGGGCAAGATAGTCGAGAGCATGCCCGACGAGGACGAGATAAGGCAGTACGTCTTAAAACAACTAGAGAAGGTAGAGCTTTAGGGATTAGAAATACCGCTTGTTTAATCGGGCACACAGATAGGTGTGGTGGTGCCGCTAGATACACCGCTTATGCAAGTCCCCGGCACTTGAGGCCATATGACGACATCGGGAGACGTGCTTGCCGCTCCGGACGACTGGGGGACTATGTATATAGCCCAGTACACGCGGGCCCATATATTCTCGGTAGTGTAGTAGTAACAGATGCCGCCGTAAGGTGCAGGTGGTACAAAAGCAACTGTAGATGTATATACATAGTTATCGAAATCGATGGCGAAGACGGCGTTATAGGCATTCGACAGCGAGAAGCTCGGCAGAATTAGAGCCACTGGGGTTATGTCCTCGAAGGCGTTGGGGAACGGGTAGTTACTAGCCGACTGGCCTATATCAAACGTCCATGTAATGTTGGATACTTTGACAGTCACGTCGTTTACATAAATAGTAGTTGACTGGCTGTTAGAGCCGCCTATGCTCTCGCTCGCGCCGGGAGGCGACGCTATCTTGACAGAAAGATATGAGGTGGCGCCTTCTGGCCCTGGCGAGGTGCCGAAAGTTATGGTGTACGCGGAGGTGCTACTGGTTGGGGGCGGGTTCCATCCGTTCGGCGAAAAGGCGCTGTCCCCTATGTCGCCTACAAACGCGTTGGTTATCCCGTTTTGGTACATCTCGTAGCCGTAGTAGTAGTCTATCGCGCCTAGCTGTCTCACGACCTCCCCGCCGTTGTTGTACATGGTCGACGTCTCGTAATAGCTCTCATAGCCGATGACTTGCATAGGTAGGTAGTAGGTCGGGTTGTGGCCACTGAGGTACTCCTCCAATACCGTGTTGCCTATAGTTATACAAGTATCCCAATAGAAAGTTCCATTACCATCGGCGTAGGCTTGCACGCCCGCGGTGGATATGCCGACGAGCATCGGCGCGGCCCATATGAAGATTGAGTTCTTCCCCACGTAGGTGCCGGCTGAGGGGCTTGATAGCGTTGGGAAGGCTTGATATTCGGCGTAACAAGGATCCGCAGGATCGGAGATCGTCGCGGGATCCGCCCCGAGCCCCGCCAGGAGCTTGGGCAGTTGATCTAGGTATACCGGCCCTATGATCAAGCCCCTAGGCTTTATCCACTTAATGACGTAAAGGTCAGGCTTCTCCGACCCTACAGGTATGAGCGGCACCGCGAATAGGTACTCCGACAGGGCCGCCCTCTTGTCAGTACCGCCGTCTAGTACGACGTTGCGCGACGCCTCAGCCCAGGCGTAGCCGAGTAGGTACTCCGCCTCTGCCTCGTCGCTGGCGTTGCCGTATACAGCTATCAGATCGCCTCTAGCGATGGCCGACTCCAGATATCTAAGCGAGGATCTATTGGCCTTCAAGTAGGGCCAGTATATCAACACCACGCTTCCGTTGGGGACAGCCGGCAGATCGCCGAGCTGGATCGCCTCAACCGATACATTGAGGCGCCGCGCCGCCACGTCGCCGAGCCAAGCCGGGCCGACGACGTAGAGCCTCCCGATCGCTTGTTGCGCGCGTGTCGCCGGAGCTCCTCCGGCGGATGTCGCGCGCCCCGACGCCCCGAGCGGCGTAGACGCACTATTCGCGAGATACATATATAGAGCGAGAGCCAACATGAAGACAGCCGCCACGGCCGCGGGCTTTTTGGACGCCATGAGGTCTTGTGAACACACTATTTTTACCTACGCCTATTGCCGAAACGGCCCATAGGTCTCCGCCCACTTCGGCGGAAACATCAGCATCCAGAGTTCGCCGAGATTGTACAGAGCGTTCTGTCGCCGGCTTAACGGAGCGCCTTGGGTTTTATCAGCAGAGGGCCGTAGGTGGCCTCGCCTGACGTCAACATCTTGTAGAGCCTCACGAGGCTCGGCCCGACCAGCCTCGCCACGCGTCTGTTGTAGCCGAAGGCGCCGAGGAATCTGCTGATGAGCCTGCTCCTCCGTATCTCCTCGACGTAGGGCCGCGCCAGCTGTCTATAGACCGCCTCGGCCTCGCCGGGGTTGTTCCGCACCTTAAGCGCCACGTAGGCCGCCTGCGCGGCAAGGGCTCCCGTGGCTACGGCGTAGTATATGCCCTCGCCTGTCGAGGCGTCCACGAAGCCCGCCGCCTCGCCCGCCAGGATCACGTTGCCCCGCCCGAGCCTCCGCAGAGAGCCCAGGCTGAGGGGATGGCCCATAACCTCGCCTGCCTTAAGCCCCAGCGACTCGGCCCATTTGGCCAAAGGCCTCCTCAGATCCGTCCAGGGACCCCAGCCGACGCCGATGCCGACGTCGGCCCCTTTATCCCCCAACGTGAACGCCCAGGCGTAGCCGACTCCACCCGTCTCCTCGTGGGCGAAGTCGAAATCTATCACGCAGAGATCTCCCAAGCTCCCGTCGGCGATCGACATGAACGCTATCGCGTGGGTCTTGGGGCTAGGCGGCGGCTCCCCCAGCGATCTGGCGACGACGCTGTTGGCGCCGTCGGCGCCCACGACGACGGCCCCCTCGTACACGCCCCTCTCCCCCACGGCTCTGCCCCCCTCCACCTTCACGATCTTGTCGACGACGAACTCGGCGTGGGACTGCTCGAGGAGCGCCTTGTCGAACTCGGGCCTCCGCGTCACCCTTATGGGCTCGCCCCTATGCGTGTACCTTATGTCGGCCACCTTCACCACGACCTCCCTACACTCGCCGTACCAGTGGTATTCTATCCCCATCCTCTCCAGCATCTTCCAAGTCCTAGGGGTCAACCCGCCTCCGCACGGCTTCTCCCTAGGAGGCTTGAAGCGGTCGACCACCAGAGTCCTCAACCCCAGCCTCGTGGCGACCACAGCCGCCGTGGCGCCGGCGGGGCCAGCCCCAACTATGACCAAGTCGTACACGATATGTCGCTACGAGGCGTACTTTTAATCTTTCCCTATTCGTACCTCAGCGCATCGACTACGTTAAGTCTGCCGGCCCTAACGGCAGGAGCCAGAGCGCCGACGGTGTTGACCGCCACGACCAGCGCGGCGGTCGCGACGGCAATATGGAGCGGTATGGTTAGATGGATGGACATGCCGGGGAAGAAGCCGATAGGCACGAGGCTCAACAAAGCGACGACGACAATGCCGGCGGCTATCCCTACGGCCGCAATTATTAGGGCTTCGTAGAGCATCATGGCTGTTATCTGTTTTCTTTTGAAGCCCACGGCTCTAAGTATGCCGAATTCCTTAGTCCTCTGGAGCACCGAGATAGTCATGGTGTCGTAAAGCCATAGAGCAGTAATGACGGTAGAGACGCCGGAAACCAAGCCGAGAAAAAGCTCGAGGCCGGTGAAGAACTGGTTGAGGGTCTGCACCAGCGAGAGCAGGTTCACTATCTGGGCGTCGGGGAAGGCGGCCTTGAGGAGGCTCTGGACCTCGCCCAAGTATTTGGTGTCCTTTAGCGAGACGACTACGATCTGGTAGCCGGTCTGGCCCGTCATGGATCTGAACTGGGGCTCGTCGAGTATAACCGAGTCTAGCGTGTTGATCACGCCGGGGTGCTCCGGGGCCATTATGCCCGAGACGACGACCGTGTACGACCTGCCGCCGTAGTTAAGCGTGAGGGGGTACCCCACCGAGAGCAGCTGGGCGCCGGTGTTCTGGTCGAACGCCACGTAGTAGCCGACCACGGCGAGACTGCCGCCTATATTGTCCGAGCCGGCGTAGAGGGCGGACGAGGGCACGACCACGCCTATATCTCTGCCCGGGATCCCGTATATGTTGACCGACTCCACGCGGCCGTTGGGGAGCCTTACCGAGCCCATGGCGACCGAGATGGGCACGACGGACGTCGCGTACGGCGCCGCGTAGGTGGCTATGGTCGCCACGTCCGCGTCGGTGAATCTGCCGAGCACGAAGACGTTGTTAACGCCGAGGCCCTCGAAGAACTTGAGGGTCTCTGCCTTAAACGCGTCGCCGACTGAGAGCGCGAACGTGAGCGCGACGAAGGCTATGAGAACCCCTATTATCGCCCCTACGGTCCTCCCCTTCCGCTCCCTTAAGGCGCCCCAAGCAAGCTGCGCCTCGGCCAGCACGTCGGGTAGCTCCTACAGTTTTAAAAGCCCTACAGCGACGCCACGACGTTTCTGGCCCAGAGCTGGTAGAGGCCTTTCAGATGGACGAGGGGCGTGCCGGTGGTCATCCTGAAGGTCAGCCACCTCTTGAACGATTCTGGGTCGGACTGGGAGCTCCACTCGTCGGGAGAGATCTCTACATACCCCTTGCTTATCTCCGAGGCGACGGCCTGCGCCGCCAACGAGGCTTGCCAGAGGGATCCCCACCCGATCGGCGGGAGGCCCAGCTTCAGGAGGGCGGAGTCGCCGATGAGGTACACCCGCTCGTACTGCGTCTCCAAGGTCTCCGGCTTGAGCTCAAGCCCCGCCGTGAGGGGGTGGGGCCTGACAGCCGGGACGGATATGTGGAGCTCGTCCACCGCCTTATGCGGCGGCGGGTCGCCCGTCACCTCCACGCCTATTTCCTTCGCCTTGGCCTTCCAAGGCTCGAGCAGAAACACGTAGTCGTCGGAGACGTAGACCAGATGCACCGACACCTCCTTCTCGGGGAACCTGGTCTTGACGGCGTAGGCTATCTCCTGGAAGCCTATCACGGGGGTGAACTCGCTCACTATGAAGCGCACGGCCCTCGCCTTCTTCATAAGCTCGTAGAGCCTCTCGGCACCTTCGACGCTCCAGTACTCCGCGGTCCCCACCTTGTAGGAGCCGGGGGCCAACACGACGTAGTCGCCGCATACGTCCCGCGTGTTGAAGAGCCTCACGCAAGTCCCGTCTAGGGCGGTCGCGTGGTCCCACACGTGTCTGACCTTCTTGAGCTGGGACAGGGGGAATATCAGGTCCTTAAAGTCGACCAAGCCGCCGTAGGCCATAGGTATCCCTATCACGAACTCGTGCACCGGCTTGGGCTCAACCAACACGACCTCGGCCTGCGCCGCTTGGAGGAGCCTGTAGGCGAAATAGATCCCGGCTATCCCCCCGCCCACAACGACGACTCTACGCATTCGACAAGAATGGACGGCATTGATATAAATCTTACGTAGAAAGGCTAAAATAGATCCCTCCGTTCTCCACGCATGGAGGCCCTCGTCACCCGCGTAGGCGAGAAGGAGAACCCCTATCTGGTGGAGTTCTACGACGTCAACTGCCCCTTCTGCGCCAAGTCGGCGCTCGACTTATGGGGCGACCTCCTCGCCTCGGGCGCCTACTTCGAGCTGGTGTACCTGCCCGTCCACTACGCCATATGGAAGGACATGGGCTCGCCGAAGACCGCGGAGGGGACCTATCTGGCAAACCTCTCGGCCTTCTGCGTAGACGACCCGGTACAACGGGTGAGGTACATGCTGGAGCTCTTCAAGATAACGTCCTCGGTGCGGAACGAGCCCAAGGCGATAGAGGAGCAGTTGGAGTACGCCAGAGGCAAGTTCGGCGACTTGAAGAGCTGTGTTAGGGGCAAGGTCGGCCGCCTGGCCGACGACCCCGAGCTGGCCTACGAGCTCGCCCACGAATACGCGCTCTCCATAGACGCCGTGGTGACCGGAGTCCCCACAGCCGCCATTGTGGACGGCGGGAAGGCCGTCGAGGTCAAGGACGGCCTGGGGGAGGTGGAGGACCTCATCAAGAAATACCTCTCGGGCAAGAGGCGAGCGCCTTCTTGAGCCTCTCGGCGGCATCCTCCGGCGTGGTGTCGAGGGTGTATATGCCGGCCCCCGTCTCGGCGCTCGCCGCGTACTTCAGCCTCCCGTCCGGCCTATACATCCCATAGATCTCGAAGTGGAGGTGGTAGTAGCGGTGGTCCCCCTTCAAGGGAGCTTGGTGCAGGACCATCATGTAGGGCATGGGCTTCCCGACGGCGTTCTTGAGGGCGCAGAGAACCGCCTTGAGGACGCCGGCAAGCTCCGCGAGCTCCTCGTCGCCCAGCTGGGTCAGGAGCTGGACGTGGCGGAGGGGGTATACGTGCACCTCGTGGGGCCATCTGGCGTAGTACGGCACGAAGGCGGCCCAATACGCCCCCCTCAACAAAGCCCTGTCCGACGACGATTCTCTGGCCACGATATCGCAATGGAGGCACCGCCCGCGGCCGCGCCAGTACTCCTCGGCTCTCTCGAGCTCTCTGGCCACGCGCTCCGGGACGACCGGTAGCTCGTATATCTGGCTGTGGGGGTGTGTGAGGGAGACGCCTATCTCCCTCCCCTTGTTCCTGAAATACAGGAAGTACAGGACGCCGGGGTCCGACGCGGCTCTGGCCATCTCGTCCCTCACCATCCTCAACACCCTCTCTATCTGCTCCCTCGGCAGATCGCTCAGATCGTCCAGGTCGTGCTCCGGCGTCTCGACGACGACTAAGGCCCTTCCGTAGGCCCTAACGGCCTCGTAGAAGCCGTCGGCCCGGGGCGCCGGCGCCTCCGGCGACACCACCGGGTATCTGTTGGGCAGAATCAGGACGTCCCACCCGTAGCCGGTCTCGGGAGCGCCTGGGTCGAAGGGGCAGAAGGACTCGGGTTGCCAGGGCCTCTCCAGCCTCCTCGGCGCCACGACTATCCAATCGCCGGTGGTGGGATCCCTCCTAACCTCGCTCATAGGTACTCCACGCGCAGACCGTCGTCGACTTTTAAGACCCAGCTACGCGCCTCCCCGACGCCCCTAACGGAGCCCGCGGCGGCCTCCGGCGCGAGGGCCATGACGACGCCGCCGAGCCCCGCGCCGGACAGCTTGGCGCCGTAGGCCCCCTTAGCCAAGGCGCCCTCGACCAGTCTGTCGAGCTCCGGGATGCTGACGTCGTATAGGTCGCGCAGGAGGCTGTGCTGGTACGTCATGACGGCACCCACGCCTCTCGCCCTCCAGTCGTCGCCGTCCAGCGGCGGCAGATACGGCGCCTCGGCCTTCCTCCCCCTCAGTATGTCCAGAGCGACGAGGGTTGATCTGTGCATCCTGATGGTGAAGAGGATGCGGTTGGCCGGCACGCGCGGTATTTTGTCCAGATAGGGCTTCAGCTCCTCCTCGTCCAGCTCCTCCCACCTGACCTCCCAATGCCTCTCCGCGAGCTTCTCCCTTATGTTGGGGGGCACTACGGCGAGCAGTGCCCTGAGCCCCTCGTCCAGCTCCCTCTGCCTCTGGGGGTGCACCTCCGCCGTCGAGTGCCGCACCCCGCTGTCGAGCGCCACGAAGACCCCCCTATCCAGCTCGAGCCGCTCCACGTTGTAGGGAGGCTTGGTGTTGATGTACGATATCCTGCCGAAGGCGGATCCGTACTGGTCCAGCCTGCCGCACGGTATTCCCATCACCTCCCTCTCCGCGCGGTAGGCGGTCTCGGCCACGAACGCCGGGTCCGCGGGCCCTCCCCAGAGGGCCGACAGCGC
This sequence comes from Thermoproteus sp., assembly GCA_049976425.1. Classification (GTDB taxonomy): domain Archaea; phylum Thermoproteota; class Thermoprotei; order Thermoproteales; family Thermoproteaceae; genus Thermoproteus. The sequence goes on from JBMFIG010000011.1 coordinate 15,393, forward strand.
GCCGACCGCCGCCACGAGGAGCGCCGCGCTCGATGCCATGCCGGAGGCTATCGGCACGTCGCTGTCTACATCGAGCTCGCAACCCCCCACCTCCACGCCCGAGCGCTGTAGGGACGCGACCGCGGCCTTTACGTAGTCGGCGAAGCTCTCCCCAGCGGGGAGCTCTCCGGGTTTAAACTCGGCGGACTCGCCGGTGTTGAGGGACCTCGCCCTACACACCCCGCGCAGGCGCCGGGCCTTGACGCGCGTCCGTAGGTTTATCGCGACAGAGACCACCGGCAGTCCCTTGTAGTCCTGGTGCGTGTTCAAGAAATCCAGACGGCCCGGCGCGGAGGCCAGTACCTCGTAGCTCACAGCACAGCCTTCTCGTCCTCGCCGAAAATCTTGATCTTCTGAGGCCTCACGTACACGACAGTCTCGGCGCCCTCGGCCGGCGGCCTGCCAACCACCTCGACCCTGGCCTCTAGGCCGTCCCACTCGATCAAGGCCGTCGTCACGAAGCCCGTCACCTCAACTATCTTGACCCTGCCCTTGGGTATAGCCACGTCGTCCTTGCTCTGCGGGGCCTCAGCCACGTAGATATCGGCCGGCCTTATGCCCACGTACACCTTCTTCCCCACGTGTTCGGCCAAGGCGGGGGAGCTCGGCAGAGGTATCTTCAGTGAGCCCGCGTCGGCCAGATAGCCGCCGGCCTCCTTCAGAAGCTTGGCCTCGAAGACGTTCATGGGCGGATCCCCTAAGAAGGTCGCCACGAATAGGTTGGCAGGCCTCTCCAGCAGGTCCTCCACGCCGCCTACTTGCTGTATCACGCCTCTCCTCAACACGGCCAGCCTATCGGCGACGGAGTACGCGTCTTGCTGGTCGTGGGTTACCAGTATCGTTGTTATTTTCAGCTCCCTCTGGAGCCTCTTCACGAACGCCCTGGCGCTTATGCGTATCCTTGCGTCTAGGTTGGAGAAGGGCTCGTCGAGGAGCAGGAGGCGCGGCTGTTTGACCAAGGCGCGCGCTATGGCCACCCTCTGTTGCTGGCCGCCTGAGAGCTGGCGGGGGTAGCGGTCCAGAAGCTCGCCTATGCCCAAAATCTCGGCCACCTCCTTCACCCTAGCCTCGATCTCCCTCTTGGGAAGCTTCTTTATCTTCAGGGGGAACGCTATGTTGTCGAAGACCTTCATGTGGGGGTAGAGGGCCCAGTTCTGGAACACCATGCCGACGTTCCTCTTAGGCGGCTCCACGAAGACCTTCCTCTCCACGTCCACTATGACGTCGTCGTCGAAGAGTATCCGGCCCCTCGTCGGCACCTCCAGCCCGGCGAGGACTCTGAGGAAGGTGGTCTTGCCGTGGCCGGAGGGGCCCAACACGACGAAGAACTCGCCGTCGTTTATCTTGAGGTTCACGTCCTTGAGGGCGACGACGTTCGGCGGAAATATCTTGTCTACGTGCTCCAAGGTGACTACGACCATGGGTTTTACGTATTGCCTAATTTTAAAATTAAGCTCTGACGGACTCCAGAGAGAGCGAGGCGCCGAGCCGCTTGAGGGCCTCCTCGATCGCCCTATCGAGTTGCGGATCGACGCCTTCTCTGTAGTGGTGCGGCGCTATCTCCACGTATATGTCGGGCTCCACGCCGCGTCCCTCTATCCCGGTCCCGACGCCCTCGGCCCAGAACGCGTATTTGGGCTGGGTTATTATGGTGCCGTCGACTAGTTTATATCTGGTATCTATCCCCACCGTGCCGCCCCAGGTCCTGGTCCCCACGACGGGCCCCAGCCCCAACGCCTTGAAGTCGTAGGTGAATATGTCGCCGTCCGAGCCGGCGTATTCGTTGGTTATCAGCACAAGCGCCTTGGGCACGACGAGCTCGGGGTACGGCGTTGGCTTGAAGTATCTAGTTAGAAACGCCCCGAAGACCCTCGCGGCTAGGCGCTGTATCAACATGCCGGACGTGTGGCCGCCTCTGTTGAACCTGACGTCTATTATGAGCGCCTCCCTGTAGCCCTCCGCCACGAGCGACCTGAAGAACTCGGCGTAGCCGTAGGGGCCCATGTCGGGCACGTGGACGTAGCCCACCCTGCCGCCGGTCCTCTCGTGCACGTAGCGGCGGTTGCGCTCCACCCAGCTCCTGTATACGACGTGCCTCTCGTCCCTCAGCGTCTTGACGGGGAAGCGCCGGACCGCGTCGCCCCGCCTGGTCTCTATCCACAACACGTCGCCAGCCCTATTGAGGAGGGCGGCCTCCGGGGGCGTGTCGGGGCCGAGGGCCGTCCCGCCTATGGACAGCACGCAGTCCCCCTCCTTGACGTCGAGGCCCGGCGCCGCCAGCGGGCTCCGCTCGCCCTCGTTGGCGGGGTCGCCGACGAAGATCTTGGCCACGCGCCAGCACGATCCGTCCCACGCGAACTCGGCCCCCAGCCCGCCCACCGGGTAGGGCTTGTCCACCTCGAAGTCGGGCACCACCTCGTACGCGTGGCTGTTGCCCAGCTCCCCCTGCATCTCGTTGATCAAGTCGCTCAGCTCGTACCGCGTTCCCACCCTATCTAGAAGAGGCTCGTATTTCCTATACACGGCGTCCCAATCGACGCCGTTCATGTCGGCCTTCCAGAAGTTCTCCCGCATCAACAGCCAAGCCTCGCGGAACATCTGTCTCCACTCCTTCGCCGGATCTACGTAGACCTTCACCCTATTTAGGTCCAAGACCCCGCTCTTCCTGCCCGGCTCCCTCGACTGCATATCCGGCCTCTTCTCCACATCGACAAGCCTCAGCCTGCCCTCCTCCTTCAGCAATAGATATTTCCCGTCGGGGGAGGCCCGGATGGCCGAGACGCCCGACGCCAGCTGTTCCTTGGACTTGGTCTCCAAGTCGTAAACCTCGACGACGCCCCTCCTCTCTTGGGCCGACCACAGATAGTACTTGAGGGCCCCCTCCACCTCGTATCTAAGCCAGACGACCTTCCCGCCCTTAAGCCCCACGACGGCCGCGTATATCCCCTCGTCGACCGGGAAGGGCTCGGCCCTGGCGGCGATGCCCTCAACGTCTATGTCCTGCACCGCCCCCTCCGCCTTTCTGTACTCGACGAAGGGCGACAGGTCGTCCCTCCTCAGAGGTATGAGGTAGGGCTTTGAGTGGTTCGCGAAGACGTAGTAGAACTGGACGGGGTCCATGGCGGGGTTGAGGGCCCTCCTCGAGAGGAAGTAGAGGTACCTCCCGTCGGGGTCGAAGGCAGGGCCGTAGTCGAAGCTCGTGGGCGGCGTGGCGTCGTGGGATCTGCCGGACCTCACGTCGTACAGCCTTATGTTCTGGGTGTAGGGGCCCGAAGGCCGGGAGTAGGCAAGCCAAAGGCCGGAGGGGTGCCACGCGAGCTCCGTTATTAGGCCGTACTCGCTTCTGTCGGCCAATGCCGCCGTCCCCGTCTCGACGTCCAACAGCCACAGCTCCCCTCTATGGTTGGCCAAGGCCAGCCTCGGGTACTTGAGGGCCAAGGCCTCTATCAGCCCCAGCCCCGGCTCCAGCCTCTTGATCAACGCCCCGTCCTTCCCGTAGATCTCCACGGCGCCGTCGTAGGTCGAGACGGCGATCTTGTCGCCGTCAGCCGATATGTGCTTGTACCTGGTAGCGCCGCCGGCGCCTAGCCCGACCACCGCCCCCTCCCAGGCCGGCATGTGGAAGGCCTGGCCGCGGGAGATCAAGACGACGGAGTCGCCCGAGGGCAAGGCGAAACCCTCCAGATATTTGAAGGGATCGACGAACTTCGGCGCCTTCTGCTTTCTGGCCAGAGGAGCCTCTATGTCGAGGAGCTCGATGCGACCAGACGGGTCGTATAGATATATGTCGCCGCCCATCTGGAAGACCGCCCTGCGCCCGTCGGAGCTGGCGTTTCTGACGTAGAACTCCTTGAAGTCGGTATGCCTCCTCAGATCCTTGCCGGAGGGGTCCACAGAGTACAGATTGCCGACTCCCTCGTGGTCGGACACGAAGTATATCCTGCCGCCGACTATCATGGGCGAGGTGACGTTGCCCGGGAGGTCGACCAGCTTCTCGAACGTCCTCCCGCCGTCTCTGCTGATCCAGAGGACGCCCCTCATGCCGCCCCTATACCTCTTCCAGTAGGGCAGGTCGTAGTTGTTCCGGCCCAACACGACGAACCCGTCGCCGTAGAGCAAGGCCGTGGCGGGGCCTAGATTAAGCCTCTCGTACCTCCCGTCTAGAGATACGGCGTACAGCTCCCGCCACTGGGGGAAGGGCATCTTGAAGTCGCTGAAGACCAGCACCCGCCCGTCTGGCGTCCACCCGGCCACGCGCGTGTAGGGGGAGCCGAAGTAGGTCAGCCTCTTGGGCTGGCCCCCGTCGGCCGGCACCACGTAGGCCTCGGCTAAGGTGCCCTGGTCGGTCTGTTGCAACCGGGTGAAGGCTATATACTGCCCGTCCGGCGAGAACTTCGGCCTAATGACTACGCCGAAGTCGGAGGTGAGCCTGTAGGCCCTGCCGCCGGAGTACTTCCAGAGATCGTCCTCGGTGACGAACACCACGTCGTCGCCGTATATGTCCGGGTACATGTAGTACCCCTTCATTGTGGGCTCCCACAGGGCCTCTTTTAAGCATAAAGAAATATTTCCGGGGCCTATCCCCGGCATGGCGAAGGTGCGGGTACATCTGTACGTGAGGGGGAAGGTGCAGGGGGTCTTCTTCAGGCAGTCCATGAAGGACGTGGCCACCTATTACGGCGTGAGGGGATGGGTGAGGAATCTGCCCGACGGGAGGACGGTCGAGGCTGTGTTGGAGGGCGACGAGGAGGCCGTGAGGAAGGTCGTGGAGTGGGCCCACTACGGCCCGCCGGGCGCCCGGGTCGAGAAGGTCGAGGCCGCCTATGAGGAGTACAGGGGGGAGTTCGACGACTTCAAGATACTGCCGACTCCCAAAAATATTTAGGGGGTAAACGGTACGTGGAGGTCTACTTCGAGCGCTTCGACGAGAGGGGAGCCGCCTTCTATGAGCTGTTGGTCAGACTGCGTATCTTCGACTGGGCCTACTCGGCGACCGCCAAGCTTGTCGACGGAGCGGCGGACCGCGGGGCGAGGCTGTTGGAGATAGGCCCCGGCGTGGGGAAGCTGGCGGCGGTGCTCGAGAGGAGGGGCTATAGGGTGGTCGGCGTCGACGTATCGCCGGCCATGTTGCGCCAGGCGCGCAGGAGGACGTCCGCCGATCTGGTGGCGGGCGCCAGCTGGGCTCTGCCGGTTAGGCAGAGCGCGTTCGACGGCGCCGTTGCCCTATTCACGCTACACCACTGGGGCCCCCACAAGGAGTCGGTCGAGGAGGTGGCGAGGGCGTTGAGGCCCGGCGGTAGGTTCGTGGCGGTCGAGGTCGACAGAGACCGCATGCCGTTGGTCGGCGACCACAGCTGCGCCGAGAGGTGCCTGAGGGAGATCCTGGGCGCGCGTTTCGGGGTCAAGATAATACGCAGATATCCTCTGATCGCCGCCGTTGCGGAAAAAGTTATTAGCTAGTCGCCCCCTCTAGAAGATGCTGGAGGAGCTCTTCGAGGAGGGCCTTACGTTGATCAAGGGGCCTCCCGGCTCCGGCAAGACGACCCTCGCCGCGTGGGCCGCCGCCAGGCATAAGAACTCGGCCTGGTTCACCTTTTACGAGAGCGAGTCGCGCCTCCTCCGGTTTTTGTCCTCGATAGGCCTCGACCCGCCCCGCCATATATTCGACATGATCTCCACGGCCCATAAGAAGGAGGCCGTCGAGGCCATACTCAAGATGATACAGGAGGTCAAGCCGGACTTCGTCGTTGTTGACGGCCTAAACGCCTTGACGCCGGAAGGCGAGAGGGAGCTGGTCCACAACCTCTTCTACCACCTCCTCTCGTCCCTAATGCCGGTGGTGTTGATTAGGGAGGGCGAGGAGGTCACCGCAACCGACTATATCGCAGACAACGTGATTCTGTTGGGCTACAGACAGTCCGAGAGGGGGTCCTCGCGGCATCTGGCCGTGGTCAAGAGCAGGGGGAGGCTCGTGGAGCCCAGCGTATTCCGGTTCGTCCTAGCCAAGGGAGGCCCTAAGTTCATCCTGCCTCCTCGCGAGGCCAAGAAGGTGTCCGGCGAGCGCCTCACGACCGGCGCGCCGGAGCTCGATAGAGAGATAAACGGAGGCGTCGTGGCGGGTAGCTACGTCGTGGTGGTTGGGCCGCCCGACGGCCTCGCCAGCAAGCTCATGGTCGTAACCGCATCTGCGCTGGCCGCCGCCGGCAAGAAGGTGCTCTACCACCACCACAAACAGATCCCGACGTTCGTAAAATTCGCCGAGTCCCTAGGGGTGAAGACCGACGTGAAGGGGCTGTTCTGGTACTACCACCCGATAGAGGAGCACAAGGACCTTACGTGGTGGTATAGGTCGGCCGAGATGGCCAACGAGATGGGGATCGACGTCCACTTCGCCGACCAGTACGAGCAGGCGATAGCCGTGGCGGGCCCCGAGACCATCGCCGAGGCGGCCCAAATATACCAAGCGACCCTACGTAGGGAGACCACGACGGTGCTCGTCATAAACTCCCACGCGATCTGGCGGAGGGTCGCCCCGCTCCTCGGCTCTATACCCGACTACACGTTCCTCTTCAGACACGGGACGTTGACCGCTTACACGCCGGAGCGCACGGAGCCGTTGCGTTTCAGGTACAAGCTGGTCGGCCGCAGAGTGGTCTTCGAGAAGGCGTAACGGCGCCCAACGTTTTTTAGGGAGGCGTTGTCGCCATTATGGATCTAGACAGGGAAATAGAGCGTTGGGTGAGGAAGCTGGGCCTCAACGTCGTCATTCCGCCGAACGCCCCGGAGCCGTTCCACATATCCACGGCGCCTCCCACAGGCATGCCGGTGGTCGACGTGGTGAGGCCCAAGGACGCCGAGTTCTACGTGATAGCGATGGGCATAGCGGTTCACCCCGACCACAAATCGGCGCTTGCCTCGATGAAGGAGCAGGACAGGCGGCGGTTCCTCCTCGAGCTGAAGAGGGCCGTCGTCTCGATGGGCGTGGACTTCGCCTTCCTCCCGCCGGACGCCGAGATACCCGACGCGATACAGGTCTCGCGGCCGGTCCTCGCCGAGGGGCTAGACGCCCAGAGGTTCCTCGACGAGTACTACAGGGTGAGGAACGCCGGCCTCCTGGTTATAATTTCCTTCGCCGAGACCTTCAAGAAGGCCGCCGGCCAGACCTCCCTCTACGCATGAGGGCCCTCCTCCTCAAGGCGCCGCGCGAGCTGGAGGTGGCCGATCTGCCGATGCCTGAGCCGCCAGCGGGCTGGAGCCTCGTGAGGACGGAGCTGGCCGGCATATGCGGCACCGACAAGGCCTTCTACCGGGGGACCTACCCCCTGTTCAAGAGGCCTCTTGTGCCCGGCCACGAGGTCGTGGGGACGGTCGTCGAGGGGCCTCTGAAGGGGCGGAGGGTCGTGTCCGAGATAAACTTCGCCGACCTCACCTGCGACTACTGCAGATCGGGGCTCTACACCCACTGCCCCTACAAGAAGACGTTGGGCATAGACTTCGACGGCGGCATGGCCGAGTACTTCGTCGCGCCGCACTACGCGCTACACCTCTTCGACGGGCCTCCCGAGCTCGGGATATTCGTCGAGCCTCTGGCGGCTGTCCTCAACGCCTTCTCCCTACGTCCCTTGAGGCCCGGCGAGAGGGCGGCCGTCGTCGGCGTCGGGAACATGGCGCTCCTCGCGGTCCAGGTGCTCAGACTGCTGGGCGCCTCGGAGGTGGCTGTGGTCGCGAGGAGGGAGAGCAGAAGGCTCAAGGCCCTCGAGAGGCTCGCCGACGTCGTGTATCTGGGGGAGGCCCCCGGCGCCCGCTTCGACCTAGTCTTCGAGGCTTCGGGAGATCCCAAGGCCCTCGACGCGGCGGTGGCCATGGCGAAGCCGCGCGGCGCCGTCCACCTGAAATCCACGCCGGGCTCCCCCGCCGTCTTCAACTCGACTCTGGCGGTGGTCAAGGAGGTAGCCATAGTGGGGAGCCGTTGCGGGACCTTCAGAGAGTTCAGAGAGGCCATCGCGCTCCTCACGTCGGGGAAGGTCAGGCCGGTGCTGGACGCAGTCTATCCTCTGGAGGAGGGGCGGAGGGCGTTCGAGGAGGCCCAAGGCGACGTTTTCAAGGTCGCCGTAAGGCCCTGACGCGAAACTTAGAAAAACCCATACGCAGATATCCCCGATGAGGCTCTTGCTTCTGTTGCTTGCCATTGCGGTCGTGGTGTTGGCCGAGTCCGTGACCATAGAGGTCGTCGACAGCTCCACAGGCCAGCTCGTGAACAAGTGCACGATCATAGTCTCGGGCAATGGCTACTATAGCGCGAGTATAGGGACATGGCGCGGGAACCTAACCCCGGGCACATACCTAGTGCAAGTTCTGGCCTTCCGCACATGGTTTAACCAGACCATATCGGTGCCCAGCACTAACCCTATAAGGATCGTCATACCTATGGCTTTCCTATCCGCCAGAGTCTGGGACGAAGCGCTGAAAAAATACGTTAACTGGACTGTGGAGATCTTGGGGCCTGACAACTCGACGGTGGGGGCGCCGGGCACAGGCTCCGTTGTGGCTAAGGTGGTTGCCAACGGCGCCCGGTACAGGGCGGCCGCACTGACGCCCTACGGCGTGTTCTACAGCGACTGGGCCGTGCCGCAGCCGGGCCAGAACCTGACCCTAGAGGTGAAGGTGCCCACCGCTCTGGTGTCGCTGGCGGCGTACGACGAGGTCCTTGGGAGGCCCGCCAACTTCACGATAGTTATCAGCGGCAACGGGACCAACGCCAGCGGCGTCGGCGTCCTCAGGCGGGAGCTTATCGCGGGGACTTACGAAGTCGAGATAGTCGCCAACTTGAGCGGCGGCGTCTTCCGGTACAGCAAGACGATCGCGTTGAGCCCAGGCGCCAACTACTCGGAGGTCCTGCGCGTGCCGACGGCGTTTCTATACGTCTACGCCCAGACGCCGGCCGGCTCGCCGGTGCCCAACGCCACGATAATGCTGTACGAGGACGGGCGGCTTCTGGTCAACTCCACCGGCCCCTCCCTCGCCGTTGAGGTGCTCGGCGGGAGGATCTACACGGCGGTTGCGCGTTACCGCAACTTGACTGCTACGGCCAACGTGACCGCCGAGCCGGGCGCCAGGGTGCCCGTCTACCTCAACCTATCCGCAACTGTCGGCACGGTGATCAAGGTGACGCCCAAGCCGGCCACCACGACGCGGGCCGCCAGCTCCACCACCAAGGCGGCCCAGACGACCACCGCCAAGCCGTCAGCGCAGCCCTCAACCACGGCGCCGTCGCCGCCTCCTCCGCCGCCGGCCAGGACGCCTTGGGCCTACGTCATCGCGGTTGCGGGGGCGATCGCGTTGGCCCTTGCGGCGGGGGTGCTCGCCTTGGCCGTCTCTGCGAGCAGGAGGTCAGAGGCTTCCGAAGATCTTGGTCTTCCAGAGGTCGTAGAGGCCGCGTAGATGGACGAGGGGCACTCCCTTGGTCATTCTGTAGGTGAAGTACTGCTTGAACTTGTCGGGATCCTTCATGTAGGTCCACTCGTCTATCTCCACGTCGGCCACGCCCTCCTTTATCTCGCTCACTATGGCCTGGGCCAGCACCGACGCCTGCCATATGGCGCCCCAGCCTATCGGCGGAAGCCCCAGCTTGATGAGGGACGTGTCGCCGATTAGGTAGGTGCGGTCGTACTGTGTCTCGAAGAGGGGACCCACCTTGAGGCCCTTCGCCAGCGGGTGGGGGCTGAGCTCGGGCACCACCACGTGGACCTCGGCCTTGTCGTTGGTGGGAGGCGGGTCCTCGGTCAGCAAAACTCCCTGTTTGGCCATGTTGGCGCTGAAGGCGTCGAAGAGCCACTTGTAGTCGGGGTGTACGTAGACAAGGTGGACGGACACCTCCTTCTGGGGCCAGATAGACTTTATGGCCATCGCCAGCTCGCCGAAGCCCATGACGGGGTAGAGCTCGTCTATGATGAACCTCACCGCGGGCGCGGCCTCGATCGCCCTATAGAGCGCCTCGGCGCCCTCGACCGAGTAGAAGTCGTCCCCTATCTTGAAGGCGCCGACAGCCAAGACGTTGTAGTCGCCCTTGATGATCCCGCCGCTGGCCAGCTTAAGGCCGCTCTCCTTGACGTCGACGACCTCGTCCCTCACGTGCTCGACGCGCTTCAAGTTGTCGAGCGACATGCGGAGGTCGTCGAACTTGACGAGGCCTGCGAAGGCCATGGGGATCCCCATGACGAACTCGTGGTAGGGCTTGGGGTCGACAAGATAGACCTTCACGTCGTCGAGGGCCGACACTATCTTGTGGGCGAGGTACACGCCCGAGATCCCGCCGCCCGCGATGACGACGCTCTTCATGCCCGCGCTTTACTTTTCAAAATAAATAACTTGCGGAGCGCCGAGGGAACATATCCCGCATATAAATTTTACGAAGCGGCAGACATTGCGGTGCGGGGCCTCGGCAGGCGTATTTAGCCCGTAGACGGATCCCGTAATAGGTCTGCCTCTACGAAGTTATACCTGTTTAATGAAGTTGAGCAGTTCACGGAATGCTTACAAGGATAACTATATAATTATTATTAATTATATTTGTTTAATCTAGCTTAAGTATAGTCATCGATGAATATCGCCGTCTGTCACTTATATTTCGCTAGAAGTAGCTCTATGGCGTGCCTGATCGCACAACTCCGGCTTCTGTAAATGCCGTCCTCCACCAGCCTATCAAGCTCGTCGAGCAGAGGCCTCGGTAGCCTAAACGATATCAGCACAGTACCACCATCCCCATCCATGGGACGCGACGAGCTATCCCGCATATATTTTTGCGTAGCGATTATAATTTAGAATAAGGCTTAATTATCTTTTTAATAATTAATAATTTTTATAAAATATATTAATTTATACTAATAAATAGAGGATGCGGAATCACTATTTAAAACGCCCCAATATCTATGGCTCTATGTACGGTCCTCTGCCGGCGTTGGCCGCGGCGCTTATATGGGCGTACGCCTCTGTATCCTATAGGGACTACGTGGAGAGGCTGGGCGTCTACAAGCTCAACTCCCTCCGGATGCTCTACGCGTCCGCCGCGCTTCTGGCGCCCGCGCTCTACCTCGGGCTGGGGCGAGAGGCCGTATACGCTGTGCTGAGCGGCGTCCTCTCGCTGGCGCTCGGCGACTCGCTCTACCTCAAGGCGCTTAGATCGGCCGGCGTCTCGATCGCCGTGCCGGCGGCCTACAGCTACGTCGTACTGGAGCAGTTCATAGCGGTGCCGCTCGGCGAGCCTCTAAGGGCCTCCTACCTCCTGGCGGCCGGCCTCGTGGTGGCCGGCGTCTATCTGCTCGTGGCCGGGCAGGGGAGGGGGAACCTCGTGGGGGTCCTCTACGCCTTGGGCGCCGCGCTGGCCTGGTCGGCGGGGTACGCGGCGGTCAAGGTGGCCGGCGTCGGCGGGCTCAGCCCCATATCCATAGCCTTCGTCCGCGTCGCCTCGGCCCTCCCCATATTGGCGTCGCTCAGCGGCCCGCGCGAGGTCTCGAGCGGCTTGAGGTCCACCTGGCGCACTTCTCTGCCCATAATCGCCGTGTTGGATCTCGGAGGCGGCTCTGCCCTATTCGCCTACTCCACGGTGGAGGCCGGCCTGGGCTTGACAGTCATAGTGCTGGGCGTCGTCCCCCTCGCCTCCCAGCTCATGTCGAGGGCTTTGGGCAAGGAGAGGCCCACGGCCAGGGAGTATTCGGCGGCCGCGCTGATACTCTCGGCCATAGCCATATCCTTTATATAGCCGGCGTCCGGGCGGCGTGTGTTGATAGATAGGCTGTACAGGGATCTGGCCCGCAACATCCGCTTCTTCGAGAGGGCCCTAGCCCTAGAGAAGGAGGCCTACGGGCTGACCTACGTCTCGTCGAGGGCCGTGGCCGAGGCGACGGTCTGCCCCAGAGCGGCCGCGTTCCGGGCCGCCGAGGAGGAGGTCGAGGTCTTCGCCAGGGCGTTGAGGGACAGGGTCAGATACGCCGCCATGTTGGGCATCGTCGAGGGGGGCTACGTCGACGCCTTGACGAAGAGGGCGGCGCGCGGCGACAGGCAGTCGGCCAAGGCGTTGTTGCAGATAGGGAGAGATCTCGGGCCCGGCGACATATCCGCTATCTTGCCTAGGCTGAGGGAGGAGTTCGAGGCCGCGAGGAGGGCCGCCGGCAAGGTTGTCGTCACGGCGGCTAGGGGGGCTGTGAGGGAGGCCGCGGCCTATGTGAAGTACGCCGAGGTCTACCCATACGCGGGGATGGGCCACAGGTACGGGAACTACGTGTTCTACGCCGTGGCTGGGGTAGGCGTCGACCACGTCTACCTATTCAGGCTGGCGAGGAGCCGGGAGGCGGGCAAGAGGCTCGCGCTGGCAGAAGGCGACGTCGCGGCCGCCGCGTTCAGGAAGGAGAATATAAAGCTGCATATATACGTGCCGGGAGAGGCTATATACTCTTTCTTCGAGAAGGCGTCGGACCCCACGCCGAAATATAAGGCGTTGATCGGAGGCGAGTGTAGGCCGGGCAGGGCCTGCGCCTCCTGTAGGTACAGGGAGGTGTGCGAGTGCGTCGGAGATATCCCGCGGCGTCGTCACGCCGGCTCATAGAGGCCCCGACGGCCCCTCCCGGCGCGTCGCGGCTATACGTAACGACGCGGCGGTTTAAATTTCATTCGCCTCCGCGGGCCTATTCCTCCTCCTTTAGGTATCTGAGGAAGATATAGCCCGCGGCGATCACGAAGGCGCCCGCTATGGGCATCAACAAGGCGGGCCCCACCTCTATTAGGTAGCCCGCGGCGGCCGCCGAGGGCGTGGCGGCTATGCGCATGGATATGCTGGCGACCGCAGGCGTCGTCGCCTCGCCCCCCTCCGCCGCGGCTCCCGATATGTAGGAGGACCTGGCGGGGCCGCCTATGCCGACCATGGCGTTGTATAGGGCGTACACGGCGGCGAACGCGGCGGGGTGGGGGATGAAGGGCAGAGAGGCGAGGAGGGCGCCCGAGGCGAATCTGCTGGCGGCCGACGTCTTCACGAGGCCGAACCACCTCACGAACACGTGGGCGAACAGAGACGACAGCGAGAATGCCGCGTTGCCCACGGCGTATACGACGCCTATGACGGCCGGCCCCATGCCCAGATAGGCGTTCATCCAGAGCGACAGGAGCGAGTTGGACAAGCCGATGCCGATCCCGGCGACCAGCTGGCTTAGCGAGTAGGCCAAGACGGCGGAGCCCCTCCTCCCGACAGCCCTAAACGGGTTGACCCGCCGGATCTCCTCGCCGCGGCCCAGCGACAGCAGGACGAGCAACGCGGCCGCCGAGACCAAAAGGACGAAGAGGACCGAGGCCTCCCGCAACGCGATGAGGGCGACGAGGAGGGACCCCGCTATGCCGCCGGCGGTGGATAGGAGGTTGACGAGCCCCAGATCGCGCGTCCTCTCGACGGCGTTGGACGTGTGGCGGCGCACGAGGGCCATTATGAGAGGGACGAAGCTGCCTCTCGTCGAGCCGGGGCCCAACATCCCGACCCCGCCGATGCCTAAGGCGACGCCGATTGCCCAGGGATTTCTGGAGGCCGCTATCGCCACGAGCGCGGAGGCGAAGGCCGCCTCGCTGACGGCGAGGCCTCTGGCGTGCCCTATCACGTCGCCGAGGGCGGCGTACAGGATAGACGTCCCTAGGGATATGAAGCCCGCCGCGGTTACGGCGAGGCCGGCCGCAAGCGCGCTGCCGGTGAGGTCCTTCAAGTACAACGGCACGACGACGGCGAGGTAGCCCGTCGCGAGGTTCCTCAGAAACCTCTCGAGGCCTACGACCAAGATATACCTCTTCACAGCCCGATATGTCGGCTCACTTTAAAACTTTAGCAGTATCGACGAACGTATTTATCCCTACGTCAACGACTGCTTGTGCGCGCATCAGCACGTAGGGCGGTGGATCCCTCAGTAGGCGTCGTCGGCGCAGGCCGGCGCATCTACGGCGCATCGGCGCCATGAGGTACCTGTTGACCACGGTCCAAGGGCTGGAGGACGTCGTCGTTGAGGAGATCGCGGAGAAGCTGGGGGCATCGTCGGCGCGGTCCACCTACATGAGCGGCCGGGTTGTGGCTGACGTCGACGCGCCGCCCTCCTCCCTCCTCGCGCTCCGCTCGGTGGAGAGGTTCGGAGTCTTCATAACCTCGGGCACGTTCTCGGCGTTGGGGGATATAGTGGACGGGGTCAGGGCGGTGCTTCCTGAGATACTGTCGTACCTATCGCCGTACGCGACCGCCGGCGTCGCCTGCGAGAGGGCCGGGACGCACCCCTTCACGTCCAGGGATGTAGAGTCGGCGGTTGGGTCCCTCCTCAAGGAGGCCGGGGCGACCATCAGCCTCGTCGACCCTGACCTAGAGCTCAACGTGGACGTCGTAGGCGATGCCTACTACGTCTGGCTGACCTCGGCGCGGAGATCCCTAAAGGATAGGCCCTACCGCCGGTACCAGCACTACGCGTCGCTCAACCCCATAGTCGCCTACGCCATGGCCAGACTTGTGCGGCTGAGGGACGGCGAGACGTTGTGCGACCTCACGTGCGGAGGGGGGACCATATGCCTCGAGGCCTCATCTGTGGCCCGCGTGAGGTGTATCTGCGTCGATATATCCCTCAAGCACCTCAGAGGAGCTCTGGAGAACTTCTCGGCGGCCGGCGCCGACGCGGACGTCTTGTGGTTCGACTCCACGAAGCTCCACAGAGCGCTCCGCCCGATCTGCGACGCGTTCGCCTTCAACCCCCCGTACGGCGTCCGCATCCCCGCCAACGTGCACAAGCTCTATAGGGGGCTCGCCAGGGCGGTGGAGCTCTTGGCGAGGCCGGGGGCCCGCGTCGCCGTGGTGACGCCTAGATGGCGCGCCTTTCTGAAATACTTCGGCGGCGAGGTGCTGGAGAGGAGGGTGATATACCAAGGCGGCCTCTACAGCTCGATAGTGGTGGGAAAGGTTAAATAGGGCCCGGCCCCAGCCTCCCGTGTTGTACCTAGCGGCGTTTCTCGCCGCCGTGGCTCTAGTAATCGGCGGCACTCTATCCAGGAAGATAGACGTCTCGATCTCTCTGCCGCTCGGCGCCGCCCTCTACGGGATCCTCGCGCTGGGCCCGTCCGTCGTCGAGGCCACGGCGGCCGCGTTCAACTATTCTATGTTCGAGGTCCTGACGTCCTTGGTCCTAGCCATGGCGCTGGGCTACCTTATGGGCACAAGACGGGAGGCCATCGCCAGCGGTTTGACCGCCATCGGGCCTAGATTCGCCGCATTCGCCATACCGGCCGCCATCGGGCTTCTGCCCATGCCGGGCGGCGCGTACATATCGGCGGTGGTGGTGGACCCGCTCTACAGAGACATGGGGCTGAGCGGGGAGGAGAAGACCTTCCTCAACTACTGGATGCGCCACATATGGGTGCCCGTCTGGCCGCTCTTCCAAGGCGTTCTGATAACCTCCGCTGTGTTGGCCGAGCCGGTCGCCAAGGTCGTCTCGTGGTCTTGGCCGGCCAGTGCGGCCGCTGTGGCGGCGGGGATGGCGGTGGGCCTCCGCCGCGTTAGAAGAATCGGCGTGGGGGGAAGGATCAGGGACCTGGTCTACCTATGGCCCCTCGCGGCGGTCGCGTCGCTCGCCTTCGTGGTGCCCATATACGTCGCGGTTGCCGCCGTCCTGGCCGCCTTCACGGCGTTGTATAGGCCCAAGACCGGCGCGGTCGCGGCCGCCTTCAAGTACGCCTTGACGCCCCGCGTGCTGGCCATAATAATCTCGTCGCTGATCTTTTCGGAGTACATTAGGGAGAGCGGGCTGGGCGAGGCGCTGACGGGCTACCTAGGCAACGCCGCCTTACTCGCCGTATTCGCTGTGCCTTTCCTCATAGGGCTGGCCACCGGCGTCGAGTTCACGTTCGCCGGCCTCGCCTTCCCTCCCCTGAGCCCTCTGCTACACGGCTATAACCTATCCCTCGCCTTCCTAGGAGGCTTCCTCGGAGTCATGTTGAGCCCCGCCCACAGCTGTTTCGTGCTGACGCTAGACTACTATAGGGCCGAGGCCCGCCTCGTCTACAGGCTGTTGATAAAGGCGGCGGTGGCGGCGGCCGCCGCGGCGCTTCCTCTGTACATCGCCTTGACGGCCCTCTGAACAAAAAGATTATATACTGTCCCCCAGAGGGGGACGGTGGAGAAATACGTGGCCGATATATCGGTTATACTGGACGGCTCCCTCAAAGAGGCCGTGATCTCCGGCAACATCAGGGGGACTCTCTTCATCTTGGAGGAGGCCGTCGACTACTTGGAGCGGCTCGCCAGACAGGGCGACGGGGTTGGGCTTGTGGGGGTTGCGGAGCTTAAGGATCTCAAAAGCGCCGTGGAGAAGCTGGGCCTCTCGGAGCTGGTCCACGTGGAGTACGTCCCGGCGGGGCGCCGCCAGATAGAGCCCGAGGAGATACCTTCCCTCGTCAGGAAATTCGCGAGGGAGAACGGCGCGGTGGTGGTCACCAGCGACCCGTTTCTCAGAGACTCGGCGGAGGTGATGGGGCTGGAGGTGTTGTATCTGGGCAGGGAGCGCGGCGCCTTGCAGATAGAGCGCTTCTTCGAGAAGGACATAATGTCGGTGCACCTCAAGGAGGGGGCGCCGCCGCAAGCCAAGGCGGGGAGGCCCGGCAACTGGCGGCTCGTCAAGCTCTCCAACGAGCCCATGTCGCGGGGGCAGTTGGAGGCCATAGTGCGCGAGCTCATCTCCGAGGCGGCGAAAGGCGACGGGAACACCAGGATCGAGATAAGGAGGCCCCACTCCTTAATAATCCAGCACAGGGACCTACGTATAGTTGTCGCCTTCCCGCCGGTCTCGGACGGCCTCGAGATCACCGCCGTGAAGCCCCTCGTGAGGCGCTCCCTAGAGGACTACAACCTCGACCCCAAGGTGGTCGAGCGCCTCGAGAAAAGCGCCGAGGGGATACTCATATCGGGGCCTCCCGGCGCCGGCAAGACGACGTTCGCCCAAGCCCTCGCCGAGTTCTACCTATCCAAGGGCAAGATAGTGAAGACCGTCGAGTCGCCGAGGGATATGATCCTCAGCAGATCCATCACCCAGCTATCCAAGAACTACGCCACGTCCGAGGAGATCCACGACCTCCTCCTGCTGTCCCGGCCCGACTACACCATATTCGACGAGATGAGGGACACGGCGGATTTCCAGCTATACGTGGACCTCCGCCTGGCCGGCGTCGGGATGGTCGGCGTCGTCCACGCCACGTCGCCCATAGACGCCGTACAGCGGTTCGTGAGGAGGGTGGAGCTGGGCATGATACCGTCGATTATAGACACCGTCATATACATGAAGGACGGCGAGGTGAAGAAGGTCTACTCGCTCTCCATGACCGTGAAGGTGCCGGCCGGCATGAGGGAGGAGGACCTGTCGAGGCCTGTCGTGGTCGTCAAGGACTTCCTGACGGGCGAGCCTGAGTACGAGATCTACGTGTTCGGCGAGGAGACGTTCGTCGTCCCCCTAAAACGCGGCGAGGGGAGGGCCCCCAGCAAGAAGCTGTTCTCGGCGGTCGTGTCGGCGCTCAAGCGCTACGTCCCGCCGCAGGAGATAAGGGTGGAGGAGGCCGACGGCGTCGTCGTGGTCAAGGTCCCCGAGGAGTACCTCGCGGTGGTCGCGTCGCGCGGCGCCAGCAAGCTCGACCGCCTCAGGAGGAGGTTCTCCGTGGATTTCAGGATCGAGCCCCTGTAGAGGCCTTTTATATGATCGAAACCAATATATAACACCCCGCACTTCCCCACGTGGCCGTCGACCAGTATTATCAATACTATGAGGATAGGTCCCCCACAGGCGTCTGGTACGTCGACCAGCTCCTCGGCGGCGGTTTTAAGAGAGGCGAGATCTACCTAATAGCTGGGGAGGCCGGACAGGGCAAGACGATCTTCAGCCTCCAGTTCCTCAAGACAGGCGCCGAGCTGTACGACGAGCCTGGCCTCTACATAACCGTCGACGAGCCTTCCGAGGACGTCAAGAGGGGCGTCAAGGCGTCGCTGGGCTGGGACCTAGACGTCCTCGAGGAGCAACAGAAGCTGGTCTTCGTCGATTTGAGGACCCACTTCAAGGCCTACTCCCAGAGCGAGAAGGTTGTGGCCGACCCGCGAGAGATAGCGAAGGTGATCATAGACAACGTGAGGAAGTTCGGCATAAAGAGGCTCGTGGTGGATCCCATAGCCCCGCTCCTCATAACCTCCCACACCGACGTCCTCTGGGTCAGGGAATACATGAGGGAGCTCGTGTTCCAGCTGAGGAAGTTGAAAGACGTGACGACGGTGATGACCTCCGAGATACCGACGGGGGAGAACAAGATAAGCAGATTCGGCGTAGAGGAGTACCTGGCCAGCGGCGTCATAAAGCTGGAGCTCCAGGAATATAGAGGCTTCGTGTTCAGGGTCATGTTCATCAGGAAGATGCGTTGGACCCCCGTGAGGCCCCAGAAGCTCGTCTTCGAAATATATCCCCAATACGGCATATACGTCATAGACCGCCTCGAGAACTTCATGAAGTCCATAGACAGGTTCTACCTAGACGCGGCGCAACAATACGGACAGCAGGAATATCAGCAGTACGCCCTCGCCAAATAGCCGGAGGGAGGTACTCGTCGGCCCGAAGCCTCGGCGAGGGGCGTAGACGACGGGTTGCCGCATAGGCTGAGGCTAAGCGTTCAGAGCCGCGGCCCGTCTTAGACAGACGAGCGGGGATGCGCGGCGTATTTGTGAGACGCAATTCATATAAATCCGTGTAGTGGACAGGCCAGCCGGGGTGGCCGAGTTGGTCCAAGGCGCGGGCCTGCTAAGTCCGTCCCCGCAAGGGGGCGTGGGTTCAAATCCCACCCCCGGCGTCTTTCTACTCCCTCAGAACGCCGAAAATCGGCGGCGTCGTTAACTTTTAGGCGTCCTTTACTTAAAACAACACCGACAATAGGTAGCGTGTTCGAATAACTGACGATCGCCGGGGCGGGCGGTGATCGGAATGTTATAACCGTATGGCATAACCCTTACCGCTGGCGACTGGCCTAACCGCTATCAGCTCTCACGATAGATGGAGATGATTACAGCGGTGTACCGGCTCTCTGCTGTATCTGGGTATAATCGATCGACTGCGTCCGTCTAGACAAAAACTTTTGGCGAGCTCTCATTAGTGCTCAGTGAATTGACTCTATTTAAATGCTGGAGATAGTTTATCTGTGTCCGTTCTCGCTTTTCCGGCGAAGGGCCTGGCGGCGGGCGCGGTATGAAGATAGGCTACGTCATAGCCGGCTCGACGCCTACGGAGTTCTTGGCCACTCTAGATCCTGAACGCCCCGTGAGGCTCTACGAGTACGTCGCGGTGGACAGCGTCGAGATCCCTCCCGACGGGGAGGAGGCGGCCCAGGTGAGGCTGATAGGCCAGATAGTCAAGATAATTAGGGACCCCTACCAGCTCAAGAGGGACATCCCGCTCTACAACGTCGTCGAGGGCGTGTCGCACGACTTGTTGGAGGTGCAGATAGCCAAGGTGAAGATCTTGGGCTATCTCTGGAACGGGGAGATACATATGCCGAAGCTCCCGCCGAGGATAGGCGCCCCGGTCTATCTAGCCAAAGACGACGAGGTGGCCGAGCTCTACGGCTCCGGCGAGCTCTGCGTGGGCCGCCTCTCGGCTAGGCCTCTGGACCTCTGCCTAGACGTGGAGGGGCTGAAGCGGCATATGGCCGTCATAGCGGCCACCGGCAGCGGCAAGACTTGGTTCTCCGTGGTCCTCATAGAGGAGTTGCTGAAGAGGGGGGCCTCGGTCGTAGTCCTCGACCCCCACGGCGAGTACGTGGCGGCTAGAGACACCGCGCAACGGCTCGGCGGCGTCAACGCCTTGACGGTCAAGGTGTCGGGCCACCACGCCGGGGACGTGATGTACAGGATAGGCGTGCTCGACATGGACCCCGACGCTCTGGCCGACGCGGCAGGCGTCCCGCCCAAGGCGACCAAGATAAGGTACTCCATCTACCTCGCCCACGCGCTCGCCAAGTCGGCCTACAAGGCGGGCGCCAGGAGGATGGGGCCCAAGGGCCTCGCCTCCATCCTCTCGGCCGCCCTACGCGGCGAACAGCACCTCAAGAGGCTGTTGAGGCAGTGGGGCGTGGAGGACGAGAAGGCAGACGAGCTGGCGGAGCTCGCCAAGAGGGATAGACACTCGATCTTCAGCGCGGCGGCCTATCTGAGGAGGTTGGCTAGACTCGGCGTGTTCTCCGCCAGGACTACGCCTCTGGGGAGGATAACCGCCGACCTCACCGTCGTCAACCTCGCCGGCGTGGGGGACGAGATCCAGGACTACGTGGCGTGGCACATACTCACGAGGATATTCAAGGCGAGGGTGAGACACGTGAGGGGCCTGCCGGGCGTGAAGCTCGAGAGGCCTGTCGTCGTGGTGTTGGAGGAGGCCCACCGGTTCGCCCCGCCGAAGTCGGCCAGGAGGACGAGGGCATACGAGGCCGTGTCGAGGATAGCGGCCGAGGGCAGAAAGTTCGGCGTATACCTCGTCGTGGTGACCCAGAGGCCCTCCCGCGTCGATCCTGACGTCATGAGCCAGATGCAGTCGCAAGTCATAATGAGGATAGTCAACCCCAAGGACCAAGAAGCCGTGAGGGACAGCAGCGAGCAGCTGGCGCAGGACTACCTGGACAACCTCCCCGGCCTCGACAGAGGCGAGGCGGTGGTCCTAGGACCTGTCGTGAAGCTACCCGCCGTGATTAGGTTGAGGGACAGAGTGCTGGACTACGGCGGGGCCGATATATCGCTTGCCGAGGCCTGGCGTAGGTCGGACGCAGACGTCGCGACGATATGGGCGAGGATATTCAGATCGCCGCCTCCCCCCTCCGTCGTCCTCGCCGCGTCGGGGATATCGGTCAAATCGGCGGAGCCGGACGGAGGCGTCTGGAGGGCCGTGACGTCCGACGGCGCGCGCGTGGAGCTCTCCATAGAGTCCGGCTACGCGAGGTGTAGCGTCTGCGGCTCCTCGGGTTGCGCCCACGTCTATAGGGTGCTCTCCGAGATAGTCAAGGTGAGGAGGGCGGCATGAAGATAGCCCATATAAGCGACGCCCATCTAGGCCGGCAACAGTACCATCTGCCCGAGAGGGAGGAGGACTACTTCCAGGCGTTCGCCGAGGCCTTGAGGCTCGCGAAGGGCGCAGACGCCGTAGTCGTCACTGGGGATCTCCTAGACACCAGGAGGCCCTCCACCAAGACCCTCCTGAGGCTCCTCGACATACTCGGCGAGACCGGCCTCGCCCTATATGTTGTGGGGGGTAACCACGACTACAGCCATCTGAGGCCCGACGAGACCCCCCTGCGCATACTCGACAAGGTGGGCGCCGCCAAGCTCCTCTGCTTCCAGGAGGCGGATCTAGGAGGCGTCTGGCTCTACGGCGCCTGCGCCACGCCGAGGTCTAGGGCCGACGAGTATAGGGAGAGGATACTCTCGGCGAGGCCCGGCTCGGTCCTGGCAATACATCAAGCCATCGAGGGGGTCAAGGCGAGGTACCCCTCCGCCGCCGACGAGTACACGATGCCGTCGAGGGCCTTCTCTGGCGTCAAGGCCGTCCACATAGCGGCCGGCCACGTCCACGACCACGGCGTCAGGCATCCGGTAGGCGCGTTGTGGGCCGGCTCCCTCGAGATATGGGACTCTGCCGAGTTCGAGACCTGGGACTGGAGGGGAGGCAAGTGGGAGCTCTACCAGGAGGCGGCCCCCAAGGGCTTCTACATAATAGACGTCGCCGGGCGGGCGGTCTCGGCCAAGGAGGTCTTGTTGACGCCCAGGCGCAGGATGGTCAAGCTGAGGGTGTTCCTGGACGAGGAGAAGGAGGCCGAGGCCGCCATCGAGCAGGCCGCCGCCAGGTTCGACGCGCCTGGCGCCGTGGTCAAGGTGGAGCTATACGGCGACGTGCTGGGCGACTTTAGGCCGTCGCGCTACGCCGCCGCGTTCTCCCGGGCCCTCTACGTCGACGTGGTCGACAGGACCAGGAAGCCGAGCCGCGCCGCGGCGAGGGTCGGCTCAGCCTACGAGGCCATTGAGAGGCTGTTGCGGGAGAGGCTGGGGGCCGGCGCAGACGCCGTGGTCAAGGCGTTGGCGCACGCGAGGGACGGCGATAGGGCGGCCGCCAGGAAGATAATGGAGGAGTGGCTCTATGCTGAGGTCGATCGAGCTTAGGAACTTCAAGGCGCACGAGGAGCTCGCGGCGGACTTCGTCGAGGGCGTCAACTTCATATACGGCCCCAACGGCGCCGGCAAGAGCAGCCTTCTGGAGGCCGTGGCGGTCGCGCTGTACGGATCCAGGTGGGTGCAGAAGGTCAAGGCCAGATGGGCCGACCTCGTCAGGCGGGGGGCCTCCGAGGCCTCGGTGCGGCTGGCCTTCGTGGGGATAGACGGCGTGGAGTACGTGGTGGCCAGGAGGTTTGGGCCGGCCGGCTCCATATCTTCCGGCACCTATCTGCTCGCCGACGGGAAGATGGTGGCCAGAGGCGACCAGGACGTCACAGCCGCCGTCGTCAAGGCCCTCGGGCTGGGCGTCGAGGAGTTCGCCAATCTGGCCTACATAAGGCAGGGGGAGCTCCGGCGGATATTGGCCGAGCCGGACTACATAGATAGGCTCTTCAGGCTGGACGAGTTCGACTGGCTCGACGAGGTCTTGAGGGACCTCCTCTCCGACGTGTCGCGGAGGAGGGAGAGGGCCTCCGGCAGGCTGGAGGAGCTCGGCAGAAGGGCCGAGGATCTGGCCAGGAGGGCGAAGGAGCTCGAGGCGCAGCTGGCCGAGGCTAGGAGGGAGGCCGAGGGCCTGGCCCAGTACTTCCAGCTCTACAGAAAGGCCGAGGAGGAGCTGGGCGGGCTCAAGGAGCGCGCGGCGGCGCTGGAGCAGGAGGCCAAGTCCCTCAAGGTCCTCGCCGAGAGGCTCGAGGAGGAGCTGGTGGAGCTCGACGTGGAGCTCGACAAGAAGTCGGAGGAGCTGAAGGAGCTGGGGAAGCTCGAGGAGGAGCTCGCCTCGTTGCCCCAGCCGGATCCCTCGATAGAGGCTAGGTACTACGAGGCGAAGAGGGTTGTGGACCTCCTGTCGAGCGCCGACCTCGGAAGGGCCAGGTCGTTCAAGCCGGAGGAGCTCGAGGCGGCGTACAGAGAGAGGGACGAGCTCAAGGCGAGGAGGGCCGACGTGTTGGCCAAGCTAGGGCTGGCGAGGGAGGTCTTGAGAGTGGCCGGCAAGGCCTCCGGCGGGAGGTGCCCCGTCTGCGGCGGCCCGCTGACCGAGGAGACCGTGAGGAGGCATGAGGAGGAGGCGAGGAGGCTCGAGGAGGAGCTCAGGAAAGTCGAGGCCAAGATCTACGACGTCGAGTCGGCGATAAAGAGGCTCGAGAGGGACAGGGAGGAGTACTTGAAGGTGAAGGACTACCTGTCGGTGGATCTGTCGGAGGCGAGGCGGCGGCTTGAGGAGCTGAGGAGGCTCTACGAGGCGCAGAAGGGCCTCGAGAGGAGGAGGGCCGAGATCTCGGCGAGGCTCGCCGCGAGGGGCAGGCTGGAGCGCGAGCTGAAGGAGCTGGAGGCGAGGAGGGCGGAGGCCGAGAGGAGGCTCGGCGAGGCGAGGAGAAGGCTGGAGGAGGTCGAGGGCCAGCTCTCGGCCTTGAGGCCTAGGCTCGAGGAGTTGGGCAAGTCCTACGAGGAGCTACGGGCTAAGGCCGAGGCGTACCTCAAGGCGGCCTCGAGGGCGGAGGAGCTCGCGAGGCAGCTGGCCTCCGTCAAGTCGGAGCTGGAGCGGGTGTCGAAGGAGCTCGGCTCGGCGAAGGCCGAGGCGGAGAGGCACGGCAGGGCCGAGGAGAGGGGGAAGGCGGCTAGATCTGCTCTGAGGGACGTCAAGCCCATAGCTAGGAAGATCCTCATAGAGGCCGTGAACGCTGAGCTCAACGAGGTCTTCCTGAGGCTTAGGCATAAGGAGTCCTTCCGCTCGGCCGAGCTGGCCCAGATAGAGGATAGATACTACGTGGTCGTCTCCAGGGCTGACGGGCAGAAGTTCGCCCACACCGCGCTGTCCCTCGGCGAGGCGAACTTGGCGGCCCTAGCCTTGAGGGTGGCCCTCGCCAAGGCCCTGCTGGGGAGGCCTCCCTTCCTCATGCTGGACGAGCCCACGGAGCACCTAGACGAGATACACAGGAGGAGGATAGTGGAGCTGGTGAGGGATCTGGCGAGAGACGTGAGGACTGTTTTGGTCACCTCCCATCTGGGGGAGTTCGAGGAGGTCGCCGACAAGAGGATAGACCTATAGGGCGGGCGCCTGCCCCTCATTAATTTTTTATATAGGAACGCTTTGAGGGGCGTGAGCGTAGCCAGACCGCCTAACGGCGTCTATTTCCTCAAGACCGCCGTGGAGGTGAGGGCGTTCATCAACCTACTCAAGAAGTTCAGGGGGTACGCCACGACGCTCATCACGTTGTACATAAACGGCGAGAGGCCTATGCCAGACGTCTTGACGTTGCTGAGGTCCGAGTGGTCGACCGCCTCCAACATCAAGGACAAGACCACCAGGACCCACGTCCAGGACACGCTGGAGCGCATAGTCAACAACTTGAAGGGGGAGGCCAAGGCGCCGGAGAACGGCATGGCCGTCTTCGCCGGGTTCCACATGATCAACCCGGGCAACTACGAGTGGGTCTACTACGTCGTGGTGCCGCCCCAGCCCATATACACCTTCAAGTACATATGCGACACGGCGTTCCATACGGAGATCCTCGAGGACATGATAAAGTCCAGCGTGGCCTACGGCATCATAGTGGTGGAGAGGGGCGAGGCCGTGCTGGCCGTGTTGAGGGGCGGGCAGTACGAGGTGTTGAAGACCGTCCAGTTCTTCGTGCCTGGGAAGCACAGCGCCGGCGGGCAGTCCGCGAACCGCTACAAGAGGCAGACGGAGCACCTGGCCGAGGTGTTCTACAAGCTGGTCGCCGAGGAGGCCAACAAGGTGTTCCTCTCCATGCCGGCCCTCAAGGGCCTGATCGTGGCCGGGCCCGGGCCCACCAAGGAGGACTTCCTGGAGGAGGGCGGCCTCGACTACCGCCTCAAGGACAAGATCCTCGCCGTGGTCTCCGCGTGTTGCGCCAACGAGTACGGCGTAAAGGAGGCCATAATGAACGCGCAGGAGCAGCTGAAGGAGAGCGAGTACGTCAAGGCGAAGGAGCTGATGGACAGAGTCATGTACTACGCCGTGAAGAAGAGCGAGTACATGGTGTACGGCAAGGAGAACGTCATGAGGGCCCTCGATATGGGTATAGCGGATGTGGTCGTCGTGGCGGAGGAGCTGGGCGAGGACGCCGTCTTGGACGTAGTCATGAGGGGGGACTCCAAGGGGGTGAAGGTCGAGGTGGTGCCTAAGGGCGTCGAGGAGGGGAAGACCTTGGTCCAGGCATTCGGGGGGTACGTCGCCCTGCTCAACACGCCCGCCTGGGTGCTGGAGCAACAAGCCGCCAGCGCGGCTACGTCCTAGGCCGTCTGCCGAGGCGCGGGGGCCGGCGCACGCGCCGCCTCCCCGTAGGCGAGCATCTCCGCGATGTATTCGGCGAATAGGACTACGGCGCCCAGGAAGGACACCAGCGGCAGTAGGGACAGGACATAGCCGGCGATCAACATGTATAGGGCCGTCCTGAACAGCCCGACGCCGGAGTATCTGTGCAGATCGTGTAGCGTTATGGCTCTGGCCGCCACGAGCAGGATATCTATGGCGACCAAGACCGCGACTATCCCCACTATCGCCGGCTCGCGCGACAAGAGACTGTAGACGTACATCGGATCGGCCGTCAGCCTAGCGACGGCGGCTACGTGTCCGGATAGATATAGGGCCAGGGCGAAGATGAAGATAACGGCGACGATAGCCAGAGCTATAGGACCCCACGCGAGCCACCACGCCCACCTGAAGCCGAGCTTGTGGAGGGCCCTAAATCCCTTGAAGATGTAGAGGAAGAACACTACGAGTAGGGCCACGACGAGGCCTATCTCCGCGAGACCGATCGCGACGAGGCTAGCCGACACGCCGGCTCCGGGGCCCGGAGGCTGGAGGACGGCCAGAAGAAACACCGCGGCGGAGACGGCGATTATAGCCGCCAAGACTATCAACTGATATATGTACCCCCTGTAGAGCGTCCTCATGACCTCTCTGAAGTCCATATCGACGGTGAAGTGCCGTGTTAATATACGAATCGGCGATACACTAGGCGAGGCGCAGAAACAACGCGGCTAGGAAGACCAGCTCGGCCGCCTCGAAGACGGCGTAAGCGTTCCCGTATTTGGAGTAGCGGGCCAGATATCCGCCGAAGTAGAGGGGCACGCCGACGAGGTGGATCGCGGCGAATACGGCCACAGCCGGGACGAACACGCCGAGCGTCAAGGCCCATATATAGAACGCCGCCTCGTAAAGCGCCGCGGCCTTGGCGGCTACGCCGGCCGGATATCTGCCTCTAGGCGAGAAGGCCGCCGTCCACGCATGCTTGACGAACATCGGCAGGAACAGAAGCGCCTCAAACAGCATATTTCGCCTTCAGCTCCTCCAACGCCTTCATCCAGCCCTCGTAGTCGTTCTCCCTCTCTATCTCCTCCACGGATCTAGAGGCCTGGATCTCCGGCACCGCCGACTCCAACATGGGGAACAAGACGCCGTTCTCCTTCTCTATATGTTGCCAGATGTGGTCTATGTAGAGCCTGGCGTAGTCAACGAAGTCCCTGTACGCCTCCTCGTCGCCGGCTCTCCACGCCTTGTAGAGCTCCTCCATGACCCTCGCCAGGTAGCGGCCTACGCCGTGTTCGGACGTCATGACGTATATGGGCCCTCCGGCGAAGGGTATGCCGGCCCGGTTGGCTCCGGGGAACAAGATATACTCCTCGATAGAGTGGTGGCACGCGTCGACAAACCTCTGCGCGAACTGTATGAGCTTGTATATGTCGTTGGGGTCGGGGTTAGGCGACGAGACGGCCTTATTGAGCACCTCCAGAGCCTCTAATATCCTCTCGTGGTGTTCCCTCAAGACGCCGGTCACGTACTTTACCCTCACCTTCCCCATAGGCCCCCACGCGACTCTCCCTTTAATAGTTAACTGTGTTAACGCAGTTGCGCGAGGCGATAGGGCCGAGAAGTCCGGCATGACGCAGGCCTGGGCAGGGGGCATTGTATAATACTGGAGACGGCAGACATGTGGCCAACCGAGGCGATACGGCGCCGCGCGCTTACCTGCGGGGTCAGGAGGCCGTCGGGCAACTCCCGGAGGGACGGGCGCGCGTGCCAGCGGAGGCGCCTGCCGGACTCCACCTCATCTTCCTTAGAGGCAGATTCCGCGACGAGGTGAACGTGGAGGTCTACGACGCGTGGGGCCCCCTCGCCGTGGTCAAGCTCTTCATGGGCAGGCCGCCCCACTACGCGCCTTGGGCCGAGGTCTTCAATGCAGTGGGCCGGCTCTATGGCTCCCCCGCGGAGCTGGAGATATACAGATGGGCCTATCTGGCGTTGCCGCCTGACTCCAACCTCTACGTCGAATATTCCGAGGACGTCCAGACCTGGGCGCAACTGTCCCGCGGCGTGCCTCCGGCCGAGACCAGGCTGGGCGCCGTCCTCTTGAAAGCCGGCTTCCTGGCAGTCTCCGACATGTACTTCCCCGAGGGCGGCAGAGAGGGCGGGCAGAAGATAAGGGCCGTCAGGCTCTGACGCCGCTGGGGCGGAAGCTTATTAAATCAACCGCGGTGGGGTATATGGAGAGGAAGTGTTTCAAGGTTGTGGGTTGCATATCGGCGTTGGGCATAGGGACTTCCGGCCTCGGCGGCGACCTCTGGCGGGCCGACACGTCTAAGGACGAGCGGCACCTCGCCGTCCTCGCCAACGCGTTGGCCAACGGCATATGGGTCGTGGACACCTCCGAGATATACGGAGGAGGCCACGCCGAGGAGCTCGTGGGCAAGGCCTTATCGACCTTCGCCAAGGAGGACAGAGACAAGGTGGTGGTGACCAAGTTCTGGCCTGACAACGCAGAGAAGATAGTCCTGGCGGCTAAGGCGAGCGCCAGGAGGCTGGGGACCTACATCGACATATACATGCCCCACGGCCCGCTCCCCGACATATGCAAAGCCGTGAAGGCCTTCGAGGAGCTGGTGGACAGAGGCGTCATAAGGTTCTGGGGGCTCAGCAACGTCGACGCGCGCAAGATAGAGGAGGCGAGGAGCTGCGCCAAGAGGCACGACATAGCGGCGGTGGAGAACGTCTACAACTACATAAACAGGCTCGACGAGCACGAAGCCCTGCCGTACGCCCAGCGCGAGGGCATACTCTATCTGGCCGCCAGCCCTCTGGCGAGGGGGATCGTGGTGGAGAACTACAGAATCAGGAGCGTCGCCGAGAGGCTCGGCAAGACGCCTGTCCAGGTGGCGTTGCGCTGGCTCATGGACAAGCCCGCCGTGGTGCCCATACCGAGGACCACAAGGCCAGAAGGCGTCCTCGAATTCGCCGGCGCCTACGGCTGGAGGCTCCCCGACGAATACGCCAGAGAGCTCGATGTCCGCTGAGGCGCGAGTTAACCCCCATTTCCTCGGCCCAGACCCGAGCCGATAGACGGCGGGAGGCGATTAACGGGGTTAACCAGAAACTATAAGGTTCGAACGCGGGCCGCATCCGGCGGTGGCGAGGCTGGCCGCCAAGGCGGCCGAGAGGATAGCGAAGGCGTTGAGGAGCGAGGGCAGCCCGTACGCTCCCTTAATGGAGGCCGTCGCCGAGTTGCTGAGGCAGTAACGCAGGTCTTTCCGCAGACGGCCTCACTCCACCGATATCCTCACCTGGCCTTGGTCGGGCTCGACCACCACGGCGGTTCCGTACGCTATTATCTCGTCCATATATTCGCTGATCTCGTTGCTGTCCAGCCTGAAGCTGACCACCGCGTTTGCCCCCAACTCCTTGGCGTGGGCCACCATCCTCTCTATGGCCTGCCTCCTCGCCTGCTCCGCCAGCTCCGTGAACTCGTCTATCTCGCCGCCCACCAGCGACCTCAGACCCGCGATGAGCCTGCCGCCGAGCCCTCTCGACCTCACCGTTATGCCTAGGGCAAGCCCCAACACCTTGACGATCTTATAGCCGGGGACATAGGGGGTAGTCACCACTATTACGTCGCCTTCCCTAATCGCCATGGCCCCACCTACGGCGGATAAAAAAGCCTTCCGCCTAACGGGCCCTCAGCTTGCCTAGGAGCTCCTCGGTCAGCCTCGCCTCGAGCTCCTCCACGTATTTGGCCATCTCGGCGAGTCTGCGGGAGATCTCCGCGTTGAGCCTCAGAGCCTCGGCCAGCACCTCCGCGGGGTCGCGGGAGCCCGCCGCCTCTATCAGCTTCAACATATTCTCCTCGTACGTCGTGACGGCCACTCCGAAGGACTTCAACATCCCGCGGGTCCTCTCGCTCATACCTCCCCCGGCTCCAGAGGTCAAGCCGAAGAGCTTGGCGTGAGTCTCCATCATGCACATGTCCTCGAACAAGGCGATCCCCTCGGCCTCCAACGCCTCCCTCACGCCGGGCGGCGCCCTTATGCCCAGCTGTAGCCAGACCACCTTGACGTCGCCCCTCTCCCGCCTCCTCTTTACGGCCTCCTCCGCTATCTTGGGCACCTCCTCCGACGGCCGGAAGACCTGCACCACGTCTATGGGCTCCGGCACTTCGAGTATTGAGCGGTACGCCTTC
>JBMFIG010000012.1:0-40745 GCA_049976425.1 Thermoproteus sp.
AGACGGGTACACCGGAGGTGGGTGCAGGAGAAGGGATGGACTATGAGAGACGCCGCATACGTAATAGCCGTAGAGAGGATATACAAGGCAATGAAGGCGAGGGGGTGGATATAGGCTAGATATAGTCCTCCCTCTTCGCTATATTCCTCGGCCTCTCGCCCCGGGCCCAGCGTAGTAGATTCTCGACGGCCTCCTCCATCATGCGGCGCCAGACCTGCTCGTTGCCGTAGCCGCCGGCTATCCACGGCGTCGCCACCACGTTGGGCTTGGAGATTATGTCGGCGTCCTTCGCGAAGTCGTTCCTCGCCCACCAGACGTCCGACGCGAATACGAAGCCGGGCCTCTCGCGCAGTATCCTCTCCACGGCCTCCCTCTCCACGACCTCGGCCCTCCCCACGTTGACGAAGACCCCCTCGGGATCCATGGCGGCCAGGTGCTCGTACTTCACAAGGCCCCTCGTGTGTTTGGTCAACGGGAGGGCCGAGATCGCTATCCTCGCGCCCGACATGGCCTCGAGGAGGTCCGCGGTGAAGGTCCACGGCCCCTCCTTTCTAGTCCGCGAGAAGCCGTATACGCGGGCCCCCAGCGCGGCGAGCATCCCGGCCGCCCTCGTCCCGATCTCGCCGAGGCCCAACACGGCGGCTTTGGAGCCGGCCACAAGGGGTATCCCCACGTCCCTCTTGTAGTCCCCCCTCTTCATCTTCTCGTTGTAGTGGAGGACCCGCTTATATGCGGCTAGGGCCATAGCCACTGCGAACTCGGCCACCGCATCGGCGTTCGAGCCCGCGTTGCCGGCCACGACCACGTGCGGAGGTATGGCCTCCCAGGGGAGGTGGTCCAGCCCGGCCGTCACGACCTGTATAAACCTCAGCCTCGGCATAGACCTCAACTCCTCGGCGGTAATCCTGAAACACAAGGCGGCCTCTGCCTCGGCGATCCGGTCCCTCCCCACAACCTCCACGGCCTTCGACAGCCGTTCGGCCAGATCGGGGGGCAGATCCACCGACACGTACACCTTCATGGACCCCTCCGCCGACCTGCATTTAAGCATATCTCCGACCGCCCAAGCCGCCGGCGCGTCAGCCCGATCTCCGGAGAGTTGAGGCAGAAGGCCGCCGGTGTTGATATAAAATGACGTCCACCAATTCGCGTGAGGCGTATCAGGCTTAGGCTGGCCGGATTTGCGGTCGACTTCGCCGACCGCGAGGCCGCGCTGAGGCGCGTAGAGGAGTGGGCCGACAGAGGCACGGCTCTTCCCCATGTGGTGTACGGACCTGAGGGCTGTGGGAAGACCGCCTGGCTTAAACAGTCTGCGGAGCTTCTTAGGGAGCTGGGCTTCGAGGTGGTTTACGTCGACCCTCTCCATCTCCAGTTCGCGGCGTATACGGACATGGGGGATTTCGTGGAGAGGCTCGCCGAAGCCGCCGCGGAGGCTTTCGGGATAGCCCAGCTGAAGCTCGCTACGCTCGCCGTAGAATTCGCCAAGGAGGCCGTCAAGAGGAGGAAGAGGAAGGTCGCCGTCCTGGTCGACGACGTCTTCTCGGCGATCGGCCTAGATAAAGCCGCGATATATGTCAAGAGCATGTTGGGCCTTATCGAGCACCCGCCCGGCGAGTACGAGAAAGTGGTGGCCGTCGCGGCCGCGAGCGAGGGGACGAGCCTGCGCGAGATAGGCAGACATTCGTGGGCCGCCACAGACCTCATGTGGAACATGTCGATGGACGGCTTCAGACAGCTGTACGACCAGCTGCCGGGCGGCAAGCCGCCGCTGGAGGAGGCCTTCAGGCTGACGGGCGGAAACCCGCGGATTCTCGAGAGGCTCTACGAAGCCAGTTGGGACGTCGACAAGGTCGCCGCCGATATGGCTAGGGAAAAAGGGCTCTCGCGCGGCTTCGTCGAGAGGTGGCGAGACCGCCTCGAGGAAGCCGT
This sequence comes from Thermoproteus sp., assembly GCA_049976425.1. Taxonomy (GTDB): domain Archaea; phylum Thermoproteota; class Thermoprotei; order Thermoproteales; family Thermoproteaceae; genus Thermoproteus. Next base: position 1,930 of record JBMFIG010000012.1, read on the forward strand.
CGACGACCCCGACAGCCTATGGCACGACGCGCCGGAGGAGCTCGTCGACGAGCTGGTCGAGAGGAACCTAATAGTGTACTTCCTCCCGGACAGAGACCGGGATCACTGGGTCGACGCGCCTCCGCCGGAGAGGGATCCCGAGCTGGGGATAGGGAGGTACGTGGCGTGGCAGACGCCGCTCCACAGGGAAGCCGTCAGGAGGGCTTTGGGCGCGGGCTAGGCGTCAAGCCCTCGGCGTCAGCCTGGCCCCGACCCCGCCGTGTTGCGTCCAGCGCTCCCCGACCTTGACGAGCAGAGGTAGCGAGACGGAGACGCCGGTGACCAGCGCCGCCTCCTCGTCGAGCCCTCTGAGCTGGTAGGGGTCGTCGAGGTGCTCGGCGACGGCGGCCACGTACTTCAGATCCACGGGGTTTATTATCCTCTTGAATATCTGGGTCATGCACTGGGAGAGGGCGTCGGGGTCGAGCTTGGTGGGCCTCTGCGAGATGAGGCACAGCCCCAGCCCGAACTTCCTCCCCTCCCTCGCTATCTTGACCGCGTAGGGCTTGCTGACGGGGGACTCCCTCGCCGGCACGAAGTTGTGGGCCTCCTCCACCACCACGAGCGTCGGGATGTTGGCCCTCCTCAAGGCGGCTTTGTACATGCCGTCGAGCGCCACGGCGACGAATATCCGCTGGTCGAAGAGGTCGAGGCCCGAGAGGTCCAGCACCTTTATCCCTCTGCTCGTTAAAAGCCTGGCCGGCTCGAACAGCCTCACAGGCTCGCCGTTGAAGGTCTCGCCGTAGCGCTCCAGGAAGATCGGGCTCCCCTTGAAGAGGGCCCTCAGCCTCCCGGCGAGGCCGCCCAGCGCCATCTCGCCCGCGTATCCCCCCGGGGCCGCCGCCTTGCCGCCCTCCAGCACCTCCTCGATTAGTTGCTCCAGATCGGTCAGCGGTTGCCTGTCGCCGTAGGCCGTGGCGGCCTGCCAACCCTCCTCCAATATCCTCCGCTGGGCGTCCGTGAGGCCGTAGGTGCCCTCCAGTATCCGCTCCAGGACCCTCAGGGGGAGGGATCGGGGATTCAGCGCGACCCGCTCGTAGCGTCTGGCGACGCCGAACCTAGCCTCGAAGGCCTTGTCCTGCGCCGACACGTCGACTTTCCCCACGACGTAGACGTCGACGAGGTCGGCCACCGACTTGCCGGCCTCGGACCTCGCCACCTGCATGGCCGAGTACTCGCCGTGGGGGTCGAAGACGACGACAGAGACCTCCGCGGCGTCGACGAGGCGCTCTATTATGACGCCGGCCAGCCAAGACTTGCCCGCCCCGGTGCTGGCGAGTATTGCGCAGTGTTGCGTCACGAGCCTCGTCGCGTCGACCGAGGCCGGGATGTCGTAGCCCCAGACCGTCCCCAGCTCGATGTACGGCCCCTCGCCCCGCGGCGCCAGGAACTCGGCGACGAGCTCCGGCGGGGCTCTATAGACGTAGTCCAGAGGCCTCAGAGGCTTGGAGGGCCTCCTCAGCCTCCCGCCCCTCAGAGCCCCCACGACGACCGCCTTGGCCTCTGTGTAGTAGAGGAGCGACTCGGCGCCCAGATTCTCCTTTATGTACTTGACAGACTCGACGTCGTCCAGCTGGGCCACGAGCCGCGGGTCGACGACGGCGTTCCTCCTCCTAACCGCCACCACCTTGGCGAGAACCTGCTCGTCGGAGCCCGCGACGAGGAGAGAGCCGCCCTCGGCCTCGACGCCGATGAAGGTGCGGAATATGAAGTAGTTGGTCGACGGCACCCGCACGACGACGCCTATCGGGTCCACATAGCCGCGGCTACCCACACTTATTAGCGCTTTGGACAACAAAGACGGCGGGGCTTGACGGTTATTTGAGCCTCTGCAGTACGTCGACTATGGCCCGCTCGTGCGCCAGCCTCGTCTCGTTATACAGGCGCTCGATGTACTGCCCGACGTGCTCGGACACAGGCAGTTTTATCGGCTTGTGCAGATCCACGGCACGCGTTGTCACGACCACCAGCAAGGTCTTGTTGTCCGCCAAGAACACGGTGCTCGAGATGGCGTACGCGCTGTATATCACCGAGAGGCTATCCTCCGTACTGCTGGAGACTCTGATACTGTTCATATCGAAGAGGACGTACACGTCGCGGTACTTGGACAGAGGCGTCTTCATGTAGAGCCACCTCGCCTCCGATACGGGCACGGCGAACTGCCTCCAAGAACCGCCCGAGGCGTACGGCGTGAAGGGTATGCCGTTCACCGTGTAGTTGATCCACATGCCGCTACCATTGAGGACGAGCCTCACCACTGTGACGTTGCCGTTGGAGCAAGGCCCGGCGAGAGCCAGCACGGAGCCGTTGCCGGCGAGCGGGCACGTCAGGACGAACGTGGCGTTGCCCACGGGCGGGCGCCATATAGGCGCATTCCGTGATATGGCCGTAACCGACAACGCGGCCACAACAGCTATAGATAATATAATGGTAACAACTATATATGTATATTTTTTCTGGATCATATATTATAACGATATATTGTTGTGGGCATTAATGCCGGAATTCCATAACTCCAAGCCAAAGCGCTAGCGGCGTCCGAACTCCGGCCAGAGCTATCAACCGCACCCACCCAGCGTGCGCGGTCGCGACTGGCCGTAGTCGGCATAGCCTCCGCGGGCCCTACAGCCGATACTACAGCCATTGGAATCACTACGGATTTCGGATTCACGGTTGTATTTTACTCGCCTTCTTTATCCTTAATTCCCTTTATGTTGAAATTAATATGCCCCTATCGATCAACGCACTAGGCCCATCTACGGCGCGCCGTACGGCGGGGATCCGGCTACCTCACTATGACGCTCCTCACCGGGATCCTCTCCCAGTCTCTGTCCCTGGTCAAGACAGTTGCGTTGAGCCTCAGCGCCGTCGCCGAGATCAGAGCGTCGCCTGGATTGACCTGCCTTTCGACGATCCACCGGGCGGCTAGCCTGACGTCGTCTATATCTATCTTGTCGACCAGCTGAAGTCCTAGAGACGTCAGCAAGTCGGGGAGGAGCTCTATGAGCTTGAGGTAGCCCCGCCTCCGGGGGCCCTCCGCGGCCTCCGCCGACCTCCGGGCCCAGGTCAGGTACTCGAGGACCGCGACGGCTGTCACGTACCTCTCCCTGCACTGGAGGACCGCGTCTAGCTTCTTCGAGATCAATATCGATGTGTCGACGACGCACCTCTCCATATGTCCTCCTCCGCTACCTTCTCGACCTCCTCGGGCGTCGGCTCGCCGAGGAAGTCCAGAAGCCTATAGTACGTTTCGAGGACGGCATCAAGCCCGCGGCGCCTCACCAGCTCGGCCTCCTCCTTGCTTGGGGTGACGTAGTAGCCGTTTCCCACCCTCACGACGTACACCTCCGTCCCGGCGTATTCCCTCCCGATGACGACCCTGCCCTTCGAGTCGACCCTCCTCAACATGTCCCACATCTAGTTCCCACTTTATAACCCTTGCGGCTATAGGAGGCGGGCTATGTTCTGTGGGGTGAACCCCTCGAGCTCGTGTAGGTTTATGACGGGGGTCCTCATCCTGTCCTGGTCGTCGAACCCTATCCGGGGACAGGCAGTGTTGATTATCAGATCGGCGCCTAGATCGTCCAGGAGCTCCGGCGACGCCTCGTCGACCTCAACCACCACGCCGCCGACCTCCTCCGCCACCCTCTCGGCCTCCTCCCTCTGCATCTGGCCCGGCTTCCTCGAGACGACGACCACGACCCTCTCCCTGCTCGACATGTAGGCTCTGCCCTTGAGCCCCATAAGCCTCCTGAACTCGCCCTCCACGGGGAAGGCCTTGCCCTTGAAGGGGTCGTAGCCCCAGACCTCGGCGTCTGGGTAGAAGAGCTTGACGGCTAGGGGGTAGAAGTAGCCGGACGCCACGACGACGGCGGAGGCCCCCGGCGGCTCGCCGACCCAGCAGCCGGTTATGGGCTCTCTAGCCGCCTCCATGGAGTACTGCAGAGCCAGCTCCTCGGCTATCAGCCGGTAGGGCACGGGGAAGTAGAGCTTGCCGAGCGGGGGCCGGGGGAGGTTGGGGGGAGGGACGTAGTAGACGGGGACGAAGTAGACCTCGACTCTGTCCGTCTTGAGGAGGTAGGTGTCGACGTCTATCTTCTCAAGAGAGCCGCCCGTGTTCTTCTTGAGGAGGTAGCCCACGTTGGGGGGAACTCCGTGGCCTAGGTGGACCACCCTCCTGGCTCTCATGTACTCGGCGTCGGCCAAACCCACGTCGCAACTGCCCCAGACCGGCCTCCCCGACACCTTGGCGCCGGTTCTCCTGGCCAGCTCCACGGCGGCCCACTTGAAGCCGGGCGGCGACTCTATCAGCGCGTCCGGCCCCAAGAAGGACAACACCTCGTCGGGCACTATGAGGTTCCCCAGCTCCACGGAGATTCCCTATTCCCTATATAATACTATTGTTTTCTATCTAGGCCCTCCTTCAGAGCCTTGACGAGCTCGCCGGCTATCTCGGCCTTCTTGTCCTCGAGGGATCTGTAGTACTTCTTGAACTCCTCCCTTATCGCCGCGACGACCTTGGAGGGGTCCATGCGGCCAGCCGCTATCTCCTGCAACGCGGCCTCCATTTTGGACCTCACCTCTGGGTCGATTATGGGCCTCGCGTGTTTCATGAGGGCTGTGGCGAGCGACATGCCGAGAGGCGTCGGTATGCACTTGCCGCCGACTATCCTCATGTACCCCCTCAACACGTTGGTGTGTATGTGGTCCTGCATGGTGGCGTCGGTCCCTATGCCGTACTTCCTCATGAGCCTGAGGAGCTCCGACTCGGTCATGCGTGGCGGTGGCTCGGTCAGCCTCCTCTCTATCTTGGCCGAGAGGAGCTCGGCCGGGTCGCCTCTCTTGACGTAGGGCAACGGCTCCTCTTCCTCCTCCTCGTAGGGATACACGGACCAGTACCCCTTGGAGATCACCTTCCTCCCCTCGGCCTCCAGCACCAGGGGCCCGAAGGCGGCGGCTATCCTCTGCCTCTCCACCACGGCCGGAGGGCTCAAGGTGGCCAGGAAGTGCCGAACGACGAGCTCGTATATCTTCCACCCCCTCGGCCCCAGCCTCGCCTCTATCTCGCCCCTCCCGGCGCCCTTCGTCGGGTGTATGGGCGGATGCGCCCCGTCGTCGCTACGGCCTCTCGTCGGCGTGAGGGGCCTCCTCAGCAGATCCTCCGCGTACTGCCCGAACGGCGTGCCTCTCAGCTCCTCCAATATGGCCTTCAGGTCGAGGGTGGGCGGGTATATGGTGGTCTCGGTGCGGGGGTACGAGATGTAGCCGAGCCGGTAGAGCTCCTCCGCTATGTCCAGCGCGGCCTTGGCCCTTATGTTCAGCCACCGGCTCGCCCTCCTCTCCAGCTCGACTGTCTCCAGCGGCACCGGCGGCCTCACCTCGGCCTTCTCGTACCTAGCCTCGGCGATCTTCCCCTCGGCCTTCCTCGCGGCGGCCAGCGCGGCCTCGGCCTCCTCCCTTCTCTTGAACGGCTTGGAGCGCATCTCCACCTCCCCGCCTCCCGTCCCCACGACGGCCCTCACGACGAAGTACTCCTCGGGCTTGAAGTTGAGCCTCTCGAGCTCTCTGGAGACCACGAGGCCCAGGACAGGGGTCTGGCAAGGGCCGTAGCTGAGGAACTTGCCGAAGGGAAGCGCCGACGAGTCCTCTCTGCGGACGGAGAGCGTGAGGAGCCTGGTGAAGGCGGCGCCTATGGTCAAGTCGCTGGCCATCCTGGCGAACACCTTCTCCACCACCTTGAGGTCCAGGTCGACGGGCTTGGCGAAGGCCCGCGTTATCTCGGCCTTGGTCACCGCGTTGAACCGCACTCGCTTGAACCGCGCCGCGGGGTTGACGACCCTGACCTGCAGAACCACCTCGTAGGCGATGGCCTCGCCCTCCGAGTCCGCGTCCAGCGCTAGATAGACCACGTCCTGTCCTCTAGCCAGCGACCTCAAGGCGTAGAGGTACTTCAGAGTCTCGGGCCTCGGCGTGAGCACCACGGCCTCGTCGAAAAGCCGCGCTGGGTCGACAGCCCCCCACCTGTTCATCTCCTGGGGGAAGTCGAAGTCGAGTATGTGGCCGCTCAGCCCGAGGCTCACCGCGCTGGCCCCGTCGTATCTGAACCTGTAGGCGGAGACGCCCGATACCTTAAAGCTGGAGTAAGTCCCCCCGAGGTATTTGGCTATCGCCTGGGCCACAGACCTCTTCTCGGCAACGATGAGCACGTCCCGTCACCGCCCCGGCTATAAAAGCAGATCTGCTAAATCCCAGCCCGTCGGCGGTCTAGGCATCTCGACGAGCCGCAACCGCGATCTCCTCAAGGCGGCCGGCCCGTCATTCGTAACTTTTTTATAGAAGGTAATACGTAGGGGGCATGTCTAGCGAGGAGTCCGGAGGCGAGGAGAAGCCCTTGAGGAGGCCGCCTTTGCAGAGACCTCCGGCGCCACAACAGCCGCCGCCTCCGCAACCCGGAGCCCAGCCCCCGCCGCCGCAACCGCTACAGTCCCCTCCGCCTCTGCCGCCCCCTCCGCCGCCAGCGACCACGGGCCCCTACCCCTACCCGTACCCGTTGCCCAGGTCGACGCAGAGGGCCTACCCGCCTCCCCCGCCTCCGCCTCTGCCCCTCCAGCCGCCTACCCAACAGCCGCAACAGCAACAGACGGCTCCGCCGCCTAGGAGGCCTGCCCAGCCTGCCGGCGGCCCGGCGGCGCCTCAGATGCTCCCCCTCGTCGGCGCCGTTGTCGGCGTGGTGGGCGCCGTGTTGGGCATAGTGTCGTTCCTCTTCTCGCTGGGCGACGTGGGGAGGGCGGTTGAGATGCTGTCCATATCGCTCGCGGCGACCGACGTCGTGTTGGCCATAGCCCTCTTCGCCATATGGAGGGCGTTTTTCAGAAAGAGGTAGCGAAGAACCGCTCCAGCTCCCTCCTCAGCCCCTCCTCGTCCTCGACTATCTTGGCGCCTCTCAGGAGGTCCTTCAGCTGGACGTAGACGTCCGGCTCGAGGAATCTGTGGTCGAGGAAGACGAGGGCCCCCCTATCGCCCGGCGATCTGAAGAGCCTGCCCACGGCCTGCCTTACCTTGACCACCGCACTGTAGAGATATACGGCGTTCCACGCGGCCTCGGGGCCCAGGCCCGGCGAGAGGTCCTCCACCCTCTTGTCGAGGTAGTAGTCGCGCTCCGGGTACGGCACGCCGGCGATGACCACTGTCGATAGGAGGTTGGCCCCGTCCCTGACGTACTCGACGCCCTCGGCCAGCTTGCCTCCCGCCACGGCGAAAACGGCGAATTTGGAGCCCAGCTCGATCTCCTCGAGGTCGGTGTCTCTGGCCTCCACGTAGAGCGGTATGTTGAAGGATAGGTACTTCCTGACCGCCTTGAGCAGGTCGTAGCTGGGGAACACCGCCAGGACGCCCTTGGGCGAGGCCGAGACGGCCGCCGCTATCCTTCTGGCCATCGCCTTGTACATCTCCTCGCCCCTCGCGCTGTACTTGGACGTAACGGACCTATCGACGACGGCGAGGTAGTTGCCGGAGCCTATGTACCTGTCGAAAGGCACGTCGAAGATCCTCGGGCTCTGTTGGAGGGGCACGGCCTTAGTGAAGAGGTCCACCGGGAGGGAGCCGCTCATGAGCGCGGCGGCCTTGGCCGACCCCAACACGGCTGATATGGTCCGCGACACGTCGTAGGGGACCGCCTTGAGCCGTATCCCCTCCTCCGACTCCTCGGCCAGCACCAGATACCGCCCTCCCTCCCTCAACGTCTTGAGGAACTCGGCCACGGCGACTAGCGGCGAGTAGGGCGTCGACCCCTCGTCGGCCTTCCGCCTGACGACCTCAAGGGCGGCTCTCTCTATCTGCCCCGGCTCGTCGAAGAGGGAGAGGGCGTCCCCCACGGACACGGGGCCCGGCCTCAGTTCCTTGAGCCCTTTCTGGGCCTTGTACAACGACGCCGCCGCTTCTCGTTCGCCGTATTTCTCGGCGTCTGCCCTAGCCCTCCTCACCTCGGCCTCGGTGATCGAGACCGAGTTTATCGACGCCACGGCGTCGGGGAGGGAGTGGGCCTCGTCGACTACGAGGATCGACCGGCCGAGGTCGACCCACTGCTCCGCCCTGGGGCTGAAGGCGTAGAAATACGTGGCGACGACTACGTCCGCCCAAAGCGCCAGGGCCTTGGCCGACTCGTAGGCGCAGGTCCCCGCCTCGCATGCGGCCTTGACGAAGGACCGAGGCGCCAGCGGCGTCTCCGGCTCGAAGGGCTTCGGGGGGTAGTACTTGCATTTTCCCAGACCCCTCAAGTAGCGGCATTCGGCGAGGAACTCGGCGTATGGGAGGCCTCTCAGCTCCTTGTAGCAACACATGTCTTGCTTGTTCCTGAGGAAGGCGTACCTCACCTCGACGCCGCGGGCCTTCAGCCTTGCGAGCTCCTTCAGCGGCTGCAACATCTCGTTTTTGGTCCTCACGAGGTAGAGGACCTTGGCCCCGGCCTCCTCCGCATACGTCAACGCGGCGGCGAGCGCGGCGGCGGTCTTGCCTAGCCCAGTCGGCGCGTTGGCCAAGACGACTCTGCCGGACCTGAATCCGTCAAGTATTGCGGCCGCGAGCTCCCTCTGGAAGGGCCTAAAGTCGTCGTAGGGGAAGAAGCGCTCCACCGGCTAGAACCCGCCTCCCCGATAAAAATTATTTGAACCTAGACGACGGGAACTTCGTCGACTTGATACGGCCCAGCGCCAGGTCGGCGGCCGTCCTGCCCAGAGCCGGCCCGAAGGTCCAGCCCAGTCTGCAAGCCCCCGCGGCGACGACGAGCCTCTCGCCTATCCTCTCCAGTATGGGGAGTCCGTCGGGCGTGCAGGGCCGGTAGCCGACCGCCATGTCGAGGACCTCGACTTCGCCCAGTAGCTTCCGGGCGCCCGCCAGCACCTTCTCCGCCGGCGAGTGGTCTTCCGTCGAGTCCATGTCGAAGCGCCCCGTCGCCTTAACCCACCCGCTCAGGGGGACGACCGCCACGCCGGTGTCGGCGAGGTCTATGAACATGGACTTAGGCCTCCTCGATGCCTTGACGCGGAAGCCGTAGCCCTTGAAGGGCGCTACGGGCAGTCCGAGAAGCCTCGACGTCCTCCACCCGGCCGCCACGACCACGGCGTCCGCCTCGATCTTCCTCCCGCCGGCCACGACGTAGCCGTCGCCCACGGCTTCGGCGTATGCGGCCACGCGCTCGGGCGAGGCCTCGGCGAGGAGCCTCCCGGCGGCCAGGTCGGTGGAGAGCTTGGCGGCCTCCAGATACGCGACCGCCTGCCTCCCCTCGAACTCGGCCACCTCGAACCTAGGCCTCAGCGGATCTCGCCTCAGCTCCTCGACCTCGGCGTCAAGGTCGGCGACCAGCTCGTACAGAGGCTCCTCGGCGTAGTCGAAGTCGTTCTTCTCCTCGGCCAGCCTCCTGTATTCGGCCCACGAGAACCTCCCCATCTCCCTCACGGCCTCCCAGACGTCCTCGCCTGGGTCCTTCCCGTAGGCCTTGACGTAGGCCAGGATCCACTTGATGTCGACGTGGCGTATGCGGGCGGCGCCTTTGGCCAACATGGAGAGGTAGGCGGTGGGGTAGCCGACGACGTTTATCCTGTTTATCTTGAAGCGGGTGAACTCCAATATGCCGGCGGCGGCCCTCGAGGCCTCTCCGGGCTCGGAGCCGTCGACCAGGACGACGTCTGCGCCCTCCCTCCTTAGGTAGTACGCGGCGAAGAGCCCGACGACGCCTCCCCCCACGACCAGCGCCCTCATGCGTATCCCCACCGCCGTAGCTTCTCCATCATCTGCCCCTCCTCGTCCGGCAGAAGTTGCCTCAAGAGCTCGACGACGTATTTCTCAACGTCGTCGTAGCCGGCCTCGGCCGCGGCTTTCTGGAGTCGTTTGTACAGATCGTCGGGGATGCGGACGCACACATGGCGGCTTCCGGCCGGCTTAATATTTATTCCTCTTCCTCCTCGCCGACGATCATCTCCCTTATCTCTGCTACCAGAAAGCCGAGCACCAGAAGGGCCATGAAGCCCGTCACGATCGGGAGCGGTATGCCGCCTAGGCTCTGCAGAAGGAGGTACGTGGTCAACGCGGTGGCGGCCACCGAGAGGGCCAGCTCGGGCGCCCTCTTGCGGATTCTCTTGAGCGCTATCCTGAGCAGGGAGAAGTTGGCGGAGACGTGGACAATCGAGTTGGCCAACATGGATATTAGGGCCAGCGCGGCGAAGGCGGCCGATAGGCCTAGGGAGATGTACGAGGAGTAGAGCGTCAGTGCGTACAGCGCTATTGTCACCAGCGACGCGTATAGAGGCCCAGACCGCCCTTTGACCTCGCTGAGCTTTCTCGGTATGAGGCCGTGGAACGACATGGCGTACAGCGTCCTGGAGGCGGCTATCATGAAGGCCAGGGTGGCGAGGACACCGTCGTTGACGGCGGCGAACAGCACAAACGAGAGGGTCAGCAACCCGAATCTGAGCGCTATGAGGTCCAGCACCGAGCCGCTGGCTCCGCCCAAGTAGATGAAGTGGTCGGCTATTGCGTACACGTCGAGGGCGGCGAGGCCCCCTCCCATCAATATGACGGCGATTATGGCCAGAGGCACGTTGCGCCTCGGGTTCTTGACCTCGCCGGACACGGGAGTTATGGAGCCGTAGCCGGTCGGGATGCCCGCGCCGAGTATCGCCGCGGCGGCCAGCGAGCTCGGGGCGACGGCGGTCGCGAGGGGGTTGTAAAACCGCCAGCCTGTCGACGAGAGGAAGAGGAAGGCGACTGCGGCCATGGCGGCCGCCTCGACCATGCTGGCCACCATGGCGTACCGCGCGGTGGGCTTTATGCCGAGGATTAGAAATATCGAAGACACCGCGAAGATCGATGTGAGGACCAACAGCGGAGGTAGCCCCACGACGTTGACGAGGACGGAGGCGGCGGCGATCACGTAGGCCGAGCCGTAGAGCACGGCGTATATCGTGTAGAGCCAACCGGTCTCGAAGCCGAGCCTCTTGGTGAGGGAGTAGTACGCATATGTGTAGTAGCCGCCCGCCTGCGTGAATCTGGTGGACAGCCTGTAGACCACCAGCCCATTGACCAGCACCATCAAGGTCCCGAGCAGTATAGCCACAGGGGCGATAGCCCCCACCGATGTGAGCACCAAGACGCCGTAGGACAGTATGCTGAGGAAAGGCGACTGTCCGCCGAAACTCAAAAAGACGAGGTCGAGGAGGCCGATCTCTCGCCGCAAGACGCGGCGAGTCTCATAGCTGGATTCCATACGGCGCCACTTTTTACATATGTATTTAAGCTTTAAACCATTCAGCTATCTCGACGCCGAGGCGGCCCGGATCGCGGACGGCCGGACAGACTGGCGTGCGTCCTCGAGAGGCCGACGCCATGGCCGTCAGTCCTCGCCCCTCACTACGCCGACTACGAAAAGCGGCACCTCGAACTCGCCGCCGTAGTAGTAGAAGAGCAGGATCTTGGCTATCTCCCTCAACATGAGCATGAGGGTGCCTCTCCTTATCTTGACGCTCTCGGCGGCCTCCTTCCACGGCCTCGCCTGGAGCACCTTCGAGACTAGGGCCAGCTCTAGGGCCTCGTCGAGGGAGGGCCTCCTGGCCTTTGAGGAGTAGAAGTACTGCGCCGCGAGGAAGTACAACGCGTCGGAGACGTTCTCGAAGGTCATGGGGCCCACCGCGTAGGCCACCAGCCTATCTATCTGGTTGCGGGACAGCTTGGGCTTGGGCTCTATATCCCAGCCCCAATCCTCCAAGAGCATCCTCGCCTCGGCGGGGTCGAGATCGCTGTAGGGACCCATCAGGGAGTGGAGAAGGCGCCGTCTGAACTCCACGTTGGCGTACCTCACGTACTCGGCGGCCTTCTCGTTGAGGGGCTTAATGAGGAGGACGCTGTACTCGCCCGATACGGGGTTGCGCTCCGGCGATATGTGTATGGGCACGTAGCCGTTCCTTATCCAGAACTTGAGGAGCTTGCCGTAGACGCCGAAGCCGACGCCCACCCAGTCGTAGCCCCTCCTCCTCGCCTCCTCCTCGACCATCTTCAAGGCCTCCGTGCCGAGCCCCATGTCCTGCGCCGCCGGGTGCGTCGCTATCCTCACTATCCTCCATCCCCTCAGCCTCGCGAAGTCGGGCAACCGCCAGTATTTCAGGAAGCGGTCGGGCAGTATGTTCCCCGGCAACTTGAGACCCCTCAGCGCGTCGTCTATGAAGTCGTCGCCGAGGCCCCCCTCCTCCGCCAGCTCCAGAGACACCACTATCTTCCCGTTCTCCAGGGCGACGGCCCGCGCTGTGTGGTGCGGCGCGTCGAGGAGCATCCCCAGATCGTCCGGCTCGTTCCTGTAGTGGGCCTGGACATATATGCCGAAGAACCTGCGTAGCCTTTCCTCGTCCGAGACTATCTCCTCCTCGCCTAGGTAGCGCAGCTCCTTCTCCTTTATGAGCTCGTAGTCCTCGTCGCCCAGTTCGTCGGGCTCGGCGTCGAGCAGGAAGGCGTCGAACAGCCACCTCTCTATAGGATCGCCTCTGCCGTAGCGTATGGGCTCCTCCATCTCGTATATCCTCACGTCCGTGTCGGGGTCCTTCTTGAGGCTCTCGAGGAACCTTATGGAGAAGCCCCTCCCGGCGCCCTCATAGCCGTGGATAGTGGTCGCGAAGATGGTGCGGTCGAACTTCTTGTGGGCGGCGTAGAGTATCGGGAGGGGCACGGCGGCTGCCTCGTCGACCGCCACTATGTCGGCCCTCTCCCGCTTGAGCAACTGGTACGGCGTTATGAAGTCCACGAATATGCCCTTCGCCTTGACGGAGCGGATCTCTCCGCCTTCCTTCTCCACGCCGGGCTTGTAGCCCAACGCCTTGAGGCCCTTCAGGAGGAACTCGGCGAGCGTCTCCACGTTGGGGTACTCCATCGCGCTGACCACCAGCTGTACCTGCGACTTGGCCTTCCTCAGCCTATGCCCGAGCCCCGCCAGGCCCAGCCCCAACGCCGCGCTCTTCCCCCTGCCTCTGTCGGCTATCACGACCAAGACTTGCTTCCGCTTGGGCTTCTCGTAGAGCTCCTCCATCATTCGGAGGACCTCCACCTGGTCTTGCGTGGCGGCGAGTTGGTAGATCTTGACGGGGATAACCGCCTTCTCCGGCACCTTGACCTCCGGCTTGACCCACTCTGGTGGCTCCGAGGAGGGCCTCTTGAGCACCTCCCCCCTCTCCGCGTCGTACACGACTATGCCGTCGTGCTCCCACAGCTTCCGCCAGAACCGCTCCTTCATCCTATGCCTCACGTCGTTGGGCTTATACTGCGGCACCAACAACGTTGCCTGGAACTTGGTTATGTAGGACTTCCAGACGTCCAGCGGCGGCACCGCGAGGACGTAGAGCCCCCCGCCGGCCACGACGCCGCCCAGCCTCCCCACGTCGTTGGGCTTCAAGTCGTTGATCAGATCGAGGACGGCGAAGTCGTAGGTCTTGCCGAGCAACTTCGGCGTGTCCTTATACGGCCTGAACTCGACCTCCAACGAGGATCCCTCGAGGAGATCCCTGACGTAGTTCTGCCTCCTGTTGGCGTCGGCGTACTCCGGCTGGAACATATAGAGCCCCTCCCCGCCGCCTGCGGCTGACTCGAACGCCCTCAAGGCATCCGCCACCGCCTCGGCGACTTTCCGGTCGTCCACCCCGACGACGGCCACAAGCCTCCGGTGGCGGGCCCTCCGGGCCTTCGCCAACTCCTCCGCCAGGACCTCTTTCAGCACAGCACGGCCTCCCGGTGGGGTTAAAACGTTTCCGGACCGGCGTGGAGACGGGCCTGTGTAACCTCAGAAGTTTATATTTAGGAGATAAACACTACGTGGGCCTTAAGGAGGAGTTTCTTCGTCTTTTGCGTGAGGATGAGGAGTTTCGCCTAGCTGTGGCCGGCCTTCTAGGCCTTGACGAGATTTTGAAAGAGCTCAAACGCCTCCGGGAAGACTTCGCCGCCTTCGTCAAGATGGGGGAGGAGCGCTGGAAGGAAAACGAGCGTAGGTGGCAGGAGAATGAAAAGCGCTGGGAGGAGAATTGGCGCAGATGGGAGGAGAACGAGAGAAGGTGGGAAGAGAATTGGAAGCGTTGGGAAGAAAACAACAAGAGATGGGAGGAGAACGAGCGGCGTTGGCGCGAGTGGTTCGAGACGTGGAAGAAGTTCTTGGACGACTATCTAGCCTTCAAGGAGGACACGACGAGGAGGCTGTCTAGGCTGGAGGAGGGCTTGGGGGCCGTCACGGAGGCCTTGTTCTCGCGCTATGTCTGGGAGGATCTTTCTGTAGATATTAGGACTGCTGGGGAGTCTGTTGTTAGGCGTGTTAGGAATGCTGATTTTGACGGGGTTGATGTGGATCTCTTGTGGAGACTGACAAGAGGATCTTCGTCGTCGAGGTGAAGGTGAGGCCGAGAATCGAAGACGTAGGGGCACTCCTAGCGAAGGCGGAGGTCGTCGCCAGCAAGGCCAACAAGCCGGTCGTGCCTGTCCTGACAGGCGCGCTGGTGGGCAGGGAGGTTGAGGCCTACGCGAGGGGGAAGGGGGTTCTCGTATACGTGTACTAGCGCCGTCACGCCTCCCTCAGCCTCTCGGCTATCTTCTCCAGCCACCCGCCGATCCTCTCGTCGACGGCGCCGCTCCGCATATAGGCCTTTAGGGCCCTACGCAACGCGCCCTTGTCGACGGCGGGGATCTCCTCCACGGCCACGACCTTTGCGGGATCCGCTATGGGCCCCGCGTATTCCCTCACGGCGCGCCTCACGTCCTCGGGCTGGGCGCTCCCCTTGATTATCAAAACAGGCGCCTCGAACTTCTGCGGATCCCTCACGGCGAAAGCCACGGCGTCCTCCACGCCGGGGACCGACAGCGCCGCCTTCTCCAACACGGCCGGCGATATGCGGTACCCGTTGACCTTCATCACGGCGTCCGACCTCCCCAGAGGGAATATGTTCATGTCGTCCGCCATCACGGCGTAGTCCCCCACGTAGTAGACGCCTCCCCTCCACCTCTCGGCGTACCACTCGCTGTACTCCACCGGCATGGCCGGCCACGGGGCCATTACCACTAGCTGACCGGGGCGCCCCCTCCCGAGGGGCCGCAGGAGGGTTAACGCCGCCCCTTCGGCGGAGCGGTTTGAGGACAGTATCGCCTCCGTTGCCCCCTCGGAGACGGGGCGGGGCAACTATCTGCCATATGCCTACGGACACATCCCTGTATTTGAGTTGACATGCGGGGCGAGTGGGGCCGCGCCGAACTCGCCTTAGCCGGTCTAAATTAAATTTGGAACTGGCCTCGGCGTATTTCGCCTTCAGCCGCAGCGTGTGGGCGGTTCTGAATTACGCGTTTAGCCACGCCGAGGGAGCACGCCGGGCGTTTTTCTTTAAACGCCGAGGGGTATAATTTGGAAGAGAAAACGGCGAGAATCCTAGGCGGGATCTCCGCGTTCACGTCAACATTCGGCATGGGTAGATAGGGCCGACCGGGCCGTTGGCGGAGGGAAAGCCGGAGGCGTTGCCGATTGCGCAAGCGCCGATCGCCGAGTGGGCCCTCTGGACGTCCCGGAGTAGGGCGGGTATCTAGGGGGCGCCCGCGATCGGGCAACTGGCGTTGGGCCGCGAGAGGGAACCGCCCGGCGCTTGTTCTGACTAGCCTCCTCCTGGCTGTGTATTCCCTGGCCTTCTTGACGAGGAGTTGCCAATAGTCGCCTCTGCCGCATAGCAGAACGCCGTCGTGGGCTATGTCGAGTATCAACGCGCTTTCCGCGAGCAACTCGTCTATTTGTTGTATGGGCACCCGGACCGATTGTCCGAACTCCTCCTAGGCCACAACGTAGGCGCCTTCCCGCGAGATCAAGGCGATATCCCAATCGCTCAAGGCGTGGAAATCGCCGCGCGCCCTCGATCCGAAAAGCACGACGTCGGCCTCGCCGCAACGGCGAGATACGAACTCTCTCAAGATCTCCGAAAGCTCGCGTTCCCTCGCCTTGTTCAGCTCTATCCACCTATACATCGCCACAACGACTCCATGCATTTAATACACTCCTCCGCCTCCCGACGCTCGTACTCGCCTATCCTCGCGTCGGGATACCTGGCCTGCAGGAGTGTTGCTCGAGGAACTTGGCGCATCTGGCAATGCCCTCGTCCAGCCCAATGCCTCTGATCTGGGCGAGCCTTTTCGCCATTTCGTATAGGCTGTGCGTCAACGGCCTGGCGCCGGTCTCCTTAGCCAAGAACGCCTTGAGCAAGAACTCGGCCGATTGCTGCGCCAAGAAACACACGAGGTCGTAAGCCCCTATCTCCAAATTACGCAACGCGTAATCCCTATACCGGCTTGCCTTACCCAGCCAGATCTCCACTGATTTTTCTGAGGATTGCTTAAAAGCATTGAGCGGGAGAGTTATATCCTCTCGGCGTCCATGGACAGATCGAGCGCCCTCGCGCTGTGGGTGATGTACCCGCTCGATATCACGTCGACGCCTGTCCTCGCGTAATCGACCACGTTGCTAGGGTCGATCCCCCCGCTGGCTTCCAACAGAACTTTGCCTTTCAACTCGTTCACTATCTGCACGATCTCGGCAGGCTTCATGTTGTCGAGCAATATGGCGTCGGCTCCAGCTCTAAAGGCCCTCAAGGCGTCTTCATACGTCGACACCTCCACCTCGACCTTCTTCGTGAAGCTCGTCCTCTCCTTAACCAGCTTTACCAGTCTCTCCAAGTCTCCGAAGACTGCTATGTGGTTGTCCTTAATCAATACGGCGTCGGCTAAATTGAATCTATGGGGATCGCCGCCTCCGACCTCTATCGCGTATTTCTCGAATATTCTGAAACCGGGCGTCGTCTTCCTAGTCCCCGCTATCCTCACCGACGGGTTGACCGACCTAGCCAGCCTGACCATGAGGCTGGTGGCCGTGGCGATGCCGGAAAGCCTCGACAGGAAGTTCAGCACCAGCCTCTCGGCCGACAGCATATCGGCGGCGTCTCCCTCCACCTCGATCACGACATCGCCTCTGCCCACCTCGTCGCCGTCGCGCTTCAAGGCCCTCACCTCGAACCCTAAGCGCCTCAGAAACGGCTCGACGAACTTCAGCCCGGCCAACACGCCGTTGTCTTTAGACCTGACGAATCCCCTCGCCCTTATCCCGCTCAAGAACTTGCTCGTTACATCCTCGGGGTAGACGTCCTCCTCTAGATAGCCCATGAGCTTGTTTAAGTAGAGCTCTATCATCGCTTGACTAGGTAGATCCTCCTCCGCCACTCCGGATCTCCATGCGGAAAATCCGATCTATAGTGGGCGCCTCTCGACTCGGTCCTTAAAAGCGCGGCGTATGCCGTCAAGTAGGAGACCAACGCCGCGTTGGACTCGTCGGCGGGAGCGCCGGTATCCACACGTCCGTAAATCTCCACGGCCTTCTGGAGCCCAACGCCGTCTCTCAAGACGCCGACGTGCTCCCAGTTCATCCTCCTTATCTCCTCTAAGCTTAACGAGGGGCCGCCGTCCTTTACCGGGACCGCGACCGCGATCCCGTCGTCGAGCCGAGGCCCTTCCCAAACCTCGTCTAGATATAGGGGCAGGTTCAAGCCCATGACCAACGCCTCCAACAAGGAGTTGCTCGCCAACCTATTGGCGCCGTGAAGCCCCGTATCTGCGACCTCGCCTATGGCGTATAGGCCCTTTATATTTGTCTCCCCCTTCACGTTGACCCTAACGCCGCCTATGGTGTAGTGTGCGCCGGGGCTGATGGGCACCTTGTAGCCGAGTCCGTGTCTTTTAAGAAAGGCGTAGACGCCGGGGAATTTCCCCGCAACGTCGACTCCGCTTAGGTCCAGATACACCCTGCGGCCATTCCTAATCTCGGCATAGATGGCTCTGGAGACGACGTCTCTAGGCGCCAGCTCGCCCCGTTCATGGTACCTGAACAGGAACCTCTCGCCAAGCTCGTTCACTATCTTCGCGCCTTCGCCTCTTAACGTCTCGGTCAAGAGTGCGACCTCGCCGTCGGATACGGCTACCGTGGGATGGAACTGGACAAACTCCATGTCTGACACCGCGGCGCCGGCTCTGAAGGCCGCGGCTATCCCGTCGCCTATATTGCTCGGCGAGTTTGAGGTGTACGACCATAGATACGCGTAGCCGCCTGTGGCGAGGACCACCGTCGCCGCGTCGACGGGCCCTCTATCCCTTGTGACGAATCCTCTGAGCGAGCCGTCCTTAACTCGCAAGGAGAGGAGCTTGTCCTCGACCACGTTTAGCCCGAGCTCCACGGCCTTCTTCGACAGGAACTCGACCAGCGCCCTTCCCGTCTCGTCCGCCTTATGCAACACCCTCCTCCTCGAATGGCCGCCTTCCAGCCTTAGATCCTCGTCGAATTCGAACCCCCATCTGGCCAATTCCTCCACCACGCGAGGCGCCTCGGCCGTGAAGTACCTAACCGCGTCCACGTCGCAGAGCCCGCCGCCAGCCTCGATAGTATCCCTTGCGTGTATCGAGGGCGAATCGTCCGGCGCAACGGCCGCGGCCACGCCGCCCTTGGCGATATAGCTGGACCCTCCGCGCGGGTCCTTCGTTATCACCACGACATCGTGGCCTGCCTCCTTGAGCGATATAGCCGCCGCCAGCCCCGCTATGCCGCTACCTATCACGTAGATCTTCATCCCGCCTCGAGGAGCTTCTTCGTCCTCTCGAAGGCCTCTCTCACGGCGTCGGCGACGGATCTAGGCATATCGACGGCGTAGACCATATCGCGTAGCGATCTGTACAGCTTTTCCAGAGATACCATAGCCATATAGGGGCATCTAGCGCATGCGCATCCCCCGTGTTCTATAGGGTAGAAACGTTTGTTGGGCACCTTTATCCTGAGCGCGTTTAACATGCCTATTTCAGTAACCACTATGAACTCGTCCGAGGGATCTCTGGCCGCATATTCTATCATCTGATTAGTTGATCCCACGAAGTCCGCCAGCCCTACCACTTCGGGCGGCGATTCGGGATGGGCCATCACCTTCGCTCCGGGGTGCCTGGCCTTGGCTTCCTTAACCATATCGGCTGTGAAGCTGGCGTGCACGACGCATCTCCCGTCGGGCGGCACTGCGATTATTCTCTTCCCGGTCGCCCTCGCCACGTGGCGGGCCAAGTTGGAGTCTGGCCCGAATATCACCACATCGCTGTCTATCCTCTTGATAACCCTAACGGCTGTAGACGACGTCACTATGTAGTCGGCCAACGCCTTGACGTCGGCGTTTGTATTCACGTAGAGAACGACGGGCGCGTCCGGATGCTCCTCCTTAACTCTCCTCAACGTCTCCCTATCCAGCGCGTCGGCTAACGTGCACCCAGCGTTGGGTTCGGGCATTAGGACCGTCCTATCGTAGTTCAACGCCTTGGCCTGCTCAGCCATAAACCTAACGCCGGCGAAGACTATCACCTCAGCCTTTGTCTCCGCGGCCCTCAGCGCTAGGTCGTAGGAATCCCCCGTGAAGTCGGCTATAAGTTGAATATCGAGATCCATGTAGTTATGGCCTAGGATCACGGCGTTTCTCTCCTTCTTCAACTTGACGATCTCCCTAAACAGCCCTTCTCTGTCCATGAAGGGCGGAGTAACGGCTATGGTTAACCTCACCGCGTAAAGAGCTTGACGACTCGGATATGCGCCAGATGCGGCTACTCGCAAAACTTGTACGTCCTTATCCGGCAACTGCTATAGGACGACGGGGATCTTGGCCCTTCTGATCAGCTCTCTGAAATCTTCGTAGTCCATGCCGGCCAGCGCCTGGGCCAGCCTCAAATCCCCCGTCTCCACGTAGTACTTAAGGGCGGCTCTCAACTTCGGCGGGAGAGAATCTATAAAGGCCCAGTCAGCCCGCTCCCTCCTAATCCTCCTAGCCTCCTCGAAGGCGTCGAGGATCTCCTCCACATCTAGCCGGACCGGGAGGGTTAAAAGGATGATCCCGCGGCCGGACGGCGGCCGTCAAGCCAGTTGCCGCACCGACTCCCTCCTCCCGCTCTTGGCCTCCTCCGCTATCTTGATAACCCTCCACATCTCTTCCTCGATCATCTTGGCGGCCGCCTCGGGATCCTCGCCCGTGGAGGCCGCTAGCTCTCTGGCCATCTGCTTCCACATCTCCATGCTCTCCCTCAACGTGGATAGGTCCACCTTCGCTATTATGACCCCTGCGTGGACCATCACGAGATCGCCGGGCTGTAGCGCCCCCTCGTCGATGCCCACAATTGCCGGCCTCTCCACGCCGTCTCCTGGATCGACCCAAGCCACGCCTCCCTCTATCTTGGTCACCACCGAGGGGACAGCCCAGCACATGGCTACAACGCCCCGACCTCTCTGGCTATCTCCTCCGCGAGGCCCCCGCCGCCGAATCTAGCCCATATAGCGCATGTGCCCTCTACAGACACCATGCACGGGCCTATGGGCCTATCCGGGGTACACGCCTTCATGAAGAGGGGGCAGTCGGTGGGCTTGGCCTTGCCTAGGTTAACCTCGGCGCATCTGCAGTTGGCCGGGAGGTCGTAGCGCCAGGTCTCCGGCGTTAGGTCGGGTATGCCGAAATACTCGAGGGCGTCGTGCGACCTGAACTCGTCCCTCAAGGCGAGTCCGCTCTTGGGGATGTACCCTATCCCTCTCCAGGCGGAGTCCACGGTCTCGAACACGGTACGTATAGAGGACTGCGCTTTTAAGTCCCCCTCCCAAGTGACCGCCCTTGTGTATTCAACTACCACCTTGTGCTCCCCTCTGGCCAACTGCCTCAATATCTCGGCTATGGCCATGAGGACGTCGTTGGGCTCGAAGCCGGCCACAACAACCGGTATCTCGAACTGCTCCGCCACGGGCCGCCAGGCCTTGCCCCCCACGATGGTGGACACATGGCCGGGCGCTATCACGCCGCTTATGGGGAAATCCGTCGGCTTCTCCCTCACCACCTCCAACGTGTAGAACATGGCTGGGGGCGTCAGCTTGACGAGCGACATGAGCTTGAGGTGGCCCGGGACGAGGCCCTTGAGTATGGCCTCGGAGTACCCGGGCGCCACCGTCTCGAAGCCTATCCCGACGAAGACCGACGGCTTGTTGTGCCTCTTCGCGTCCATGATGGCGTGGAGGAAGGAGTGGACTATCCTGACGTCTCCCCCAACGCCCTCGCCTCCGCCAACGTGCGCGCCCCCTTGACGGGCCTCAAAGCGGGGACCTTAAAGACGTCGCCGTAGGTGTATACTACGACGCCCTCCAGCGCTAGTTTTATGGACTGCTCTATGTAATACGACGGCGTCACGCAGACGGGGCAGCCGGGCCCCGCCACGAGCTCCACGTTGTCCACCCCTGCCTTGCCCAAGAGGCTCCTCAAGCCGAAGTGGACTATGGTCCACTCGTGCGTACCGCAGAAGTCCATCACCTTGTAGACGTAGTCCCTATCCCTCGTCTTGAGCTCCTCGGAGTATTTCTTTATGCTACGGAGGAGCGTCGAGGTGACGGCGGTCTTGCGCCGGAAGGCGAGCTCTATAGCCGCCATCTCCCGCCTCATCACGGGGCACTTCCAGCAGTCCAAGGTAGGCGGCACGGGGAAGCTCTCGGGAAGCGAGACGCACGACACGGATCCGTTGGCGGTGTTGTACTAAAAAACCGTTTTCATTTTGGTGAAAAATCGAGGCCTCCTCTAGGTCTTAGGTATAGATATGGTTATATTATTTGACTTTATTTTAAATTTATATATTATAATAGATGTAATCCATGTTACTGCGAATATAGAGACTATTATTATCCCTATATTGCCCCACCACACGTCTCCGTTCACGGCGGCTATCCAGTTCCAGAACGGCCCGGAGAGGTCGAGCTCGCTCTGGACAAGGCCCAGGAGCTCGAGCGTCCCGACCACCCACGCGACCATCACCGAGATTATAGTGGTCGTGAGGTTGTACCACACCTTCCTCAACGGATCGCTGAAGGCCCAGCCGTAGGCCGACGACATGAAGAAGCCGTCTGTTGTGTCCACCAACGCCATCCCAGCGGTGAAGAGGAACGGGAAGACGAGCAACATATATAGGCATCCTTATGGTGGCCGACGCGATTGCCGATATGGCCAAAAGCGCCGTCTCAGACGCCGTGTCGAAGCCCAGCCCGAAGAGGAAACCTATGGGGTAGAGATACCACTGCTTGTCGACTATCTTGAACAGCTTGCCGAAATATCTGCCCATGAAGCCTCTCTTCAGCAAAAGCTCGTTGAGCTTAGCCTCCTCTAGCTCCCCGCTCCTCATGCGCTTGAATATCTCGTATATCTCAAAGAAGACCAAGAAATTGAGGAGCCCGATTATGTATAGGAACCCTCCGCTCACCAAGGTGCCCACCACGGAGCCCACGTTCTCGAGCTCGGGTATGGCGGAGGTCACGGCCCTTACGCTGAACATCAGAGCGACGGCGAGGAGCACGACCACCGTGGAGTGCCCCAGCGAGAAGAACAGGCCGGTGAACCTGGCGTCTTTCCCCTCCTGCACCAGCTTCCTCGTGCTGTTGTCTATGGCTGCGAGGTGGTCGGCGTCGAGGGCGTGTCTGAGGCCGAACATATAGGCCAGGACGCCGAGCGCGAATATCGTCATGGGATGTCCCTTGTACTTCACGGTCCCCACAAGGGACGCAAGGCCGTTCAGCCACAGAATCAGAGCCGCGGTTACCGCCGCTATTGCAACGTAAAACAATACGATTTGCCAGATCTTCTTGGGGCCGCCACGGACCTACCCCGATATATTGTATGTTATTAATAAATCTTGCTTTCAGTATTACGGAAAACGATTACAATGGACCGATCAGGTGGGGCACAGATAGCCTTTGCGTAAGCCGCGAATCCAGATCGGGGCTAGAACAGTATTGCCCTATGTTCCCTCAGTATCTTGGGCCTCACCTCGTACACCTTCTCTATCACCTCCTCGGCGAATACCTCCTCGGCGGGGCCTATGGCGTATATCTCGCCGTTTTTCATAAACACGGCGTAGTCCGCATACCTATAGGCCATGTTCAAGTCGTGCAGAACGGCGACGACGGTGGCTCTGCGGGATATCTCCTTGAGCAGATCCATGACCTTTATCTGGTTCTTGACGTCTAGGTTGTTGAGAGGCTCGTCGAGGAGGAGGACTCTCGGCTCCACCGCCAGCGCTCTGGCTATGAGCACAAGCTGTAGCTCGCCGCCGCTCAACTCCTCCAGGAACCTGTCTCTCAGGTGGAGGGCGCCCACGAGCTTGAGAGCCTCCTCGGCCTTCTGGTAGTCCGCCTTGGAGGGGTAGAGCCCCATGAGAGGCCTCCGCGAGCTCACCACAAGATCTATCGCCCTAAGCCTCCCAAAGGGGGCGGCTCTTTGGGGGACGTAGCCGAGGACTCTGCGTAGCTCCCTCTCGGCGGCGGCTTTCCCGTCTAGATACACCACGCCCCTCCTAGCCTTTAGGACGCCGGCCATCAGACGGAGCAGGGTGGTCTTCCCGGAGCCGTTGGGGCCCAAGACGGCCGTCAGAGAGCCCGCCGGTATCTCGGCCGTTATCCCCCTGAGGACAGGCCTCCCGGGGTAGGAGAACTCCAGCCCCTCCACCCTAATCCTCACGCCCTGCCCCGCCCTCACCACGCCTCTCCCCTCTTCCTCGCCTGCAACAACAACGCGATTATCCAGAGGGAGCCTATGAAAGACATGGTTATCCCTACCGGGATGATGACGGGGGGCTTCACGAGCCTCCCAGCCACGTCTGCGGCCAGCAGAAGCCAAGAGCCGGTTAGGGCAGAGGCCGGGAACAACGCCTTGTGATCCCCGCCGATAGCCAGCCTGGCCATATTCGGCGCCGCCAGCCCGACGAACCCTATGACCCCCGTGAAGCTGACGAGGACCGCGACCGAGGCGCTGGAGGCCAGCAGGGTCTCCAGCCTAAGCCTCCTGGGGTTCACCCCGGAGGCCTTGGCTATCTCGTCGCCCGCCGCCATCAAGTTGTAGTCTACAGAGCGGAGCCAGAAATACGCCAGCGTGGCGGCCGACACGGCCAGCAACAGGTAGCTCTCCTCTAGGCTGGGCCTCCCCACGTCGCCGAAAGTCCAGAAGACGACGGCCGCCGTCTGTAGGTCGTTGAGGAATAGGTACTGTAGTAGGGCCAGCGCCGCTTGGTATATCGAGGACACTGCTATCATGGCCAGTATTATAGCCGATAGGGAGAAGCCCCCCATGGAGGCCAACAACAGTACCAGAAGCGCGTCGCTGAAGGCCGCCGCGAAGGCCATCGAGATCATGAAATAGGGATTCGACACTGCTATGAAGTCTCTATATACGGCCCCGGCTCCCCCCAGGAATAGGGCCAGCGCAACGCCGACGGCAGCGGCTTGAGGTATGCCGAGAGTGAAGGGGGAGGCCAGCGGATTCCTAAGCGCAGACTGCAGAGCGGCCCCCGCCGCGGCCAGCGCCGCGCCCACGGCCACGGCCGTCACGGCTCTGGCCAGCCTTATCCTGGCAATGAGGCCCTCGGGTCCCTGCGAGGCGGCCGATGCCAGTACGTCTAGAGGGGACATATGGACTATCCCTATCGCTAGGGAGTAGAAAAACAGGAGTATTAGGGCTGTTGCGGAAGCCGCTAGGTATAGGCCTACCCGCATGGGAAGCTGAGCTGTCTGAAGCCCCCTCCGAAGTCTTTAGCTATTTTCTGGTAGAGGGGCATTCCCAGAAACTCCGTATATATCTCGTCGGCCATCTTGGCCGGATCGACGTCGGCGAAGCGGTCGGGATACAGCACCTTGCCCATGTAGTAAGCGTCGGCGAATATAGTTGCTATATTCGGCCCGAAGTAGTCAACCATCAAGATCCCGTACACCTTGCCTTGCTTAAACGCTTTGAGAGAGCAGTATAGATCCTTGGATTTGTTGAAGTCCTGCGTCACAAATGGGTAGTTTGACAGATCTATGAACACGACGTCGGGCTGCTCCTGGAGGAGGACCTCCCAGCTTATCTGGCCGACGGTCTTGATGTTGTACTTGTCGGCGATGCTGGGCGTGTTGAGTAGGACTAGCGGCAAGAAGTAGGACTGTGTGCTGGTGAAGGGCTGTCCGCCTCTAGCCGATATAGCGCCGACGTATACCTTAGGCCTATTTGTCACGTTCGCTGTACGTCTCTCGAGGTCTTTCATCAGCGATTGCATGTACGCGATTAGCTGGCGGGCTCTCTGTTCTCTATCCAAGATCTGGCCCAATATCTTCAACGAGTAGAACAGTTCCGTGAAGTTTACGGTGCCCGCGGTGCCCCAGTAAGACACGACCACCACAGGGATGCCGGTCCTTCTCTGCACCTCGTCCGGCGTGTTCGCGAGAGTCGGCGTCATTATTATCACGTCGGGTCTCGCCTCGATAATAGCCTCGAAGTTGACGGGGCTGTCGGGCCCTCCCTGGCCGATGACAGGGAGATCCGTGAGGTTTTTAGCCCACAACACGTAGCCGTAGTCCCTCCCTTGAGGAGGCCTTTTCTCTTTATACTCTATCCCCACCAATTTATCTGTTGCATTGAGGTATACGATTAGGCGAAGCGCCCCCGGACCTATGGCCACCACTCTCTTGACTGGTAACTTAATCCGTACCTCCCTCCCCAGGGCATCTCTGATAGTTATATACTGGGGCGATGTGGTCGTAGACTGCGGAGATGTCGAGCTCTGAACCGGCACGATACTCGCCGTCTGCTGGACCGAGGTTTCAGACGGAGTTGGCTGAGACGCGGCAGTTGGAGAGGGAGCTTGCTGTGGCGTGGCGGCCGGGAGTTGGGGCTTTAATGAAGTAAATACAACTGCCAATACCGTCACGACCGCTACGATTCCAATCGCTAAGAATAACCACTTCTGCGACATAGTAAGGGAGTAGGAGAAATTATTTAACCATTTTCTCTAAATAAAACTATATAATTATTTCATATTTCACATAGAAAAATTTATTAGACATATACAGGAATTTCTTGATAAACTTCTACATATACAGAATGTTTTATAATCTCATGTAAAACATATAAAACTACTTATGATTTAATTTTTTATGATTCTATTTATTTGATAACAAGTAAATCTTTTATGAGGGGTCTATGGGCTCTACGTTCCGGCGTTGCTTGTTATCCTCTTTATGCTTCATGAAGAAGCTAGCGTTGGCGGCCTGAATGCGTCGGAAGGGCCCAAGCCGCCGTCACAGAGATTAAGAAGTAGCACGTAGATCTATGGCGTATGGGAAGCCTAGATCTTTACGTATAGCCAGGGAGATATAGCCGCCTTGTTTGAGATGGTCAACGGTTTTGCCTATATCAAGCTTCATGGAGGCGAGGATATGTATCTTGGTCCCCCTAGCCAGCTCGGGGTGGATGCCGGCCGTGGATCCTGTCAATATATTAAGGCCGTTGGAGAGCTCGAGGACTCTGTCGAGGGTGAAGTTGAGGAGCGTCACCCCCGTGATCACTAGGACCTTGCAACGGGGGAGCAAGAGCTCCTCCTCCACATCGGAGTAGGCGCGCCACCTCAACTCCCTCGACCTCTCGAAGACTAGGACCTCCCGCCCCTCTCTCCTCAGCCTCTCCGCCAAGGGGCCTATGTTGCCCACGAGACATATCGGCTCGTCCCTCAGATATAGATCCAGAGAGCCCGGAGGCGAGTCTAGATGGTACTGCGACACCGCGTTGAGCATGGCGACACCCAACACTCTGTTCAGGGGGTTGAGATCCACGACGAACTCCGGCATCTCCTCCAGCCTAGGGCGCCTTACCTCGCCCAGCTCGTGGAGATCCTCGTGCGGGATGTGGGCGAAGCCGAGCGCCCTCCCCCGCGGCCCCTCGACGACTACGTACCCGCCTCTGAGGCAGAGGCAGTAGTCCGCTATCTTGAGCCCCTCCGCCATCCCCGCCGCCCTCTCGGCGAAGAGCCTCACCAAAGGCCGTCTAGACGCCACGGCCCACGTCGCGGAGCGCCTTATAAGTATTCTGTCATTCGTATTAAGGTAACACGGAGATCGCAGGGGGCAACGGCTTAATAATTACATCGGCAGGAGTCTGTGGACGCGTTTAGGATATACGCCGTCGGCATAGTCCAGAGGGTCGGCTTTAGGCCGTACGTGAAGATGCTGGCCGACAGCCTAGGCGTGAGGGGCTACGTGAAGAACCTAGGAGGCGGCGAGGTGGAGATATTCGTCGAGGGGGAGAGAGCCCGGGAGTTCGTAGACGCCCTTAGAGAGAGGAGGCCGAGGGCCATAGTGCTGGAGGAGCTGGTGGTGGAGAGAGCCGAGCCGCGGGGCTACACGGCCCTCGAGATACTGAAAAGCGGCGAGGAGGCGCGGGCCCCCTCGAACATACCGCCCGACATGGCCATATGCGACGAGTGCCTTCGGGAGGTCCTCGAGGGGGGACGAGAGGAGGCGGGGATACTACTTCAACTCCTGTAGCTTCTGCGGCCCCCGCTTCTCGGTGATAAGGAGGCTCCCCTACGACGGGGAGAACACGAGCTGGGCGGCCTTCCCCATGTGCCCCCGCTACAGGGAGGAGTACTCCACGCCGTCGGTGGGGGGCCTGCGCCGGTATTTCTACCAAGGCATATCGTGCAAGCGCGACGGGCCGCGGGTGAGGCTTCTGGAGCCCTCCGGCAGGGCCGTCGACGCCGACGACCCGGTGCTCAAAGCGGCCGAGCTCGTGTCGAGGGGATTCATAGTGGCGGTGAAAGGCGTCGGCGGGTACCACATATTCGCCAAGGCGAGCGACGACTCTGTCGTGGCGGAGCTGAGGCGGAGGAAGAGGAGACCCAGCCAGCCCTTCGCCGTCATGGCGCTCGACCTAGAGACGGCGAGGCGTTTGGTCGAGGTCGACGAGAGCTCGGCGGAGCTCTTGGCCTCTCCCCAAAGGCCCATAGTCCTCCTCCCCAAGAGGAAGGACTCCCCGGCGTCCCCCCCGTCTCCCCCGGCCTCGATAGGGAGGGGGTCTTCCTCCCCTACACAGCCCTCCAGTACATCCTCTTGTCAAACATAAAAGACAAGTTCGCGATAGCCACCAGCGGCAACATACACGGGGAGCCTATGTGCACCACTCTGAAATGCGTCTTGGAGAGGCTGAGGAGCGTGGTGGACTTCGTCCTAGACCACGACCTAGAGATCGTGCACAGAGTAGACGACAGCGTGGTGAGGTTCACAAACGGCGTGGCGACGTTCATCCGCCGGTCCCGCGGCTACGCCCCGGCCTGGATCAAGATGCCGAGGAGGCTCGGAAAGCCGGCGGTGGCCTTCGGCGCCGATCTGCAGACGGCGGGCGCCGTGGCCTTCAACGACAAGGCCGTCTTGACGCAGTACATCGGCGACCTCGACAGCTTCCAGGCGCTGGAGGAGCTGGACAGAGAGCTTAGGTGGTTCGCCGACGTCTATAGGCTAAGGGACTTCGTCTTGGTCTGCGATAAAAACCCGGCCTACAACAGCGTGAGGCTGTGTAGAGAGTGGGGGGAGGAGCTCGGCGCTGAGGTACGCCAAGTCCAGCACCACCACGCCCACGCGCTCGCCGCCGCCGACGGAGGCGTCGATGAGCCCTTCGTGGCTGTTGTTATAGACGGAGCGGGGTACGGCGAGGACGGCGCGGCGTGGGGCGGGGAGGTGCTCTACGTCGAGGGGACGCGCTACGTGAGGGAGAGACACCTTCCCTACGTCCCCATGCCCGGCGGCGATCTGGCGGTCCTCCGCCCGGCGAGGATGGCCGCGGCGTACTTCCACAAAGCCCTCGGCGAGATCCCGCGGGGCCTGGCGCTCTACCTACCAGGCGGCGAGGCCGAGCTGGCCCTCGTGGAGAAAGAGTTGAAGAGCCCCAGGGCGTGGACATCCAGCGCGGGTAGGTTTCTGGACGCAGTCGCCGCGGCGCTCGGAGTAGCTTGGGAGAGGACATACGAGGGGGAGCCCGCCATAAGACTCGAAGCCGCCGCGCGCGGAGGCAGTGGCCTGCAGTTCCACGCGGAGGATCAGGTGGAGCTTTTCGCAGAGGCTGTGGAGGCGGCGAGGAGAGGCGCCTCGGTGAGAGATGTGGCATACGGCGTACAGCTGAGGCTCGGCCAGATACTGGGGACCTGGGCCTGCGACGCCGCGGCCAAGAGAGGCGCCGGCGTGGCGGCCGTCTCCGGAGGAGCCGCTGTAAACGACATCATCTTAAGGGGTATAGCGGAGGAGGTTTCCCGTTGCGGGTTGCGCCTTGTCCAGCACAGGAGAGCCCCGCCGGGCGACGGGGGGATAGCCCTCGGCCAGGTCTACTACGCCACCTACCTCTAGCCGGAGGCCCTTGGCTCCACCTGCTCCGCCGGGCTCACGATGTCTATACCCAAAGATCTGGCCAGGGCGCGTACAAAGTCGGGGTTCTTGTCGTGTATAAACGGCGACACTAGAATCACTCTCTCAACCCTCCTCCCAGACACCTTTTCATACAGCTCCGCCTTCCTCTTTACATATGGCAAATCGCCGCGCCTAACCGCCGAGGCGATCTCCACCACCACGACGACCCCGTCCCTCATCACCACGTCAAGCTCCAGCTCGCTCGGGTATCCGTAGACCTGGCCTTTCTCGTCGAAGTACGTCCACCGCTCCACCACGTAGCCAGCCTCCCTAAACAACTCCCTAACCCCCTCCCTAAAAGCCTCCTCACTCCACACACCCCACCTAGCCCCCAGGGCCATAATCTGAATAGACAACTTCCTAATCTCAGCCCGCAACTCCTCCTTAGTGGCCAGCGCCTTCAAATCCTCCTTTGTGGCCATTCTGCTTTCTACCTCTTCTAGCCTTTTCTCTAATTTCTGTAGCTCCTCTTTTGCGGCTAGTTGTTTTAGATCGTCCTTTGTCGCCATTGTGTTTCTAATCTCCTCTAGCTCTCTTTTGGTTGCCATGTTGTTCTTAATCTCCTCTACTTCTCTCAATAGCCTTTCCCAGGGTAGTAGCTTGGCGAGTGCTTCGTACACAATGTGAGGCCTCGCGGTTAGGACTTCCACTAAAATCTCCGGATGCTCCAGCAAAACACGCC
The DNA here is from genome assembly GCA_049976425.1 of Thermoproteus sp. Classification (GTDB taxonomy): domain Archaea; phylum Thermoproteota; class Thermoprotei; order Thermoproteales; family Thermoproteaceae; genus Thermoproteus. The sequence continues at coordinate 31,992 of JBMFIG010000012.1, forward strand.
GCACCTCCTCAGCAATGGACACAGATACGTACGACATGGAAGTATAAATACTATATTTAGGACTCCCCTCTCCCTTCTTCCGAGCGACTGAGGCCATCTCGCGTCCACTGCTTGACGCGTACTTTCTACTATCCGGACGTCTTGAGATCCTCCGACGCCTCGCCGGGACTTATTGAGTGAGGCTACATCTCTGACAACGGCGGCTACAAACCTCGCCCTTCAGATCAGAGAGAAGATCGGCCGCGTATAGGCGCGGCTCCTGCGGGCGTAGCTGAAAACCGGTAAAGCTTTTAAACAGAGGAAAAAATAGAGGCGGATGAGCCGCCTCTGGACCCCGGAGGCGGCGAAGGCCGCGAGCGGGGTAGGCCAGCCAGGTAGGCCGCGGGGCTCATAGGGGGGACATCCCCCTGTGAGACCCCGAGGTCCCGGGTTCAAGGACGTCGAGTCCGACTAGAATCCCGGCCCCGCTACCAATAGTTTGACCAAGAACCTCTCTAAGAATCTCAAGATATTAATAAAATTTTAATCTCATTATAAGTTTCTCTATTATGCGTTTTTGCCGCTCAGTAGCCGCGCAGACAAGCTTCCCGTTCAAGAACTCGAATACCGCGATCTTGATGTCGTCGCGTTGTGCAACCAGCTTTTTCAAGTCCCTAGTTGAAATATAAACAGTATATCCCTTCGTCTTGGCTATCTTGGGCTCGAGGCCATGTTTTCTCAGCTTCTCTGAGAAGTCTCTAGCAGAGGCCGCGTCTGGAAAGTACTTCGTAGCCCATAGCGAGCCGCCTTCGTTGAAGACGACCCTCAAGCCCATGATTAGCCCCTCTCCCGGCGCGATATCGATATACTTTGCGACGGATCTCCCTCCGGCGTAGTCCGGACGCTTCCTCCGCCTACGTGGCGCCTCTGCAGACTTTAGATAGAGCCATTTGTGGGGGCTCAATACATCGAGAAGTTCCCCGTATCTTCCCGCCGACTGAATTATCTTGAGGAACAACTCCTTCCCGCCGGTTACGTATATGTAGTTCTCGCCGGTTTCCGAGTAGCTGGGAAACATGCGGGAGAGCTCTTGCTTCAAATTTCCGGCGACTGCGATCCGGAGCTTGTAATGCCTACGCCGTACAAACGACCACTTGACCGAGCCGTCGCCGAGCCACCACGTGAGCAACGGCCTGTAATCGCCTCTGTTGAAGGCCTCTACGGCTAGCTTAATTGCTTCCCACTTGCCCATCCTCTGGCGCCACGTCGTGCTCTTGACGAAGAAAATAGGCGATATGCCTCTCTTAGTGAGGTTCGCTCCTCGTATCTCCACCTCTGCACCTCCAGGCCTTGCGGCCAACCAAGCAAAGACTTGCCATATCTGCGTAGTGCCCATCGCCGCCATAGAGCCCTCACGGGTCTCGTCTGAGGCCCTCCACCCAATGCTAAAAGATATAAGATCGTGTGGATCCATATCGAGTATATTTGGGAAGTATATAGAGGCCCGCACGCCACTTATTTTTATGGTGTAGACCGCATGGCCCTCGTAATTCTGTATATACATAAAGTCGTCGACGCCCCGCCCCTCCTCCAATAGCCTAGCCACGATCCTCAGAACTGACTCCGCCTCGAGCTTACCCTGTTCCAGAACTCCTATAACTCCGTCGGCCGCCTCCCCTATCTGCCTTCCGTATTGCGGCGACAGCTCGGCCAGCCTTCCCGCCACGTGGTGGACGTACAGCCTATAGCCCTCGAAGACTCTGCCTACGCTTCCGGCCGCCACGCCCCTCCTGCCGATCTCGGCAAGGACCTCGCCCAACGTCGGCGTCGGCTGGGGGCCGAGAGCGGCCTCCACGCGCCTAGCAAGCTCGGCGACGCCCTCCACGTCCTCCAGCGCCTCCGAAAGTTATAACGATGCTGTAGATCGCCTAGGAGTAGGGTGTCTTGAAACAATCGGCTAACTCTCTGGCCCCCGGCGTGGGCATGCCTCACGGCCGTTCCCAGACCGCGTTGCGGATCGCGTGCGGCGGGCTTTCGGCCAGCCGCCCGGCGCAATCTATTTAACTCGGCAGACGTCGGCGTATGTGGAGAGGTTCGAGGCGGCGCCGGGGGTCTCTGTGGAGCTGGTCGTGGGCGATATAACCGAGCTTGAGGCCGACGCCATCGTGAACGCCGCCAACTCCTATCTGGAGCACGGAGGGGGCGTGGCGGGGGCCATAGTGAGGAAGGGCGGCTACGAGATCCAGGAGGAGAGCAGGGAGTGGGTGAGGAGGCACGGCCCCGTGCCTGTCGGCGGCGTCGCCGTCACGGGCGCCGGGAGGCTCAAGGCCAAGTACGTCATACACGCGGTGGGGCCTAGATGCGGCGTCGAGCCGGTGGAGAAGATAGGGGAGGCCGTGGAGAACGCCATAATGAAGGCCGAGGAGCTCGGCCTCAGAAGCGTGGCTCTGCCCGCCATAAGCACCGGCATATTCGGCTGTCCCTACGGCGAGGCGGCCAGGCTGACTGCCGAGGCCGTGAGGCGCGCCGCGCCTAGGCTGAAAAACATCAAGAGGATTATAGTCTGCCTGTACGGCGAGGAGGCCTATAGGACATACGTCGAGGCCTTCCGGCGGGTTTTCGGGACAAGGTAGGCTTTTAAGGCCGGGCGCCGGAGCTGTCGTGAACCCGATCAGGAATATCTTGAACAAGCTCAAGTGGACAGGGCAGAGGGGCTCGATAGTCTACATCAACCGCGGCTCCCCCGGAGACGTCGCCGAGATCTCCACGGAAGACCTAGAGGAGATAGGCCGCGGCGGCTTCACCACCAAGTCCGGCGCCTACATACCCTACCACAGAGTGGTCGAGATAAGGGACGGCGAGGGCAGAACCCTCCTGAAAAGACGCCGTTAACAGCCGCCGAGGCCCGGACAATATTTCAACTCCGCCTGCATTAACACACGCCGGAGTTCCAGGTAAACGGCGCCGCGCCGAGAGAATTGACGCTGTGTAGCAGAACGCCGTTCATCTACGCCCAGTGTTAGCTGGGACCAGCTAACACGGCGGGATGAGACGGCGGCCGGACTTGCAGATGCCTCTGTACATGCCGCCGAGAGGCCCGGCGCAAAATACGCCGAAGAAACGCCGCCGTGCGGGACCCCAGACAGGACGCCTCAATTCGTTAACTTATTCGGACCAGATATGCGTATTTTCTTGGTATTTTATATCTAGGCAATCGCCTATCTCGTAGAAAGTTATAAGATATTATATCTTAAATATGTATTTATACCGATTATTTTTATAGTGTCCTTGCTATTCCTGCCATGAACTTGTCTACAACCTCGTAGAGGCCTCTATCCACTTCCCTCACTAGGTACATGTTGGCCAGGGCCTTTAGCCCGACGCTGAAGGTCTTGTCGTCGAGCGCGTGTCCTATCTGCGCCTCGACGAACTTCTTTATCTCGGCCCACCTGGCCTTCCCCAACGCGGCCAGGGCCTTGTATATGGCGAGCTCGTGTCTGCCGAGCTTCCCCAGCTCGCTCCTCACGAGCTCTCTCGCCGTTTCGGAGAGGGCAGCCAGCGCTTCCCTATGCCTCTTCCCGCCGGCCCTCAGGCTTCCGTAGTAGGTGAGCCAGCCGACGATGCCGTCCAGCTCCTCGACCGCCTCCTCTATCTCGGCATCGCCGACCTCTACCCCGCATTCCTCGAAGCCTCTTCTCAAGAACTCCGCGGATTCCTCCGGGCTGAAGGGCCTCAGCTCCAGCTTGACGAGCGGCCTCCCCAGAGATTCGGGGCTCTTCATTATGAGCTTCATGGTGCCTACCAGAGATCCGCTGAATAGAAACCTCACCTGCGCCTCGTTGTAGAGGACCGACAGGAGGGCGGGCAACCGGGGGCTGACCACGTTCTGGATCTCGTCGACGGCTATCACCACGTCTCCGAGCTCCTTGATGATCCTCTCCAAAGTCGCCGAGGGCCTCCTCTCAATCTCTATCTGGAGGACCGATAGGTTGAGCTTGATCCTTATGCCCACGCGCCTCGCCTCGTCGATGAGCCTCAGGCCCAGCGCCTTGAGGCTCGGCGCGGTCGAGGCGTCTATATATATCCCGCTCAACTCCTTCACGGCCACCTTCATCAGAGTCGTCTTGCCGACTCTCCTAGGCCCCAACAAGACCGGCCAGAAGCCGGCGTTCAGGAGGCGCTCCAGCTCGTCTATCTCGCGGTCCCTCCCGAAGACGTACCTCCTGTCGGCTTTCGGACGTATATCGAATAGGCCGCAGGTAGCTGGTGCCATACCAGTAACTGGTGGGGCACCAGTTAAAAAGCGTAGTAGTCGTACTTCTCTATCTTGGGCCTCCCGGTCTCGAGGGACTCCTTCACGCACATAAGGATCTCCTCGGCGATCGGCTCGGGAGGGGGCAGGCGCTTCGACACGCCTCGGCGGCCTTTGACGACCTCCACGCGCTCCATCTCGTCGTTGAGGACGCCTATGGTGCATAGGTAGACGTAGTACAGCGCCTCCTCCAGGGTGGCCCCCCTGGCCTTCGCAGATCTGGCTATCTGCCTGGCTAGGTCCTCCGCGAACTCGGCGAGCTCCTCGGGGATCACTGGCCCTTAAAGTTTCCAAAATAAATATATTTCTTTCCCGACAAAAACGGTTTTTTACTAATATTTGAGAAATTATCTAAGGAAAATAAAAATAAATAATAATATATGTTTATTGAAATTGAGCTTGACCTGGAAAAGAGGAGGTAGCTATTAGATCAACTCCTCGGCCCTCAGCTTCACCATGTGGTGGACGTCGCCGAACCTCATCTTCAGTATCTCCAAGCCTCTACGGGTCAGCGCGACTTGATTGTTCTGGACCTTCACCGCGCCTAGACCCTCCGCCGTGTTCAGTACGTGGTACAGCTCGTCCAGCGTCAAGTGCAGGCTCTTCGCCAGCTCGCCTATATGGACCCTCCCCCCGAAGTCGAGAACGACCTTTAGAAGGCCTAACAGACTGTCGGCGTCTACGTTTTCCACGTAATGGTGTCGATATTATCTTTATAAGCTTATGCCCGACGTATGCCCGACGGCGTGCGGAGCCCCCGGCGCGTCGATGGACAAATTCCCGGCCGCCCTCCCGCCTCAGCGTCTGGCTAAGTCGATATTTTTATAGGGTTTGTATATCTCCATGGGCCTTAGGATGGAGCAGTACGGCATGGTCCTCAAAGAGGTCGAGGCAGGCCCCGGCGGCAGGCGGACCTTGGAGCTGCTCTTCGGGCCTCAACACCCGACGTCGGGCCATATCCGCTTTTTCGTGGAGCTTGACGGCGATATAATAGTGGATATAAGGCCTGACCCCGGCTTCGTCCACAGGACCATGGAGAAGCTGGGCGAGACCCGCCACTTCATGATGAACATACCTCTGTTCGAGAGGCTGTCTCTGCCCGACGCCATAAATGTGACCTGGGCGTACTCCATGGCGGTGGAGAGGATGCTGGGCTACGACGTCAGCGAGAGGGCCGAGTACCTCAGGACCCTCTTCGGCGAGATGAGCAGGATATCGGTCCACCTATACGACCTGGCCCTCCACGCCATAATGATAGGGTCGTCCACGGGCTTCATGTACGGCTTCGGCCTCCGCGACCTCCTCACCAACCTCTGGGCCATAGCTACGGGCGCCAGGACGACGCCGACTTGGGTCCTGCCGGGAGGCGTCAGGAGGGCGCCGCCCAAGGTCTTCTACGAGAGGCTGGCCGGCTTCCTGGACTTCCTGGAAAGGAAGATGGACGAGTTCTACAGGCTGGTCGTCAAGAACCCCGTGGGCTATTATAGGCTTAAGGACGTGGGCTACCTCAGCAAGAGCGACGCCGCGGCGTACCTCGCGACGGGGCCCGGGGCGAGGGGATCTGGGGTGGACTGGGACGCGAGGCGCGATCTGCCCTACGGCGTGTATAAGCAGGTCGAGTGGGAGGTGAAGGTCCGCGACGAGGGCGACTCGTTGGCCAGAACTCTCGTCAGGATCGACGAGGTGAGGGAGAGCGCCAAGATCATAAGGCAGTTGCTCAAGTCGATGCCCATGGACGGTCCCTTGGTCGGCCACAACGCCACGCACAAGATACCCCCCAAGGAGCGGGAGATGCTCAACGAGATGGTGAGGATGAGCGGCTACTACGTCACCACGACGAACCTAGCCGAGGGCACCGGCATGACGGAGGGCGGCAGAGGGCGGTACTTCTTCCAGGTCTTCGGGGCAGGCACCGAGAGGCTCTTCAGGGTCAGGATCTCGACGCCCTCTTGGCAGAACCTCAGGGCCTTCATGAAGGCCACAGTAGGCGCCAGGCTCATGGATCTGCCGACCATCTACGGTAGCTTCGGGTTCTTCCCGCCAGAAGCCGATAGATAACTTAAAAAGGGATTCTTTACGTAGGGCTATGGAGATCCCCTCCTGGCTCCTTTCCCCGCGTCTGTGGGATTTTCTCTTCGACGCGGTGATATCCACGGTAATACTCCTCACTATAGTCTGGGCCGAGAGGAAGATAGCGGCGAGGGTCCAGATGCGCGTCGGTCCCTTCCACATATCGCCTAGGCTGGGCGGCTACTTCCAGCTGATAGCCGACGCGGTGAGGTTCGTCATGCAGGAGGTCATAATCACCGTCGACTCCTACCGCGTGTTGTTCGTGGCGCTCCCGCCGCTCTTCGTGGCTCTGGCCCTCATGCCGTCCTTCATGGTGCCGCTCTCGCCCTACCTCGCCCTCCTCTCCAGGCCCTCGTTGCACTACGGCATAGTGATGGCCCTCGCGATCCTCTTCTACCTCTTTATAATAGTGGTCGGCATGGGCTGGGCCGTGAACAACCGCTTCGCCTACATAGGCGCCGCCAGGGAGGCCCTCATAATAGCCGCATACGAGATACCGCTGCTCGACGCCTTCGCCAGCATGTTCCTCACCTACAAGACCATAGACCCCATAGAGATCGTGGCGAAACAGACCTATATAGTAGGGGCAATCTACAACCCGCTGGCTTTCATCGTCTACATCATAGGCGTGGCGATGGCCACAAGCCGCTTCCCCTTCGAGATAGCTGACTACGAGGGGGATGTGGCCACGGGGCCCTACAGCGATTTCTCCTCCATATTCTTGGCCTTGACCTACGCCGGCGGCATCTACATAGCGTTGTTCTCCTACTCGCTCCTCGGCGCCCTCGTGTTCCTCGGCGGATGGGCCCCCATAACGCCCGGCCCCTGGCCCGCCGACGTGTGGGGCAACTTCGCCGCGGCGGCCTGGGTCATGATCAAGACGTTCGCCCTAATGCTCTTCTTCGTCTTCCTACGCTCCGTCATGCCGGTGGCTAGGCTCGACCACACGCTGTCCTTCAGCTGGCGCTGGCTTCTGACGATCGCGCTCGCCGCAACCGCCGTATCTGCAGCCGAGTACTTCCTGTTGTGACCATGGCGGGCCAGAAGATCGGCGAGGCAATAAAGGCCGTCCTAGACGTCATAGGGCTTGGCGTTAAATACACCGTAAAGCCCGAGAGGCTGACCATATACTACCCCTACGAGGTGCCCGACTACATGGGCAGGGTGAGGGGCTGGATCGGACTATGGACCGAGCGGTGCACCTCTTGCATGATATGCGCGAGGATATGCCCCACAAACGCCATAAAGATGTACATGGAGAAGAACGGAAGGCGCTACCCCGGCATAGACTACGGCCGTTGCATAATGTGCCACTACTGCATAGACGCCTGCCCTACCTACGCCCTCTACCCCACCGACATCAGGGACTTCGCATTCTACAGACACGAGGACATGATGTACACCCCCGACATGATGAGGAAGCCGCCCCAGGTGCCCAAGCTAGTTCCCCACGTGGTGAAGGTAGTCCACGAGTACTCCAAAGGGCGCGTGGTCAAGGTAAGGGTCGGCGAGCTCGGCGAGCACAAGCCGCTTCCGCCGGCCCCCTCTGTGCCCGTCGTGGAGAGCTAACCTTTTGGCTGAGGCGATCCCCGACGCCTCGGTCTCCGGACCCCGGCAAGATCCTGCCGGAGATCGGTATTTCACGGACCCACAATGATGTGTCACGAGGCCGTAGCCATATGCGACAGTAGGCGTACAGGCCGGATGGCCGCGCCTCCCAGCGAGTGTTCGCGCCAACCGCATCTCGGAAACGGAACGACATAGCCAAAAGCTTTTATTTCATCCACTCCACGAATGTTGACATGGTCTCTGCCGAGGTTCTTGAGAAGCCCCTCCCCAAGCCTTCCACCGAGGATTACATCTCGGCCCGCCTCCTGGAGGCTTTGGTGGAGGCTGGGCTGGCTTTGAGATTTCTGAGAGAGGGCCTTGTGAGGAACGCCGCTGGGAAGGCCTTCCAAGCGTGGAGAGCGCTGATGGCGGCTCTCCTTAGACTTGAGCTCGATAGGCTGAAGGCTTTGGCCAGAAGCGACGAGGACAGGCGTTGGCTGGAGACAACCGCCGTACCGCGCGTGCCCACCAGCAGAATGACTGCACTGTCGCAGATGCTTGAGGAGGTGGGGTACGCCAAGATATCTTTCGCCACCGCCATGGCGCTTAAACTACACGACTACCAGTACCACGGCCCGGACCCCGACATGGCTCTCTCGAAGTATAGGGGTAGGGGGGAGGCGGCTTACGACGTGGTTCTGCTCTTGAGAGAACTCGCCGAGAGGGCAGAGGCCTTGAGGGGGAGAGTCAAGTGGAGCGAGGAGCTGGAAAAGGCGCTGGAGGAGCTGAGGGGCGCGGCCCGGTAGTCGGTTGCGTCGGCCGGGGCGTTGTTGGCGGCCCGGCTC
>JBMFIG010000013.1:0-40333 GCA_049976425.1 Thermoproteus sp.
CAAGCTGGCTACATGCTCGGCGCTCCTCAACATGCCGTCGTCCAGCGTGCATACGGGGATGCAGGAGGCGCTTGCGGGGGACAGATACCCGCCGCGGGTACTCCCCGCTGATCCCCGAATGATGGGAAGCACTGAAAGAAACGCAGACATGACACCGCCGAAAGCCTCTAGCGTGCCGACCGCCCCGAGGCTGGGGCGCCTCCGGCGCCCTATATGCATAACGGGTCGGGATAATCTAAACGCTTCGGCCCGGCGCGCCCGCTTCTCTGCCGTCAGTCCGCCTCTGCGCAGTCCACGGGGGTCTTCGCGGCCTTCTCGACGACTTCCCTGATGCCGCGCCAGTGGGAGCCTTCCCAGTAGACCGAGCCGCAGTTGGGGCAGGCCCAGCATCTGTCGGAGCGTATCGGGTGGCCGGCCCTCCTCTCGGCCTCTGCGCAGGGTATCTCCTCGAGCTCGGCGTTGCACTTGGGGCATCTGGTCTTCTCGAAGGGCTTTACGCCGAGGGTGCGCATCAACGCCGATATCCAGACCACGTGGTCGTCTGTGATGAGCAGGACGGCGGGCCCTCTGCGCCTTCTGAAGAGCTCTCTGTCTCTGGTGACCAAGAGGCACGGCGTCTCGGCGAGCTCCTCGTCCGACTGCTCTCCGTACCTGGCGTCTACCCCGAGGATCCTCAACCATCTGGCTAGCCAACCGAGCATGGCGTCGACGGCGACACAACTGGGGGCCGCCCCGCCTTTGCGGAGGCAGGTCACCACGTGGAGAAGGCGGCCTTTATCTCGTCCCAGCCCATGGGCTGTCCCGAGCCCCACTCGCCGATTGTCGACGGGCCTGGCAACGCGGCGATTATCTCGTCGATCAGTTGCTCGGCCTTCCACCTCCTCGCGATCTCCTTGGCGACTCTGCTCTTCTCGCCAGAGCCCGGCGTGACGACCACGTACCTCTCCGCCAACGCGGCTATGGACTTGGGCGGCGCCGCGACGATCCGCCTCACGCCTCCGTCGTCCCTCATCCCGACGGCCAGCTCCAGCCTCACGTGCCGTATGTAGTTCTTTGAGCCATATATCATGAAGCTCCCCCTTGCCAGGTACTCCCCAGACGGCGGCTGTTTGCTGACCTGCCTCCCGGGGACGTAGAACACGTCGACCGCGTGTATCCCGGCCCTCCAAGCCCTGCTGTAGGAAGCCGCGAACTGGGCCAGCTCGAGCAGAGCCGCCTCGTCTTGCGTCGGCTTGGCCACCACGGCGGAGGCCCCAGGCACGTCTGCGTGGAAGAACAGGTAGTCGTCTTTCAGGTATCGGCGCACCGCCGCCTCGTTCTGCGACGCGTCTCTCCCCCCTATGGCGGGCACGCGGCCGAGGGCGAGGAACCACCTGAACTTCTCGAACCAGGCCCTCTCGGCGGCTTTCCTCACGCGCTCCGCCACGGCCCTCTCGGCCTCGGCGCGCTCGCCCTCGACCTGCGCCAGCTCCTCCTCCAGCCTCTTGAGCGCCTCCTCGGCCTTGGCGGCCCTCCTGGCGTAGTCCTTCGCCTCCTCGAACACCTCCTCTATCTGTCTGCCCACAGGCCGGTCCAGCCTCAGCTTGAACCTCAAGCCGGAGTGTTCGAGGACCGCCTCCTTGTTCGCCCTGTTTACGTCTAGTATACGTATACTTGCCCCCACCTCCTCGTTGCGCAATATTGCCCGTATCGCCTCCTCCAGCTCGTACTTCAGCGAGAGCATGGTCTTGGCCAACGAGTACAGCTCCTCGCTCCTCTTCCTATACTCCTGTATCTCCCCCCTCAGCTTGGCGATGGACTGCTCCAGCTTGGCCTTCTTGGCCTTGAGCTCGGCCGTCTTGAGCTCCACGGCTTTCCTGAGCTCGACGTCGGCGAAATATCTGTCCAACGCCTTCCAGAACGCGTCGTATTCCTCCTCCGACTCGGCCCTCACCGATATGTACTTGACGGGGGTGACCGTGACGGGGACGCCGCCGGCCATATACACTGTGGGCCTCAACTGCCCGCCGGAGACCTCCTCGACGAGGTCCCTAAGAGCCCTCAGGGCAGCCTCGGCGTCGCCTGAGGACCTGGCGTAGATCTCCTCGGCGACTTCCGGGCCTAGGCCCAGCTCCCTCGACAACGCCTTCTTGACGTCCTGCGCCCTTCTCAAGACCTCGGCCGCCTCCTCGGCTCTGGCCAACGGGTCCACGTAGGGCATGGGGGGAGGCGTGTAGGGCGCGCCCGCCTTGACCTCGCGGTCCTTGCCTCTGTAGTAGTGGTCGAGCCAGATCACCTTGCCGTCCCTCACCGCTATCAGGTTGAAGGGTCTCAGAAGCTCCGCCACCAGCTCAACGTCGCCGAATTTGAGGACCAGCAACTTGTCGAACCTCGGCAGGTAGACGTCGGTGAGCCTCTCGTCGCGTATGAGTCCCCTTAAAGTCTCGGCGCCTCTGTAGTCGCGCTCGCCGACGGTTCCCGTTAGCGAGGCCCTAGCCTCGTTCACCGTCAGGTAGACGCCTCCGGAGAACTTGAATAGATATCCAGAGGATGTTGTATATATATTCTCGACTCGCCTCCCCACTAGGCTTTTGATCTCCCTCGCCGAGGCGTATAGATCTACGACCGTCAACGAGGTCTTCACTAGACGAGCCTTACGCCGTGTTTTTCAAGGATTTCCTTCATGAGGAGGGCGTCTTGATCCAGCAGAGGCGACTCGCAGATGAGCGTTATCGCCATGTCCCTCTTGCTCAGCTCCTCGGCCAGCGGCTCGAAGGGAGGCATGTTGGCCGATATCGGCTCGTGCTCGTCGACGTATCTGCCGTTCCTGTACTTGACCGAGGTGAAGTGCGTGTGCATGTGCTCGTCGCCGAAGGTCGTGCGCCAGAGGTCCAACACGCTTCCGTAGTCTATAGTCCCGCCGTTTCTGGCGTAGAGGTGTCCCCAGTCCACCACGGGCCTCACCCTCTTGAGCTCCTTGGCTAGCCCGAACGCCTCCTCCACGCTGCCGAACTGGTTGTTCCTGGCCGTTATCTCGACGCCTATGAACACGTCGTCTATCCCCTCGTCTAGCATCTTGTCGGTCAGCTCGCCTAAACGCTCCTTCACCGCATCGTAGCACTTGTCGGGCCCCAGCTTGCCGTAATACGCGGCGTGGACCACGACGATCCAAGCCCCCATTCTGTGGGCCCTATCTACGGAGTCCCAGAGCCTCTTGATAGAGGCCTCGACCTTCTCGGCCTCGTCGGAGCAGAGGTTTATGAAGTAGGGCGCGTGGACCGAGAGCTTGACGCCCAACTCCCTCGCGGCCTCGCCGGCCCTCTCGGCGGCCTCCACGCCCATCCTAACGCCTTGGACGAACTCGACCTCCATGGCGTTTAGGCCCAGCTCCTTGACGGCTCTGATGCCCTCGACGGTGTCCTTGGCCCTCTTCGCGTACTTAGGGATCCCCGCGGGGCCTAGCCAGACCCTGGCCACGGATATTCCGGAATTTGTTTTAAATAAACGGATCGTTGTCGATGGGATTATCCCTCGACGACTTGATCATGACAGCTCCGCCGTATAGCACGGCCATGCCTATTATGAGCGCAGGTGCCAGAATAGCGGACTCCTCCAGGGACTTGCTGAGCCGTAATCGCATACACAGACGTTCTCTGAGAAACATGCTTAGGAGAAAGGCTATGCCTACGGCGATGTATCCCGCCGCATTGCTGAGAGGCTTCGAACCGTCGACGACGCCTATGCCGTTATTTAAAACTGTCCGGAGGTCCAATCGCCGTGATGCCGCGAGTTGAGGAAAACCGCCGAACGGCCTCTATATATAGGATGTGCGTAGACGCCTCGCTGTCGGGCTATATAGTTAGGCGGAGGGACTGCCATGAGGAAGGCGCCTAGCTTCGACGTATCTTTAGGTCTGGAGTGGTACATCACGGACACGCGCCCTTGCGGCGGCGTTATAAAGAGGGCGCCGGAGGACTTCGTAGTCGAGGAGATACTGGAGGGGGGTCTAGTGGTCTCCGTATCTGGCTTCGGCGGGATTGGAGGGAGGCCGGGGCCCTGGCTTTGGGTGCATGTGGTGAAGCGCGATGTGGATACTCTGAAGCTTGTGGAGGCCCTGAGGAGGTCTCTGGGGCTGAGGAGGGGCGATATAGGCATAGGCGGGATAAAGGACGCGAGGGCAGTCGCGTCGCAGATAATATCGCTGTTCGGGATCAAGCCTGAGGATCTGCCGAAGATACCAGGCGTGGAATATAAAGGCTTTTGGTACGCGGACTCGCCAATATCGCCGTCGAGGATAGCAGGGAATAGGTTCACCTTGGTCCTGCGCGGCGCGGACATCGGATGTGTCGCCGAGGCCTTGAGGGCCTTAAAGGCGAGCCCTCTGCCGAACTACTACGGCTACCAGAGGTTCGGCACCGTGAGGCCCGTCTCCCACCTGTTGGGGAGAGCCTTAGTGCGGAGGGACCCCAACGAGTTTATCGAGGTCATGTTCTGCCGGGTCTTCGAGGCCGAGTCGCCAGCGGCCAGGGAGGCGCGCGAGCTGGCGTGTAGGGGCGACTACTCGGCCGCGTTGTCCAAGATGCCCAAGTCTCTCCTGGAGGAGAGGCGTCTGCTCAAGGCGCTCGCCTCGGGCGAGAATCCATGGAACGCGATAATGGCAGTGCCCTACAATATCTTGAAGATATTCGTGGAGGCGTACCAAGCCTACCTCTTCAACAAGATGTTGAGCCTCAGGCTTGCCGACGGTCCCCTCGGAGCCGCCGACGATGACTTGGTCCTCGAGGGGGGCTATCCGGTCCTCGCCGCGAAGGCCAGCGATAGACAGCCGGTGTTGCCGGTGCCGGGCTCGGGGCTTATAATACCCGAGAGCAGGGCCAGAGATTACCTGAGGAGGGTTTTGGGCGAGGAGGGGCTCGAGTTGAGGGACTTCGCCCTGTCCAGGGTAGGCGTCGTCGGGTCATATAGGCGCGTCTTCGTGTCGCCTGTCTGGATCTCCGAGGATCTCTCTGACGGCGTCGCCAAGCTCTCCTTCGACATGCCTAGGGGAAGCTACGCCACCGTCGTGCTGAGGGAGATAGTGAAGCCGGAGCTCCCGTATCGCCACGGCTTCTGAAAATAGATATATTTAGGGGGGTCTTAGGTTTCGTGATAACGGCTCTAGGGCCAGATGCGCTCCCTGAGATAGAGAGAAAGGACGCGTTGATATTGTTGGCGGTCCACAGTTACATCCCGGTCCCCTCCAATCCCCGCCCCGAGATGATCGAGGCTATCTTGGAGAGGTTGCAGGGACGCGACATAACTATAACTTTCTCTATGTCTAAAAGTTATTTCGAAAAGGCAGTTAAGATATTGGGTTTAGAAAAGCTTGCGAGCAAATATAAAGCAAAAATAATACAAGTCCAAGGGAACGCCAAGGAGAAGATAGAACTCATCTCGCCGACTGGGCGTAAGGTCCAAGTCAAGGCTCTGCCGCAAGCCTTCGACGAGTCCTTGATGAAGATAGCGTTGGCGATGCCGGTCAGCCACTCCCAAGTGATCCTCTACCTCAGCATGCCCACGGCGGCGCTCAACATCGTAGATCCCAAGGACTCGCAGAACCTCTACGAGGGCTTTAGGCCGCTCTACAAATACATAGCGGACATATACAAGATGGAGAGGAACTTCGTGTGCGTGATAGACGGCAAGTTCGTGGTCGAGGGAGACGGCCCCGTCAAGGGCTTCCAGAGATACTGGGGCTTGACCATATACGGCGACAACTGCGGCGAGGTCGACTACGCCACGTCGTGGGGTCTAGGCGTGCCGCCTTTCGATTTGGGCTATCTATATTTCTACTTCGACGGGAAGGAGCCCGCCGTGGACATACCGAAGATGTTGAGCGACAGCAAGACCAAGATAAAGCTGTCCTCCAACGTGGGGATACAGCTCAGTTGGAAACGCCAGCTCTAGCGCGTCAGCCCGTCCGTCGTATATCACCGCTCAGACACCAACGCGTCGCATCATCGTATGATCCCACTGAAATAAATTAAAAAACTCTCGGATCGGGCTCCTTATGGCTAAGAGAGGCGGAAAGAGGCAGGTAGGCGCTGGCTACCGATTCCACGTCACTCCGGGCGTCTTCCTCAACAGCATGGTCTCCGTCGCCGACAACTCAGGCGCCAAGCTAGTCAAGGTCATAGGGGTGGTGGGCCACATAGCCAAGGGCACCCACAGGAGGGTCAAGGGCGCCGGCGTCGGCGATATGGTCGTCGTGGTAGTCAAGGAGGGCAAGCCGGAGCTGAGGAGGCAAGTCTTCAGAGCTGTCGTCGTGAGGCAGAGGAGGCCCTTCAGGAGGCCCGATGGGACTTGGGTCGCCTTCGAGGACAACGCTGTGGTTCTGATGACGCCTGAGGGCGATCCGAAGGGCACGGAGATAAGAGGCCCTGTGGCCATGGAGGCGGCTCTTAGATGGCCGAGCGTGGCCAATCTGGCCAGCATAGTCGTCTAGCCGGAAGATGGAGCACAAGGTCAAGGATCTAACTCTGGCGCCTAGAGGCAAGCAGCAGATCTACTGGGCTGAGCGGAACATGCCGGTTTTGATGAGGATACGCGCCAGATTTGAACGCGAGAAGCCGCTGGCCGGATTGACGGTCGCCGCGTCGTTGCACGTGACCAAGGAGACGGCGGTATTGGTGAGGACCCTGGCGGCTGGAGGCGCGCAAGTTATCCTGATACCCTCGAACCCGCTCTCGACCCAAGACGACGTGGCGGCCGCCCTAGCCGAGGAGGGGATAGGCGTATATGCTTGGAGGGGCATGAACGAGCGCGAGTACTACAACGCCATAGGCTTCGCCATATCCCACAACCCCGATCTGACGATGGACGACGGGGCCGACCTAACCGTGTCCTTGCACAAGCTGGCTCACGGCATCGCCGACAAGACTCTGGACTATGTGACCGAGGCGGCCAAAGGGGCCGACTTCATGAAGGTGGCGAAGAAGATAAGAGGAGGCACCGAGGAGACCACCACGGGGGTGATAAGGTTGAGGGCTTTACATAGGGAGGGGAGGCTGTTGTACCCGATAATAGCCGTCAACGAATCGTATACCAAACATCTATTCGACAACAGATACGGCACGGGCCAGTCGACGTGGGACGGCATAATGAGAGCCACCAACGCGCTTATAGCGGGCAAGGTCGTCGTCGTCGCAGGCTACGGCTGGGTGGGGAGAGGCATCGCCGCGAGGGCCAGAGGGCTGGGAGCCCGGAGGGTCATAGTCACCGAGGTTAACCCCATTAGGGCCCTCGAGGCCGTGTTCGACGGCTTCGAGGTCATGCCGATATCCCAAGCTGCGGAGATCGGCGACGTGTTCATAACGGCGACCGGCGACATACGCGTGATAGACCTAGACGACATATTGAGGATGAAGGACGGCGCGATTTTGGCTAATGCGGGCCATTTCAACGTAGAGATAGACGTCGAGGGCCTCGAAAGGATCGCCAAGTCCAAGAGGACTATAAGGCCCTATTTGGACGAGTACGAGCTACCCAGCGGCAAGAGGGTGTACCTAATAGGCGAGGGGAGGCTCGTCAACTTGGTGGCGGCGGAGGGCCACCCGAGCGAGGTCATGGACATGTCCTTCGCCAACCAAGCTCTTGCGGCCGAATATTTGGCCAAGAACAAGCTGGAGATCGGCGTCTACAAGCTACCCGACGAGCTGGATGCAGAGGTGGCGCGGCTGAAGCTCGAGGCCATGGGTATCAAGATTGACGAGCTGACCGAGGAGCAGAGAAAGTATATATCCAGCTGGGAGCTAGGCACTTGATGAGCGGATTCTATCTCTGAGGGCTGATGTCACTGACCTGCGGCGAGCACCTCTTCAAGATGTCTCTGTAGAATCTGGCGAGGCGCCTCGCCTCTTGCATCCTCCTCACTAACGTAGTTAGGTCCGAGGGCGACACGCCACCGGAGCGCAATTCACCGTATAGACTCCTCAGCCTGGCGAGCTCGGAGGTGTAGTAGTCTAGAAACGCCTTGGCCTTAAGGCACTCGGTCGACTCCTCATCTCCGACATCGAGTTGATCTAGCCCTAAAACTCTCTTGACAGCCTCGCCCGAGTCGTCTCTACGTAGCGAGTCCAAGACCCTTTCCACGGATATTCCGCCTAGGTATCTGCCGTATTTGGATACTATGAACTCTAGCTCCATGGCGCGACTCTCTTGATAATCGCCTCGCCTAGATATTCCTCCTCCACCACCTCCACGGACTCCTCGGACTGCTCTACACTATCCTCAACATCCTCCTCTAGGTCCTCAACAAGCTCCTCGTCCTCCGCAACGGCCCACCTGCCCCTACGGTCAACCGAAGTCGCGGGGATGTTGGCTAGCCGTGCGGCCTCCCTCGCCGCATCTATCCCCGACTCTAGGTATATCAGAGCTATCAATCTCAGCCTCTCGGCTAGTGACAAGTCTGCCAGCTTATGAAGATGAGCGACCAACCGCGCCTTGGCCTCCACAGAACGTAGAGGACCTCCGGATATAAGCGAAATAATTAAGAAATATTCGGTGGACTTTCCTAAAAGTGATGAGGACTTCAAGGGCTCTCGATGGCCGGCTATCGCCGCACTGAAAGATAAAAGTCCGGCGTTGATCACCACTATGGATATCAAAAATCTGGTTTCCGATGCGGGCGTCAAGGTGGCGTATCAGACCGTGCGGGGAATAAACAACGCGATAAGGCCCAAGGAGTTAGACGCTCTTATAAAATCTGCCGAGGAAGAAGTTAGAAATAAATATAAGATAGAAGACTTAAAAAATAATAAAATCATTAGAATATATAGAGATTTTTATTGGAAAGTTATAAAGATAGATCCGACCAAGCAACGTCCAGCTCAGGAGGCGTTGTTGCGTAGAGTGCTCCGCGGAGAGCCTCTGCCGAGGATAAACCCGGCGGTGGATATAGGCAACGTAGCGTCGATAAAGTGGCTCCTTCCAGTGGGGCTCTACGACATAGACAAGATCGGTAGCGAGTCGTTGGAGCTTAGATGGTCCAAGGGCGAGCTCTTCAGACCGATAGGAGGCAAGCCGGTTCAAGTAAACGGCCAGATAATACTCGCCGCTGGGGACGTGGTGTTGCATGTATATCCCTATAGGGATAGCGAGCTCACCAAGGTCGACGAAAGCACTAAAAACATATTGATAGTGGTTGCTGGGCTAAAAGAAATAGAGAACAACTCGCTTATCGAATGCGCTAAATTTATTTCTACTAATTTCGAACAATTATTGGGAGGTAAAGCTGGTGAATTAAAAATTATTTGACCTTCTCAAGGAACATATCTATGATCTCTTTAATAGAAGGCCCTTCAAGTATTTTTAGATCCCATTTAACCCTAACAATAGGTTTAGCTATCTTTATGACCTCCTCTATCCTTGCCGGCGTCCCTATGACGACGACATCGACATCGGCTCTGGCGATGGTCTCTTCGAGATCTCTCTTCTGCTCATCGGTGTAGCCCAAGCTGGGCAACACGGGCCCCATATGGCCGTATTTGGCGTACAATTCCTTTATGGATCCCACGGCGAAGGGCCTGGGATCGACCACCTTGGCCCCGTACTTCTGCGCGGCGATGTACCCGGCGCCGTAGGGCAAGCCTCCGTGGGTGACCGTCGGCGCGTCTTCGATAACTAGGGCACGCTTGCCGTTGACGGCGTCCGGCCTCTCGACGGAGACCTCCAGATCGGCCTTAGCCACTACAGCTTTCGGGTTGTTGCGCCTCACGTTCTCCTCCACTACCTTCACCTTATCCGGCCCGGCGTCGCTCACCTTGGTGATTATAACGACGTCTGCCATGCGTAGATTGACCTCGCCGGGGAACGACCCCACCTCGTGGCCGGGCCTCCTGGCATCTGCGACCACCACGGCGAAGTCCGGCCTGAAGAACGGGAAGTCGTTGTTTCCCCCATCCCACAGAACGACGTCGCCCAGCTCCTCGGCCTTATTCAAGATCCTCCCGTAGTCCACGCCGGCGAGCACCGGAATCCCCATATCCACGTACTGCTCGTACTCCTCCCGTTCCTCGAAGGTTATCTTGGCGAGATCCTCCTTGGTCCTATACAGCTCGACCGCGCTGGCCACCAGATCTCTATAGGGCATGGGGTGCCTGACAGCCACCACTCTCAATCCCCTGGCCGCAATCTCTCTGACTAGGGCCCGACTGACGGTGGACTTGCCGGCGCCGGTCCTGGTGGCCAACACGGCCAGCACCGGCTTGATCGAGTTTAGGTAGGTATCGTTGGGCCCCAATATCCTGAACGACGCGCCGGCGCTCAACGCCGATGATATTATGTGGCCCACGTCCTCGTACAACAAGTCGCTGTACGCCAACACCACCTCGTCGACGCGGAGACTACGTATCAACTCGGCGAGTTTGTTGTAGTCGCTCCACGTATATATGGGGATCCCGTTGGGATAGAGATCGCCCGCAAGCTCTTTCGGGTATCGTCGGCCCGGTATGGGTATCTGGGTCATTAAAAAAGCCACCACCTCGTACTCCCTATTGTCTCTGAAGAACGTGTTGAACACGTGGAAGTCCCTACCTGCGGCCCCCACTATCGCCACCCTCCGCATAGTATATAGATATCAAAAGTTTATATAGATTGTAGTATTAAAAATGGGCGAAGGTGCGCCGCCATGCTCGTGCTGTCGGACATACACATAGGCTCGCGGAGCTCGCTGATAGGGGAGCTCAGGAGGTGCCTATCGGGCGTCCAGGTAGACGTGTTGGCGATAGCGGGAGATCTCTTCGAGGACGAGCACCGCCGCGTCGGCAGGGATGAGGCAACCAGGCTGTTTAGGCGGCTGCTCGCGGTCTTATCGGTGAGGCCTAAGATGTTGGTGGCCTCCCTGAGCTCGTCCTCGCATGACCCCATCGTCGGCCACTACGCCGATACGATAGACGGAGTTGAGGTGTTTGCCTGCAACTGCCCCATAAGCCTTAACTACGGAGGCGAGCGAATGGTCATAACCCACGGCGATATAGCTGTAGGCGACGGAATTATAGCCTATATAATCGATCGCATAAGGCCTGGAACCGTCGGCAGGTGGGCCAAGAGGAAGCTCGGGCTTCCCAAGGACGTCTGGCTTATCTACGGCCACAGCCACGTGCCGTATCTGAATACGGACGAACGTATATTGAACCCGGGCTCGTGGAAGATCTACGGGATTAGGAGGGCTAAAGGCGCGGTGTACGAGATGCCCTCAGCCAAGCCTTTCTGCGAGCCAGATCTTTAGCCTTTCCAATGCGTCGGGCAACGCGCCGAGGATCTCCACATCGCCCTCCCTCCGCCTAAGCCCGAGACACCTCCTCCAATCCAAGAGATACCTAGAGTTGGCCTCGGCCTCGCGCCTAAACTTATCGGGCCCCGGCTCTTCGGGATCGAGCAAGGCCCCCCTGCCTACGTAGGCCAGGGCGTGGGAATATTTGAGATAGATCGGCACGCCCTTGACGTTAGCCAAGGCCCTCTCCAAGGTGGACTCCCTACAGGTAGGAAGGTTCATTATCTGGACGGTGTACCCCCATCTAGCTATGGCCAAGCCCAAGCCCAGCCACCGCTCGGCCTCGCTAGGGGGCGGCGGGATTATCGATACGCGCCTTGGCCCGTTGCTCACGACTATATCCAGCAAGCCGTAGTCGATATCCACGTAAATAACTATCCCTATTTAGTTGTGATGAGGATGGTCTTTGCCGACCGATGAGGAAGGGAACGAATGCTGATTCCTGAAATATGGGGGTGGGCAAAAAGTTTCATTCAACTCTACTCCGATTATCTTAAATATAAGAGACTATATATGGAAATTGGGGGATGATATGGCTGTTAAGGTCATCAAGGCGTCTGGCGCCAAGGAGGACTTCTCGGAGGAGAAGCTACGCATATCTCTTGTTAGGGCGGCCGCCGACGTTGGCGTAAGCGTGGACGGGGAGGTGAAGATAAGGCCGACTTCCGATATAACCAGCGCTGAGCTGTCAGACTTAGTCGAGCTCGAGCTACTCCGCAAGGCCATAGACAAGCCAGAGCTAGCCGAGGCGGCCAAGTCGCACCTGTTGGGCAGGATATATAAGGAGGCCTTGGGCAAGGACTTTCTGAAAGATAAGTCCAAGTACGGCGAGAGGGTCTTCGCCTCGGTGGAGAGGCTGGTCGGCGCTGGTCTCCTCAAACAAGAGGCTCTCTCGGCCCTACGTTGGGTCGAGCTGAAGCCCGAGTTCGACCGCTCTCTGAGCTACAACGCGTTGAGGCTGTTCACTAATGGCAACTACGCCCTGCGCGGCCCCGACTTCAAGATAGCGGAGACGCCGGCCGCCGCGGCGGCGAGGGTAGCCACGGCGGTCGCCGGGAGCCCCGAGGCGGCCAGGCTGTACTACGACGCCATAACCTCGCTGAGGATAGTCCCGGCCTCGCCTTTCTGGTTCAACGCGTGGACCAAGAAGGAGATGTTCGCCTCCTGCTTCACTCTGGAGGTGGAGGACTGCCTCTCCTCCCTCACCCATCCGGGGAGGTACTGCATATACGACGCCTTGGCCTACTCGGGCATAATACAGCAGTTGGGCGGCGGCGTCGGCTACGACTTCTCCCTACTCCGCCCCGAGGGCGACGTGGTGAGGGGGAGCGTAGGGGTTGCGTCGGGCCCCATCAGCTTCATGAAGCTCTTCGACGCCAACGTAGACGTCATAAAGCAAGGCGGCAAGCGCCGCGGGGCGCAGATGGGCACCCTCCACGTCTGGCACCCGGATATCCGCAAGTTCATCAAGGCCAAGACTGGCGAGTTGAAGGACGCGCATCTGCAGAACTTCAACATATCGGTCTTCGTGGACGACACCTTCATGGAGAAGGCGCTCGGCGTGGATCAGAACTCGAAATACCCGTTGATAAACCCCCGCGTCTTCTACGACAAGACGGGGGAGAAGGCCGTGGAGCACGTGGACGTATACAAGGAGGCCGAGATCCCCAGAGATGCCATATGGGGCGAGGTAGACGCCCGCCAGCTCTTCCGCGAGATATCGAACAGCGCTTGGGATTCCGGCGATCCGGGCCTTATATTTAAGGCCAATCTAAACGCCTCTAACCCGCTCTTGGGGGAAGAGATAGAGGTCGCTGGATATCGCTTTACATATATATGGAGATCTGTCAACCCATGTGTCACGGGCGATACGAAAGTGCTAACTAAGGAGGGCTATCTCAACATATCGGAAGTATACAGAAGGGCGAGGGAGAGGGGAGAGCTCGCGTTGATTACCGAGGGCGTTGAGGAGGACGGAGATCCCAGAGGGTTCGCCGCAGAGGTCGTGGTTCCTCATGTAGTGGTCACCGCGGATGGGAGAACCCAAGTGAAGTATGATGTTGTTAAGTCCGGCGTGATAAAAGTGGGGACGAAAAATGTCTACAGAGTTGTGACTAAGGAGGGCTTCGAGATAAAGGCTACGCCGGATCACCGTCTGCTAGTGGTGAAGGGAAGCAGAGACAGACCGAGCGGGTTTGAGTGGAGGCGCGTGGATCAGTTGAGGCCAGGGGATCTGTTAGTCATAGCGCCTGTGGATATCGAGGGCGAGGACATAGGCGAGGACACAATGCCCTTGTCTGTTGCCTATCTGCTGGGCCGCGTAGCGGGAGACGGCTCTATAATCGTGGACGGGTACAACAGGGCTCACATATTCATATACTTTGGCAAGGACGAGCTGGACGACGCGGTAAGCCTAGTCGAGATGTTGAAGGCGGAATACGGCTCCGACCTCAGCTACAGCCTTAGTGAGACGAAGAGCGAAATTAAGCTAGAGATATCTGGCACGTTAGGTAGGGCGATCGCCTCGCTGGTTCCGGAGCTGATACATGCCAAGAGTAGCGAAAGGAGGGTGCCGGAGATTATCTTTAGAAGCAAGCCGAAGATAATTAAGGCGTTCCTCAGAGGACTGTTCGACGCAGATGGCACAATTGACGCCGACAGCGCTATACGGCTTACTTCCCAGTCTCTGCAGTTGCTCAGAGACGTGCAACAGCTATTGTTGCTGTTCGGGATATACTCAGTTATCTACACGCGCAAGCGTTCCGGGGGTGGGTTCACTTACGTTACCAAGAGCGGCGAGGTGAGGGAGTACAGAGGCTCTAGCCAATACTACGAGTTGGTGATCAGGAACGAGTCGAGGTGCAGGTTCGTGGAGAAGATAGGGCTGACGCCGCGCAAGCTGGCGAAGGTCAGCACGAAGAAGTGCAAGCGGGAGAAGCCGTTCGCTACAGTGGAGAGGGTAGAGTATATAGGGAGGGAGGTGGTGTACGACTTCGGAGTTCCCCAACACCACCGCTACATTGCCGAGGGAATTGTAAGCCACAACTGCGCCGAGACTGTTCAAAATCCGTTCGAAGTATGTAATCTTACCCATATAAATCTTGTAAAGTTTGTAAAGGATAACTGTGCCGGTAGTTCGTTCGAGGAGAAGCTGGCATGTATAGATTGGGAGGGCTTGGCCCAAGCCGCGAGGCTGGGGACGCGCTTCCTCGACAATGCGATAGACAGAAGCCGCACAGGTATAAAGATAGTGGACGAGATGAACTCTGCCACCAGGAAGAACGGGCTGGGCATCATGGGCTTCGCGGAGCTCCTCATAAAGCTCGGGATACCCTACGCGTCTTGGGAAGCCGTGGAGCTGATAAACCGCATCATGGGCTGGATATACGTCAACGCGCTGGACGCCTCGGCCGACCTCGCTAGGGAGAAAGGGCCGTTTAAGTATTTCGAGAAGTCGATATATGCCAGAGGCGAGTTGCCCGCTCTGAAGTTCCAGGACTTCGTCTGGTCGCGGTGGGAGCGGATCAAACACGTCTATCCGCCGGAGCTGAGGGATGCAGGCGATCGCCTCAAGGAGATCACGGAGAGGACTAGGCAGTGGCTTCTGCCGTATATAGAGAGGCTCAAGGAAAAGGTCAAGGGCGGCGTGAGGAACTCCGTGGTGCTCTCCATAGCTCCGACCGGCAGGACCAGCATATTGGCGGGCACCACCAGCGGGATAGAGCCCGTGTTCGCGTTGGCCTTTCTCCGCAACGTCACGGTGGGCACGTTGGTGGAGTACTACGAGCCGGGGATAGAGTATCTCAAGGCGAGGGGCCTCTGGACGCCTGCGGTGAGGAAGGCGGTGGAGGAGACCGGCATGTTGAGGGACGCCCCCGTGCCCGAGGACGTCAAACACTTGCTGGCGACCGCCATGGAGATAGGCTGGCTCTGGCACGTCCTCATGCAGGCGAGCGCCCAGCAGTGGGTGGACCAAGGCATCTCCAAGACGATAAACATGCCCGCCAACGCGCCGAGCGACGACGTGTATTGGGCCTTCGCGTTGGCCTGGGCGCTGGGGGTCAAAGGCATAACCGTGTATAGGGATAAGTCGAAGTCAGTGCAGGTGATATACACGGGCTTGAAGCAGGAGATAAAGAAGAAGTTGGCCGAGGCCAAGATAACGGTGAGGCCTATATCGCTCGAGACGTCTATAGACGAGGCGGCTAACGAGGTCAAGCTGAAGGCCTTGGAGGAGGGCAAGGATCCGTACTGCAAGACAGGCGAGTGTAGCTAACTGTAGGTGACAAAAATCGCGGATCCGCGTACCACATGTTCGATCTAATAGTCAAGGCGGTGAGGATAGGCTTAATGGTGTTGCTGGGCTCAGTCATATATTCTGTGTTTTATCTTTGGTTCTATGGTTTGTTTGATGTTAGAATTATATTAATTGGAATATATACAATGACATTAATATCAATAATTCCATATATATTTATAAATATAATTCATAATATTAAGAATAGACATGACGGACGTTGGATAATCTACATCGCGCTGTCCATATCGCTGTTGTCTTCCATATCGGTAGCATATGCTAGGTTGCTATCTCTGGAGAACTATATCCAGCCCGTATCTGTCCCCCAGTTGCGTTACGACGGCACTCTGGCGTTGTCCCTCGCCTTGTTGGGGCTGGCCTCCCTGCTCTATCTCGGCTCTGTGGTTCCTGACATAAGGAGGATCGCCGACAGGTTCGTTCTGGCGTTGAGGGAGGGGCGCGAAGAGGAGTACGAGGTGGAGATAGTTTAGCTTTTTATTTTGCGCAGATACTCCCACACGGTGAACGACTACATGGAGCTCGTGAGGTATCTGGAATCCCAAGAGTTCTACCGCCTGGTCGACGTCATAAAGTACAGAGGCGGCCGTCGCTATATATTTAAGACTTCGATAAGGGACGGCGAGGTGTATATACACCTAGTTTTTTACAAAGATAGAGCATATCTGGAGCTGTGGCCCCAAAGCTTCGCCATACCTATGGCCACCTACGATCTCGGCAAACAATCGCTATCCACGCCGTTGGCCTTAGTCAATATACTCCGGAGGACTTAAGGCGCGTTAGAATAAATAAGGAGGGCCTAAACGCTCTATATGTCTTGGAGCGTGCTGGAGGCGTTGCGCAACAGCCCGGATGTCGTCAGGAAGACGTTGGTCGCCCGGCGTATGGACGTCACGTTGGTGGACAGATTTCTCGATCTTGACTCCAAGTGGAGGGAGTTGAAGAGGGAGATCGACGAGTTGAGACACCAACACAACGTGCTATCGAGGGAGGCCTCTAAGGCCCCGCCCCAAGATAGGAAGACAATAGCCGAGAAGGCGAAGGAGCTCATCGAGAAGATTAAGGGTCTAGAAGATCAGCTAAAGGCTGTTGAGATGGAGCGGGAGAGGCTTCTGTTCTCCTTCCCCAATCTGATACATGAATCGGTCCCCGTATGCCCTGAAGGCGTCGACTCGATCCCGGTGAGGTATTGGGGCACTATAAAGGTCGCTAAGGAAGATCTGGAGAAGGTCATGCGTCTAGATCCCCGACCTGAGTACGTGGTGGTGGATAAGGCGCCGGTGGGACATGCCGACGAGGCCGAGAACGTGCTCAAGATGGTCGATACGTTGAAGGCGGGCGAAGTGGCGGGTAGCAGGTTCTACTATATGCTGGACGATTTGGTGTGGTTGGACTTCGCGCTGTCCCTCTACGCCCTAGAGCACTTGACCTCGAAAGGCTTCAGGCCTATAGTGCCTCCCTACATGTTGAAATACGACGTAATCAGACGCGTGATAGATCTGGACACCTTCAAGGACGCCATATACAAGCTAGAGAACGAGGATCTGTACCTAATAGCCACGGCGGAACACGGAATCGCGGCGTACCTCTACGGGCGCGACCTCCTCGAGGAGGAGTTGCCCCAGCTCTATGTAGGATGGTCGCCTTGTTTCAGAAGAGAGGCCGGGGCCGGCAATAGGGACATAAAGGGGATCTTCAGAGTCCATATATTCCATAAGGTGGAGCAGTTCGTCTTCTCGCTGGCCGAGGAGTCCTGGACGTGGCACGAGGAGATAACGAAGAACACAGAGGAGCTTATGCAGGGACTCGGTCTGCCGTATAGGGTGGTCAACATATGCGCCCACGATCTCGGCGCTCCGGCCGCCAAGAAGTACGACCTAGAGGTATGGTATCCGGCCCAGGGGACCTATAGGGAGCTCGCCAGCTGCTCCAACGTGACGGACTGGCAGTCGTATCGCTTGGGCATTAGGGTCACGAGGAGGGGCATGAAGCGCGAGTATGTCCACACGCTTAACTGTACAGGTCTAGCGACTACCAGGACCATCACGGCGATTTTGGAGAACTACCAGAGGGAGGACGGGGCCGTCGAGATACCCAAGGTCTTGAGGAAGTACCTAGAGCCCATAGCGACGGCCCCCAAGGATTATATAATGCCTAAAAACGCCCGTAGATGAAGCCGGCGATGCGCTCCGCCGTCCTTTTTAAATAGACTTCTTGGCGATAGTCGGTGATGAGGTAGCTCGCGGCCTAGCCCGGTGACGAAGAGGCATACTGCCTGACTTGTTTAAAAACACGTGGCGACACGGCCTTGTGAGGGTGGCGTTTATAGGGCGGTTCCAGCCGCTCCACTTGGGCCACGTCAAGGTGTTGGAGTGGCTCTCGGAACGATACGACGACGTTGTGGTAGTCATAGGCTCTGCCGATAAGGGCATTACTAGGGACAACCCGTTCACTGTAGGCGAGAGGATCGAGATGTTCCTGCGCACCTTCGACAAGCGGTTCGTCCTATGCGCGGTGCCCGACACCAACGGCGGCTCCAGCCTATGGGGGGCCTACGTGAGGCACTGGTGTCCCCGCTTCGAGGTGGCCTTCTCCAACAACGGCTATGTGAAGGCCGCGTTGCGGTACGCTGGCGTAGACGTCAGAGAGCACCCTCTCTTCAATAGGGGGATCCTCTCCGGCAAGCATATAAGGGAGA
Source organism: Thermoproteus sp. (assembly GCA_049976425.1). Lineage (GTDB taxonomy): Archaea > Thermoproteota > Thermoprotei > Thermoproteales > Thermoproteaceae > Thermoproteus. Next base: position 18,304 of record JBMFIG010000013.1, read on the forward strand.
TGATAGCCTTGGGCGATCAGAAATGGCGCGAGTTGGTCCCGCGTAGTGTATCCGACCTCATAGACGAGGTGGACGGCGTTAGGAGGATAAGGGACCTATACGAGGAGGTTAGGTTTATATAGCGGGCTGTCCTGGTCGGCATGGGCGAGGAGGGCGCGGAGGAGGTAAATCTCGGCGAGGCCGCCGGCGCCTCCGGCGAGCGGAAGATCTACATGTGTATGAGGTGCGGCCGTACCTTCTCCAGGAGCGAGATGGAAATACTGCCTGGCATACGCTGTCCTTACTGCAACTACAAGATAATACTTAAGGTGAGATCTCCGATGGTTAAACGGATCCCCGCGATCTGACCGCGTCGAGTATCCTCGTCGCGGTCAACATAAGTCTGACCACCTTGGTAGCGCCTACATCTGTGGGGTCGTTGACGGGGGAGTACTCCACTATGTCCACGGCCAACGGCCTGGCGGCTAGTAGCACGTCTATGTAGATGCCTTCCAACTCTCTGAAGCTAAGCCCTCCAGCCTCGGGCGTCCCCACGGCGGGGAACTCCGACGGATCCATGACGTCTAGGTCGAGGGACACATAGACAGGCCCCGTCGACGTCGACAAGGCGTCTAGGATCTGGCTTCTGGAGATCCTCCTATTGCCGTCGACTATGTAGAACCCGTTTGACTTGGCATATCTAAGCTCCTCGTCGTCGAAGGCCCTTACAGCTATATATATTACATAAAGGCCGAGCTCCTCGGCGGCGCGTCTCACGAAGGTCGCGTGGGATAGCTTCTGGCCAGGCGGCCACTCGTCCCTTGTGTCCATGTGGGCGTCTATGTGCACGTAGGTCTTCGGCCGGGCTGCTCTGAGGGCCGCCAAGGTTGCTGTGTGCTCGCCGCCTATCATCACCCAAGGCGGTCCCAGATCCCTCAAAACGCGTTCTATATTTGCCAGGTTCTCGGCGGGGGCTCCCCGTAGTAGCTCCACATCGCCAACATCGCAGGGACTTTCGGCGTTGCCGAAGACCGTGTTGTACTCTAGGTAGGGCAATATCTGCCTTATCTTAGCCGGCGCGAATCTCGTGCCTGGCTTGAAGCTCAACGTATCCTCCATGGGCACTCCGACCATTTTGACAGCATCGCTCCTACACGCCCGGATCACGCCGCCACGCCCGTCGGGCCTTAAATTAATTTAGCAGGCTCTTCTAGGGGCTATGCAGAGGAGCGAGTTGGTCGCCGACATAGCTGTCAGAAGGGGATTCTACTGGCCTTCGTTTGAGATCTACGGCGGCGTGGGGGGTTTCTACGACTACGGCCCCTTGGGGACTCTCACCCGCCGCAACATAGTCGAGAAATGGCGTAAGACCTTCATACTGCCGTACCAAGACATCATGATAGAGATAGAGACGCCTGTGATAATGCCGGAAGCCGTCTTCGAGGCGTCCGGACATCTTGAGCATTTTACCGACTACATAGTCACCTGCCAGAAATGCGGCAGGAAGTTCAGAACGGATCACTTGATAGAGGAGGTGCTCTCGCAGAAGGGGATAAGGCTAAGTCTAGAGGGCCTCTCCGGAGAGCAACTTGACGAGATAATAGCTAGGTACGATATAAGGTGTCCCGCGTGCGGAGGCCCTCTCGGCAAGTCGGAGAAGTTCAACCTACTGTTCAAGACAAACATAGGGCCCTACGCCAACGAGTACGGCTATCTCAGGCCGGAGACCGCGCAAGGCATGTTCGTGGCGTTTCCTCGACTCGCCGACTATATGGGCAGAAAGGTCCCCTTCGGCGTGGCGCAGATAGGCAGGGTGGGGAGGAACGAGATCTCGCCTAGACAAGGCTTGATCAGGCTCAGGGAGTTCTCGCAGATGGAGATAGAGCTTTTCTTCGATCCCCAGAACCCCCACTGCCCGTACTTCGCCGAGGTCGAGGACATGGAGGTGCCCATAGTCCCCGAGGAGGAGGTGGCCAGAGGCAACACGGAGCCCCAATTCCTCACGGCGAGGGAGATAGTGGCCAGAGGCCACGCCAACGAGTGGATGGCTTTCTTCATGGCTCTTTCTGCCAAGTTCTTGAAGGAGCTGGGCGTGCCCCTCGAGAGGCAGAAGTTCTTGGGGAAGTTGCCGCAAGAGAGGGCGCACTACAGCGCGAAGTCCTACGACCAGATGGTCCTCACCGAGAGGTTCGGCTGGGTAGAGGTCTCGGGCCACGCATATAGGACAGACTACGATCTGTCTAGGCACAGCAAATACAGCGGCCACGAGATGTATCTGGAGCGTAGGTTGAAGGAGGCGAGAGAGATAGAGGAGGTCAGAGTGTATCCGAACCCGAATGCGTTGAGGGAGAGATACGGCGATAGGATCGGCGAAGTGATCAAGGCAATACAGAAAAACTCGCAGACGATCGCCGCATCGTTTTCAAGCGGCGCCGAGAGAGTAGAGGTAGAGGGCTACGAGATAACGCGGGATATGGTTTTTCTGAAACGCGAGGTGAGGCGCACCGATGTGGAGAAGTTCATACCGCACGTGGTGGAGCCCTCCTTCGGGCTCGACAGGATCCTCTACGTTGTATTGGAGAGCGCGGCCGTTGTGGAGGACGATAGGAAATACCTGAGGCTCCCGCCCGACATAGCGCCGATAACCGCGTGCGTCCTGCCCATAGTCAAACGGCGTGATTATGTGGCGATAGGCGCCGATCTGGCGAGGAGGCTCTGGCGCGCCGGGATAACTGCGTTGTACGACGACGAGGGCACCATAGGTAGCAGATATGCCGAATGTGACGAGATAGGGACTCCCATAGCCGTGACCATAGACGAGATGACCCCGAAAGACAATACTGTGACTATTAGAGATAGGGACTCACGGAGACAGATCAGAATAGATATAGGCAAGGTGGTCGACTTCGCTGTTGGGATCAAGGCGGGGGGATCCTTCGACGAGATATCTAGGCGTCTAGGCGGCGTTCTCTTCAAAAACGCTTAAATAAGCGCTGGGCTATCCGTACTATATGGGCGAGATAGAGAGGGGCCGTAAGGTCCTAGTTCCGCCGTTCTTGAAGCCGCAGAAGGAGGAGAAGAAAACCCTCCGTGAGGAAAGACGGCTGAGGGCAAAGGCTACCGACGAGGTCGAGAAAGGCAGCGTCAAGATCAACAAGTCTGTTGCTGAGGAATACGGACAGCTCGAAGAGGTCGAGATAGTAGGAGGAGAGAGGAGAAGAACGTTTAAGGCGCTCGCGGACGAGAAGATCCCTCAGCAAGAGGTTTGGCTGAACCCCGAGGATCTGAGATCGCTCGGGATCGCCGAAGGCACTATAGTCACCGTGCGGAAGGCTAAATGAGAGGTCGCCTAAGGGGCTTAGCCGTTGTCGTAGAGGACGTCGAGGAGGCACGTAGGCTCTACAAGAGCGGGTTCTACGGAAAGTTCTTGCTCAAGGACAAGGTGAAGCTGGAGGAGGTGGATAAGATAGAGTCGCCGTTAGTCCTATCGCTGTACGAGGCCCTATATCTCGCCGAGAGGGGCTTGCTCGATGTCTACGACGATGAGAGGAGGATAGATATTGATGAACTTAGAAAAATTGGCGAAAATAATCTAAAAAATTTTAATGAAATTTATTTAATTTATAAATATTTCAGGGATTTAGGATATATAGTTAAATCAGGTTTAAAATTCGGAGCCCTATTTTCTGTCTACGAGAAGGGACCTGGGATAGACCACGCGCCTATGGTCGTAGTGTTTCTAGAGCCCGACCGCGGCATCAGCGCTACCGATATAGCTAGAGGCGGCCGGCTTTCCCATTCAGTCAAAAAGACGTTTACCCTTGCGACAGTGTTAAAACCTAGCAACGAGGTGGCGTTGATAGGGTTTAGGTGGGCTAAGCTCTAGTCTATCTTCAACTCGGCGGTCCCCACCTCCCCAGCCTTTATCGCGGATATCTGGAGCACGCCGTCTTTATATATAGCCCTTGCGCTGTCCACCCTTAGCCTAAACGGCAGCTCTATACGTCTCTGTACGGGGAAGTTGGCCACCCTCTCCCTAACGACGGCGCGGCCAGGTATGTCGGAGTTGGGCAAGGCCGTTATCTCAACGGCGTGTTCGAATAGCTTGACCTTTATCGAGTCTTTCCGGAAGCCGGGTAAGTCTATCATTATCAGTAGGTTCTCGCCTTGTTCGTATATATCGATATCGGGCTCGCGCTCTATCTTGCCTACGTTAGTTGCGTAGAGCTCTTTCAACCCTTCTTCTATCTTTTTTATAGGTTCCATATAGATTTAAGGGAGATCCTCTAAATTGGACCCTTTAAGCAATCGAGATATTTGAAAAGTATCCCTGTATTATTTCTTCTGCTTCTGCGGCTTCACCTCGCCCACGATTTGGCCGTACATGTTTATCGGAAATTGATATCCGCATTTGGGACACGCTATGCTGAAGCCCATGTTGTACCAACTCTCCCCTATCTCTACCTCGAATACGTGCCCGCATTTGGGACATTTCGCCTTGACCTTCAAGGTGCGCTCAGGTACGCCGCCCGCATACTCCCAATCCTCAGGGAAATTCCACTCTTCTCCCTCCGACATGGCAAACCCCCTAGACATGTTTTTTAAAGGTTATCGGACGACGGGTTTTAATAGAGGACGAAGAGGGCACGTGTCGCTTTCTAGCTACGTGGAGGGGCTGGAGGACCTTCGGACGTACGACCCGCCGTATGAGGGATTCCGGATAGCGCGGATACTTAAGGAGACGGAGGGCTCGGCAACGCCGTATTTCAAGGAGGTGGGGCCCGGCATGGACGGCGTCGGCAATCTGGTCGATAGGAGATCTAAACTTTTGAAGATCCTAGGCGCCCGCGACGACGAGGAGGCGTACAAGGCCCTCCTCTCCGCCGAGGACGCCCCGGGCAAGCTCGACGTGGTCGGCGCTTGGGTCGACGAATATAGGACTATCGACACGTTGCGCAAGCTTCCTCTGGTAAAGTACTACGAAAAAGAAGCCGCTCCGTACATCACCTCTGCGGTTATCATAGCTAGAGCGCCAGATGGGGCCTACAACGCCTCTATACATAGATTCACTCCTATAGGCGACGACAAAGCCGTCGTTAGGCTGGTCCCGCGACACTTATACACCATATACCACAAATGGCGCGATATGGGGAAGGACACCCCTGTGGCTGTGGTATGGGGGACGCACCCAGCGGTCTTGTTGTCGGCGGCATCGTCGCCCCCCTACGGCGTCTTCGAGCTCGCCGTGGCCGCCCGCCTTATGAACGGCTTAAAGGTCGTCGAATTGGACAACGGGACGTATGCCCCATATCTGGCGACGGTGATCATGGAGGGCTATATAACGGGCCAACTAGCCGATGAGGGGCCCTATGTGGATGTCGTGGGCACTTATGACGTAGTCAGAAAACAGCCCGTGATAAAGATAGAGCGTATATACGTTCTCAGGAGCTCGCCTATAGTTAACTATCTACTGCCGGCCGGCCTGGAGCACCAGCTGTTGATGGGCTTCGAGAGGGAGGCCAAGATATGGCGTGCTGTATCCTCGGTGGTCCCCAAGGTTGTCAAGGTAAGGCTTACGCGAGGCGGCTTCGGCTGGATGCATGCGGTGATCTCCATAAAGAAGAACGTGGAAGGCGACGCCAAGAACGCCGCCCTCGCGGCGTTCGCGGCGCACCCCAGCTTGAAACACGTGGTGGTGGTCGACGAGGATATAGATCCGGACGATCCGCGAGACGTGGAGTGGGCCTTGGCCACGCGCTTCCGCGCAGACAGGGGGCTGTTCGTGATACCCTATGCGCGCGGCTCCACGCTCGATCCGATGGCCCTCAACGAGGAGGGCTTGACCTACAAGGTAGGCGTCGACGCCACGCGGCCGCTGGACAAAGATCCGCGTATGTTCGAGAAGGCGAGAATACCATGATAGAGGCCGCGGAGGCCGTCCGCAAGATAGCGGATGCGGTCTCAGGAGGCGAGGTCGTCGACGTTGAGACAGCGCACGTGTCGGGCGTATCCTATCTCACCTTGGGCGAGTACGGCGTGAGGTTCATAGAGGAGCTGGCCGCGTCGGGAGCCAGAGTCAAGGTCTTCACCACGTCGAATCCCCCCGGAATTGATCTGCACTCGTTGCTGGAGGTGCCGCGCGAGTTCGTGACGGGCCAGCGGAGGGTTATAGACGCTTTCCTCAAGATGGGCATTTCGCCTATCTCTACATGCGCGCCCTACGAGTTCTTGAGGGTTAGGCCGGGCACCGTCCACGCGTGGGCTGAGTCGAACGCCATAACGTACATCAACACGTTTAGGGATGCTTGGTCGGACAAGAACCCCGGCCCGCTTGCCTTGTTGTCGGCTATAGCGGGCTTCGTGCCTAAGACCGAGATGTATACCTTAGAGGGCAGGCGCCCGACGGCGGAAGTGCGCGCGGAGGTTACGGCAGATCCCCTGAAAGCCGGCCTAATAGGGGCCTTCATAGGCGAAACGCTGGGCTCGGGCATCCCGTACATCTCGGGCCTGGCGCTAGACGGCGAGGAGGCCCGCCGTGAGTTCGCCGCCGCTCTCTCTACCTACTCCTCCATAATCTTCGCCGTGCTGGAAGGCATCACGCCGAACTGGAGGCTGTATCTAGCTGAGGCCGACTTCAGAGATAAGATAGCCATAGCCGAGGAGGATTTATCGAAATATCTTAAAGATATGGATAATCCAGATGTGATATATCTAGGTTGTCCTCATTTAGATATAGATACTTTACTTAAATTATCTAAGATAATATTTGAAAGAGGTCGGGCAAAGAGGCCCGTCTACATATCGACATCGCCTGGCGTGTACGGCGCCCTGAAGGATCTAGTGAATAGACTGAAGGAGTATAACGTGTACGTCTTTGCAGGCTCTTGCCTCGTCGTATCCCCCTATACGAGGAAATTTAGAGCCGTGGCGACAGACTCCATGAAGTCCATCTACTACATACCGAGGCTTCACGGGGTGAAGACAATACCTTGCGAGACCATCAAGTGCCTCGACTATGCCTACGCTTAGGCCGATAGTGAAAGGGGCTGGAGTCGTACGGACCGAGGTGGTGAGGCTTGGCCCTATATCGTTCCTCGGCGATCTGAACCCAGAAAGCGGCGAGATCTCGGGCGTCAAGATCTCGGGCAAGATCCTCGCTGTGCCCTACGTGAGGGGCTCCACCGTCGGGCCCTACGTGCTCTGGCATGCGGCGGCTAGAGGCAATGCGCCGCTCGCCATAGTGGCGAAGTCCGTAGATTTGATGCTGATAACTGCGTCGGTTCTGGCAGACGTGCCGCTGTTCCAGGGCGAGTTGTCCGAGGAATGTATCGAGATAGATCTCTCGACAGGCCGCTATGAGCGCTGTCGATAGGAAAAAGCTGTTGTCCGAAATAGCGCTTTATATATTGGAGGAGCTGGCGCTCAGAGGAGGTAGGGCCAGGGCTAAATATCTGCGCTCCTATAGGGCACTAGAGTTCTGGGCGGGAGAGGACGTAGCGCACGACGTAGTTAAGAGGCTTGCCGAAGGGGGATATATAAAACTAGAACAAGGCGATGTTATAGTATTAACAAAAGAGATATCAACAAAAAGAACTATTAAAGAAATAGAGAGATTATCGTTATCTATTGCAAAATCTCTTTATAAAATCTAGGAATTCCTTCGGGACGGCGTAGGATCTGTCCCCATACAGCACGACCCTTCCGGCCAGCCAGAGCAACGTATCTATATGGAGCGGCGGCACGCCGCTTCTCTCCGCTATCTCGCTCCAGATTCTCTGGATCTCTTCCCGTCTTCTCAAAGCCTCCTCCGGGCCAGCCTTTATTAGGCCGAGGCACGCAGTTAGCCTAGCTACTCTGTAGTCCACGGGGATAGGTATATCGTTGGGCAGAGCCCTATCAACGCCTCTGCAACACATATAGACATAGTTCAACATCTTCACCGTAAATACGACCGTCTTGGCCTCGCCGTCAGATCCCAGCAGGCGGGCTAGATCTCTCCACGTCTTGGAGAGATCGATTATATCGGGGTCGTAGTTACATACCTTTCTTATTCTCTTAATTCTAATATCTCTACCTATTGCTAAATAGGGACTTGTCTTTATATATTGTATGAATTCTTCGCAGATATCGTTTCCTTTTCTTCTGGAGAAGAAATCTGCGAAATAATGCCAGTGCTCCTCTCCTTTGCCTGTGAGCCTATAGCTGATCAGGGCATTCATCATGACGAGCCGCGCCGTATCTGGCTCGCCCCTATTGCCGCAGAGACGGCATACTGACTTATACTGGGGATCCTCTTTCTCCAGATCGAGGATAGCCTTAAGCCCTATTTTCCTCAACAGCAGCGCTATCTCTTCTGCGGCCATATTGTACCGGGTTCTTCACTCCGCATCCCAGGTTGGTAGGGCAGAGGCCCCAGGAGTTCATGGTCTCGCAACTGGGCACCGAGTACTCCTTCCTGCCGCCGGCCTGCCCCGCTATATGTTGCACCTGGTACCGCGTGATCTTCTCGTTGAAGTCGGGGACCGATCTAAAGAGGTCGACTATGCGGTCGACGTCCCACCCTCGTTTTAACAAATAGGTGGTTATCGCGAAACGAGCCACGTGCGGGAGGTTCTCGCCGCGTCTCAACGCTTCAAGAATAGCGGCCATACAAGGCGGCGTCTCGCCCGTGGGCGAGGCCTTGACGGCGATGGGCCTATAGGATCTCAACTTTTCTAGGAGGGCAGATATCTTATCCACCTTGCTTAGGACGCCCGCTATATACCCGACGTCCTCCCTGGAGGCGAGCCTCAGTATTTTCGCCTCGTACGCCTCTTCCAAGATCCTCTCGAAATCGTCTATACGTAGAAGGACCCAGCCCCTCACCACGGGCCTATTTATCATAGACCAATCGGGATCTTGTGGCGCATATCTCAGGTAGTAGATCCATTTAATCGCTAGGGGGTGAGTTACGGCGAGTACAGAGCCCTTGATTATGTTATGTGTGAGGGCGGTCTCCACGCCCAGATCGGCGGCTATTTCGGCTTTACATTCAAACGATTGGATGCCCGGCGTGTTCCTGATCCTGAAAGTGAATATCTTGCTTTGGGAGTCCGCGAATCTCCTCAACACGTACGAGTTTGTCGAGGCCGCGACGATGTAGACTGCCAGTCTAGCCGCGGCTGCCTCAAGTTCTTGGTTCGAGGAGCACGGAGCGGGCTTACCCTTGCGAAGAGAGTTCTCGACTATTTGTATAGCTCTCTCCGTAATAGCCTCAGACGCCAAGGCGTTCTCGAGCGTGAGTCCGCGAGAGTATAAATACTCCCCCGACTTGTCAAGGTAGGGGAAGAGACACGCGAGCTCCTGCGATGTGGCGTGACAAGACACTGAAATGTACGCTTCTCAAAAATAAAAAACTGAGGGCCAGCCGACCCGCTCTTGGGCATAGGCCTTAAGGCTAAAAAGACGATGTACCGTATATTACGTGAGGACTTACTCCATGGAGCCAGGCGATATCTTCAGGGTTGAGGGCCCTGCGAAGATAGATGTATTGGAAGGCGCCATATACGCGGTCGGGGCGCTCTACACGAGCGGGAGTCACTTCACAGTATTGAGGGCCAGAAGACTTGCATTTAAGGCTGTTGACAAGGCCAAGATAAGCGTCGTGTTGGGCCCCAACGCGGTCTTGGAGCGCGCAAGGCCCGAGGAGGAGGTTCTCGACGAGTGGGAATCTGCGGCGTCTAGCGTGGATCTAAACGGCGTCACTGTGGTTATTGGCGCCATCGACGTGGGTAAGTCGACGATGACTGCTGTGTTGGCCAATAAGGCCCTCTCGCGCGGCCTCAGAGTAGCCGTAATCGATGCCGACGTCGGCCAGAACGACATAGGCCCTCCAACTACCATATCTGCCAGTAGAATCATCAAGCCCATCACGAGTCTGAGGCAGATCCAAGCCGAGAAGTCTGTGTTCATGCAGTCGACGAGCCTCGAGAGGATATGGCCGCGGGCGGTGGAGGCCATAGGCAAGTTAGTGCTCTACGCGCGCCAGGCGTGGTCGGCCGACGCTGTTATAGTAAACACAGACGGCTGGATCTCCGGCGAGGAGGCCGAGGAGTACAAGAAAACCCTATTGGCGAAGATCAAACCCAATAACGTAGTCGCCATCAAGATCGGCAACGAGCTCGACGGAATATTGGCGAATTTCTCGAACGTGGTGTTCGTGAGGCCCCCGCCTGCCGTTGGGACTAGGACAAAGGAGGATAGGAAGATACATAGAGAGATGAGCTACGCGCGGTTTATATTCCCCGTGAGGGAGGTGTCGGTCGATTTGAACAAAACGCCCTTATGTAACATAGGCCTCTTCAAGGGGCTCGACCTAGAGGGCGAGTTCAAGGCCATGCTGTCGCGTGCCATCAATGCGAAGATTACCTACGCCAACCAATTAGGCTCGGCATTGTACGTTATAGCGGATCAGTGGATCACTAGGAAACTCAACTCGTTTAAGGTCTTCGGCTTCCCCGAAGGTTTTGAGAAAGGGTTGCTTGTCGGCGTTGAGGATCGCGACGGGTTCCTGATAGGGTTAGGAGTTCTTAAGAAGATATATTACGATAGAAAGAAGGCGGTGGTGTACATGTCGTCGAGGACCGAGAAGGCTTTACAGAGAGCCGCATGTATCCGCGTCGGGTTCATACGGCTTAACGACAACTTCGAGGAGGCCGAAAGAGTGGTTCAGCTGTTGAGATATGATTTATATACATATGCTCAGAACGGCACGATGAGGGGAGCGGGCAGCGCCTGATCTATGATGTCACCATCTCAAGCCGAGAGCTCTCCTCTCCGCCTCTCTCCTTAAGGAAGAGATCCAGAGTCCCAAGGAACGTGAAGTCTGTCAGATAAACTTCGGCGAGTTCCGGCCTCAAGTCCACATATCTTAGGATAGTCCTATCGTCGGTGGTCAGTTGCGGCAGATTGGCTATGTCGAAGCCCGTTATTAGGGGGTGCGAGGCTGGAAGAATAACGATTCTGATATCTTCATCCAAATCATATTGTTTATTATACATCTTCTCCATTAAAGCATCTTTATTCTGTTTTATCTTAATTATAGCATGTTCTCTAGTGACGTACCCTATCTCGTCCACTATTGAGACTGAGGGGTGCGTGTGGCCCATGACCAAGACCTCGGCTCTTGCCAAGTCCTCGGGACGGGGCTTGGCGTGTCCATGTAATAGTAAGGTAGGCTTGACGCCGTCGAGCAGTACCCCTCTGCTGTCGGCTAAGTAGACGCCCTCTATGCCTTGCGAGATCTCGTCGAGCAAGCCGTCGTGGTTTCCCGGAATTAATATAACCCTCTCGTATAGCTTCGCGAGATCCTTTAGGAACTGTCTGACCTCAGCGGCGGTCTCCCGCGGGGTAGGCAGCTCGTGTTTCACGTCGCCGAGTATCGCCAGAGTGTTGGCCCCCGCCTCCTCGCCCCACTGTTTCAGGTTATTGAGAAGCCTGCTCGTCTGGCTAACGGCCCGTATTCCTCTGAGCCTAAGCTCGGCTTCGTAGCCGACGTGGGTATCGGCTACAAGCAATATGTTATCGCCATCGGCCTTGAAGACAATGCCCCTCACACGTTACTCTGGTTCTTAACTATTTAATTTTCTTGCTATATCCACAGCTACCTTGACCATCTTGGCGACTCCCACGCTCCTTAACCTGATAGGATCAACGCCATTAGCCCTATATATACGCAATTGTTCATCGAAAGGAATTAAATAGATTTTACTATATTTACTATATAATACTATATATCTTAATTTAGGTCTTCCAATTATCATGTTAATCAATATACCTAGTTTCCGCCCTCGGGCGAGTTTCAAGAAGGTTCTGGCAGACTCCAAGGTGTGCGGGTCCTCGTCGGCCACGAATACAATATTTCTACAGGAAAGATAGAGGGAGAGCAGATCTCTATCGCTTAAGTGAAAAGCAGGGAAATCGTAGATCCTTATATCTCCATCTACTATGTCCGTCTCGATATCTATATCGGTTTTTATTTTGTATGGAATTTTAGAAAGATTAATTATAACAATATTTTTTTGATAGATATATTTCAGAACATGTGCCATAATTATGCTGAAAGTGGTCTTGCCGGTTCCGCCTCTAGAACCCGATGTGATGCAGATATCCACAAGCTGTTTGGATCGTTAAAAGCTACGTTGCTTTTTAGGCTGTCAAAAACCGTGGATAGCCTAGTCGAATACCTCTACATATCAGGAGAAATTTCGTTAAAGGAATTTATAGATCTTTTATATAACTATAATTTACTTAAAAGAATTATAGTAACTATGAAAATATATTATAGAAAGAAAATAAATTATTTATGACAAAATATTTCGAAGTATTTTTTATCAGTCAGCTCCATTCTGTAGCCGTCCTCTCCATCACTGTAATAATTCTTAAGCGTTTCGACTATCTGAAAACCGGCCTTTCTGTATAAATCTATAGCTTCTTTATTGCTTATTCGAACTTCTAAATAGATTTTCTTAACAGTATTTGTTTTCAAAAGTTTTAAAGCGGTACAGAGAAGGGTCGACCCTATGCCTCTGCGTCTGGACTCCCTCCTCACGGCGATAGAGATTATATGGGCTGCCGGCCCCTCTATACAGGTAATAATATATCCGATAACTTTATTATTTTCAATATATATATATGAATTATCATAACAAAATGAGCAGAGGAATTTAAGTAAATCGATACTATATACATCTTCTTTCTTAAACGAGTCGAGCTCCACCTCATATACCTCGTTGAGCCTTTCGGCAGAACAGCGCTCCAAGGGCACTCTAGCCGATGGATGCGGTGTTTATAGGCGTTGCGTAGCGCTTTTTGTCTATAGCTGATATATTGGCGTTAACGACGAATTGGCGTGCTTAATATTACAGACTCGCCGTTCAACCCATCAGGGGTCACCCATCTACATAGGCTACACCGCGCGCTTGGGTTCGATAAGGAGCTAGCCCAGATCGCCGATCTATTCGACCTAGTCGCAAAAACCAGAAGCAACGTGCTTGCAGTAGTCGTCGCGCCCTACGGCTACGGCAAGAGCGAGTTCCTAGATGAAGTGCAGAGGGAGGCGGATTCGAGAGGGCTCAGGACTATACGGGTGGCTCTGACGCACACGTTCAAGGAGGACATACTGAGAAGTTTACAGGAGAAGCGTCAGGGCGAGCCGTTGTTAGTGCTGATCGATGAGGCCGACGAGCTGTCGAGAATAGCAGCTATGCACAGGCTAGGCGCTCTGTCCAACGACGAGTTCAGGCAGGCGGTGATGGATCTGGCATCCATAGTGCGGGCGTTGCTCGAGCCGAGGAACTACCCCCAAGTGCTCAAGAACCCCGAGAACTACGATAGGGTGTTGGTGATCGCCGCATTAACGCCGCAGGTCTACTACACTATACTCAAAAACGTAGTGCCGGACGTCTTTGACCTAACCACCGGCCGGGTGTATAAGGAGATAGTCCTCGACACGCGATACCCGTTTTGGCTCTTCGTCGAAATGGTGGCGTCGAGGCTGGACGCGTATATCAGAGCCAAAAGGCCGGACAAGCTTTGGCCCTTCACCCTAGGCGAACTGGCCGCTCTATACAATATAGCCGTAAAGAAGGGCGAGGTCAGTCCGAGATATCTGTTGAAATTGGCGGCCCGCCTATTCGAGCTGAAGAATAAGGGGAAAGGGCTTGCCGAGCTCGCCGAAGAGGAAGGAATATATATTCAGAAAAAGGAACTTGTTGAATATATATTATCTGGTCTTCCTGCTATTAATATAGAAGAGAAATATATAGATATCTTTAAGAAAAAATATCTATATAGAATACCGTTTAGCGATAAGGAGGCGGTGGCCGCCGTCAATAGGTTCCTCAAGCTAAGAGGCGGGGAGATCAAGCCTACCGACGAGAGATCCGCCTCATACGAGCCGAATCTATACTACACGATAATGGAAAACGGCGAGTTGATGATATATTTCGTCCACGACGAGGTGCTGGAAGAACTGAGAGAATATCTGCTAGGCGAGGCCTATGTCGTGAGCGACGACGTAATTTCCGCGGCCGACAAGAGGGAGGATATGTATAGGATAAGTAAGGAGTTGCTCGCCAAGTTGCAGGACCCCCAGCAGTTCCTTAATGAAATAGAAAAAATACTTGATCTAAATGGAATAAAAATAAAAATATGTTGTGGAAAAGCTATATGGTATAATAATTTAGGATTTAGAGAATTAATATTGTTAATATATCTAGATAAAGAAAACGATATAAATAACATTAGAGGCTTTATGAGTAAGATAATAGCAGAAGGAGCACTAGAGGAATATCCAATAGACTATATAATAGCATATATATTTTCAAATGTTTTATTAACCGATGAATTGGAGGCTTCTATCTCTCAATTGCTTAAGATTAGTTGGAAAAATCTATATCTAGATAGCGCCGGTAAATATGTTTATTTAAATATATATGGTGCAGATAAATTAGATAGGCTGAAAACTGATATTGTCAAGTTCCAAATCGATAGAATACTGGGCAGAGATGCCGGGCCTCTGGAGATGCTGGAAAATCTCAAGCTGTATAGAGAGAAGGCGCGGGAGAACGTGCTTAAGTACACGCTGGCGTTGCGGAGAGGTAAGGAAAGGAAGGAGCTTTCCTTGCTGAAAGTCGCCGAGCAGCTTATCTCGGGCGAAATACCTGAAGGAATGACCGCATACCATAGAGTCGTCGACGTGCTCATCAGAGGTATAGAAAACGACATGCACGAAAAAGAGCTCAAGACGTTTATAGCCAGGCTCTTCCCGGTAAACCTCTGGAGAGATCTACGCGAGGACGACTTGGTGACTCTTATGATCTACACCGGCTATCTAATTCCCCGAGACGATAGGATCTATGTTAAATTTAATATGGAAGACGCACGTAGATATCTAGAGGCTTTATCGAAAGAATTATATACCTATTCTGAGGTCACAGTCTCTTTCAAGAGCAAGATTTTCGGGGAAATAAAGCTCTCCAAAAAGCTCGACATCGAGAAGATACCCCTCGAGTTTAGAGACGCCAAGGAATATGCGGCGTTAGTCGTTCGCCTCAAGAAGGCGTTGCTAGCGGCACAACAGGAGGCGGTCGCCGTGAGAGGCGAGTTGGAGCAAGAGCTTAGGGCCAAGAAAGACCTTGTAGGGATTTTGGAGAAGCTCGCCGAAAGGATGCCGCAGAGGATCAAGTACATGGCTCTCGACGAAAAGGTAGCTGAGAGGGAGTCCACCATCCTCAAGGCCGTGGACGAGATCATGGAGATCTGGAAGGGCCTGCATCCATTGGCGCGTGAGCTCGGCAAGGCTATCTCCGTCGAAGCGGATCTCGGAATTCTTCTGAATCTGCCGGAGCCCTGGGTCGAGGACTATCTGGCCACGCTAAGGCTCTACTCGGTTAAGCTCAGGGAGGAGTACGAGGCGTACAGAAAGGATTCGGAACGCCGGAGGAGAGTTGCCGAATGGGTTAAGGTCCGCCTAGGCGCGTCAGACGGCGTGGACGAGGTCTTGAAGAAGAAATCGGAGGAGCTCCAGGTACCCTACCGGTTGCTGTACGCCATAGCGTCGCGGGGTCCCGGCGCCGAACTGGACCCGGATGTGCTGGCCTCAGAGGCCTCTATGGAGGCCTGGCTGGTGTCCAAGTACCTGGACGTGTTGGCAGAGAAGGGGCTAGTCGCGAAGAAGTATGTCTCCTAGAGTAGTGGTCATAAAGGAGGGGGAGTTGAGGCTCGATGGCGATGTGGTGATAGACGCCCGGCCGCCCTACGATTTCTACGACGTAGTGATACTGGAGGGGAAAGAGCTACGCTCTGTAGTGGCCGTGGGCGAGGCCAAGGGAGACGCGGTGGTTGGATGGGGCAAATACACCGGCAAGCCGGTCGCGGTCTTCCTCAAAGGCGTGTTGTACCTAAGGGCGGTTCCGTTGACGCTGTACCAAGAAATGGGCTATCTAGAACGCGAGTTCTCTACAAGAGAGGAGGTCGACGTAAAGAAACTGGTGGAGAGGCTAAAGAAGATAGTGTTGGAGGAAAGACGGAAGTACAAGAAATCGTCTTCGTTGCTCGCCTTGCAGAAATTCGTGGACGGCGATGCGCCGTTGCCGAGCTATCTAGCAGACGTCCTCGGCCCTATTGGCAAGGACGTTGCGGCTAAGGTGTTGGAAGCGCTCTACAGCGAAATATATTGATGAGGCAGCTCATATCCGAGATACTGCGCCTTGCCGAGATGGAGATACCTAAATATAGAGATAAATTGATAGAACTAGCGAGAGATATAGATGAGTATAAAAAGGAAGCGGTGGAGAGACCCCGATATGTAGATACGCCGGACTATATCGCGATAGACTCCGGATATGCCGTGATTCAGTATAGATATTTAAATATAGCTATAATAGTTGTAGTTATAATTGATAAATATATAAATAGTGAAACTATATTATTTAGTTTTAAAAGAAATGAGGATATAGATTTAAATAGTTATATAAGAAAGCAGGAACTTGCGCGTGCTGAAAAACACAGCGGATATGTTCTGTCCGACGGTCCGTTGTCGCCCTATATGAAAGAGCCTAGAGGTTTCATCATCGGCGTCTCGAAAGATCCGGTAGCTCCTAGGTATTGGAAAGGCATAGGCGGCCGTGTAGGCGAATGGCTTAGGGAGATATCCGGCTACGTATCAGAGCTGTACGGAGCCGAGCTTCTGCTTCGGGGCGAGCCGCCGGGCTCTATGCTGAAGCCCGTAAAGCTTGGCAAATATCTTGTTACATATATAAAGGGTGACTCTGTGTTTTATGTCGAATTTCCTGAGTATATACCCAAGGATATTGTCGCATCATTTTTTAGGTATGGATATCCAATCAAGCTTAGAATTGCGCATAGATATGCAAAGATCACTCGGGAGTATTTGAGGACCGTTAGGACAATAGCGCCTAGGCTTTTAGATATATCGACAAAATATAGGGAGTATCTATAAGCCTTTATAAATATATATTAAATTAGCTATGGCTAGGTTGACACAATCATCTAGGTCCAGTTCGTGTTTTTTACAGATCTCCTTGAGCGCCTTATATTCGGCGGGCTTAAGCGAGATCACGACACGTTCCATACATCTACTGGTGTATATATTAAAAGAGGATTTGTTAAAAATGTATACGTCTACTTCAATAAGCTCGTTATCTGCTGGAGCTTGTTCTTGACCTCCTCAAGTTCTCTGCGTAACCTGTCGTTCTCGGCCCTAAGCCTCTCCACCTCCCTAGACAGCTCCTCCTTCTCTCTCCTCAACGCCTCACAGTCGGGCGCCGCCTGTCCGCACCTATCGCTTCTGATCCAGTAGACAAGTTCCGTCTTGTCCTTGTTCCACGTTATCTCGCCGGTGTCGGGATCTACGAGGAGCTCCGTCGATATCATAAAGATGTCGCCGCGCTCCAGCTTATGTTTGGGCACAGCCTCCTCGAAGAACCACTTCTTCAATCCGTCGAAGAGCTCTCTGGAGGTCTCTCTAAATTTTTCCGAGTCCCTGATCCGCGCGAAGATATTCTCGCCATCGGGCCCGAACTGCTCCCTGAGCGAGCCTGCAATTGCTCCGAAGAGTAGCTTGAAGAACTCGGGCCGGCCGCCGGGGCCGTACCGTCCGAAGAGTCTGCCTGCCGAGGTCTTTCCGGTGCTCCATCTAATCAACAGAAGCTTCTTGCCCTCGCGGGTGACGAGCTCTGAACGGACTTCTCCCCTTTCTTCCTCTCTCACCTCCTCGCCCATGGAGTATATATGGAGTACGTTTTTAATATTGAGTCGGGATCGCGGTGGTGTATTATAATATATACAGCGGCCCCCTCGCCAAGGGATGCGATATGTGCCTAGTGGGCGCTAAGGCGGTTATATTCATCACAGGTCTGTGCAGATATAGGTGCTTCTATTGTCCGGTGGATAGGGAGAGGTTCGGCAAGGACGTCGTGTACGTCAACGACGTGAGAGTAGATACGACGGACGACGTGGTACGCGAAGTCGCCGCGTCGGGCGCTACGGGAGCCGCCATAACTGGCGGAGATCCTCTCGAGGTCCCCGACAGAGTGATGGAGATCGCGTCGGCGCTGAAACGCGCGTTTGGAAAAGAGTTCCACATACATCTGTACACCAGGCCAACTAGCTTGGACAACAAGACGACGAATGCCCTAATAAACTCCGGCGTGGACGAGGTGAGGCTACACTTCTTGAGCTACGGCGAGGTGGCGGGGAGGTTGCACTACATCGCGGCGCTTAAGTACGCCGGGCTTTCCGTAGGCGTCGAGGTCCCCGCGATACCCGGCCTTGAGGCGAGCATGTCGGCGGCGATAAACGCGTTGGCCGCACGCGGATTGGTCGACTTCGTGAACATCAACGAGCTCGACGTGTCCGACAGCAACATAGATATGTTGAGGCGTCTAGGCTATAGGGTGGGCGACGGGTCGGCGTACGGTAGCTTTGAGGCGGCCAAGCGACTAATGGGGCTTGTCAGGGGAGTCCCGGTCAATCTGTGTAGGAGCAAGACGAAGGATCTGTACCAGATAGGGGCGAGGGTCTTCAGAGAGGCCATGTTCTCCGCGGCATCCTCAGAGCGCGTGCAGGACGACGGAACTATAGAGTATACGGAAGACGGCGTACATCCCGGCTATAGGCTCGCCAGGAGCGTTAAGGTGAAGATCAAACTTGGGGGGAAGTATCTGGAGATCGCGTAGGTGTTTTTAACCAGGAGCAGTTTACATGAAGCTGTACCTGGCGCTGATAGCTATAGCCGTCGGCGTCTACGCGTCAGCCGTTAACGGCACAAACGCCACAGCTCCCGTAGGGGTCCTAGACAATATAAATAATATAATAAATAATTGGTTAAATTTAGGTACAAACTTTCTAGTTAATCTAGAATATACATTAAAGTATTATATTGTTAAAATATCGGAAGTAGCGGCCGTCATTATGGCTATGATAGGGGCATTTCTATATTTCACAAGGCTAAGCAAGTATACCGGGCGTAGTCTGCTCATAGGCGCCGTGTTGCTGTACCTCTTCGCAGAGATCCTAAAGGGCATCTGACGCCGCGTGGAGCTACGCCACGGCGGCCGTCCCAACGTAGTCGGAAAGCTTTAAAAGTATAGGGAATATACGTCAAGGGGCCCGTAGCTCAGCCCGGTAGAGCGGCGGTGGACCCGGCCAGATCCGCCGAGGCTTTTAACCCGTAGGTCGTGGGTTCGAAGGGGACGGCCCCCGAAACTCCCACCGGGCCCGCCAGCGCGCCGTTTACGTAGACATCAAGCCTTTGTAGTCTGAAGTCTATATAAAAATGACCGGTCTTGGCTTCGTGCAAGAGGCCTATTATCAAATAAATAGAGGAAAAGCTGTTGTGAGAAAACTCATCGCCGAGATGGCCTACATGGGACTTGTCGGCACCCTTGCTGTGCCTCCTTTCGGCGTTTTGAGAAGCCCGCTGGCCTCTATTATAACGCCGGAGATAGTCTCGGCGCTTGCCCTCGAGATCTTGAAAGACGACCCTAATGCCGTCCTCAACTCGAGATTGGGGCTGAGGCTGGGCGGGATCCCCGCTTGCGATATGTTGAAATACCACGAGCTGTACGTCTTATGTAGGCTAGTTAAGGAGAACGGCGATAGGCCTCTGTACGCGGTCGTGGACGCGCTCGCGCCTCACCTGGGCGTGGCCCTATCCAACCTGGGCTATAGGGAGGGCGATCTCTTGATAACAGCTCTCAGAGTCCTAAAGGGGGAGGCCAGCTCGGCGGAACAAGCCCAGCTGTTCAAGCTGTACGACGAATGGGGCCTTTACGCGCACATCAACGTTCGACATAGCGGGCGGACGCTCTGATGCGCCTCACGCCCTCGCGGACATCCTCGGCCAGGCGCCCCAACGCCGAATAGCCCTCCCAGAAAGCCCTCTTGTAGTCCTCGCCCCTCTCGCCGTATGTATCCAGCACCCTCAACAGTACGTTGACGTCGCGCGCGAACTCCAGCACGGCCCTCCTGCCGGAGCCCTCTACGAAGTATCCGAGGCCCATATCGATGAAGTAGGGCCTAACGCCGCCTCGATAGATCACGTTGGTGAGGGCCAGATCCCCGTGGACTATGCCCGCCGCGTGTAGCCTCGCCACCATAGAGCCCACGTCGCCCAACACGTTCTTGCCGCTCTCCAGAAGATCCTTGGCCGTGGGGCCGTCGATATATTCCATGACTATGGCCGCCCGCTCCACGTCGAAGAAATACACGGCGGGCACGTCGACGCCGGCTTCGCGGGCCTTGGCCATAACCCTGACCTCGTTCAACGTCCTCCTAGACCTAATGGCCTTATCCAGCTCCGGATCCCTATAGCGCTTGGGCTTTCTGAGCTTCACGACGGCCCTCATGCCGAACCAGTCCACCTCGTACAGATCGGCCTCGGCGCCTCTGGCTATGAGCCTCATGAAAAACGAAAAAACCACAGCCCTAAGAACGTTGTGGCCTGGGCCCTCTATAGGCCCGACGCGGTGGCCGTGTGGAGAGACGAGGTGGTGAGGGAGCGGCTTAGTTGGTACTACGCCGTGATGAGGGACAAGGCCCCGTCTAAGTTCCACATAGCGGCGCGCGTCGAGGCGCCGCGCGACTACGCCGAGCTCGACGACGAGAGGCTGTGGAGGCTCCACGAGGGGCTGGGCAGAGCCTTCGACGAGGAGTGGTCCGCCCAGAGGGAGAGGCCCGACGTGCGTCTGGTCGAGAAGAGCCTGCCAGAGGCCTCGTTCCTCGACGTCAAGATAGAGCTGGCGCGTAGGCAGCTGAGGCGGTGCAGCCTGTGCGAGAGGCGTTGCGGAGTGGACAGGACCAGGAGGAGGGGGGCCTGCCTGCTCGACGACAAGCCGAGGGTATCCAGCTGGTTCCTCCACATGGGCGAGGAGGCCCCGCTCGTCCCCTCGGGCACCGTCTTCTTCGCTGGTTGCAACTTCAGATGCGCCTTCTGCCAGAACTGGGACATATCGCAGAGGCCCGAAAACGGCGCGGAGGCCGCGCCGCGCCACCTCGCCCTAATACAGATCAAGCTGAGGGCTGAAGGGGCGCGGAACATAAATTGGGTGGGCGGCGAGCCTACCCCCAACATACCCTCCATACTCGAGTCCTTGAGGGAGCTCGCGGCGAGGAGGTTCAACGCGCCCCAGCTGTGGAACAGCAACATGTACCTAACCCCCGAAGGCCTCTCGCTCATACTCCACGTGATGGACATCTGGCTCCCCGACTTCAAATATGGGAACAACGCCTGTGCTCTCCGGTACTCGGTAGTCCCCAGATACGTTGATGTGGTGGCCAGAAACCTCTCGACGATATGCAGGCGGGGCGAGGACGTGATAATCAGACACCTAGTGTTGCCGGGCCACGTGGACTGTTGCACCAAGCCGGTGCTCAAGTGGATTGCCGAGAACTGCCCGAGGGCCTTGGTGAACATAATGGACCAGTACCACCCCGACTATCTAGTCCCCACGATGGCCAAATACTCCGACATAAACCGGCTTGTGTCCGACGCAGAGATGAGAGAGGCATACCGCTACGCCGACGAGCTGGGCCTCGCCTGGCGCCAAGTCAGCTAGGCTCTACAGAGCGTGAAGCCGGCACGTCTAAGATAGCCAAACCGCGATGGCGCGAGGTCGCTGGCGGGCCCGGTGGTATTCGAACCCACGACCTACAGGTTAAGAGCCGCGGCGGATCTGGCTGACTTGGCATATGCCTAGGGCGGCGCATACGGCCCTAGGCGCATTAACGCGTCTAGGGCGCCGCCAGCGAGGCGTATCTGCTTCTCCTCTCTCGCCCACGTCTCCACGCCCAGCGCCTTCAGCAAGGCGGCGATCCTCACGTAGTCCGCCTCGCGCCCTCTCTCGGTGTGTTGCAGACTTCGGCAAGCCGCTCCCGCCAGCGCCGAGCTTCTCGGCGTGTGGAAGCCACGCCGCTATACATCTCTATATACGGGGGAGTTTTTCAAAAGCCTCGGCGCGGCTGTGGAGGCGCCGTTTTAAAACAGTAG
>JBMFIG010000014.1:0-39842 GCA_049976425.1 Thermoproteus sp.
GCGAGCTCAGATCGGTGTCCGAGGCCGTCCGGCATCTAGTCCTCAAAGGCGTAGCCGAAAACCTCCTCCTTTTTCCCTCTACCCCCTCCCTAGGCCGCCTCCAGCACGCCCGCATCCCCGCGGGATTGGACCAGCCGGAGTTGAAATATGGACTGCCTCGAGATCTCTTCTAAGTAAATACGACAGTGATAATTTGGAAAAGAATAACGGGGGCCGGACGCCTAAGATCCACCCCGTGTCCCGGGTTCGAAAGGGGCGTCCCCGAACGTCCCGGCCGGGGCTCCATCAACTTTCTACTATGGCTCTGGGCTTTACGGCGTAGCCCCTCCTCAGCGTCAACTCCCTTACGCTGTATAGAAGCCGGCCGACTGCGACGGGCTTTCCCCCCTCGTCGACTACGAAGACCTCGGCGTTGGGCCTTAACTCGCGCGAATGCGACTTGACGAACTTGGCGGGGACGCTACGTCCTTGCGAGACGAACTTGGCAGTCTCCCCGTCGACGACGACGTACGGGCCCTTCATGTAGGGGGCCGCATCAGCGAGGGGGAGCAGATAGCCGTCGTTGTTCCTGAAGGCGAATATCGGCTTGCCTTCGTAATATATATATTTTATTCTTTTAGATTTATTGTATTTTATTTCCAGTTTATTTTTATCAATATCTATATTTCTATACCCGTATATATATGTCAAGAGGCCGTAAGCTTGTTCTTCCGGCGTCATGCTTTTAACCATGTATCGGATCTGTATTAATGCTGTATTGCGATATCTGCGGCGCCCCGATAGAGGGGCAACCCTATATAATAAAACTGGACAACGCGGTCCTCCACGTCTGTAGGCGCTGTGCGGCGTCGTACGGCGCCGTCTCAGCCTCGGCGGCCGCGGAGCCGCAGAGGCGCGCGGCCCCGCCTCCTCCGCCCAGGAGGGCGCCGGCTCCTAAGAGGGCGGCCGATAGGTACGAGGTCGTCGAGGAGTACGCCGAGGTTATAAAGAGGGCGCGGGAGTCCATGGGGCTCAGCAGGGAAGCGCTGGCGTCTTATATAGGCGTCAAGGAGAGCGTGTTGAGGCGCGTCGAGAGCGGCCAGCTGGTGCCCGACGTCCAGTTGGCCAGGAAGCTGGAGAAGGCTCTCGGGATCAAGCTGTTGGTGCCGGCCCAGCAGGGCGAAGCCGCAACGGGCGCCCCTGCCAGGAGGGAGCTCACTCTAGGCGACGTGGCTGAGGTAAGGGATGAGGAATAGGGCCCTTCTGGCGTATGTAGGCCCCAAGGATAGGAGGCTCGGCAGGAGGCTTGCGGAGTTCGAGGCGTTGGCCGAGGTGGCCGGCTACGAGGTGGCCGGCGTTGTGACGCAGTTCGGCGAGAGGGATTCCCGTTTTTATCTAGGCAGGGGGAAGCTCGACGAGGTGGCCGGCATGGATTTCGACGTGTTCGTGGCGTACCACGAGCTCACCCCTCTCCAGACGTATAATCTGAGGAGGAGGCTGGGCGTCGAGGTGATGGACAGGGTGCTCTTGATCCTCAAGATATTCGAGCGGAGGGCCGGCAGCATCGAGTCTAAGTTGCAGATAGAGCTGGCGGCGTTGAGATACCGACTTCCTCTAGTCAAGGAGTATCTCAGGAGAGCCAAGATGGGCGAGCAGATAGGCTATATGGGCGCCGGCGAGTATGCCGTCGACGCCTACTATAGGCATATGGTGAGCAGAATCTCCTACATAAAGAGGAGGCTCGACAAGATGAGGGAGGATAGGGCTAGGCTGATGAGGAGGCGTAGGGACTTCGGCGTGCCCGAGGTCGTGTTGACTGGGTACACCAGCGTGGGGAAGACCACGCTCTTCAACCGATTGACCGCGGAGCACAAATACGTCGACGGCAGGCCCTTCGCCACGCTGGACACGTACTCGCGCCGTATAAGCCTGTGGGGGAAGGAGATCGTGCTGACGGATACCATCGGCTTCATAGAGGATCTGCCGCCTGTCTTGATAGAGTCGTTCTACTCCACTCTCCAGGAGGTCGCCGACGCGGATCTGGTCCTCCTGCTGGCCGACGCGTCGGACGACGAAGAGGAGTTCGCGAGGGAGCTCCAGACGTCTATCGACGTGTTGTCGACCATCGGCGTACACAAGGAGCGGGTTCTCCCCGTCTTGAGCAAAGTAGACGCCGTGGGCCTCCCGGAGCTAGTCAGGAAGGCCGCGATCGTCAGGAGGCATTTCGCCTTCTTCGCGCCCGTCTCGGCCTTGACGGGCTTCGGCGTCGACACGCTCAAGCTCTTGCTCTTCTGGAAGACGCCGGGCTACGCGATATACGAGGCGAGGCCTCCCGTCGGGGGGCTCGTGCTGGACGGCAAGTCGTATCTGCCGGTCAAAATAAGCGAGGTTAGGCGTTTCGAGAGCTCGTCTCTTAATTTATATACCGAGCTGAGGAGAGTTCTGTGAGCGAGGAGAGGCTAAACGCCTACCTCATCATGGTGGAGCGTAGCGTCTCCTTCGAGTTCAACAGCCCCGAATACGGCAAGCTCGCCCGAAAGATGGTGGAGATGCTTTATTCCAGGAAGGAGCAGCTCTCGGACGACCGGATAGCTATCTTGATGAACATATCGACCGCCGAGGCCAGGAGGATACTACAGTTCCTCTCTAAGACGAACATGATAGGGGTCGTCAAGACGACGACTCCGGACTACCGCGTCGAGTACACGTGGTATGTTGACGACGTGGTGATAACGAACGCCATAAAGAAGAGGATAGAGCTCGTCTCCGGGAAGCTGGCCCTTTTGGTGCGGGCCCTGGCCGAGGGGACCTACTACGTCTGCCCGAACTGCCACAGGCGCTACTCGCTCGACGAGGAGCTGGCCTACAACGGCATATGCCCTATATGTAAGGTCCAGCTAATTTATATAAATAATATTGATGAAATAAATAGAGTAACTAAAATTCTCGAAAAACTAGAGAGATATGCGGGTAGTATTTAATATAACCAAGCCGTTTACAAGAGAGATCTTCGTCACGGGCTTCCACGGCGTAGGGATAGTCGGCCACATAGCGGTTAAGCACCTATCGAGGAACTGCGATGTCGTGGGCTACGTGCGCTACAAGAAGATGCCGCCTGTAATCGCCTACGAGGGCGACCGGCTGGCGCTCCAGTCGGAGATATTCTCCTGCGGCAGAGTGGCCGGCGTCGTCAACAACTACGGCCTCGTCGACGAGGCAATGTACGACTTCGTCGAGGCGCTCTCCGACTGGGTCGTCAGAAGCGGGTTCAAACTCGCAGTGCTCTTCGGCGGGCTGGACGGCAGATTTAGGCGGGAGCCCGGCGATCTTTTGAGGGTCGCCTATACGTCGTCCTACATAAAGGCTGGCTATCCTCTCGAGGGCAAGCGGCTGGAGCAAGGCCTGCAGATAGTCGGCCCTCTAGGGCTTCTCCTGTCCTATTTCGAGATGAGGGGCTTCCCCGCCTTGGTCATCCTGCCCTATGCGGACAAGCCCGCGGATCCCCAGGCGGCCAGCATCGCCCTCGACCACTTCGGCAAGCTCTTCGACATAAGGATCGACACGGCGGATCTGAGGCAACTAGCCGAGGAGCTGGAGAGAGAGTACGCCGAGGTTAGACGTCAACTTGAGGAGACTAGGAAGGAGGAGTCGCGGTATTATATATAGCGTTTAAAATATTAATTATTTCATCAATATCATTAACATTAACTATATTTCTTCCATTTATATAATAGTTGTAAGTAATTATAAATTTATATTTTTTCGAGATAAACGCAACGTCGTCGTACAAGGCCTCCGAGGCGCCCCAGGATTCGTGTTGGGAGAGGGGATAAACCTCGGCGACCTCCTCCGGAACTACCCCGAATATATCATCTATGAAATAGATGTGGACGTATTTCCTAAACTTGTCCAATATCTTATTTAAATATATATACTCCCACGATTTATTGTACGGCCTGAAATCTACCTTCAACAACACGGCGACGGGCTTATCCGGGCGTTGGTAGTAATGTCTGATCCTCAACCTGTGCCTATACGGCTCAGGCCTCGAGGCGGACGTGTCACCGAAGAAGAGCAGGCCGCTCGGCTCCGGGTGCGTCACTGGGTCGTACTCCTCCACGAGCTTCAGGTACTTCCTCATAATCCTCAGCGCGTTGTAAAGCGATCTGTGGGCGCGCGCCTTCTCCTCGAGATATTCCCAAAGCGTCCCCTCGTAGATCCTCTGCTTGATCTCGAGGATCTCCTCCCTGAGCATGGCCAGGTTGTGCTCAGCTATGAGCTCCGTCCTCTCCATCTTCGGCATCTCTCTAATCTCCTTGACGGGCTTATCGCAGAGCTTGGTGCTACAGGGCAGATAGTCCACTCGCACCTCGTCGAGCCTCACTGTCCTGTCCCTCAACATTATCCTGTCGTCTCTGGCGTACAACACATAGGACGCGCTGTCGAATAGGTCCACGCCTGCGGCGACCGCGAAGGGGAGTATCAACGGGTGGCCCGCGCCGAAGAGGTGCAGAGGCGCCTCCCTCCTTATGTTCAGCTTGACCCTCAGTACTATGTCTAAGATCTCGTCGAACCGGTACTCCTCCAGAAGCGTGGTGGGACTCCCCACGGCGTATATGTCGAAGGGCAATGCCGACATGCGCCTGGCGGATCTCGCGAGCAGATCTCCGTAGATCCCGCCTTGTATGGGCCCCACGAGCAACATCCCGCCCAGCTCGCCGCGCATCTCCGCGGCCCTCAGAGCTCTTCTCAAGGTCTCCTCTACCTTTATCGAGGCCGAAAAGTACGACTCCTCCGAGTCCATCGGGAGGTCCAACATCACGCCGATATCGCTCCCTATCTCTGACTGATACCTAAGTATCTCGTCGGGCTCTATGTCTATGACGCCGTACCTCATCAACTGGTAGGCGCCCGAGTCAGTCATCACTATGCCGCTCCACCCGAGGAACTTCCTCACATCGATAGGCTCTTTAAAAATACTGTATATAAAGTATGAATTAGTTATTATATTTTTAAAATATTTATTAATTATACTTAATTTAAGCTCTTGTTTCTTAGGATCAACTACTGGAAATATAGCTGGGGTCTCCAGCACGCCGGATTTGGTGTAGAGCCTCCCAACCCTCCCCAGGAGATCCTTCGCCTCTATCTCAAAACTCATTCACCGCGTTGTCTCTTGACAAACTCCTCATAAATCTGCCTAACCCTCTCGGCGAGCGGCCCCGATCCCTCTATACCTATCTCGCTCACTCTGACCTTATCGCTGATCAACACTATGTTGGACTCCTCGACGTATTTCACCATTCCGGGGAAGAACTTCTCTGCATATTTGGCAAATGCCCGCAAATCTATTTCTCTTTCAATAGAATTTATATATATTATATATCTAGACATTAATAGTGATTTTGTGTATTTATTTCCAGATTTTGTTATAACATTTATGAGAATTATATTTAGCTGGCTATCAACTGCGTGTAAGACGCCCCTATATTCCTCGCCGTTGTGGAGACCTACCACCACCTCCTTCCCCAGCAGATTGTTTATCTCTGCAACGAACCTCTTGTTAGCCTCGGCAAGCACCGACATATGGAGGCCAATATATTTAGTTTTAAAGCTTTTATTCTTATTGATACTTTATATTTTATTGAAATATACTATATAAATAAATTAAATTAACTATATTTTTAATAAATAGTTACCAGAGAAGAAGAGATTAAAACTTTATATTTTCAGCGATTTCGAGACGCCATGTTGCTGAAAGAAACGGTTAGGGATATAGGGAAGCTGGAAGGCCCGTTGAGCAAGATCTGGCTTGTGGGCGATGCAGAGGCCGAATTGGAAATTCCTCTAGATATTTTAAATATAAATTTAAGTAAAAATAATACTTTAATAATAAATATTGATAAAAGTAAAGAACAAGATTATAAAACTAAATACGATATCTATATGTGGGGTATTCTATATAATAAAAACAATGATACTACCTATATATCTATTGGCGGTCTAATATTTAAAATAAAGTTAAATTTGCCATATAATATAGGTGATAAAGTATATATTGGTATCAAGATTAGTTCATAACAACTCTCACGGTCTACTCCTCCCCTATCTATATTAGGCTTATCATTCCCCCCGGTCGTAACCTCGTGATCTGTCCCTACTGCAGATCGCCTAGGATCGTCGTATCGAACGGGGAATATGTGTGCGCTGAATGCGGTAGCGTTGTGGGGCCCGTCCTCTACGTGCCGCGCCAGAACGTCCAGACCCCCTATGTCATAAGGAAGATCTCTCTCAAGTTCTTGTTGTATAGATTAAATAAAGAAACAATAATATATTCTAATAAAATAAAATATAAAGAAAAAATAAAACAATATATAGAATTATTAGTTAAAGATCTAGAGGCGCCTATCTATGTCTTAGACAGCTCTATCAAGATCTTGGAATCTATAGATAAGAGAAAGATCCAAGGCAAGAACCCGAGAGTTATCGCAGCAACGATATTTTACCTAGTCAGCAATAGGTATGGTCTTAGTTACGATAAGGAAAATATAGCTAAAAGACTAAATATAAGTAAATTAAGTATTAGGGATACTGCAGTTTATCTAAGAAAGATATGCAAGGAATTGCGCTGATCGGGTTGGTCAGACTGATAGAGCTGGGCTATATAGATGAGAACGACAAGATAGCTAGATATAAAGATGATATAATTAATATAATATCAAGAATATATTCAAGAAATATAGATAAAACTATTTATTTAAGATATAAACTTTTTTATAAACTAACTAAAGATCGTTCAGCGGCGCTTTACTATCTCACGAAGTCGCTCAATATAGATAATCTACATAATTTATTAATTAATAAAAATATTGAAGATATTATATTAATTCCTGGAAAATATATATATATAACTACTAAATTTGGTAAACAAAGAACAGATATATACGCCACAGGCGACCTAGTCGCTAGGTTCCTCTCACTGGCGAGGGCAAAGGGCTATAGGCTTCTCCAGTCCAACCCGTCCTTTAAGTACGGCCTAGCGCTCGGCCCGTTGCGGCTCAGGATCTCCGTGGACCTTCCTCCTATAGTCTCGGCGCCGCATGTATATATTAGGGTACATAGGGGCGTTAAAACTCTCGACGATTTGGTCCTAGACGGATTTTTAAATAGGGATCATATTGTGACGATAAGGAGGGAGGTTTTAGCGAATCGCAGAGATCTCGTAGTCGCGGGGCCTCCAGGTAGTGGGAAAACGACGTTGTTGCAAGCAATAGATCTAGAGCTGCCTCATTGGCTACAGAGGGTATACATAGACGAGGCCGATGAGTTTATCGATTCGCCTATCCTTAATCAAATAAAGATAAATTCTTTAAATAAATTAAAGGAAATATTTACTTCTATGAATAGAAATATAGATTTATTTATAATAGGAGAGCTTCAATATCCAGAACACTTCGAGGCCTATAGATCTGCGCGTAGTATAGGCCTACAGAGCTTCGGCACAATGCACGCAACTGATCTGGGAAAGGCGAAGAAGAGATTGGCTGAGGCTAATATAGATCTAGAAAATATAGTTATAATACAACTTAAAAAGAAATATGAAAATAAAATTATTAGATATATAGATGAAATATATGTTGGATGAGCTAATAAATATAAAAATAAAGAAAGTTCTCGAGAAGGAGTATAACAAGTTCGTCATTGTTAACGGCGCCATACTTTTACTAGGAATTCTATCGATTGGATTATCTTTCTTTTTATATAATTTAATTTATATATCTTTATTTCTTTTTTTAATTTATCTATTTATGCTATATTTAAGCTTAATTAGGTTAAGGAATAGAATAAGAGCTCTCGTGAATAGGGCCTTGTCGGTCAAGGAGTTTAAGGAGTATCTCAAGGACGTGCTCGGCGAATATACGTATGGCCTAGACTACATAATGTTGTTGGAGGCTGAGGAGGCCCGCGTGTTGTCCGATATCGAGGACGCCGAGGAGAGGAGGATGCGGGCGTCCAGCGGCCTGTATAGGGCTATGCTGTCCGGGATTAAATCGAGGATCTTAGCATCCTCGCTCGCCGGAGTATCGGCCGGCGTCGTGATGTCGGCAGTAGTCCCTATTGATCTGACGATCAAAATAGTGATGTTGGCGATGCTTATAGCGTCGATGTACTATGTATATAGAATTGTTTCTCTATAAAAGGGGGTTGTTGGGGGCTTAGTCGAACTTAGTCTCGCTCTTGCCCTCCTCCTCTTCCTTCTTTTCGCCCTTCTTCTCCTCCTTCTCTAGCTTCGAGGCCGCTATTATTTCGTCTATTCTGAGGATCATCGAGGCGGCCTCCACGGCGACCTTGAAGGCGTTTACCTTAACCGATAGCGGCTCTATCAAGCCCAGCGAAACCATGTCGACAACCTTGCCCTGATAAACATCTAGGCCGTACTTCCAGCCGTCGGCCTGCTCGTGTTTGTGCCTCAGCTCGGTGAGTATATCCACCGCGTCGAGCCCCGCGTTCTCCGCAAGGGCCTTGGGTATGGACTCCAGCGCATTGGCGAAGGCCTCTATCGCGTACTGCTCTCTGCCTCCTATCTTGGTGGCGAACGCCCTGACAGCCTTCGCCGCCTCGACCTCGGGAGCGCCTCCGGCGGGCAGTATGAAGGGCTCCTCCACCACGTCCGCGACCACGGACAACGCGTCGTCTAGGTTGCGCTCGGCTTCGTCCACAAGCCTCTCGAAGCCTCCTCTGATCAATATCGACACGGCCTTGGGGTTCTTGCACTGCTCCACGAACACCATCTTCTCGTCGCCGACACGCCTCTCCTCGACCAGCCCGGCGAAGCCCAGATCCGCCTCGGACAGATCCTCTATGCTGGTGACCAGCCTAGCGCCCGTGGCTCTGACCAGCTTCTCTATGTCGGAGCGCTTCACGCGCCTCACGGCCAGTATCCCGGCCTTCGCCAGGTAGTACTGGGCGATGTCGTCTATGCCCTTGGTGGTGAACAACACGTTGACGCCAGCGGCCTTCAGCTTGTCCACATAGCCCTTGAGTATTGTCTCCTCTTCCTCCAGGAACGCCCTCATCTGGGTGGGGTCGTTGATCCTGATCTCGGCATCTATCTCGGGCTTTTCGACCTCCAGAGGCGCGTCGAGGAGGGCTATCTTGGCGTTCACCACGCGCTTCGGCATGGCCGGGTGCACCACCTCCTTGTCCACAACTATGCCGTAGACCAGCTGGGTGTCGAGGAGGGAGCCGCCGTGCTTCTTGACGAGCTGGACGTTGTCCAGGTCGGCGACCCAACGGTCGCCCCTCTGCTCCGCTATCTGCAGGATGGCCTTCACGGCCAGATCGGCGAAGTAGTCCTTCACGGTCTCGGAGATCTTGCCGCCCATAGCCGTGGTGGCTATCTTCTTCAACATCTCGGCATCTGTGCGGTTGACTGGAACGGCGACCTTGCGCAGGTGCTCCACAGCCACGTCGAGGGCCTTCTTGAAGCCCGACACGACGACCGTCGGGTGTATGTTCTTCTCCAACAACTTCTCGGCCTCATCTAGCAGAGCCCCCGCCAACACCACAGCCGTGGTGGTGCCGTCGCCGGCCTCCTCCTCCTGCGACTTGGATATCTCGACTAGGAGCTTCGCTATGGGGTGCTGGACGTCCATCTCGTCGAGTATGGTTGCGCCGTCGTTCGTTATGGTTATATCCCCTAGCGAGTCTATGAGCATCTTGTCCATGCCTTTAGGCCCTAACGTGGTCCTCAGCACCTCGGCGACAGCCCTCGCTATCATTATGTTTAACCTCATCGCCTCCTTGCCGAACGCCCTCTGGGTACCCTCCTTGAATATCAGAACGGGCACTCCGCCTATCTGCGTCAAATACGCGGTTTGGGAGCTCATGAGTTTTACGAATTTCGCGTATATAAAAACTTTTCCTAGTTACGGCAATACAGGCCTCGACCAGAACGGCGGAGGTCCGCGCGCTCGGCGTAAAGTATTTTTAAGGCCTTGTTCGTGGCCCTTCAATGGGCAGGGTGAAACCGCGTTACATAAAATCTTTGGCGGCGAAACTCTTGGAGATGTACCCGGATAAATTCACTGACAGCTTCGAGGAGAACAAAAAGGCGGTGGCCGAGCTAGCCGATCTGCAGAGCAAGAGAGTCAGGAACAGAGTAGCCGGCTACATAACGAGGATCGTCAAGGCTAGGAAGATGTCCCAGAAACAAGAAGAGGTGCCGGCTACATCGCCATGACGCTCAATAAGGGCGACTACATATTATTTGACTACACCGTCGTGGTCAAGGACGACAACAAGGTGATAGAGACTACTAGCGAGGCGACGGCCAAGGAGGCGGGCATCTACAGACCTGAGGAGGTCTACGAGCCCCGACTTGTGATACTCGGCGAGACCAAGCTCTGGGAGCCTCTCGAGAACGCTCTCCTGAACGCGGATGAGGGCAGAGACGTTGAGGTCGAGATCCCGCCGGAAAAGGCCTATGGACAGAGGGATCTCAGCAAGATAAAGATACTATCCATAAGGGAATTCCACAGACACGGCATAGTGCCTCGCGTGGACGACGTGGTGGAGATAGAGGGGAATAGGGCGAGAGTTATCTCCATCTCCGGCGGCAGGGTCACGCTCGACTTTAACCATCCCCTTGCCGGCAAGACGTTGGTGGTTAGAGGCAAGGTAGTGAAGAAACTGACATCCAACGAAGAGAAGATCGTCTATCTGATAAGGCAGTATATGCCCAGGATACCTCCCGACAAGATCTCGGTATCCTTCTCGCAAGACGGCTCCGAGGCCCAAGTGAGGTTGCCCGCCGAGGTTCTACTCTACGAGAAAATTGGGAATATACTGCTTCAAGCTGCGTCGGAGATAGGTAGCAGATTCGCCGAATTGAAGAAGGTAAATTTCGTGGAGGAGGTAGAGCTCAAGAGATAAAAGAGGATCTCCAATTCTATTTATGACTACCACTGTGGGTATAAAGGCTCGCGATGGAGTCGTCTTGGCGACCGATAAAAGGGTGACCGCCGGATACTACATAGCACATAAACGCGGCGAGAAGATCTGGAAAATCGACGAGCATGTGGCCGCCACTATGAGCGGGGGCGTGGCGGATCTCCAGGGGCTGTTGAGCGCGCTCACAGTATTGGCTAGGGACTACAAGACGGAGCACAAGAGGCCTATACCTGTAAAGACCTTGGTCAACTACGCCTCTCTACTCCTCTTCTACTCGCGGCCGGTGATATACATCGTCCATTCGATCTTCGGCGGGTTCGACGACGAGGGGCCCCAGCTGTATATGCTCGATTGGCTGGGTAGCTACAGCGAGGAGCGCTACATCTCCACGGGGAGCGGCTCGCCCTACGCCATGGGCGTACTGGAGGTGGGCTATAGAGAAGACATGACAGTCGACGAGGCCGTGAAGCTGGCCGAAAACGCGGTGAAGGCGGCCATGAGGAACGACCCGGGCTCCGGCGAGGGAATCGATATAGTGACCATAACTAAGGACGGCTTTAGACGGGTGTTCTCGGCCAGGCAGAGGGTGACAATCGCCGAATAGAAAAATATATAAGACCATAGTGGGGGCTAGGCCGTGGCGTATTCTTTAGATATCGAATCTAAGATCAAAGAGATTCTGTCGAGCGTCGAGGTATCTAAGGTAGAGGTGGAGGGGCCATCTATCTGTGTTTATGTCAAGAATCCTGCTAATTTAAGCAACGAAGAGGTCGCCGAGTTGGCAAAGACCCTTAAAAAAAGGATAGTAGTTAGGAGCGACTCGGCGGCGCGGCTGTCGAAGAAAGATGCTGAGAAGGTAATCCTCTCACTCGCCCCGGATCTAGTAGAGCACATATATTTCGAGGACGTGGGGGACGTCTACATATACCTCTCCAAGGCGGTGCCCGAGAAGGACTTCAAGAAGCTCGCCAGAGAGATCTTCTCGTCGACGGGCTGGCGCGCCATAATAGAGATGGGGGTGCCCAGCATGATGAAACTGCCCTCCAAGGACATAGTGGACGTCAGGACGATCTACCACAGCGCCTACGACAAGAGGGCCGCGATGATGAGGGAGTTGGGGGCCAGGATACACCACGAGCCAGTCGTAAAGGAGGGGCCTATAACCGTCTCGTTCCTCGGGGCGTCTATGGAGGTCGGCCGGAGCGCTATATTGGTCGACACCACCGAGAGCAAGGTGCTCTTGGACTGCGGCCTCAAGCCGTCGCAGTACGAGGAGGAGTTCCCGCTACTGGAGCAGGTAGACCTAGACTCCCTCGACGCCGTCGTGCTGTCGCACGCGCACATGGACCACGTAGGTTGCCTCCCCTACCTCTACAAGTACGGATATAGAGGCCCTGTATACATGACCGACCCTACCAAATATCTGACCTACATACTCTTGACAGACTATGTCGAGTTGAAGGAGCGCGAGGGGCAGATCCCGCCGTATACTAAAAGCGATATAGAGACCCTTATGTACCACATAATCACGTTAGACTATGAGGAGGTGACGGACATAGCGCCAGACATTAAGCTGACCCTATACGATGCCGGCCACGAAATAGGGTCGGCCTTAGTACATCTACATATAGGCAACGGGCGCTACAACATATTGTATACAGGCGATTTCAAGTTCGGGAGGACTAATCTTCTGAATAAGGCCGTGAACAAGTTCAAGCGCGTGGAGATGTTGATAATGGAGTCCACATACGGCGGCCGCGACGACGTCCAGCCGCCTAGGGTCGAGGCAGAGAACACCTTAGTTAAGGCAATTACCGAGACCATAGAGAACAGAGGCAAGGTCCTCATACCGGCCTTCAGCACAGGCAGAGCGCAAGAGATCCTATACATATTGAATAGAGAGATTAACAGAGGGAACTTGAAGAGAGTGCCTATATACGTCGACGGCATGATAGTAGAAACCTTAAATGCGTATCTGATGTACCCGCACTTCTTGAACCGAGAGGTGGCGGAGGAGATCTACGGAGGCGTGAACCCCTTCACGTCGTCCGGTAGCATAGAGGTGGTGGAGAGGGCCAAAAGGATAGAGGACAGGATAAACCAAATAGCGCGCATAACGCAAGACGAGAGGCCCGGCGTAATAATAGCCCCCCACGGCATGCTTAACGGCGGACCTATACTCGACTACTTCGTTCACCTAGCCCCCGATCCAGCCAATAAGCTGATCTTCGTCTCCTACCAGGCCGAGAACACATTGGGGCGGCGCATCCTCAACGGCGAGAGGGACTTCATAGTCAGGAGCATATCCATGGGGGAGACCAAGGTATCCATGAGGATGGGCGTCGTGTCGATACCCGGCTTCTCGGGCCACAGCGACCGGAGAGAGCTTATGAAATACGTGGAGACGGTAGAGCCCAGGCCGCGTAAGGTCGTCCTAATACACGGCGAGCCTTCCAAGATAGTCAGCCTGGCCACCTCCATAGAACTGCGTTATAAGATAACCACAGTAATACCTAGGGTAGGCGAGAGGATAAGGGCTCTCTGATGGCCCGACCGCCTCGTGCGGCCCTGGGATAGAGTCGGCTCGCCCCGCTGAACCCGGAGCGGCGATTGCCTTAGAGAAATCCTTAAATATCCGGTGTGGGGCCGACGCCATGTCAAGTGACATGTCGAAGTGCCTAGCCACACTAGGCGCAACGCTCCAAGACTCCATAGGGAAGAGGGTGTTGGTGAAGTTGAGGGATGGATACGAGATAAGGGGCATTCTAAAGTCCTTCGATCAACACGTTAATCTACTGCTTGAGGATGCCGAGGAGGTCATCGATAATGTGATATTGAAAAGAGGCACCATGGTCGTGAGAGGGGAAAACGTCCTCTTCGTCTCGCCGACATGAAGGGCACGCCCTCGATGGGGAAGCACAGCAGGGGCAAGACGCACATACGCTGTCCTAGGTGCGGACGCCACTCCTACAACGTGGCCAAGGGATATTGCGCAAGTTGCGGCTGGGGCCGCTCGCGGAGGCTTCGTAGATACAACTGGGCTAAGTAGCTCTATCGATCTGGCCGCGATCTCGGAGATCGCTCCGCCGCCGACGTCAGTTTTCTGATCTCGGCCAGTTGCCACTCGAGGATTTCCCGAGGCAACGAGCCTTGTCTGAACAGCTCTGCGAACTCCTCCAGACATATCAAGAGCGACTGCATAGATAAATATGGACAGTATAATAAATGTGGAGCTTGAATTCTGGCTCCTCGATATAACATACTCGATCGCTGGAGGGGTGCCGGAGATTAGGATGTTCGGAATTACCAAGGACGGCGAGCGCGTCGTGGTGGCGGACAGAGGGTTTAGGCCTTATTTTTACGTAAAGGGCAATCCGTCCAATCTGAGACAAGCCTTGGCCAGGGTAGCCCCTATAGAGGCAGTGGAGGCAGTCGAGAGGAAGTATTTCGGCAAGCCCGTCAAGTTGTTTAAGGTCACGGCTCGGGTGCCCGAGGACGTGAGGCGGCTGAGAGAGGCCGCCCTAGCCCTAGACGGCGTCGAGGAGGTTCTAGAGGCCGATATTAGGTTCTATATGAGGTATATGGTCGACGTGGGCGTCACGCCGTCCACGTGGCATCTGGCCGACGTCTCCGAGGAAGGCACGCTGGGCGGTTTAAGGAAGTACTTGGCGCGGAGACCTCCCGTCCCGATCTTGGAAAAGACAGGCGTGTTGCCGGACCTCAGAATAGCGGCGTTCGACATAGAGGTATACAACGCGCGGGGCACCGCAGATCCTGCCAGAGATCCCGTGGTGATCATCTCTATTAAGGACTCCTCGGGCAAGGCCTTCGCGATAACTGCGGACGGGCGAGATGATAGGAAGGTGTTGCGGGAGTTCGTCGAATACGTGAGGGAATACGATCCCGACATCATACTCGGCTACAACTCTAACGGCTTCGACTGGCCCTACCTGGCCGAGAGGGCCAAAAGGCTCGGCGTAGCCCTGTCCGTGGATAGGCTGGGCGGGGCGCCCCAGCAGAGCGTGTACGGCCATTGGTCAGTCGTGGGGAGGGCCAACGTGGATCTCTACAACGTCATAGACGAGATACAGGAGATCAAGGTCAAGACGTTGGATAGAGCCGCCGAGTACTTCGGCGTCATGAAACGCGACGAAAGGACTTTGATACCCGGCCACAGGATCTACGAATACTGGGACGATCCCTCGCGGAGGCCTATCTTGATCAAATACGCGATGGAGGACGCGGCCTCCACATACGGGCTGGGCGAGAAGCTACTGCCCTACCTGATCCAGCTCTCCTCTGTGTCCGGCGTGCCGTTAGACCAAGTGGCCGCGGCCTCCGTGGGGGCGAGGGTCGAGTGGCTGTTGATGCGGTACGCGTACCGCATGGGCGAAGTCGCGCCTAACAGAGAGGAGAGGCCCTATGAGACCTACAAAGGCGCCATAGTGTTGGAGCCGCGGCCAGGCATCTACCAAGACGTCGCCGTGTTGGACTTCACGAGTATGTACCCCAGCATAATGATGAAGTACAACCTATCGCCTGACACCTATCTGGAACCCGGCGAGCCGGATCCGCCCGAGGGCGTCTACAGAGCGCCTGAGGTCGGGCATAGGTTCAGGAAGTCCCCGACTGGCTTCATACCGCAAGTCCTAGCCTCTCTAGTAAAGCTGAGGAAAGAGGTGAGGAGCGCCATGTCCGGCCTCGATCCTAACAGCGTAGAGTATAAACTGCTGGACGAGAGGCAAAGAGCCTTGAAGATTATGGCCAACGCCATGTACGGCTATATGGGCTGGCTCGGGGCTAGATGGTATAAAAGGGAAGTCGCGGAGTCCGTCACCGCCTTCGCGAGAAATATATTACTAGATGTTATAAATTTCGCTAAAAATATAGGAATAAATGTAATATATGGAGATACTGATAGTTTATTTGTTAAATATTCCAAGGATATAGATAGAATAATAAATTATGTAAATGATAAATTTAATATAGAGATTAAATTAGAGAAAATATATAAGAAACTTCTATTTACGGAATCTAAGAAACGTTACGCCGGTCTCCTGGACGACGGCAGAATCGATATCGTGGGATTCGAAGTTGTGAGAGGTGACTGGTGCGAGCTGGCGAAGGAGGTGCAGTTGAAGGTCATAGAATATGCGCTTAAGTCTCAGAACTTGTCTGAGGCTAAGGATAAGATTATTAGCTATGTTAAATCTATTATCAATAATATTAAAACATATAATATAGATCTTGATGATTTAATTATATGGAAAACTTTAGATAAAGAATTAGATGAATATAAAGTAACTCCTCCACATGTATATGCAGCTAAATTATTGGAGAAGCACGGATATAAAATACATAAAGGTATGAGTATAGGATATGTAATAGTTAAAGGTAGTGATAAATTGAGTTCTAGGGCTAAGCCCTATATCTTGGTAGAAGATATAAAGGAGGTAGACATAGACTACTATGTAGAGAAGCAGATAGTCCCCGCGGCGTTGAGGATAGGCGAAGTGATAGGCGTAAGGGAAGGCGACTTGGTAGGGAAAGGCGGCTCCAGAAGTCTGCTCGACTTCCTCGGCTGACGTTGGGCCTCGCCGATCGGCGAGCGTTAGGAGATGAGTAAATACTTAAAGGTGTTACTAAGGTGTGGGCCATGGGAGCCTTAACCATAGTCTCAAAGTACATGATTGTCGCCCAGATAGAAGTGAACGGAGTGGTTGATAAATCCGACATAATAGGCGCGTTGTTCTCGCAGACGGAGGGCTTGCTCGGCAAGGATATGGATCTTAGAGAGCTACAGATGATGGGGCGTATCGGCAGAATCGAGATAGACATATTGGAGAAGGACGGGCGCACAAAGGCCCGGGTCAACATACCGTCGAACTTAGACCGCTACGAGACCGCCTTGATAGCCGCGCTCATCGAGAGCGTGGAGAGGGTCGGGCCTTATCCGGCCAGCGTCAAGATTCTGGAGATAAGGGATTTGAGGGAGGAGAAGAGGAACAGGATAGTCGAGAGGGCCAAGGAGCTTATCAAGATGATGGAGGAGGAGGTGCTTCCCGACACCAAGGAGATACTCGAGAAGCTGAAGGAGGATGTGGCCAAGGCCGAGGTGATAGAGTACGGCCCGGAGAGACTACCGGCAGGGCCCGACATCGATAAGTCCGACAGCATAATCATAGTTGAGGGCCGCGCCGACGTCGTGAATCTGGTCAAACACGGCTACCGCAACGTAATAGCCATAGAGGGTATAAGCCAGGGCATACCTCAGACCATAATAGATATAAGCAAGCGCAAGAACGTGACGGCGTTCGTCGACGGGGATAAGGGCGGCGAGCTCGTGTTGAGGGATCTATTGAAGGTTGCACACGTCGACTACATAGCCAGAGCGCCTCCAGGCAAGGAGGTTGAGCAGTTGACGGCTAAGGAGATCGCGAGGGCTCTGAGGAATAAAATGACGGTCGAGGAGTATCTGGCCCAACAACAGATAAAGTCACAAGAGCAGGCCCAGGCGCAACAAACCCAGCCGCAACAACCGCCGCAACCTCAGCAGGCCGGGCGTCCGTTAGAGGTGCCGGACTTCGTAAGGACTAAGATAGACGAGATGCTCGGCACGCTTGAGGCGGAGATCTACGACGAGAAGTGGAGCCCTGTGAAGAGGTTAACTGTTAGGGAACTCCCCGACTTCTTGTCGTCGTCCGAGGGCAACGTATACGCCATACTGATGGACGGGATAGCCACCCAGCGTATAGTGGATCTAGCCGCCAAGAGGGGCGTCAAGTACATAATAGCGGCGAGGGTCGGGCCCGTGACCAAGGCGCCTGAGGATATGTCGATAATATCGTTCGACGATTTAAAGACATCCTAGTTATATCACCCCGCGCTTCCTCCAACAAACAACAAATGCCGCTTTTCCACGCCCACGCCTATCGTTGAATTATATCTAACATATCCGGCCCGAAGCGGTGGGGCGTAGCTAGGTAGCCTTGATTTATTAATGGAACCCGGAAGAAGATCTCGTGAACGAGCTAGTCGGGGCAGGCGATGTTGTCCACAGAGCTTTGAAATACGCCATGGACATAATCCATCCCGACATGCCTGTCTTGGAGCTCTGCGAGAAGATAGAGCAGTTCATAATCGCGCAGGGAGCCAAACCTGCGTTTCCGGTCAACATAAGCATTAACGAGGTAGCGGCGCATTACACTGCGACGAGGAACGATGGAAGTAAAATCCCCAAGAACTCTGTGGTTAAGATAGATGTAGGCGCCCATAAGGACGGCTACATTGTCGACGCCGCAGTCACAGTCGCGTTGGGTACTAACGCATACGACGGCTTGATAAGGGCCTCCTACAACGCGCTCAAGAAGGCCTCAGAGGCGTTGAAGCCCGGCGTCAGGGCTTGGCAGATCGGCGAAGCCATCGAGGCGGCCATAAAATCGTTCGGCTACAAGCCTATCTACAACTTGACCGGCCATCGAATAGAGCGCTACGTCCTCCACGCAGGGGACGTGATACCTAACTACGGCGATAGGTCCGCGTCGCAGAACATCAAGACGGGCGATGTATATGCCGTGGAGCCCTTCGCCACCAACGGCAAGGGATATGTCGTAGATAGAAAAAATATTACTATATTTAGACTTTTAAGAAATAAATCGAAAAAATATCAGAAATATATAGATATAATATATCAATTTTCTAATAATTTGCCGTTTACGCCTAGATGGTTTCCTCAGATCCCAGACGCCTTCTATAAAGACGCCTTGTCGGAGGGGGTTCTCTACGGCTACGAGGTGTTGGTCGAGGAGGCCAACGGCTTCGTGGCCCAGTTCGAGGACACGTTCTTGATCGAGGACGATGGGGCACGGCCTCTGGCGAGGACCCTTGAGCTAGTCACTTAACCAAGCGCAACCTAACCACCGAGTTGCCTATCTTAACGACGGCTTCCTCCCCCGCCTTGGCCACGTTGACCCTTTTCCCCTCCGGCATTAGATACGTCCCGTTGGTGCTGCCG
Source organism: Thermoproteus sp. (assembly GCA_049976425.1). GTDB lineage: Archaea > Thermoproteota > Thermoprotei > Thermoproteales > Thermoproteaceae > Thermoproteus. The sequence continues at coordinate 18,947 of JBMFIG010000014.1, forward strand.
AGATCCTCGAGGATTAGCCCTTCGGAGGATACCACGATCCTTAGATGTCTCCGAGAGACCGAGGGATCCGGCAACACGAAGTTGTTGTCCAACGCCCTACCTACCGTCACTATATTTCCCAGGGCCTCCAAGTCGAATGCCTTAGCCGCGCCTGCCAAGCCCTTGACAGGCGTCTCGAGGATCTCAACGACAAGTTGCCTATAGTAGGCGACCACTTTGGGGCCCCTCTCGGCGACGCTCACAGTGCTCGCCGTCGGCCTCGCCGCGCCGCATATCCTGCACGTGTCCACATCGTCGGGGTTCTCTGTGCCGCAAATTGGGCATTTCCAAGGCATTTATTGAGGCACGCCGGCTCCGCTTATATAGTTTTCGAATATCCTCAAGATCTGCTCGGCCGTAGGCCTGGCCTCAGGCCTTGGGGACAACATGGACATTATTAAGCCCGAGAGCCAAGACGGGATCTCCGGCCTGTATCTGTCGGGAGGGGGTATCTCGTATCCGTTAATCACGAACGACTGCGGGTTTATCCCGGTCAAGCTCTCGTACATAACGCAACCGAGTGAATATATGTCGGAGGCTTTAGATGCCGTCTGACTGTAGAGGGTCTCAGGCGCCGCGTAAGCTGGTGAAAGATACGACGCGGCCACCGCCTTGCCCACAGCCAGTTTGGCAATGCCTAGATCCCCTATCTTGACCACGGCCTTTTCCCTATCCTTAAACATTATATTTTCAGGTTTTATATCTAGATGAACTAAATTATTCTTATGAATATCATTTAATCCCTTCAATATCTGTATAAATATTCTAAAGAATTCATCGAGGGATAGAGTCCTCTTCTCGATCAGATACTCCCGTAGGGATCCGCCCTCCATGTACTCGAGTATCATGTATGGGGGATTCCTCATGTAGTCGCTCAAAGATCTGTACTCGGTAGATGGTATCGACACCTCGTACGCCTTCACCACGTAGTCGGACAACACCTCCAGATACCTGTTCATCTCCTGCCCGAATATCTTTATAACGTCCCAGCTCGACGCGAGGGGAGCGCCTCTATCGTCGACATACCTAAGCACCTTAGCGGCGAACTTCTGCCTACCCGCCGAGACCTTTAAGACGTAGCTAAAGCCGCCTACTCCCACTACGTCCTCGACGTAGTATTTTCCGCCGAGCCAGGAATTGAGCCACCCCACCGGCGGCGATAGAGACCTATAAGCGATCCTCTTGCTAAATACAAAATATGCTACTAAAAATAGAAAAATATTAATAAAAATAAAAAGGAAAGTATAATTTATCTTAAATATATAAATTAAGATAAAATAATTCAATAGATATACAAAAGAGGCAAGGGGACCGTATATCTGTATCGGTAGGTCAAATATGGCGAAAATAAACCCCTGAAGGATAGGCAATGCAAACATATAGGGGCTCTGGAAAGCCAAGGACAATATAGCAGGTATGGCAATATCCTTAGTTTTATTAATTCTATAATATGAATATTCATATATTTCAAATAGTAAAATTATAAGAAATATTATAATAGAATCCAATACAATATTAATTATATTATATTGTTCAATCAGAAATAAATTTGAATTGAAGAACATTAAACTCGCAATCACGATGTAAAGAGCCGCGCGCATCGCCATTACGTACCTACCTATAATAGCTCTTACCAACAATATCGATATAATTAATATATAAAATTCATCTTCAATAATATTGTTTATAAGGTACGTTTGAATAAATATTAATATGATTAATATGGTGAATAGAGTAAAGAATCTGGCGAAAATTTTCCGCGCCTGATATGCGATTGCTATCGCCGAGAGGAGCATTTGAAGAACTCGAAGATCAAGCCTTTAAAGTATACGTATACTACACGTCTACATAAAAATACATGTCGCAAAGAGGTATTGGTGCTGGTCGACAGATACGGCAGGCCGTTCCTGAAGCTCAGAGTGGCCGTCAACGACGTCTGCAACTTCTCCTGCATATTCTGCCACTTCGAAGGGCAGTTGAGAGGTGTTGGCCGCCTTCTTGACGCAGACGACTACGGTTTTCTGGTCGACGTGCTTTCTAAGATAGGCGTAAGAGACTATAAACTAACGGGCGGCGAGCCCCTCTTGAGGAGCGACATAGTGGATATAGTGCGGAAAATGAACAGAGATGGCGTCGAGATCTCGATGACTACCAACGGCTTCAGGTTGGCGGAGTTGGCAGAGGATCTCGCCGCCGCGGGTCTCCGGCGCGTCAACGTCTCGGTCCACACCACAGATCCTGAGAAGTTCTCCAAAGTGGCTGGAGTGCCCAAGGAGTGGTTCCGCAGAGTGCTAGACGGCGTGCACGCGGCCGTCAAGGCCGGCATGAAGGTGAAGCTCAACGCGGTGCTCCTGAAAGGGATAAACGACGACAGGGAGTCTCTGAGGTCGTTGGTTAAACTCGCCGCATCTATCGGCGCATCTATTCAGCTGATAGAGCTCATGCCCGTAGGTCTGGGTAGCAAGATATTCGGCGATCTCCGCGCCTCGGCGGACGAGGTGGCCGAATTGCTCGAGGGCATGGGCGCGAGGCCTGCCTACACCAGGAAGGATCTACACAACAGACCTATTCTGAGGCTGGCCGGCGTCGATGTAGAGATTGTCAAGAACTGGAACAATCCCTACTTCTGCGCTGGTTGCACCACCATGAGGCTTACGAGCGACGGCAAGCTGAAGCCTTGTCTCTACAGAGAGCCCGTCGTGGATCTCTACGGCCCCATAAAGGAGAGGGACGCCAAGAGGGTATACGAGGCGGTATCTCGCGCCGTGTATGTCCGCGAGCCTACCTTCAAGTTGAAGATAGACTACTCGTCCTCGCTGTAGAGCGGCAACTCCTCCTCGCCCTCTTGTTCCGAAGAGATCTCTCTATATTTGTCCAGAGAATCTATGATTGCCTGGAATTTGCTCTCCCAAGTAGGTACAAGCCTATTGATTTCCGAGTTTATCTCCTCGTAATGTCTCAACAGAAGCTGGCCCACCTCGGTCAACTCGGTCTTGCCCCTCTCCCGTCCGCCCCGCTTAGACTGTACCAGAGGGACTTGCAAGATATCCTCGAGTTTTTTCAGGTAAGTCCATATAAACTTATAGGAAAATCCCAATTTACGCGCCGCGGAGGCTATGGAGCCCGTCTCGTCTATGGCCTTCAGGATATCGTATATGCCCGGCCCTATTATCTGGTTGCCGTTCCACTCTACCCAGACTCTGTACTTAACCTTGACGTCGTTAGGCACGGATTAAGGATAGCCGTTATTATTTACTTTTACAGTATGATTTTTCTACTGGAGAGGCGGCTGTAGATGTGATGGTCGACATCTCGGCGAAGGGCGATGTGGGCAGATACGCCGTAGCTTCCGCCGAGGTCTCCATAAGCGACGCTGTAAGTTGCGTCGTAGCGGCCTCTCTCGCGACGAAACAGGCATATAGGTATGTGCCGCTTCTACACCCGGTACCTCTATCAGCCTCGGCGGAGTGTAGCGGAGGCGCCGTCAAGGCTAGGGCCTGGACTGTGTGGAAGACGGGCGTGGAGATGGATGCGTTGTTCGGCGCCCTCGTGGGCGCCATAGCTGGCGGCGCCACCTACATCAAGAGATTACGCGTAGATACGAAGGTCAAGGGTGTAGAATACAGTCTGGAGGAGCCGAGGGGAGCCATAAAGGTCAACCGCCCGGATCTCGGCTATGTAGTTAAGGCATACGGTTATATACATCTAACCTCCACAAGACCTATAAAGGCCGGCTCTGTCGAGAAGGGCGACCCCATCTGCGCGGCGAGGACGATAGCCCCGCTCAACGCAAAGAGGCTATGCGAGCTTCTGCCGGCGGAGTGCGTGAAGCTCGAATACGCCAACAGCAGTATAGAGATAGGAGACGACTCGGTGGCCGTCGAGGTGGTCTTAAAAGGCAGAGACGCCTCGCCGAGCTTGGAGGCCCTGTTCGCCGCGGGCTCCGCGCTCCTGACCATCTGGGACATGTTGAAGAAATACGAAAAGGACGAAAACGGACAGTACCCCAACACCTACGTGGAGCTAGGACTTTAGCTTGTCGCCTCTAAACGGCGACGGGAAGAGATCCCTGAGATTCGCCGTAATCACCTTTCTCTTGTCGGCCGTCGCCATGATCACAAGGGCGTTGGGGTTGAACTCGGCTATGACCTGTCTACACGCCCCGCAGGGGGCCACCGGCTCGTCCGAGTCGACGACCACCGCTACGGCCACTATATCCCTATCCCCCTCCGACACGGCCTTAAATACGGCCACCCTCTCGGCGCATACGGTCAGCCCGTAGCTGGCGTTCTCCACGTTGACGCCAGTGTAGATCCTGCCGCTTTTGGTCAACACGGCGGCGCCTACGCGGAACTTCGAATACGGCGCATATGCGTTTTTTAGGGCTTCCCGGGCCTTTTCCACGAGCTCCTCCATAAAAATATAAGGGGTAAAAGAGAGTTAGTGGCCGCAGAGGTAAGAGAGGCGATTGTTAAGACGGGGGCAGAGGTGGAAGACGGAGTATTGGCCACTATGCCTAGGAGTTTGAAATACACAGCGGCTCAGATAAGATCTATAATAGAATCATATAAAAGCTCAGATATATCTACTATTATTAATAATTTATCAAATATAAGAAATATTGAAGATGTGATACTATATATTACAATATTATCATATCTAGTAGGTAATAACATCAAGGGCGATGGGATGTTGGAAGCGTACTCCCGAGAGTTCGAGAAAATGGACGGCATATCAGCATCCAAGCTGAGACACCTTCTCACCAATATATTGGGCGAGGAGGCTCCGATAAATATACATGTAAATAAAATTTTAAAGATTATAGAATTTCTAAAGCATAAAAAGGGAACATATCTCTGGATATTAAAAGAAAAACGATTAGATAGATTTGAGAAAGATGTGAGAGAATTTGTCTTCGAAAACAACGGTGGTTATTCTATCGATAGAGGAATTAAGTTATTTATAAGAATTTTTATAGATAAAAATACTATTCCTCTTGCATATAAAATAGCTTATAATAAAAATGAAGTTAGAAAATATAGAATACATGGGGATTTCTACACAACCCTTGTTGCCATGCGTAGCGGCTCCTTCGAGGACGTCGATTCGCCGACCGCCTCCAAGATAAAGCAGAGAGTGGCGCGGGCCCTGATTTGCAGAAGCCGGAAGGAGCGTTGCGATCCGTTACGGATACGCCTCAAGTCCGTGCGGGGTCTGGTGAGGACGATCGCCTATCTGAGCGGCGATCCCATAGCGTTCGAGAGAGGCGCGTACCACATAGGCAAGAACTACTGCGCTAGGCTTAGATGCGAGGAATGCCCTATAAGGAACGTCTGCAAGAAATATATATTTATAGAAGTCAAGTAACATGTTAAAGGGGAAGACGGCTATAGTGACCGCCGCCAGTAGAGGCATAGGGAGAGGGGTGGCCAGAGTCCTCGCGCGGGAGGGGGCCAACCTCGTCATAGCGTCTAGGGATCTAGAGAGGCTTTCGAGGACGGCGTCGGAGATAAGGTCAGAGTTCGGCGCCGAGGTCGTGCCCGTGCAGGCCGATTTAACTAAAAGGGCCGATGTGGCCAAGATTGTGGAGACAGCCGCGAGGAGTTTCGGCGGCGTGGATATACTTATCTACAACACAGGTCCTCCCAAGCCGGGGACCTTCATGGAGCTCACCGAGGAGGACTGGGACTACGCGGTGAGGCTTCTGCTGATGAGCGCCGTCTGGCTGACCAAGGACGCGTTGCCGTATATGATCGAGAAGAGGCAGGGCCGTATAATATACATAACGTCGTTGACGTTGAAGAGGCCTCTGCCCAATCTGACGCTCTCCAACGTGATACGGCTCTCAATAGCCGGCCTCGTCAAGACACTGGCGTACCAACTGGCCCAGTACAACATACTCGTCAACGGAGTTCTCCAGGGCTATGTCGAGACCGAGAGGGTGTTAGAGGTGGCTAGGGACAGAGCCGCCCGCGAGGGCAAGCCTCTGGACGACGTGCTGAAGGCTATGGCAGGCGAGATACCGCTGGGCCGTATGGCCAAGCCCGAGGAGATAGGGGAGCTCGTGGCGTTTTTGGCCTCGGAGAGGGCCAGCTACATAACGGGCTCTCTGATATCTATAGATGGGGGATACGTGCAGTGTATCTAGAGCGTCAGCCCCATGCTCCCCAACAGCCTCCTGGCCAGCTCTCCGTCTACGCCGTAGCCGTACTTCACCTCCAAGAACTGGCTCCTAAACTCGACGACCTTTCTACGTACTTGGCCGGGCTCTCTGCCGTCTATTAAGAGCTCCTTGAAGAAGCCCGCTATCTCGGCCATATCCCCCTCGCGCATGCCCCATCTGGTGACTTCCTGAACTCCTAGCCTGATCCCGCTAGGCTTAACCGCGCTTTTATCCCAGGGCAACATGTTCTTGTTAACTATTATATTGGCGTCCTCGAGCAACTTGGACACAGCCTCGCCGCCTCCCAGCTTCGAGACGTCCACGGCCACCTGGTGGGTCCGTGTGAACCCGAGATGCTCCGCCACCACGTCGAATCCATTGGCGTGTAGCGCCTCGGCGAGCGCTCTGGCGTTTCTGACTATCTGCTCCGCGTATTGGGCGCCGAACTGCCGCATCTCGGCCAGAGTGACGTAGGTGGCTGCGTACCTATGCATGTGGTAGTTCGACGTGAAGACGGGGAACACGCCGCGGGCGATCGACTCGTTGACCTCCCCCTCTAGGGCGCTGGCGATAAGCCCTCCTTGAGGCCCCGGGAAGGTCTTGTGCGTAGAGGAGGTAGTCACGTCGGCGCCCTCCCTCAGCGGGTTGGGGAACTTGCCCCCCACCACTAGGCCGAAGACGTGGGCTGAATCGTGAAGTACGTAGGAGCCCACCGCGCGGGCGGCCTCGGATATCTCCTTTATCGGGTGGGGGAACAGATAGAGGGAGCCCCCCAAGATCACTATATTGGGCCTATTCTCCTCTATTAGCCTACGCGCCTTGTCGACGTCTATGTTGAACGCATCGGGGTCCCAAGGCAGTTCGAGAACCCTGAACTTCAACGCCTTGGGGCCGCCCACTTGGTTGTGGCTTATATGGCCGCCCGCCCTAGTTGGCAATGAGGCTATGGTGCCCCCCTCCGGCGCCAGGCCGTAGTACGTCGCCAGATTCGCTATGGTCCCCGAGATAGGCCTAACGTCGACGTACTTGGCGCCGAGGATCTCGGCGAAGCTCTTGGATAGGGCCTCCTCGAGGAGATCCACGTATCTGGTCCCTCTATAGTACCGCCGGCCGACGGAGCCCTCGGCGTATCTGCCCATGAGATCGTTGAGGTAGACCAACTCGGCGAGGGGCGACATCACGTTCTCGGCGGCTATTAGGTTGATCGTCTGCCTCCGCCTCCACTCGTTGTGTTCCAGAAGCACGTCCAACATCTTCTGTACGTCCTCGGGATACTGCGCCATAGGACTAAACCTCCCGCTATTTATAGATCTGCCCTACTCGCCCTGCTCCTCGTCCTCGCCAGGTAGCTTCATCAACGAAATCCTCTTGGGCTTCTCCTCCTTGATCTCCTGCCTCAGCTTATCGGCGTATTTAGAGGCCAAGGCGTCCACTATGGACATTATGTGTTTGACAGTGCCGTTGTCCAAGGTCAAGAACTCGTGTAATTTGCCCTCATCTAGATGTTTCGAGAGTAGCGGGTCCATGGGTATCTGGCCCAGGAAAGGCACGCCGGCCTTCTCGGCGATCCTCTTGCCGGTCCCCTCGCCGAATATGTAGTAGGTCTTGCCGTTGTCGGGGCAGACGAAGCAGCACATGTTCTCCACTATGCCGGCGACTGGTATCTGCACCTTCCTCGAGAAGTCTATAGCCTTGACGACTATACGGCGGGAGATCTCGGACGGTATGGTCACTATGATACTGCCATCTATCCCGCCCTGTAGGCTTTGGGCTATGGTCAACGGAGCGTCGCCGGTGCCCGGCGGGAGGTCGACCATCAACACGTCGAGAGGTCCCCAGTCGACTTGCGAAATGAAGTCCCTCAACGCCTGGGTGACCAAGGCGCCTCTCCAGATAACCGCCGTGTCCTCGCTGGGCAACATGAAGTCTATCGAAACCACCTTGACGCCGAAGGGTCCCGACACGGGCACTATCTTCCCCGTCTTGGAGTCGACGTAGAGCGCGGAGTCCGTCACGCCCAACAGCTTAGGTATCGTCGGGCCGTATATATCGCCGTCTAATATGCCCACCCTATATCCCCGTAGCGCGAGGCCGAGCCCAACGGCCGCCGTGACCAAAGACTTCCCCACCCCGCCTTTGCCCGAGATAGTGACCAGCTTGACCTTCACGCCCTTCAAATAGTCGGCCAAAGAGCCCGGGGGCGCCGCCCCGCCGCGTATGTTCACTCTGATATTGCTCATAGCTCCCTACCGAAGGTAAGTATATATCTATATTGCCGTCACGGTCCTAGAGCCTCGCCACCACGTCCCTGAACTCGCGATACACGTCGCCGCCTGCCCGGGCCCATCTGTTCAATAGACCACATGCGACGATGAACTGCCCCATACGGCTGTATACGTCAAGACATCCCACCTCGTCGACCACCGCGACAGCTCCATCTAAGCACACCACCTCGAGACCTAGGTCCCTCACCAGCGGCAGATCGATCTCCAAAGGTCCCACCCTCGACTGCACTAGATCCCCCATACGTACAATCCGGCCATCGGTCCTGCAAGGTATCGGGAGGCTACAATAACCCCTAACGCGGTCGCCCAGCCCGTAAATAGTCAAGCCGACGGGCACATCCCCCGAGATCTTCGAACCCCTCTCGAAGTGGATGCCCACGAGGACGAAACCGCCGAGCGAGGCCGTGTAGATCTGCGAAATGCCTAGAACCCCGGAATAGTTTCGGTGGAGCCAATCGGCGAATTCTCCCAGCTCGTTGCACATACAGATTTTAACCAGAATTTCCATTTTATCGGTAATGAGGTAGGCCCGTCATCGCGGATAGATGAAGAGAAATCTGGGTTCTGAGCAAAAGCCGGCGTCTCAAGATCTAGCGCCTTAAGGGGAGAACGCCTAGGGCGAAAATAATTAAAAGGAGTGGAGTGGCCCCGCCTCGATGAGCGAGAGCGGTGAGAGCTACGAGTACCTAGTGCCGTTGGAGAGGTATCTGTCCTCAGGCATTAGGTTGGGTACCAAGATGTCCAATAAGTACTTGGAGAAGAGGGGCTTTATCTACGCTGTGAGGCCCGACGGGCTTAGGATCTTCGACATAAGGAAGATCGACGAGAGGTTGAGGATAGCCGCCAAGTTCATAGCGAGGTACAGCCCCGACAGGATATTGGTCCACACGACTAGGCCCTACGGCTTCAAGCCCATAGAGATGTTCTGTAAATATGTGGGCTGTAAATATATAGCCGGGAGGTTCACGCCCGGCATATTGACCAACCCCTATCTGCCTGAGTATATGGAGATAGACCTATTGGTGGTGGTGGATCCTAAGCTGGACTCGCAAGCGGTCAGAGAGGCGGCTATCATGGGCATACCCGTGGTGGCTCTCGTCGATACCGACACGCCCCACGACTTCATCGACTTAATGATACCTTGCAACAACAAGGGGAGGCGTAGCCTCGCCCTTATATTCTGGATATTGGCTAGACAAGTCTTGAGGGAGAGAGGGGAGCTTAAACCCGACCAAGATCTGCCAGTCCCGCCTGAGGAGTTCGAGACCAAGCTCGTGGAAACTAGATAAAGCGGTGATATACTCCCTTCATGGCTAGAATTAGGAAGCCGGCCGTCGCCGGCTATTTCTACGAGGCAGATCGGGAGGCCCTTGTCGAGAGGATAAGGTGGAGCATATATCACGACTTAGGCCCTAAGACAGAGTCGTTGAGCCCGGAGGGGGCCAAGGCTCTGGGGGCTGTGGCGCCCCACGCGGGCTATATCTATTCGGGCCCCGTGGCGGCCTGGGCGTATGCGGCTCTCAGAGGCTACGGGAGGCCCGATACGGTGGTGGTCATAGGGCCTAACCACTACGGCGTGGGGGCGCCGGTCGCGATAATGAAATCGGGGGTCTGGGAGACCCCTCTAGGCGCTTTAGAGATCGACGAGGAGGCGGCCGAGTTCTTGTCCTCGGAGTATAGATCTCTCGAGGACGACTTCTACGCCTTTTCCAAGGAGCACTCCATCGAGGTCCACATGCCCTTCATCCAGTATTTCTTCGGCGACGTCAAGATCGTCCCAGTGGCTCTATGGCGCCAGACGCCCTCCACCGCCAAGGAGCTGGGAGCCGCCTTGGCCAAGATGGTGGCCAGCTTCAAGAAGAGGATATACATAATAGCCAGCTCCGACCTTAACCACTACGAGCACCACGAGGTGACCGCCAAGAAGGACGAGCTGGCCATATCCAAGATAGTCGCGGGCGACGTCGAGGGTTTCTTCGACGTCGTCTCTAGATACGACATCTCGGCGTGCGGCATAGGCCCCATAGGGGCTTTGATGAAGGCCGCAACCGCGTTGGGGTTCAAGGCCAAGCTGTTGAAGCACGCCACCTCGGGAGACACCAGCGGGTATAGGGAGGAGACCGTCGGCTACGCCAGCGTGTTGTTCTACTCATGATAGACAAGCGTAAGAACGACCACATATTCCTGGCGGCTTCGCCCGAGTCGCAAATCGGCGATAGTTGGCTGGACGAGGTGGTCCTAGTACATAGGGCCCTGCCGGAGCTCGACCTAGACGACGTGGATACGAGGACCACGTTTCTAGGCCGAGAGATATCCATGCCGTTCATAATAGGCGCCATGACGGGCGGGACCGAGCTCGCCGAGAAGATAAACGCCAGGCTCGCCAAAGCCGCCGAGGAGTTGGGGGTGCCCATGTACGTGGGCTCGCAACGTGTAGGCATAGTGAAGCCGGAGGCCAGGCGTAGCTTCGAGGTGGTCAAGGCCAACGCGCCGACGGTGCCCAAGATAGCCAATCTAGGCGCCCCGCAGATCTCCAGACTGCCCGACGACCAGCTACTGCGCTGGGCGGAGGAAGCCGTCGACATGATAGACGCGGCGGCTTTGGCGATCCACTTGAACCCAGCCCAGGAGGTGTTCCAGCCGGAGGGCGAGCCCTATTTCAAGAACGTGCTGGATAGGTTGAGGTTTCTGAAGAGGTCTTTAGGGGTGCCGTTAATAGTCAAGGAGGTCGGCAACGGCATCTCCAAGGAGGTGGCGGGCCTCCTAAACGGGGTGGCGGATATAATCGACGTGGCCGGCGCCGGCGGCACCTCCTTCGTAGTCATAGAGGGTCTGAGAGCCAAGGAGGCGCGTCCCGAGCTCTACGAGCTGGCCCAGGAGTTCAAGGGCTGGGGCATCCCCACAGCGGCGGCCATATGCGAGGCCAAGGCCGCCTTCAAGGGCCCGGTGATAGCGTCCGGCGGCATAAGGAACGGGCTTGATGGGGCGAAGGCGCTGGGCCTCGGGGCCGACTACTTCTCGGCGTCTCAGCCTCTGCTCAAGGCCGCGTTAGACGACAAGGTGGCCCAAGCCATATCCAGAATACTGCAGGAGCTCCGGATAGCCATGTTCTTGACGGGAGCCGCCAAGGTCCAAGATCTGAGGAAGGCGCCCAAGGTCTTCGGTCCTCGCCTAGAGTCTTGGCTGAGGCAACGCGGGGTGAGCTGTTGACGCTACCTCGCCGTTTGAGATGATACGTAGCGCCCTATCAAGGGAGGTATTATAAACTGGCAGAGACGTATTCCTATGGCCTGCCCCAAATGCGGTAGCAGGGACATAAGAATCTCGCCGTCCGGCAAATATGTCTGTAATTCGTGTGGGTACTCTTGGCAAATACCTATGGCAGATTTGGGATGGGCCCAGAGGATCTTCCGCGTGGAGAAGCTCTACGAGGAGTTCAAGGACGTGAGGCCTATAGACTGCGCCAGGATGAAAGACGAGATGGTCAAGAAAGGCGTGAGCGAGGACGACGCGGCCAAGATCGTGAGGAGGATAGCGAGGAGGGCCGCTCGCCTAACCAACGACAAAAGGGAGAAGGACGCGTTGACGGCTATTATAGAAGGGTGTTAGGCCCTCTGCTGGGCACGCGCCCTTCTGCAACCGCGACCTGTACACCTCGACGCTATGAAGCCGACTTTTTGGCCAGGCGGCGCGGTTCTCGGAACCGGCGTGCCGCCCTTCGGGTGGCTACCGCCTCCGTGCGGATGGGCGTACGGGCTCATGGCCTTGCCCCTAACCAAGGGCCACTTCCAAGCCTTCGCCCTAGATCTATGGTACTTGGCTCCGGCCTTCAACATGGGCTTCTCTATTCTGCCGCCTCCGGCGACGATGCCGATGGAGGCCCTGGCGTCCGAGCTGACGTCGATCACGCGGCCGCTGGGCAGCCTTATGGACGTCTTGCCTACCTCGACCTTATGGGCGAGGACCACGGCGTAGGCGCCTCCCGATCTGGCGTACTTGCCGCCGTCGCCGTACATCTTCTCCACATTGTATATCATAGTTCCCTCCGGTATTTTCCGCAGAGGGAGTATATTGCCCGGCCTCACCGGGGCGTCCTCGCCTATCTCTATCCTCTGCCCCACGTACATGCCCTCGGCGGCGAAGTTGAGGAACTCGGTCCCGTCGGCCATCCTTATTTTGGCCACAGGCGCGTTGAGCCCCGGCTCGTGGAGCAGCTCGACGACATAGCCGTAGCCGGAGACGCCGCGAGGATACCTAACGGCGCCGTCCCTCCTCCAACTGGGCGATCTGAACTGGCTACCTCCCCTCCCCCTCCTCTGCACCAATATACGCTTGCCCACAGCCCGCGAAGCCTCAAGCTATATAAACATTACCGGGGTAGGCGTCCGTGAACGTGTTGGAGGAGCAAGTGCTCAACGATCTAAGATCGAGGGGGTTCAAGATCGTCGAGAGGATAGAGGACGGGCTCTTCGTGGCCGAGAAAGGCGAGCGCTATCTGTTCTACGTAATGGTGGAGGGCGTAGAGAGGCCCTTGAGGCAACTCTATAGGGTTCTCAACATGGGGGAGACCCTATCCACGCCGGTGGTGCTGGCTCTGGTCAGCAACGACGGCGTGGTCACCTACTACTCGGCACATAAATTAAGGCTACCCCGTAACGTCCATGCTCAAGCTCCTTGAGAGGCTGATCTCCATATCGAGGGAGAAGGGGGTGAAGATAGAGATCTCCTTCAGCAGATGCAGGGGGAGGTTGCTTATAGATAGGGAGGTAAAGGCGCTGGACGAGTACGGGAATGTGGTTCCTTGGAACCGCGCGTTCCCCGGCATAGCGATCCAGAACATACTAGACCAGTGCCGTGTGAGGAAGGTAGAGGCTTTTAGAGGCCAGGAGAAGGTGGTCGAGGCGCCCGACGCCGAGTCCGCAATCCGCGAGCTCTCCTCGCTTAGGTAGACCTCGAAAACACTTTAAATAAGGGCCGAGTAATGCAGGTGTACACCAAGGTTGTAGCGACGTTGGGGCCGTCTACCGATAGACTGGCCGACTTGGGCCGGTTGTTGGAGCTGGTGGACGGGGTTAGGATAAACATGTCGCACGCGACCGAGCGGGAGCTGGAGGCGAGAGTAAAGGCCGTGCGCCGCTTCGAGAAGGACAGAGGCAAGCCGATAGCGGTGATCGCCGATCTGAGAGGGCCCAGCGTGAGGACGGGCCTCATGGAGCCGCTCCGGATAGCCGCTGGCGCGAGGATTGTCTTTAAGTTGGCCGACAAGAGCGACGGGAGCTTCGTCCCGATACCCAGACGCGAGTTCTTCGACGTCGTGGAGAGAGGCGACGAGATACTCATGCTGGACGGCAAGCTTGTCTTGAAGGCGATAGCCGCCTCCGGGCAGCTGGTAGAGGCCGAAGCCCTATCGTCGGGAGAGATAACCAGCAACAAGGCCGTGGTGGTCAAGGGCAAGGACTTCGACATACCCCTACCAGTTGAGGAGGACCTCGCGGCGCTCGCCGTATTGGCCCGGTACAAGGAGGATATAGACTACGTGGCGTTGAGCTTGATAAAGAACGGCGCCGAGATCTCGCTCATGAGGAAGATCGTCGAGGAGCACGGGCTCGCCGCAGACGTCATGGCCAAGATAGAGACCAAGGGCGCCGTGGATCGCATAGACGAGATAATCGACGCCGCCGACTACATAGTGGCGGCCAGAGGCGACCTCGCCCTGCACTACGGGCTTGAGTATATACCTAAGGTCCAGAGGACGTTGATAGAGAGGGCCTTAGCCAAGGGAAAGCCGGTGGCGGTGGCCACCCAGTTGCTGGACTCCATGCAGACAAACCCGACGCCCACCAGGGCGGAGGTCAACGACGTGTACGCAGCGGCATCTCTCGGAGTCGACTCGCTCTGGCTCACCAACGAGACTGCCAGCGGAAGCTACCCCCTAGAGGCGGTCTCGTGGCTCAGGAAGATCATATCGGTGGCCGAGGTGAGGCCGCTCGGAAGGCCCAGCCCCGCCAACGCGAGGGACAAATTCGCCGAGGCGGTCGCCGATATGGCCGCCGATCTCGGCGCAGACATAGCGGTCTACTCCATGACCGGCACGCTTGCAAAACGCGTGGCCAAGTTCAGACCGCCCGTCAAGATATTCGCCGGAGTGAAGGAGGCGTCGGTGGCCAGAAAGCTGGCGCTTATATGGGGCGTCGAGCCGTTGTTGTTGCCGGCCCAGACCTACGAGGAGGGGCTAGAGAGGCTGATGGCCCGCTTCCCGGACAGAACGTTAGTGGCCACCTACGGTCTGAAGGGAGGCGTCCACACAATTAAAATAAACATCAAGGACTAGACGTGGGGAGATGCATCTAAGCTGACCGGTGAGGAGCTCACGGTACGCCGACGTTTGCCCACTGGGGCGATCTAACGGGCCTCGGACAGCCTCCTCCTGATCTCCTCCACGAACTTCCTAGTCCTCTCCACGAGCTCCTTGACGTCCTCCTCCACCTGCTCCAGACTGGAGTACCTGCTCAGAACTCCGCTCTCGTCGCCGTTGTACTGGACCTCGTGGAGGTTCAAGGCGATAGCCGTCAGCAAGACTACCTCGTCGCCGTAGACGCCCCTCAACGCGCGGGCCGCCTCCCACATACGGCCGGTGGGCATCAACGCAATGAGCCAATCGACGAGCTCCACCTCGTACCCCTCGCGCGTCGAGACCCTCCCCCCAAATCTGGATCGCAAGGCCTCTCTGGCTGAGGCCGCCGCGGCGGCTAGAGCCGCCTTCCAGGCTTGGAAGGCCTTGCCTGCCGCATTTCTGTGCAACCCCTCCTCCAGAAACCGCAGAGAGAGGTCGGCCTCCGCCAGAGCCTCCTCCAGCCTTATCTCGGCGTACCTCTTGAGATCCCTCCACGGATGGATTATCTGCACACACGGCACGGCCCATATCGATATAAAATTGAATCGCCGGCGATCGGCAGAGCGGGCCGTTCGACGACGGCAAGACGGCCGCTCCGCGGATCCCGCCTGTCGTAAATCGGATGTCGATCTCGCCGATCTTACGCGGTCCGGAAGCTCTTTAAAAACGGCTTGTGTATACACGCGTGGGGGTGTTTACAGTTAAGGCCAGGGTATGGGCCGTGGGCCGGACGTCCGGCGCGGTGGAGGTTGACCTCCTAGTGGATACCGGCGCAACGTACACGGTGTTGCCGGCTAGCCTGCTCGCGAGGCTCGGGGTAGCTCCCCTCAGGACGGTTAGGCTCAGGCTGGCCGACGGCCGGGTCGTCGAGAGGGAGCTAGGCGAGGTGGGGATAGAGGTCGAGGGCCTTAGGGCGTCGGCCACCCCCGTGGTGTTCGGCGAGGAGGGCATATATCTGCTGGGCTCCGTCACCATGGAGCAATTGGGCCTCGCCCCGGATCCCGTCGAGAAGAGGCTTAAGCCGGTGGAGGCGCTCCTTATGTCAACGCCTTCTGTAGGTGTAGTAGGTCCTCTGGCCGAAGTCGTGGAGATCTACGCCTAGGGCCGCCAGCCTCTCCCTTATCTGATCCGCCAGCTGGTACTGCCTCTCCTGCCTCAGCCTAGATCTGGCCTCCACCAGCGCCTTGACAGCCTCCTGCACCTCCTTCGGCACCTCCCTCCTCTCCAACAAGCCCAACACGTCGGCCATCTCGACGTATTTGGAGAGCACGTCGAGGGCGGCCTCCCGCGAGATCTTGTCTATTTTATGTAGTACAGTGGAGATTATGTAGCGCGCCGCGTCGTACAGCCTCTGGGCGGCCTCGTTGGTGGAGAAGTCGTCGTTGAGGGCCTCGTAGAACCCCTCCACGTATTTGTAGAAGGGCTCGACGACGGGCTCCGAGCCCCTCTCGCCGGCGTCTGCCACGGCCTGCCCCAACTCGTCGTAGGCCGTGTATAGGGTCTTGACCATGTCCTCGGCCCGGTCCAAGAGCTCGTAGCTGAACTCCATGGGCTTGCGGTAGTGGCTCATGGCGTAGGCCAGCCTCAGAGCCTCGCCGCTGTACTTAGAGAGGACCTCCCTCAAGGTGATTATGTTGCCGAGCGACTTCGACATCTTCTCGCCCCTAACGGTCAGATAGCCCACGTGGATCCAGTACCTGGCGAAGTAGTCCACGCCGAACATGGCGCGGGCTATGGCGATCTCGTTCTCGTGGTGGGGGAATATTAGGTCGGCGCCGCCGCCGTGGAAGTCGAAGGGGACGCCCAGATGCTTCGTCGACATGACTACGCACTCCAGATGCCAGCCCGGCCTGCCGGGGCACCAAGGGGAGTCCCACCAAGGCTCGCCCGGCGACCAGCTCTTCCACAGGGCGAAGTCGAGAGGATTCCTCTTGCCGGGCTCCGGCTCGACTCTGGCCCCCGCCACGAGCTCCTCTATCCTCTGGCCGGAGAACTCGCCGTAGCGCGGCACCTTGCCCACCTCGAAGTAGACCGAGCCGTCGGGCGCCACGTAGGCGAAGCCCTTGTCCACGAGGGCCTTTATCCATCCCAACATATCCTCCACGTTCTCAGTCACTCTGGGATAGGCGTACGCCGGCTTGACGTAGAGCCTCCGCATGACGTCGAAGTACTCGGATATGTACCGCTCCGGCACCTCGCGCCACCGTTTGACCGAATCCGCGCCGAACTCCTCCCTAGCCCTATTTATTATCTTGTCGTCGATATCGGTGAAGTTTACGACGAGCCTCACCTGGAGGCCCAAGCGCTCTAGATAGCGGCGGAACATGTCGAAGAACACGTAGACCCGCCCGTGCCCCACGTGCACCGAGTCGTAGGGAGTTATGCCGCAGACGTAGCCGGAGGCGATCCCAGGAGTCCTCACGGAGAACTGCTCCACTCTTTTAGTCGCCGTGTTGTATATCCTCAGAGGCAGGGTCTGCGACACCCCGACATGAGGTCTAGGTGGTGCCGGCTTTTTAAATAAAGCGCCGCCACCTTTAAGTACGCCTCCAAACGTCCACATGGTCGACACAACGATAGAGGAGGTAGCCGCGAGGCGCGTCTTGACGGGCAGAGGCGACCTCACGGTGGAGGTCGAGGTGTACACCGCAGACGGCTTCGGGAGGGCGGCGGCCCCCGCCGGGGCCTCCAAGGGGAGGCACGAGGTGGCCTTTCTGCCCGAGGGCGGCATCGACGAGGCCCTCGCGGCCTTCGAGAGGCTGGTCGCGCCGGAGCTGGCGGGCCTCGACGCGGCGGAGCAGTACGCCGTGGACGGGAAGCTGGAGGAGGTCGACGGGACCGGCCGTTTCGAGAAGATAGGCGGGGCCGTCTCGGTGGCCACGTCCATGGCGGCCGCGAGGGCCGCAGCCAACACGTTGGGTATACCGCTCTTCAGACATCTGGGAGGCGCCACGGCGAGGACGATCCCACTGCCTCTGGGCAACGCGATAGGCGGGGGCAAACACAGCAGAGGCCTAGGCCCCGATCTGCAGGAGTTCCTCGTCATCCCGCTCAACCCGCCGGACGCGGCCGCCGCAGTGCTGGCCAACCTGGAGGTGCACAGAAGGGCCCTCAAGTACATAACCAAGGTGGATCCCCACTTCACGGGGGGCAAAAACGACGAGGGGGCCTGGACTCCCAGGATCTCGGCAGAGACGGCGTTGAGGATACTGAAGGAGGCCGCCGCGGAGGTGTCCAAGGAGACGGGCGTGGAGATAGGGCTCGGCGTGGACGCGGCCGCGTCGAGCCTCTGGAACGGGGCCAAGTACGTGTACCAGAACGAGGGCAGGGAGAGGACCCCGAGGGAGCAGCTGGAGTACATGGCCAAGCTGTTGGACGAGTTCGGGCTGGTGTACCTCGAGGACCCCTTCCAGGAAGACGACTTCCAGTCCTTCGCTGAGCTGACCGACAGATATAGGGACAGGCTGATAGTCGGCGACGACCTCTACGTGACCAACGCGGCGAGGATAGAGGAGGGGGGCAAGATAAGGGCGACCACCGCCGTCTTGATCAAGCCAGACCAGACGGGGACTTTGACGAGGGCGGCCGAGGCCGTGAAGACGGCGCGGAGGTACGGCATGAAGGTGGTCGCCTCCCACAGATCGGGCGACACGGAGTACGACACGCTGGCCCACGTGGCGGTGGCCCTAGGCGCCGAGGTTATAAAGACGGGGATCGTCGGCGGCGAGAGGACGGCCAAGCTGAACGAGCTCATCAGGATAGGCGAATACCTAGGCAAGTGGGGCAGGATGGCGGCGATTAGGCCGTGAGGAGCCTGATAATCGCGCTGGCGGCCGCCGCGGCGGTCGCGATAGCCCTCTACGCGCTGGCGCCCTATCTGACCGGCGCCGGGCCTCATCAAGCGAGCCAGACGGCGCCGCCGGCGGGCTCGACGACCTCGGCGGGGGCGGGCACGGCGGTCGCCCCGGCCTCTACGTCCAGCGCCTCGACGCCCTCAGCCGCATCGGGGACGGCCGCGGGCACCACGAGCCAGCCCGCCGCACAGACGTCGACTACAGCCACATTGACCACTACGTCGACGCTCGCCGGCGCGCCGAGGCCGAACATAACCCTAGTGCTGGAGACAGCCGCGGTCAACACGACCAAGTTGCCCGCCAACGCGACCCTTACGTTCAAGGCGGAGAACCGCGGCGAGGCGCCCGGCGTGGTGTACGTCAACGGGACCGCCGTGAGGCTGGGGCCCGGCGAGGCCGCCTTGCTCAACTTCACCGTCGCCGTGAGCCGCGCGGGGGCCAACTACGTGTTGCTGTACGTCAACGGGACGCCGGCTGTGTATAGGTTCACTGCGCTGTACTACACGCCGGTGTTCGCGGCGGAGCCCGTGACGGTGAGGACGTACAGACTGCCCGCGTTGGTTGCCGTTAACGTGACGGTTAGGAACGTGGGCAACTACACCGGCTACTTCAACGGAGTCGCGGTGCCGCCTGGAGGGAACACCACGGCGCAGGTGGAGATAAACGCGACGGCGGCGGGGACGTACTGGGTAGAGGCAGGCGGAGTGCCCGTGGAGGTGCGCGTGGTGTATCTGGCCACCGGCTACTCCGTGGCTATATGGTCGCCGACCGTCGAGGCGGTCCCCGGCGAGCCCGTGCCGGTAGGCTTCTTTATCAGGAACACAGGCAACGCCACAGAGGCGATTACGGTCAACGGGACGCTCTACGTGTTGAGGCCCGGCGAGAGCGTCTGGGCCAACTACACGGTCCCCGCCTACAGCCGCAGGCCCGTGGCGCTTATCGTCAACGGGACGACGTGGAGGTGGGCCCTCAACGTGAGCATCATAGCGGTTAAGGCCCTCCTGAAGATAGACGGAGGCGTGTACAACCCCGCCACCTCGCCCCAGATAGTCATATCGTCGAGCCAAAGCGCCGTGCCCTACACTTGGATCCTCTCCACAAACGCCACCAAGAGGGCAGTCGCTCTGGTTATCGACGGCACGGCGTATACAGTCCAGCCAGGAGGGCGGCTCCTCATCAACGGCACTCTGCAGGCGAGGCTCAACGACTGGAACACCGTGTCCATCGCCGTTAACGGCACGACGTACTCTATACAGGTATACGTCGAGCTGAAGCCGCCCACGCTTTATGTGGCCCAGATAACCGGCCTGTCGTTCACGGACACGAGGACGTACATAGAGTACACCAGCTGTAGCGGGACGCCCATAGGGTCGGTAAAGTTAACGGCGACGGTCTACAGCATGAGCGGCTCCGTGACGTACTCGGGCAACACCATAACCTTCTCCGGCTCGATAACTGTATACATAGATAAATTAGGCGAGACCATCACGGCCAGCTACAGCGGCAGCTCGACAAACGGGGTGGGGCAGGTGACGTCCACCATAGGCGACTACACCATAGTCGTGTCCTTCTCCGGCGGCACGGTGACCTCGGTGACCGTCAACGGCCAGCCGGTGAGTTGCGGCGCATCGATTATACCCATACCCGCCTTCATGTACCAGAAGCCGCCCACCGGGACTATAGACGCCGTGTCCTTCGCGTCCCAGATAGCCAACCTATTCGCGAAGGGGGGAAGCGAGGCGATAGTCGACGCCTATTATAACGGCCGCTACGTCGTGCTCGTCGACGCCAGCGTTAATAAGATGACCTACAGCGGAGGCGCCATAAACGGGCCGCTACAGGTATCGATATACGGGCAGATATCCCAAGTATCATAATTTTGGACGCGAAAAGTTTAAATATACCCTCCACCACACGGTTATGCATAACCCCAAGACAACGGTACTCCTAATACTGGTAATAGGCCTAATAACAATAGGGATAGCCCACGCTCAAATAGTGCCGTCCTCACAAGCGGGCGGCGGGCTCTACGCCCCCGTAGCGACCATAACCTACAACATGACTTGGCAGATAAACACGGAATGCCCGCTATGCCAGAACCTCGGGATATACCCGTGGGCCCAGACCGTCAACAGCTACTCCTGGGCCGCCGGCAAGCAGT
>JBMFIG010000015.1:0-35076 GCA_049976425.1 Thermoproteus sp.
ACAGCATCTTTGGCTATATTTATACAGTTATACCCTCTACATATACTAAGTTCATCTATATAATATCTAAAATTTTCTATTACTTCTTCTAAAATCTTCTCTATCAATATCCTAAGCTTCAGCGGGTTGTCGGCGGCGATTATCTTGTGGTCAACAACTGCCACGGGGAAGATGTGCTGTTTATTTACATCTTTCGAGGTTAAGCTCTCGCGGCCGAGCGCCGTCTGTTGCCGTTACGTCCTCACTATGAAGTAGGTGCCTAGGGCCTTGGCGGCGAGCACCCCGCCTCCCTTCCTCAGCTCTCCGTCGACAACGATCGTGTGGAGGCCTCTCCTCAGCACTCTGCCCGTCACCTCGTAGATCCCGCCGTCGAGAGGCTCGAGGAAGTTCACCTTGAGCTCCAACGTGACGTTGTTCTCGCCCCTGGCGGAGGCCATGGCTGCGAACCCCATAGTCGTGTCGAGCGCTGTCATGATCACGCCGCCGTGTATTATCCCGCCTATCCTCTCCAGCCTCTTGTCGTGTTGGAACACCGCCTTGGCGTACCCGTCGCCGAGCTCGACCAGCTTGTATCCAATGAACGAGAGGATGCCTACCTCCGAGATCCTCTTGTTTATCGCGGCCAGAACCTCCTCGTAGTTCCCGCCCCAGGCCATGGGAGAGGCCCGACGTTAAGGTTTTTATTGTGTAAGGCCTATCGGTCCATGTCAGTCGGGGATTGGATTGCCTTGGGGATGGGCCTCTTCCTCCTCGGCGTCTTCCTCATGTTCCTTGCGTTTTTCCTGGAGGCGGCGAGGAGGGGGGAGGGGGACGGCGGGGAGAGGGCGGAGGCTGGAGGCGTCGTGATAATTGGGCCTGTCCCCATAGTCTTCGGGTCCAGCCAGAGAATCGCGAAGGCCGTGTTGATCCTGGCGATAGCCTTGACGGTCTTGGTCCTAGCTCTGTACCTGCTTCTTTACTGGTATTAGCAACAACAGCGAGATCAGGAAGAGCGCGGCAAGTATTACGGCTGTGACCAGCACGGCTAAGCCGGCGAGCTGGGGTTGCCCAGCGCCGAAACATACAGGTATGAAGAATAGGAAGACGCAGCCCGCCACGGCGGTCTGGGCGCCTCCCCCAATCTGTAGCAGGGGGGCCGCCGCCATGATGAAGAACCCTATAAGGACTAGGGCGAGCCCCGCCGCGAACAGCTTGTTCATATGCCCTCCCCAACCTGCCTATAAAAATCGTATCTCGGCAGAAACAGCTTGCGGCCTCCCGACCGGACGACCTCTATGGGGACTCCGTATGTCTCCGACAGCACCTCGCTGTCCACCTCCTCGGGCTTAAGTTGCGTCGCCCTTCCTCCCCTCAGCAACACCACCGAGTCGGCTATGTTTATGAGGTCGAGGTCGTGGGAGGCCACCACGAACGTCTTGAGCCTCTTCAGCCTCTGCAGGACGCCCATTATGGCGGCCTTGTGGGCCGGGTCCAAGTTCGCCGTGGGCTCGTCCAGCAACACCAGCCTGCCCTCTGCGAGGGCCTTCGCCAGCAACACGAGCCTCTTCTGCCCGGTGCTGAGCTCCGAGAATATACGCCGCTCGTAGCCGCCTAGGCCGACGGCGGCCAGCCACGCCAGATATCTGCTCGGCGCCCTCCCGCCGCCAGCCAACAACACGTCCATGACCGTCATGTAGGCGTCGGAGAACTCGGCGGGCATGTAGCCTATATCGCCGTCGACCTCCACGAAACCCCTCTGCGGTCTGTATATGCCGGCTATGGCCCTCAGCAGGGTGGTCTTCCCCGACCCGTTGGGGCCCAACACTAAGTTCAGCCCCTCGACTATGTCGAACGAGACGTCTACGAGTACGGGGACGCCGCCGAGGCTAACGGTCAACCCTCTTACCCGCATGGGCCAGCGCGAGTATGATGACGGGCGCGGACAGCACCGAGGTTATCGCGGTGACGGGGATCGAGAATCCGAGGAGGCCGCGGGCCAGGGCGTCTGAGGCGAGCAACACGGGCGCCCCCAGCGCCGCGCTTGCGGGGACCACGGCAGTCGCCGACCCGTTCCTCAACGCCATCCTGGCCATGTGGGGCACCATGAGCCCCAGGAAGCCCACGACGCCGACCTGCGACACTATCAGCGCTGTGGATAGTGATATGGCGGATATCCAGAGGAGCCTATATCTGTCTGGCCTTATCCTCCTGACGTGCGCCAGCTCGTCGCTTATGGCGACGAGGTCCATTCTGCGCGCCTCCTTGACGGCCGCGGCTATGAGCCCCGCCGTTGCGGCGGCCAACAGCGCGTCGGCCTTATAGCTGACGTAGTCTATGTAGCCGAAGAGCCAGAAGGCGAGGGGAGGTATCTGCGGCAGTCGGGACGAGAGGTACGAGAGGCCTATCGTCGTGGCGGCCGAGAATATGTACGAGACGGCGACGCCGCCTATGACGGTGGCGTATATGTTGCCTCTGCCGACCGCGAGCGTGGCTACGCTGGCCGCCGCCGCGAATAGAAACGCGAGGGGGACCTGGTAGAGCAACATGTAGGCCGGGGAGAGGCCGGCGATCACCAACACGTACGCCAGGAGGGCCCCGAAGGCGGCCCCCGATGCGGTGCCCGTTATGTAGGGGTCCAGAAGGGGGTTTCTGTAGAGCGTCTGCATGACGGCGCCCGACACGGCGAGGGTGGACCCTATGAGGGCCGCCGCTATGGCGGCGGGGAGCCTAATGCCGTATACTATCACCGAGTAGGGCCCTCCCGCGAACAGCTTGTCGGGGGCCAGCAAGACGGCGCCCGTGGATAGGAAGAGGATAAGCAGAGGGGGGAGGGATATCAGCGACAAAAAGATGAGGGTTCTTGTCCTCATCCCGTCGGTATGGGGTTGGGGAACTGTTGCAAGAACCACCTCGTGCCGATGCACTGCGGGGCGTTCCCCGTTATTATCTTGTTGAATACGGCCACTGCATAGACCGACATGAGCGACGGCTGGTCGACTGCATCTTCGGCGAGGCCCGTGAGCACGTAGACCCTCCCGCTCTTGTAGGCCGCGACGCTCGACACGTGGGGTATTTCGTCCAGCGCCTTTAGGGCGTACGTGCAGTTTGCGCCCATACTGCCCAGCACTATCACGCTCGGGTTAGCCGCTATGAGGAGCGACGGCTCGAAAGGCCCCCAGCCGCCTTGGCCTATGGCGTTTACGCCGCCTGCGGCCCTTATCTCGACCGCTATGAAGGTGTTGTTGCCGGCCGCGTAGAAGGACCCGTCTGGGTTTATCCAGGCTATTTGGGCCACCGTGACGTTGGTCTGCACGCGGTATTTCGCAAGCTCGGCCTCCATCCAGCTCACCACGGCGGCCGCCTTCTGGGCCCTATCGAAAATCTCGCCGACGGCCTTTATATCCCACTCTATATCGGCGAACGAGGAGGCGCGCGTTCCGTAGAGGAAGTAGACGGGCACGCCTATCCTCTGTATGTCCTTGGCCCACAGCGCCTCGAAGCCGCTGTCGACGAGGACTAAGTCCGGCTTCAGCAAGATTATGGCGTCTCCGTTAAAGCCGGTGGGGCTCATGGCGTTTATCTCTACCACCTCGGCGTTTGAGGGGAGGCAAGACGTGTAGTTGAGCTCCTGGAGTAGCTGGTAGCTGAACTGGTCAAGCCCCACGATTCTGTTGCAGAGGCCCAGAGCCACGAGAATCTGAGTTATGCTAGGGGCCAGGGACACGATCCTGGCGGGCTCCGCCGATATTTGGACGGTCCTGTTGAGCGCGTCGACGACCGTTATGGGGTAGTACCGGCTAGTGATCGTTGCGGTGACGGTGGCCGTCGTCGTGGCTGTAACGGTAGTGGTGGTTGTCGCGGTTGCCGTGACCGTCGTCGAGTAGGTTACCGAGGTCGTTTGGACCGCCGGGGCTCTCGAGTAGTAGCCGGCGAGCCACCCGACGACGATTGCGACGACCGCCACGGCGACTATCCAGATTTTCGAGGCCATATAAGGGAGAAATATCCCATATTTAAGCATTGTGCAGATGCTGAGGAGGATATACCACTATTGACCTGCTCCGTCTGCCCTCGCCGTGCATCCTCACGGCCACATACCTCTGCGCTCTCTCAACCGCGTCGCGTAGCTCCTCCTCGGTCGGCCTCCGCCAGCCGGTCCCGGGCACCGGTATTAGGGGATCGATTATGAGGACCGCATCGCCCACGTTCTCTCTCAGATATTTCGCTATCCTCTCCACGTCCTCTGGGCCGTTTAGCCCCGGTATGAGGACCGTCTCGAACAAGGTCCTGACGCCTGCCTCCACCAGCACCGAGATATTGCGTAGCACGGGCCCCAGCGGCTTGCCCGTGTATTTCTTGTGCTTCTCCGCATCGAGCGTCTTTATACTTACGACTACTTCGCATGTGGCGCATCTGCGCAACTCGTCGAGCAGTTCCGCCGTCAACCTATAGGCGTTAGTCAGTAGCCTCACCCGGGCCCTACTCGCCAGATGTCGTACCACGGCCGGCAAGGTATCGTCCACTGTGGGCTCCTCGCCGCCCAACACGGCTTCCTCCATGCCGTCTGAGACTAGCCTGTCTGCGATCTCCCGGAAGGCCCGCAGGCTTAGGAAGCCGCTGGCCCTCAGCGAGGCCAAGGTTTGGCCGTCAAGGTGGTGATCCCAAGGCGTCAGCCTCCTAATGCACCAGGGGCACGAGAAGTTGCATCCGGCGAATTGGAAGTAGGCGGATCTTATGTCGAGGTAGTACGTAACGTGGTAGATTCTGGTGAGCATTAGAACAGCCTTCTGAACTTCTGTAGATTGTTGGGGAGCAACATGCCGGCTACCTTCTGGGGCGCCTTCTTGATCAACATCATAAGGACCGCCTCGACGAACTCAGGCGTCACCCTCACGTAGCGGTCAACCTCGTCGAGGATCTGGGGATAGCCCGTGACAGTCGACGACGTGGCGGCCAGGAAGGCCAGCGCCTCCTCGAGGCCGGGCCCCAAGTCCAGCACCTCGACCCTCACGGCGGTCTGGGACCCCGGCGGCATGTAGTACGCGACGGCCACGTCGCCCAGCAGACGTAGGTGGGGGTATTGGCTCGACGAGAGGACCGACGCGAAGTTCTCCCCGAATTCCTTCAGCCTCTCGCAGAGCCTCGCGGCTTTGGCCGACCCAGCCGCGGCGCCTTCCCGGGCACACCTGATCACCTCGTCCCTCAGCCGGCCTCCCTCGCACTCGGCGTAGTGTATCTCGGCCCACCGCGGGAGCACGTCCTTGAGACGGCCCAGGACCATGTACTCGCCTGGTCTCAACACCAGAGAGGCGGCCGCCCTATCGTTCACAGGCAGGCAGCCGCCGTAAAGCACCGAGAGGTAGCGCGATCTGACCCTCTTGGCGAGCCCCACCAAGGTGGCGCGCGCCTCCTCGGCGGCGGCGAGGAGGGACTCGACGGCCTTGTTCACCTCCTCGTACTTTCCTCCAGGCACGGCCAGGTTGAAGGGCAACGGGTGGAGGGCGAGCTCGCCGTCCAGGAGGAGGATGTCGAAGTCCTTGAGCCCTCTGGCCTTCCGCCTGAGCAGGCGCGCCGCCAGCTTGCGCTCCAGCAACGCGGCGTAGCGCGAGAGGTCTTGTTCGTCCCTGTCCTCGAAATAGACGGCGCCGCCCAGGAATTTATCCACCCCCTGCCTCGACCGCCCCACGTAGCCGTAGGCTATGACTGTGAAGACGCCGCCCACGAGCTCCAGAGGAGGGCTCCCGTAGGAGGAATCCACGGCGTAGGCGTAGTGCTCGCCGGCCGGCCTAGGTATCTGACCTATCGCGGCCCTGTCCCTTATCGACGATATGCTCTCCGCCAGCTTCTCCAGCCTCCCCAGCCTCTCCGCGCTTTTCTCCACGTCGTACCTCACGGCGTTCAGTAGATCGGGCTCCAGCCAGTACTCTATGTCCTCCACGTGGCTATGGCGCTATTATAAATTAAAAAGCCTCGGGCCAGGCCGGCGGCTAGACGCAAGCGTTCTCGAGGACGGCCTTGCACTTGGCCTCTACGCCGCTGGGTATCTTGGGCACCGCCTCCGCCACGACGCGCCTGACGATGTCCATCTTCTCCGACATCATCTTCTCGACGGCCTCGGCCGTGACCGGCTGGTGGGGGACCCAGATGTCGTAGTCGGTCACGAGCGCCAGTAGCGCATAGCACATGCCCAGCTCCCGCGCCAGGTTTATCTCGGGGACCAGGGTCATGCCTATTATGTCGCAGCCGTACACGTCGCGCCAGATCCTGGACTCCGCCTTCGTGCTGAACCGGGGCCCCTCGATACAGACGTAACAGCCCGACGTGTGTACCTTGTTGTACTTCGAGGCGGTTTCGATCAGCATCTTCCTGAGCTCCTCAGTGAAGGGCTCCAGCCCTATCTGGACGTGGCAGGTCCTCGGCCCATCGTAGAAGGTGTACTCGCGGCCCTTCGTCATGTCGACGAACTGGTCGGGCACCACGAAGTCGCCCGGGGCGTAGTCCTGCCGGAGGGATCCCACGGCGCTGACCGCTATCACGTGTCTCACGCCCAGCGCGTGGAGCGCGTATATGTTGGCCCTATACGGTATGCGGTGCGGCGGGTACTTGTGGCCTCTGCCGTGTCTCGGGAGGAACGCGACCCACCTCCCGCCCACCCGCCCCACTATGACGTTGTCGCTGGGGAGGCCGTAGGGCGTGTGCATCTGCACTTCTATAGGCGACTCGAATATGCCGGGGTCGTAGAGCCCGCTGCCGCCTATTATGGCAACCGCCGGGAGCTCGTCGATGCCTAGGTCCTTGGCCGCGACGGGCGTGGACGTCACCTTCACTACCTTCATGGAGGTCGGAATAGGACGGCTAATTAAACTTCGCGCGCCCGGGCTATATTTTTAACTCGCGTCCAACTCTGCCACGTGTCTGTGTCGGATTTCCTCAACGCGTCGTACGGCGACTTGGTTAAAAGGTACGGCGCAGTCAAAAAGGACGACGTGTACGAGGTCCCTCTGCAGAACGCCCCGTGGATCTTCTCCCGGCCCCTCTCGGCGTTTTTGAGCGCTGGCTCGACATATGTAGTGGAGGGCGTGGACGTGAGCTGGGAGGGCCCCGGCGAAGTGTACGTCGTATTGACGAACTGGGAAGCGGGGTTCGGCTTCGTCTTGGCTCGGAGGAGGCGGCTCTTCAGATGTATAAGGAGGCAGTACGCGGCGCCTTATGGCGTGAGGCTCCCCCAGCACATCAAGGTGAGGCCGGTGGAGCTGGTCCTCTCGGACTCCAACGCCATAGAATGCGTCGATAGGCCTCTCGAGGCCAAGGCCATCGCCGTGCTCCCCTCGACTGTGTACGTCCTAAACTCGTTGCGGGTCGACCTAAGCAACGCGCGGTTGAGGGAAAATCGGCGAAACGTTTAAAAGGAGATAGTGCGTTGGGTATTAGAATGGGCGTTGAGTTCCCAGAAAAGGACGCCGAGGACATAGTCAGCCAATTGTTGGGCGGCGGCGAGGAGAACGAGATCATCCAATCCATAACCAAGGAGAAGGCCCTGATACATATACGGCTTGAGAAAAGGAAGAGCCACCTCGTCACCATAGTGGACTTCGGCAACTCGGACGACGCGAAACAGCTGGGCATAAAGGATCTGGCGAGGGAGCTCAAGAAGAAGCTGGCGGCCGGAGGCACCATAAGGGACAGCTGGATCGAAATACAGGGGGACCACCGCCAGAAGATAAAGAAGATGTTGATCGACATGGGCTTCAAGGAGGAGAATATACTCGTCGACGAGGAGGTCAAGGAGGTTTGATGTCGGAGGAGGCCCGAAGGCTTGCCGAGAGCGGCGACTACAGAGGCCTGGCGCACCTATGCCTCAAGATATTGAACTCCTCTGACTGGGACGAGGCATGGGCCAAGGCATCCGAGCTAGCCGAGAGGACGAGAGAATATGTAATCTTGAAGTTCCTGGCTGTTGCCTACGCCCTGACCAACGACAGAATATATAGCCTATTGACGGAGTCGGGGAGGGAATTCCTGGCGAGGGATTTAGCCGTATGTGTGGATAAGGTCAAGCAGTTGCTGGATCTACATCCTCTGTAGTATCGGCACCCCCAAGATGTTGAGCCCATTCCTCATGACCGTCCTCACGGCGTGTACCAACGCCAGCCTGAAACTCCTCACCGGCTCCTCCGACTTTATGACGGGATACTTCTCGTAGTAGCTGTTGAACAGAAGGGAGAGAGAGTTGAGGTACTCCGATATATAGTCGGGCCTCAGATCGCGGGCCGCCGAGGCCACAGTCCACGGCCACATGGCTAGTCTCTCCACCAACTCCGCCTCCTCCGGCTGCATCTGGGGCGGTATCTGGGGCGGGGAGCCCGGCGCAGAGCCCGCCTTCTCCAGGATCGAGGACGCCCTGACGTAGGTATATTGTAGAAACGGCCCGGAGTTGCTCCTCATGTTGAGGACCACGTCCCACTTGAAGTCTATGGGCTTCCGCGGGGAGGCCGATAGGTAGAAGAAGCGGATGGCGCCTACGCCGACCTTCTCCCCCACCACCGAGGCTATCTCTCTGTCCTTCTCCTTGACCATCTCGGCCGACCTCTCGGCGGCCTCGTCGAGTATCTCGTCCAGCGCCACGTACTGCCCCCTTCTCGCCGACATCTTCATGCCGGGCATGTTCACCATCTCGTAGCTATAGTGGAGCAGCTTCTTCGCCTCCTCGCGGTAGCCCAGGGCGTAGAGTACGATCCTCACGTGAGCCTGTTCGTGCGTCTGTTCGGACGAGATGACGCGGATCACCTTGTCGACGGGCCGGCGGCTCTGCCAGAGGGCGTAGGCGACATCTCTGGTCACGTAAAGCGTGGTGCCGTCAGAACGCGTAAGCGTCACCGGCGGGATGAACTTGGGCAGATCCAGCTCCTCCCTCAGCTTGAGGTCCTCCGCGAACTTATCGGCCCTAAACACCACGGCCCCCTCCTTGTATTCTATATAGGCAGGCCACCTCCTCCTCAGATCCTCGATCAGCTGGGCCGCCGCGTTGTTCCAGACGGCGAGCTCGCTCTCGTAGTCCCAGCTGTCCACGGAGATGCCGAGACGCCTCAACGTCTCCTGCTGGCCTCTAAGCACAAGCCCCACGACCGCCCTCACCTTTCTCTTGACCTCATCGTCCCCCCTCTCGTAGAGCCGGTTGAGCTCCGCGGCCTCCGCCGAGAGGTCGCGTTGGCCTAGCCTCTCGGTCAAGGCGTTCACCAGATCCGGCTCCACGTCGAGGTGGCGCTTGATTACGCCCAGCCACTCGTCGATCTCGGCCAAGATCTCCCGCCTCTTCTCGTCGGGCTGGCCCTCCGCCAGCTTCTTCAGCCTGTTTATCTCCGCTATCGCCGTCGCCACCGAGTAGACGTAGCCGACCGCCAGATCGGGCTTAACGCCTCTCCCGATCAACTCGTCGACTTCCCGCCGCGCCGCCTCGTACCCCAACGCGGCGTACATGACCTGCGACCCGCAGTCGTCGACGTAGAAGTGGACCTCGACCTCGCTACCGCAGAAGCGGAGGAGCCTAACCAGCGCGTCGCCCAACACGGCGTTGCGCCCGTGGCCCACGTGTAGCGGATGCAGAGGGTTGGCGGACGTGTGCTCCACCAGATATCTGCCGCGCACGCATCTGTCTGAATAGCCGTACCTATCGCCCATGGCGTAGACGGCCTTGAAGAGCTCCTCGGCGAGCCTCGCCGGGTCGACGTCGGCGTTTATGTAGAGGTTCTCTAACCTGACATTCGTCAGATATTTGAACATATAGGTCGAGAGTATATCGGCCACCTTCGACGGATCTACTTTAAATTTATGCAGACGAGCTGATATGAATGCAAATTTAGATGGAAAGTCGACATCCGGCTTCCCCTGAAGCGAGAGGGCCGTCGAAATCCTCGCGAGCAAGCCGTCGAACTCCGACAACACAGGCTGTAGCGGATCCACTTAGCGGCCTACCCAACGGCTTATAAAAACTTCGCCCTTTAGGGAGCGTTTAAGTTCTGTACGGATATCCAAGAGGCTCGGACGAAAATTCGCGGTAAAATACAGTTAAAAGACCTACTTCCTGGCCGGAGCTATAGGGCCTAGCCCGTACTTGCTCCTCGCCTCGTTTATCCTCGCCACGAGGCCCTCGAGCTCGCCTGCGGCCTGCCCAGGGTCTATCACCACTGCGGCGGCCGCCGAGACGTTTATGCCGGCAGCCTTGCCGAGCTTCTCCTTGGACGGCACGTAGATGTAGGGCACCTTCTTTTCCTCGCATAGAATTGGGAGATGCGCCACGACCTCCGGCGGGTCGACGTCCTCGGCTATCAGCACGAGCTTGGCCAGTCCCCTCTCGACTGCTTTAGTGACCTCGTTTGTGCCTTTCTTTATCTTGCCTGTCTGCCTCGCTGTGTTTAGGATCTCGTACGCCTTCTCTGCGAGCTCGGCAGGCACCTCGAACCTCACGTAGAATGGCTTACCCTGCACCGAGTTCGCGTAAAATGTCTTGGGGTCTACGGTGGTTGCCATGGCCTTGCAAATTAGGTCGGATATAAATATTTTCGAGCGGCTCGGCTTTCCTACTTGGCCTTCTGGGCCTTCCTGGCCTTTCTAACCCAAGCCAAATCCCTTGGATCTCTGCCGTATTTGGTCGCGTTGACGAAGCATCTGTGGCTGCAGAACCTCAAGACGGTGCCGTCTGCCTTTATATACATTATACCGAAGCCGGGATTTATCGGCGCCCCGCAGAAGCTACACCTGTAGACCCTCATCTCGCCGAGATCTTCCTGGCCTCTCTTTCGGTCTCCCTAAGCATTACGATATCGCCCAACCTCACAGGCCCCTTGACGTTGCGCGTCAGCACTCTGCCCTTGTCTCGGCCCTCCAACACCCTCACCTTGACCTGCGTCACCTCGCCGGCCACGCCCGTCCGCCCTAGTATCTGGACCACTATAGCAGCGACGGCGTCTTCGTAGGGCGAAAACTTGACCTCCTGAGCCATGCCGTCAAGATGGCGGCCCTTTATTAATTTTTCCCGCGGAGGCGGCTCCACCTCTCAGAACTTATGCGGATCTGCCGCGGCTTGGCTACAAGCCTTTTATACTGGCGAGAAGGTGGCGCCATGCGAGGGGAATGTGCTTGAGGGGAAAGACCTCAGCTTCGGCTACGGCAACTTCAGAGTATTCGAGGACATAAATATAGCGGTCGACGAGGGGCAGATCGTCGCCATAGTGGGCCCGTCGGGCATAGGGAAGTCCACTCTTCTGAGAATTCTCGGCGGGTTCCTCAAGCCGTTGACCGGCGTCGTCCTCCTCTTCGGCAAGCCCGTGGTTAGGCCGACGCCCCAGATAATGCTGGTGCATCAATCAATTGTCACGTTCCCTTGGATGACCGCCCTGGAGAACGTCATGTTGGGGCTCCAGTATATGAAGATGGATCGGAGGGAGGCCGAGGAGGAGGCACGCCGGATCTTGGAGCTGGTGGGGCTTAAAGGCTTCGAGAGCTTCTACCCCAAGGAGATGTCGGGGGGCATGAGGCAGAGGGTGGCCATAGCCAGAGCTCTGGCCGCCAGACCCTCGGTATTGCTTATGGACGAGCCCTTCAGCCACCTCGACGAGCTGACTGCTGAGAACCTCAGACGCGAGATATACGGCATACTTTTCAACGAGTCCAGCTCGCTGAAGGGTGTCGTCCTCGTCTCGCACAACCTCTACGAGGTGGTGGAGCTCTCGGACGTCGTCTATGTCCTGAACGGCCGCCCCGCACACGTGGTCGACATAGTCAATATAGACCTTCCTCGCCCCAGAAGCCTAAAGGACCCCTCAGTCACGAAGTACGTGGACATGCTCTACACGAGCTTGACCTCGCCTAGGGAGCAGAAAGAGGGCGAGATATGATCGGCTATCTCGAGATAGCCCTCGCGACGGTAGTCTCGACGGCTAGAGTCCTGGCGTTAATAGGGGCTTCCATAGTCACCGGCTGGCTCTTGGGCTATATAGCCATCAAGAGCAAGGTTTTCGAGAACGTCTACACGTCGCTTATAGGGGTTTTCGAGTCCGTCCCGGTCTTCAGCTTCTTCCCGGTGGTCCTGGTCTTCTTTGTGAGCGGCATCGGCGGATATCTCGGGGCGGAGCTCGCGGCAGATTTCTTGGTGTTCACGGCCGTTGTGTGGAACATCTGGATGGGCATATACCAGGCCTTCAAGACGGTCCCGAGGGAGATGGTGGAGGTGGCCGAGAACGTGAGGCTGGGCTTCTTAAGCAGGATGAGGCACCTCTATATACCCTATTCCATGCCGCGGATAGTGGCCAATCTAATGCCCAGCTTCTCGGACGGATTTTTCTACATAACCGTGAGCGAGGTCTTCTCCGTGGGCTCCTCGCAGTACAGCGTGTTCGGGATAGGCTCCGTCATAGCGGAGCTGACCGCCGAGGGGAATTGGGGAAATCCCGCCTTCGTGCACCGCTACCTGTTCGCTCTGGGCATGTTGGCGCTTGCGGTGGGCTCCGTGATCTACGGCTTCAGGGAGCTCGCCAACTACGTGGCTGGGAAATACGCCCTAGACAGCTCCGTGCCCGTTAGGAGGATCAGGCTGATACCTCCGTGGCTGGCCAGAGGCGTGGGAGGGCCTTTGGCGAGGATTGCCAGGATCACCGCGGCGGTCCAGAGAAGGGCGACGCGGGAGCCCGTGTGGTACGAGGAGGAGAAAGGCCACGAGCGTCTGTTTAAGGTAATAGGCGCGGTTGTAGGCCTCGCCGTACTCGGCGCCATTATCTACGGCGCCATATCTGTGATCACGTCGACGCCGGCCTCTCTGTGGCGCAGTCTGCTGGATCAGACCGGCCAGATCTTGTTGGCCCTGGCGCTGGACTACGGCAGGGTTTTCGCCATAACGTTGCTGTCTATGGCCTTGGGTGTGACCCTCGGCTACTACCTCGCCACGCATCACGAGGTCGAGCGCATCGTCGTGCCGGCGATACAAGTCTTCGCGGCCTACCCCGCCCCCGTATACTTCCCCCTAATCTTCGCGGCGACGTACCCCGTGATCTACGGCGTACTGGGGTACTACGGCAACGAGCTCTACGCCATACTCCTGGGCTTTATATCCACGTTCTACTACGTCTTCTACAGCTTTTGGATGGGCCTTAAGGCCATGCCGCACGAGATCTGGGAGCTCATGGATAATCTGAACCTACCCTACTGGGGGAGGTTAAGGCTGATTCTGCTCCCGGCCGCTATGCCGTATCTGGTAGCCGGGATCTCGTCGACTATCGACAGCGCCTGGGGCGGCCTAGCCATAGGCGAGTATTGGCCCGGCATATACGACGGCCACGACCTAGCCGTCGGGAACGGCTTGATGAAGCTCATAGTGATATCCACGGCCGAGGGCAACATAGCGCTCGCCGCGTGGGCCTCCTTGATCTTCGGCGTGGTGGTCGTGTTGTTCGCGATATTCTTCACTAGGAGGTTGATGGATCTGGCCCAGAAGAAGTACGTAGTGGAGGAGGCCATATACGCGGCCTAGACGCCACCTCCTCTAAGGTAATACAAATCGACGCCAGCTAAGCGCTCAACAGCTGACTAAAACTTTTAGTCTACTCTACTATATAAACCCTACAGTTAATTTAGCCGTGAGGGTAATTCTGGGCACGCCCGTTAGGACGGAGCCCAAGCCCTGGCTCTACTTCGGCGTAGACGCCGTG
Source organism: Thermoproteus sp. (assembly GCA_049976425.1). Taxonomy (GTDB): domain Archaea; phylum Thermoproteota; class Thermoprotei; order Thermoproteales; family Thermoproteaceae; genus Thermoproteus. The sequence goes on from JBMFIG010000015.1 coordinate 13,680, forward strand.
ATGATAAACGCCTTGGATGCCGACGGGAGGGCCAGAGAGCTCCTGGGGTTCGAGGGCGAGCTATGGGTCGACTCGGGAGGCTATCAGATACTCAAGAGGGGCCTCTCCATATCGCCCTACACGCTGGCTAAACGTTATCGGAGCATCGGATGCGACGTCTGCCTATCCCTCGACATACCGCCGACCCCCTCGGATCCGCCGGACGTGGCCGATAGAAAGGCCGAGGCCTCCTACAGGAACTGGCTGGTCCTCAAATCGGAATTGCCGGGGGCCAGGATAGTGCCGGTGGTCCACGTATATCCGGACGAGGGGCTCTTCTTGAAATGGATCAAGCGCTACGACGGGGCCGAGGAGCTGGCTGTGGGCGGCGCCGTGCCGTATATACTGATCTCCCGCGGAGCGCCCCGCGGCTCGCGCTCAGTTGCCTTAAAGCTGATCGCGACGGCCAGGCGCGAGTTCGGCGGCAGGCTCCACGCGCTTGGGCTCGGTAGCCCGTCCATCTCGGCGGCTCTCGAGGCGCTTCGTATAGACTCGACCGACAGCGCCACGTGGAGGCTCAAGGCCGCCTACGGCAAGGTGCTTCTGCCTGGAGGGGGCGAGCGACATGTGACCGATCGCCAGGTGAACTTCGGCAAGAAGAAGGCCAGAGACGAAGAGCTGGTCGAGCTCTATCGGTTCCTGAAAAGCTCCGGCTTCCCCGTCCTCGACGGGTTCGAGGACTATATAGCCCGTCTCAAGGCCAGTTTCGAGTACCGCGCCCTCGTCAACGCCTGGATAGTGTTGAGGAGCCGCGAGCCTCCGCGGTCGAAGGTCTTCCAGAAGCTTTATCAAGAGGCGTTAAGCCTCCTCCGTGTCGATACGCCTCTCCAAAAGACCCAGTAGGGTAAAGCTCAGGGGACGGGCGGAGGCGATCTGCCCCGTGAGCAAGACAGTCGACGAGTACGTGGTCGAGGTGGAGTACGTGCCGAGGGAACACGCCTTGTTGATAGAGGAGTTCGAGAAGATCTTGGAGAGCTATAGGGACAGGGAGATATTCCACGAAGAGATAGCGGTGGATATAGCAGAGAGGATAAGAAACGCCATATCGCCTGCATACGTCAAGGTCGTGGCGAGGTCGACCTACAGAGGCGTGGAGGTCGAGGTGACGGCCGAGATCGGCGGCCAGCCCACCATATATATTTAGGCACGCCGCGAGGTCGATCCCATGATCGCCGCTGAGGGGCTCGGCAAGAAGTTCGGCGACGTGTGGGCGCTACAAGACGTCACGTTCTCGGCCGACGCCGGGCGCGTTGTGTCCATCCTAGGCCCTAACGGCGCTGGCAAGACCACTCTAGTGAGGATACTGATAACGGAGCTGTTGCCCACGAAGGGTAGAGCCTACGTCGCGGGCCACGACGTGGTCAAGGAAGCCGAGAAGATAAGGCGTAGGATAGCCGCAGTTCCGCAGGAGGGCTCGCCCATAGGGTTCCTCACCCCCTACGAGTTCGTATACGCCTACCTCCTCTTGAGGGGATACCCCCGACGAGAGGCGCGGCGAAGGGCCGAGCAGGCGTTGGCGGAGCTCCAGCTCTCCGACGTGAAGGGGAGGGAGATACAGACCTTGTCGGGCGGCACTAAGAGGCGCGTGCTCCTCGCGGCCGTCCTAGCCGCCGACGTGGACGTGGTGTTCCTCGACGAGCCGACCACAGGCTTGGACGTATTCTCGCGCAGGATTGTGTGGAACGCTGTGTCGTCGATGAGGCGGAACGGCGTCACGGTTCTCCTGACCACCCACTACGTGGAGGAGGCCCAGACGTTGAGCGACTACGTCGTCTTGATAAACAAAGGCAGGGTGGTGGACGTGGGCTCTCCCGGTGCCTTGATAGAGAAGGTGCCGGGCAAATACGTGGTCGAGGCATACGGGATCCCTAACTCGATAGATAGGAAGCCTCATATGGCCATAGGCGATAGGGGAATATACTTCGTCGACGACCCCGGCGAGATCGCCGACAGCTTGATCAGAGCCGGGGCTAAAGTGAGCATACGGCAGAGATCCCTCGAGGACTACGTGTTGTATAAGATAGGAGCCATATCGGAGGAGTCATGAAGAAGCTCTTGAGGGATATACTAGTAATTGGTTGGCTCAACGGCTGGGTCCCGCTAGTGCGTAGCTGGATCTGGCTCGTGGCAAACTCCGTGACGCCCCTCAGCTTCTTGATAGTCCTGGCCATTTATGCGGGCGAGGCCGGCCTCAGATGGGGTTTGCTGGGAGGCTTGATATGGACCGTCGCGTCCAACGGCATATCCCTAATAGGCGACGCCACCTTCTACAGACTGGAGATAAAATTCCAACAGATGTTGGTGGCCGCACCGGTGAGCCCAATCGCCTACGCGCTCGGCCTTGCGTTGAGCTCGTTCATATTCGCGGCGCCCGCCATAGCCTTCTACGTGGGTTACCTTGCGGCGCTCGGCGCGTTCACGATCATGGGAGCCGCCACGCTGGCTATCTCCATGATACTGCTGTGGGTGTCCACGGCGGGCTTGGGCTTCGCCATATCGACCCTCATCAAACAGATGCGGTACGCCTGGGCCGTGCCGGGTATACTGAGCGCGGTGTTATCGGCCATGGCGCCTGTCTATTGGCCGGCCACCGTGTTGCCCAACGAGCTTCTCGGCGTCCTGTTGCCGACGGGCGCGGCGGGCATAATAGGCCAATCGGCTCTAGGCATGGTCCACTACGGCGCCTATGCGATCGTTGCGTCTTGGATCTCGCTCGTTATATACACCGTGATCTCGCTGGTCCTACTAGCCAAGGTGGCCCGGTGGAGGCAGGTCTAGCTCAGCGTCTGCCGGTGCCGATAGAGGCCGGTTGGGCTATGGCTCCGTCGAAGGTTCCTGCGGCCTGGCGGAAAATTTCCTGTCCAAGATATCAAGTATAACCCGCCTCAGTTCTACGTAGCTCACGTAATATTCTCCTGATATTTTTAAGCTACTGCCGCATCAACACCTCCTGTAGGAACTCGGTGAACAGCTCGTCTAGGACGGCGACGTAGTTCTTCCTCCCGTTCTCCACATCGTCCATATACTTCTCTATCAGCCTAGTCCTCTCCTCGCTGACCAGTTTGCCGTAGTTCTCCCTTAGGTATCTATAGATCTCTATACCTCTCTTGGTGGGGATCATGAACTTCCTCCTCCCTCTAACTACCACGTAGCCCCTCCGCGACAGCACCTCGAGTATCTTGGCATAGGTGCTGGGTCTGCCGATCCCTCTCTCCCTCATCATTCTGAGGACGTCGGCTTGCGAGAGGAGCTCCACGAGCCTCTTGGCGTATGCTATCTCTACGTCGACCTCGCCCGTCGGCAGGCGCGGCTCCAGCTCCACCGATCTGTACTCGGCCAAGAATCCCTCGTTCTTAACTTCTACGACCCGCCTCACCTCGGCGTTAAAGCCGTCGAGCGAGAGCGCGTATCTAGCCACGACCACCTCGGCCTCGCGCATTTGGCTCGCCATGAATCTCCTGAATATGAGATCGTAGGCCGCGTAGTGGTTCCTCGTGAGTCTTATGGTCGGCTGTATCACGCCAGCCGCCACGAGGCCTCTAAGCTCCTCGGCGTCTATGGGCCTGGTGGGCCTGATCGCCTCGTGCGCTCCCTCCTCGCCGGCGCTCCAAGTCCTCGGCTTAAAGGCATCGGCGCCGTGGCGCCGTGTAACGTACTCCCTAGCCACGCCTATGCCGGTCGTCGAGATCCTGGTGCTGTCGGTGCGGTGGTATGTGATGAACCCGCTCTCGAACAGATCCTGCGCTATGTTCATGGCATCCTCCGCGCTTATGCCCAGCTTATTCACCGCGTCGCGCATGTATTCGTCGGTGGTATACGGCGGCGGGGGCTGTATGGTCTCGGTCTTCTCCTCCAGCAGAGATATCCTCGCCTTTCTGTTTTCCCTAAGCGCTTTGTAGACGTCCTCGGGGAGGGCCAGCCTTATCTGTCCATCGCCTATCTTGAGCACCACGTCGAACTTGCGCTCCGCCTTGGAGTTCTCGTAGCGTTCTACTATCCAGCCGAGCACAGGCGTCTGGACTCTGCCGGCAGAGAGGAAGGCGAGGCCGTGGGCCTCCTGCACCTTCCTGCTTAAGCCAAAGCCGAGCCATCTATCCTCTATCCTCCTAACGATCTGGGCGGCGACCATCGAGAGGTTGACGTCTCTCGGCGACGCCAAGGCGTTCATAATAGCCCTCCTGGTCACCTCGTGGAACTCTATCCTCTTGATGAGCCCTACGTAGGGCCGCAATATTAGATATACGTCGTAGGCTATCTTCTCGCCTTCGGAGTCGGGGTCGGTGCCTAGGTAGACTGCGTCTACTTCGGCCGCGAGCTCCCTCAGCGTGGAGACCATGTCGAGGGGCTTACAGCCCTCAGGCACGTCGAGGTCGTCGACGAAGGAGCTTCCGGGGCACTTATATATCCTGTTGTATATGGGCACGTACCCCGCCTCTGTCTTGACCACGGAGTAGTCCATCGGGCTGTAGGGACCTGCCGCCACAGGCTTCACGAGCCTCCAGATTTTCCTACGTTCGTCTTCGGCCACTCTCTGTAGGTTTGTGGGCAGCTCGTATATGTGGCCCATAGTGGCTATGACGGTCAACATGGAATCCCCTGTGGACACCTCGTAGGCCGGCATGCCGCCTATTATCAACATGTTGGGCCTCCCGAAGAAAGAGGCTATCGTCCTAGCCTTAGTTGGGGACTCGACCACCAGCAATATGCTTTTCATGAGATCCCTAGACGCGAGCTCCTCGGGCTTCAACATCCCCGATAGTATGCGCCTTATGTTCTCCCGGTCCTCATCGACGCTCTTCAAGATGCCGTCTAGGTCGGCCTTCGAGAGCTCCTCGAACCGCACGTCGTCGAATCTCAGCTCCATCTCTCTGATCAACGCGTTCAGCACCTTCTCGTCGTCGACAAGGACCACGCTGAGGCCTCTCGAGAGGCCTCCGGCGTAGAGGCGCGAGGTCCTCCCGCTTCCCTGTATATATGTCGTGACGTCCGGCAGAAGGACATATAGCTGTTCTCCTATATAGGTCAATTTTATCTCCGTGGAGGTCTCTATGGCCTTCCTGATATCGTCCCGGCTCAGGAGACTGGCGACGAACTCCACGGCCGATTTGGCGACGCCTAGGACGTACTCCTCGAAGGAGTTTGAGGCCCCCTCTTTCAATATTTTGTCAAGTCTGGCCGAATAGGGCGCTATGCGCCTCAGTTGCGCTATGAGTCTGTCGGCCCTGAACCTCAGATCTTGCGGCAGGATAGCCCTGACGTTGTAGAGGAAGCTCAAGAAAGCCGGCACGGAGAACTCGTCCAGCTTGACCCTGAACTTATACTTGGGTATCCCCACGAACACGACGTACCTTATCACGTGGGGCAGATCTATGCCTCTGACCAGCGCAGATCTAGGCGACGCCAGCCCCACCAAGACAGAGAGCTGGCCTTGCTCGAAGGCCTCCAAGACCTTCCTCCTCGGCCTGAAGAAGTGCTCCGCCTTGATGCCGGAGGCTTGGAGATGCTGGACAAGATCCTTGCCGAAGTCCTTGTCGAGCACGTAGATTATGCCCCCTCCTCCCAGCCTCTTGACGAGCTCCGCCACCTGCGTCTTGGGATCCTCGGCCATCTTCGCGTAGAGGTCGTATACGTTCCTCAGACCCTCGGCCCTCCCCCCTACGTCGAACCCCAAGATCTCTCTGAACAGGAGCAACCGCGCCGTGCGTCTGGCCTTGGCGAGGGCGCCCGACGCCACGAAGACTCCAAGCCTCAACTCCGCCTTCATCCTCCTCAACTCCTCTCTGGCCTTCTCGATCTCCCGCTCTATCCTCTCGGCCTCCTTCTCATCGCCGGCCAGCACCGCCTTGCCCCTCTTCTTGCCCAGTTCTATGAGCTCGAAGGCCTTGCCGAGCACCTCGTCGGTGGCGCCCAGCAACTTGAGCAACCGCTCTATGTTCTTGCTGGTGGCCCTCAATACGCTGTCCACGTCGTCGGTGGCTACGAAGGCGAATTTATGCCTCGCCAAAAGCTCGAAGTACTTGGGGAGAAACGCGGAGGTTATGACCAGTATATCGAAATCCCCCGCCTCGATCCTCTTGAGAGCCTCCTCCCTCTCCTGGGGCTTGAGCATCGTGTTGTACGTCACTATTCTCGGGGCGAGGCCGGCGCGGGAGGAATAGTCTAGTAGCTTCTTGTAGGCTTGATAGGCCAGCGCCGATGTGGGGAACACCAGCAACGCCTTGCCTCGGCTTGTCATATACAGCGCCGATATGAGGAGGAAGGTAGTCTTGCCGGAGCCGGTCGGCGCAACTACGGCGAAGCTCTTGCCGGCGGCCAGACGCCTAGCCCACAGCCTCTGCGCCCCCCACATGCGGAATCCCACCACCTTCTCGAAAAGGTTCGCGATTTCCTCGTACCTCCTCAAGACGTCGGCCAGAGGCGCCAGACCCCGCAACGCGTTCCGCCGCCTTAGATTCTCTATGACCCGTCTGATGTCGCCTCCGGCGACTTCTCCCGGGAGGCATTCGGAGCAGGGAAGCCCTTCGGCGAGTCTATACGACTCTACGGCGCCTCCGCAGTTGGGACAGCTGTGTAGGTACAGAGCAGGAAGAGCGCGGAAGTCCACTGAGATAATTGCGGGTATAAAAAGGGATCTATCTCTTGAGCTCGCTCACCTTCTTTATCAATATCGGGACGATCTTGTAGAGGTCCTCCACCACGCCGTAGTCGGCGTATTGGAATATCGGGGCGCTCGGGTCGCTGTTTATCGCCGCGATTATGCGCGAGTCGAGTATGCCCGCTATGTGTTGGGGCTGGCCGGATATGCCTATCGCCAAGTAGAGCTTCGGCCTCACCTTATGGCCCGACAAGCCCACCCAGTGGTCCTCCGACAGCCACTTGAGATCTGCCGCTATAGGCCTCGAACAGCCCACCTGGCCGCCGAGCGCCTTGGCCAAGTCGAACGCAAGCGCTAGATCCTCCTTCTTCTTGAAGCCCCTGCCGGCGGATACTATTATCTCGGCCTCCTCTATCTTGACGCCGCCCGACGCCTTAGGCTCCACGCTCGATATCTTGAAGAGCTGTGCCGGTTGGGGCGACAGCTCGACTATCTTGGACTGGGCCTTGGGTAGCTCCCCCATGAATTTGCCAGGGGCTATCGTCAAGATCGCCGGGACGGATAGCCGCAGAACCGCCACGGCCTTATTGCCGAACACGTACCTCTCGACCACGAGCTTGTCGCCTTCTTGCCTAAGCGATGTCACGTCGGTCGCAAAGGGGGCGCCTAGCCTCTGCGCTATGTACCCGCCCAGAGTCTTGGAGTCCTTATGGGAGGGCATCACGACTACGTCGTAGTCCTTCGCAAGCTGGAGGACGGCGGAGATCCTCAGCCCCAGATCCCTCGGATCGCCCTTGACGAAGTACACTACCGGGGTCCCCTCGGCGCTTTTCAGCTCGGCATCGCCTACAGCGAGGGCCGCGTACTCGCCAATGGCTGAGGCTGCGTAGAGCGCCTCTCTGTTTGGGTATACGACTAGCGCCTTCATATCACCCCTTCCTGTCTTAGGTATTGAAGTAGTTTGTCTGCCTTCTCCTCGGGCGTCCCGTCCTTGATTATCACCCTCTTGCGCTGGATCACCACGGGCCTATACTCCACGAGCTCGGCCCTCGGCTCCGGCTTCAGCCCCAGATCGGCTAGGCCGAGCTTGTTCACCGGCTTCTTCATGGCGGCCCTAATGGCCAGTAGGGTCGGTATACGGGGCTGGTTTATCTCGCGCGTCACCGAGATCACGGCCGGCGGCTGGACCTCGGTGATCTCTACGGAATCCTCGAGATCCCTCCTGGCTATTATCCTCCCGCCCTCGGCCTTTATCTCCCTTACGTATGTTAGGAGGGGCCAGCCTAGCTCCGCCGCCACTCGCGGCGGCACCTCGCCAGTGTAGTTATCTATAGAGGCCTCCGCCGCGAGGACTAGATCGGCCCCCACTTTCTTAACCACTGCGGCTATGGCCCTGGCGGTGGTGGTCTGGTCGGCGTTTATAAGGCCTTCGTCCGCCACCAGATACGCCTCGTCAAGCCCCATGGCCAACGCCTCGCGCAACAGGTTCTCGGCCTCCTGCGCCCTCCTCTGTAGAGGGGGCCATTTCAGAACCGAGACCGCATACGCCTTGTCGCCTCCCTTCAGCTTGAGGGCCTCCTCTATGGCGTTTCGGTCTATGTCGTTGATCTTCAGAGGAGTTTCCTCGACTACGACTCGCCCCTCTCTGACTCTGAGTTGGCTTGTGTCGAGCGCGGGCTTTACCAATACAGCTATTTTCATCAAGGCCGATATGACTCCGATATTTAATTATATCCCTCGACTTGGCGAGATGTCTATTACGCCCGTCAAGCGGAGCGCCAGCCCAAGACGCCTTTCAGATAGTCGTCGAGATACGGCACGACCCTCATTCCGGCGCCCAGAGCCTTGCCTATCAGCGAGGGCCCGTGCACCACATCGCCGGCGGCGAACACGCCCTTCCTCGTGGTCCTGAACGCCTCGTCGACGTTGATGGTGCCGTCCGGGTTCAGCTTGATGCCGGCGCAACCGTCGGGGAACGGAGGGGTCGGCTCCTCGCCGAGCGCTAGAAGGACTGTGTCGAACTCCTCGGCGAACTCGCTGCCCGGCACGGGCTCAGGCCTCGGCCTCCCCGATCTATCCGGCGCGCCCAGCCTCATTCTGACGAACACGGCCCTCTCCAATTTTCCCGATCCCTCGAAGCGTACGGGGTTTATCAACTCTCTGAACTCTATCCCCCTATCTATGAGCTCTTTCTTTATGTTGGACTCGCCGGCCGGAGCCTCCTTTATGGTGCGTCTGTACGACACGACGACCTTCTTCGCTCCGTGCATCAGAGCCTCGACCGCCGCATCTATGGCGGTCAGCCCTCCTCCCACCACGAGGACTTTGGAGCCTAGAGGATACGTCTTCTCTTTGGGCAGATAGCCCAGCTCGTGTGAGTAGAGCCTGAAGAGGAAGTCCAGCGCTTGGTAGACGCCCGGCAGCTCCTCTCCGGGGATGCCCATGCGGCGGCTCCGCCAAGTGCCGGTCGCTATGACCACCGCGTCGTAGCTATTGATTATCTCGTTGAGATCTGCGAATTGCTTGGCGAGCAACAAAGCGTCGTGCTCCCTGGGCTTCTCCCCGCCGCAGTAAACAAAAGTAGAGGTGAAGAACTTAACGCCGACCTGCCTCAGCTCCTCGACGCCCTCCCTCACGCCTTCCTTAGAGACGCGGAAGCCGGGTATGCCGAATATGAGGAGGCCTCCGGGCTCCGGCAAGGCGTCGTAGACGTGCACCTCGTGGCCCAGACACCTTATCTGTCCAGCGGCGCCGAGGCCGGCGGGTCCCGCCCCTATTATGGCAACCCTCTTCCCGGTAGGCGGCTTTATTGTGTTGGGCTTGCACCGCAACAGGAACTTCATATTTAAAGCGGAATCGGGCCGTTAATATCTTTTACCTACGTCCCGAGGCACATAAATTCTTGGAAAATTTAGCCGAAAGCGCCGTGCACACGAAGTCGAGGGTTATCCTCACAACGTCGGCTTGAGACAGATAGGTGGTGTCTATAACCAGATCGAAGGGGGCGAGATCGGCTATATCGATATTGTAGATCTGTTTATACCGTCGCCTGTTCAACTCCTCCCGCTCGACTATCTCCCTCAGAGCCTCCTCGAAGGTCCGTCCGTCCCTCAAGGCCACCCGCCTGGCTCTGACCTCCGGAGCCCCCTTTAAGTATATACAGATATCTGCATAGGGCCTAACAACCCAGGCGGTCAGATGTCCCTCCAAAACGGCGTTCCCCATCTTGGCCTCCTCCACAGCCATAGCGTCCACCTCCCTATCTATCTCTGGATGCGCCTCGGCGTATTTGTGGAACTCTATCAACTCCATCCCGTATTTCTTGGCCAACTCTCTGAAGAGAACGCCGGACGATCTCAGCCTAAGCCCCAAAACCCTTGCGATCTCCTTTGCGACCGTGGTCTTGCCCGAGCCGGGCTGGCCCGAAATGGCTATAACCACCATTACGATCTGACCGCGAGCCGCAGGGCCCGTTCGAGGACTTTATGAGAGACGTAGCCGCCGTAGGGCCTAGACGGCGGCCTGAACCCCCCTCGCTCTGTTTTCACCATTTTGCCAACGCCTTGTATGGGCTCCCCGGTTACGGCGTCTTTAGGCGGCGAGGCGAACCTCTTGTAGTAATGGACCACAGTGCGGCCGCCCGGCGTCCTCCTCTGGACCCTCCGGAGAGATCTAGAACGCAGAGCTGGCCTAACCATAGGAGGCTGGGTTAAGGCGGTTAAAAACATTACTGCGGGCATTGGATCTGTTGGCCGTCTGGGGTTTTCATCGGAAGCTGAAATAGAGGACCTTAACTTATCTGACTTAGAGGAGATGATGTGTACATGGGCTCTAGAGTCTACATCTTGATAACCGTCGCGGCCCTCGGCCTGGCCGCCTCGCTGGCCTACCTCACTTGGCCCACGACGTTTGCGACGCCTTTCTTCTCCGTCTCGTATCAAAACAATTTGGTCCAACGCATAACGCTCAGGGTTGCCAACTGGAGCGGGTACCCTACCTATTTCTGCGCCTCTATATACGGCTGGCTCCCCAACGAATCCTTCATGTTCATTGACGTAAAGTGCGGGCTCGGCTCCGTGGAGCTTAACGAGACGGCGTTGAGGAGATACGCCGAGTATTGGCGCGGCGCGGCCGGCCAGATCGGCGTCTTCGTCTTTCTCACATATGTCAACGGAACCAAGGGAGGGAGCTATACGCTGGGGAGGGCGGTGAAAGGGTTCCTGATAGATCCCAAAAGGGTGCTGGCCGGGCAATCCTTGACGGCAACGATATACGTGAGGGGCAAACCGCCGAACCTCTCCACAGATTTCCACTTCGGCCCTACCTCGACCGCTGCGGCGCCTGCGTCGACGCAGTTCCAGAGCTGGCCCCCTCCCACTATAGATACGGGATACTATGTCTGGTTCCTCAACACGGTATACGCCGAAGCCGCGGACACGCCTGTGCCCGTAATAGTCGTGAGGGTGGCAGATCCATTCTCGGCTTCGATGATATACGGTGTGGCTATGTATTTTGAAGTATCCACGTCGCAAAGTACCGAGATCTATTTCAACGGGGGTGCCGAGGTTGTGTATAATGGAATTACACAAGGTTTTGAATCAGATATATATTCTTTCAGTATTTATCAAAACGGCCAGGCCGTGTCGGCAGCGGCGACTTACTACCCAAGCAATCAAGGTCCCGGCGTAGCCGCGGTCGGCTTCTACGGCGATTACGCCATAGCTAACTACACAGAATACGAGGTGTATCCCGACGGCAGGATTTCGCCGACCGGCTACTCGGTAATACTCTACGTCATAAGGCCAACTGGCGGGGGAGGAATAGTGGGTTATAGCGAGGTTGATGCTGGTGCTTCCTTCAGCACCTCGCGGCTCAATAACTTAATGAGCCAAGTGTCTGCCTATTGGACGCCCGAATATGTATACGGTACCGGGCCCGCTCTCGCTGTGGATTCATGGTCGCTTGTTCAAGATCAAGAAGGTATACCTATATTTAGTTTAGCAATACCAATAGTTGAGACTAGACTATTAGAACAGAATCTCAACTTAGCTACTGGCTTAGGCGCCAACATAAATGGCGTATATATTGGATATACCACCGCGTCGTTTGTCTACGGCGTTTCTTCACAGTACTTTTTAGTTGGGAAGTATTACATACCGGCGACTAAATATGAGTACAATGGTGTATATTACCCCATACCCTCTATGTTTATAGATGTATATGTAGGAGAGGGTACTACTTAGAAATTATAAAGATATCTTTATTTAGTTATTGTTTTTATTAAAACTATATATCGGTACGGCATTAGAGATAGGGTACCATCGGCGTTGACGGTTGCCGCCCAAGTCCTCTGTGCAGTATATATAATAGCTGTAGGGCCTTGTCGGAGGGAAACCGTTGTATCCTTGAGTCCCTCGAATGCCTTGTATCGGCTCGCTGGCGATGGCGTCCTTGGGCGGCGGCGCGAAGCATCTACGGTAGATAGGTTCTACACGGCCGCCCGGCGCCCTCCGCCAGGTTTCGCGGCTTGGCTTAATCTATATTATAAATCTTCCGTTAATTATTATGCACTGATAAAGGCGATCGATAATGGAAGTTATATAAGAATAATTTGAATAGATTTCGCTGAAATCGGCGAGTTAATTGATATAAATCAGAAAAGTATATCATATCGTGATTTTGTTCGTTTTTAAGAGTGGGGAAGCGCCTAAGATGCTTGATCTACCAGGCATCGAGGTGGCTACGGCGGACAACCTCCCTCCCATTGACGACAAGATAGTGGTCGTCGTGGGGGATCGGGAGCTGGCGGAGAGGCTGGGCGCGGCCTATATGTCCGAGGAGGAGATATCGAAATTTATAGAGTTCCTTAAGGGCGAGCTGGCACGCGCGGTCCTGCCCGCGTAGAGGCCGCGGCTCCAATATTTTTTAGCAAAGTATTGGCGGCTCTACGTGAGGGCGTTGTTCTTGGGGCCTACCGGCGTCAACATGAGGGAGGCCGTGGCCGCCGTTGCGAGGTATTTCTATAAGTCTAGGGGACTGCCCGAGGAGCTCGAGGATAGAGAGGCCAGGAAGGCCCTCGCCGTGTATTTCCTGGAGGATTTCCTGAAGGCCAGAGTCGACTGGGTCGCCTTCCTCTCAAGCGACGACTATAGATGGCAGGAGGAGGAGTGGAGGTCGGCCTTCGGCAGGATGTTGAGGCGGATACACGACGAGGCGGCTGAGAACGTCGTCGTGGGGATGAATCTGCCCTTCTTCAACAGAAGCCGCTTCTTCCCCGCCTTCGACCTCTCCCCGTTCAGAGAGCTGAGGCCCGACATCGTCGTCACGTTGATAGAGGAGGAGCACGTCATGTGGAGGAGGGTGCAGATGAGGGAGGAAAGCGGGAGGCGCACTGGGGCGGAGTTTAGGCTCAAGGATATAGTGGCATGGCGCAACACGACCATACTCCTCGCCGACATAATATCGCGGGAGCTAGGCGTCGATAACCACGTCGTTGCCGTTAAGCACCCGGCCTCGACCTTCTACAGACTGCTCTTCGAGAGGGGGGCCTTGAAGGTCTACCTATCCTTTCCAATAACCGCGGTTAGGGATAGGAAGGAGGCGAGGGCCGAGATCGACAGCTTCAGGAGGCGTATGCACGGCCGCTTCGCGGCGTTCGACCCCCTCATGGTCGACGAGAGGGCCTTGAGGACGGCGCTGGCGAGCTCGAAAGGCGACGTGGTGGAGGTGAGGGCCGAAGACGTCTGGAACGTGCCTGCCGGCATCGAGCCGGCTTGTAGAGACGAGGCGGGCCTCTACCCCATAAGGATACCGAGGGACCAAGTCGAGGAGGTTCTGCGCGATCTCGACAACATAATCCGGTACAAGGACTACCGCTACATCCAGCAGTCGGACGCCGTTGCCGCCTACAGGCCGTTCATGGGGAGGACGTTGAGCAGAGGGATGTTCGCCGAGATAAACTACGCGCTCAACACGGCGCATAAGAGGGTGTTCATATATTGGCCTAGGGAGGACTGGGAGCCCGGGATGGAGTCGCCGTTCGACCCCTCGCTGGGCGTGATCGAGCAGGACCTCGACAGGCTTGTGGCCGACCTCGAGGCCTACGAGGGGGAGCTCAAGACCCTCAGATCGTAGAGGTATTTGAGGGCCTCCTCGCCCTCCACCTCTATGGAGCCTCCCCTCCTCTCGTCGTACGTATATAGGACTATGTCGGTTCCAGGCACCAGCACGACCTTGACCCCCGCCTTCCTGAGCGCGTCGGCGTGGGAGGCCAGAGGCGATTCCTTGCCGACAAACAATATGCCACGCATATTGGCGCAACCTCGGCGCAATTTAAGGGCCTCGTTTATTTTCCCGAAGCGCACCGGCCTAAAACTTCTATTCTACAAAAATAGTAAGTAGAAGCCATATATTGAATAAATATAGTAATATAATTAACTATTAGAATACTAATTATAACAACGGCTTGCGGCCAACGCTGGCTAGTTAATTGTCGCCAGGAGGGACTATCCAGCGATCTACATATCTATCCAAGTTCTGCAATACGGCTATTCTGCTCCTCTCGTCGTCGTCCATATAGGCGAATCTCGCGCCTATACGCTCCAGCTCGTCCCTCAGCTTCTTAGCCCACTCGACGACCTCCTCGTGGGCGAGCATGTCCTCCCTTTTCAGACGGTGGGTGGAGTATCCTAGGTGCATGTAGCTCTTCACCTCGACGAAGTGCGGATTCCCTCTCTTGACCAGCTGTGCGAATAGAGGTATGTACCTCTCGTCGTAGTTGAGGCTTCTGATTAGGGTGATGCGCACCACGGTCCTGGTAGGCATCGAGGCCAGGAGGTCGAGGCTTCTCAGCCATCTCTCCCAGGCGTCCTCTCTGTACATTACCGGGACGTTTATGAGGTAGTAGAGCTCCTTGTTGGGGGCGTTCATGGATAGGTACAGCTGGGTCGGCAAGGCGTCCTCCTTTATGAGCCTCTCCAGCATCTCCGGGTGCTGTCCGTTGGTGACTATGAAGACCGATTTCGTGTGGGGGAGCGACTTGATTAACTTGACTAGTTCGGGCAGTTTGGGGTAAAGGGCGGGCTCCCCCGATAGCGATATGGCCCAGTGCGTGGGGGCGAGCGCCTCCTTGACCCTCTCCTTGGCCTTCTCGTGGCCCCAATAGCCGGAGAGGAGCCTCTCCCTCTCCTTCAACACGCCCTTCACTATCTCGTCGGGCTCCATGACCCACCAATCCTCCGGCGTGAACGTGTCGAACTCTTGGGTAGGGCGCCAACAGTACACGCATCTATTGCTACAGATCATCCCGACGGGGCTCATCTCCACGCATCTGTGGGAGCCTCCCGCCGGCGCGTTGTAGAACTTGACCTTGTAGCAAGAGCCCTTGCCGTCGAGGGAGTCCTTGGTCCACTTACAGAGCTCCACCGTGGCGTGGCCAGAAACACCGTAATGGGCCTCGACCAGCCTCCTGGCGGTTCCAGCCCTAATGACTAGCCGCGGCCCAATAAGGGCGTGATGCCTCCCTATAGGCTCCTCCTCGCAAGACACAAGACATCGTCAACTCCACTTTAAAAACTCAGCTCCCCGCGCCGTAGGAAGAGGCGGAGCCAGACAACGATGCTCCGCCCAGGAAATCCGGCGACTTCCTAACCGCTGAAATTAGTTTCTACCTCGTAATAACGAAACAAATATAGCTTTTTTCCTTCCGCCTTGCGTGATCTGGGTGGTTCTTCTGTTCGCTAACGGGAGCGTCCTCCTGGTGTTTAACCAGACCTTGGCGGGCTCGATATACGGCCTGCCTCTGCCGTCTCCTCCCCTATCGGCGCCGCTCGTCTTGAACAACGGCACTCCAGTCCCCGCGGTCTTGAACGGATCGACGCTGGAGGTGCCGGTTTTGGGCAAGGCCTTGATAACAGTCGAGTACGTGCCTAGGGTGTCGGCGTCTGGAGGAGTGATAAGCTTCAACGTAAGCGAAGGCCTATACCTCATATGGGCCCAAGGAGGAGTGCTCCTCCTCCCCACAGTCAAGATACTCAACTACACGAAGGCGAACGGAGCAGTGCTCCTAGTAGCAGAAGGGCCCGGCACAATAGCCTACACGATACAAGGCACGCCAGCGCCGGCAGCTACATCCGCTGGCAGTCCAAGCAATACGGCTCCAGGCGGCGCTACGTCCGCGAGCCAGGCGTCCGCACTAACCACGTCTACATCTACTGGCGGCGTCTCTAACGGCGGCCTGCCGTTTGTTTGGATTCTGTCGGCTGTGGCCGTCGCCGCCGTTGTCGCCGTCGTTGTGTTGGCTTCTAGGAGGCGCGCCCCCCAGCTCAACGACACGGATAGGCTCGTCCTCTCGTATCTGAGGAAGACGGGCGGCGCCTACGAGTCTGACATAGCCAGAGCGCTCGGCCTGCCGAGAACCACCGTGTTCAAATCGGTCAGAAGACTAGAACAGACAGGCCTAGCAACCGTAGAGAAGAGAGACGGAAAAAACTTCGTAACGCCTAAGTGAGGGACTGCAATAAACCTTCGTAGAGATGCATCGCCTCGGATCCTCAGCCTGGTATTACTCCGGCCCTCCGCCGCGCCTCGGAACTCGGCGGCAGACGCCGTTGAGCAAAGGTTTAAATACCGGTATTCATGTGGGCAGATGGAAAGTGAAGGAAGGAGGCCGCGGCGAGGCGGCCGCGGCGGCCCGAGAGGGCCTAAACCGGTTAAGGAGGGCGACGTGATCGAGGTCGACATCGTCGAGAAGTCGAGGAGGGGCGACGGCGTCGCCAAGGTCGAGGGCTTCATAGTCTTCGTCCCAGGCGCCGAGCCTGGCCAGCACGTGAAGGTCCAGATAGAGAAGGTAGGCGGGACGTACGCTATCGCTAAAATAGTCGAATAGGTTTTTTACCTCAGCTTAGAGCTGAGCCTATATTGATCCACTTTGTCCCTGGCCTTTTCCCTAGCCTCTCTGTGTTGTTTGAGGAAGCGCGATATCTTGTCGTGTAGCATTAGCTTGCACTCGCCGCAGAGCAACGCGCCGCTTCTGCAGTCCTGCCGTATCTTCTCCACGGACTTGTCGTCGGGGTCGAAGAGCATGTGGTAGTGGAAGACGGGGCATATGTCGGGGTTGCCCCCCAGCTTCCTCTGCTCCTCGGCGGTGGGCCTCCCGCCGGTGAAGGCGTTCATTATCTTGCGCCTCACGGTCTTCTCGTCGTCGATCGTGTATATGGCCGAGTCGGGGTTGGAGGCCGACATCTTGCTCTCCCCCGTCAGCGACATTATGAACTTGGAGTAGAGTGTGGCGGGCTTGGGGTAGCCCAACGACTCGGCTATGTCCCTCGCCAGGCGGAAGTACGGGTCTTGGTCAATGGCGCAGGGTATCAACACGGGGGTCGCCTCCCCCCTCAGCTCTGTGGGGAGGAAAGCCACGGCTATCTGGAGAGACGGGTAGAATATCAGGCCTATGTTGGTGGAGTCGGTGAAGCCGAAGGTGGCCTTGACGGTGTTCCAAGTGAGCTTCTTGGCGGTCTTGACGGCAATGGGGAAGAGGGGCTTTATGTCGAGCGTGTCTATGATCAGGTGTAGCCTGTCCGGCGTGAAGCCGAGCGCGATGACGTCCAGCGCGTTCTCGTAGGCCCAATGCCTCGTGTCGGCGAGCGACAGCTCGGGGTCGTCGTAGAACTTCTCGTCGTCGGTCATCTGGAAGTAGACCTCCAGACCGAACTTGTCGGAGAACCACTTGAGCAGTATCCACGGGACCATATGGCCTATGTGGATCGGCCCGCTCGGCCCCCTTCCCGTGTAGAGCGCCCAGGGCCTCCCCGATCCGTGCCACCTCAATATCTCGTCGAAATCCCTGTGGGCGTAGAAGAAGCCGCGCCTTATTAAGGGGTGCACCTCGCCTGCGTATTTCGCGAGGAGCTCTATGTCGGAGGGGGTCAGAGGCCTCGCGCCGAAATGCGCGAGGAGCTTGTCGTAGTCGACCTTCCCCCTTACCTCCCAAGGCGTGACTACGAACTCCTCTCCCACCCCATGCCAACCCGCGAACGGAGCTCTTTTTAAGGATGTCGCCGGCTAGACGCGGGCGCCGACGCCCAGCTCCATCAGCTTGGCCATTACCCTCGACGTGAGCTCGTAGGTGGCAGATATGTTGGAGTTGAGGACCCTCAGCTGGTTCGAGATGAAGTCCAGCTTGTCCGAGAGATCCTTGTGCATTTCGTCGATCTTGGCTCCGAGCGACCTAACTTCTTCGCGCAGACCTCTCAGCTCGCCGATAGTGAGGTAAGCCAGGATCAGTAGGGCGTCCTCCCTCGATATCTCCCTCTTGCTGAGCAATGTAGGCAACTGCGACAACACGTAGTCCACGCCCTTAGTCGCGACTAGGCCCAACAACTCCGCGATTTCCATAGATGTACGTCCATCCTAGAATATTAGCTTTACTGCAACTCCTCCAGCGTCTTCTTGGCGGACTCCCGGCCCCTTACATGCCATATCGCGGCCGCGGCGACGCCTGCGGCCCAGACGGCGGCGTTCATGGCCATGAACGTCGGCGCGTCGACGAGGCCCTCGACAGCCACGAGGGCCGTGTTCACGCCCCAAGCGATCGCCGTCACCAACCCCACGACCGTGGCCCGGACGCCTGTGGGGAACAGCTCGCTCTCCAAGACGCCGAGGGAGCCCCAGGACCACTCGGCGAAGATCGCGTTGGCGAACAGCGCGGCCAAGAAAGGCGCAAGCGGCGCCGCGAAGGCCAGATACCAGAAGAGGAGCGCGGTGAGGAGCCCGCCGAGGTATGCAGAGGTCAGCGAGGCCTTCCTCGACCTATCTATGAGGGGCAGTAGGAGGAAGGCGCCTATCGAGGCGCCCGCGTTGGCGACGGCCACAACTACAGGCGCCGAGTCCGCGCCGTAGGGGAAGCCCGACGCGTAGGGGAGGTAGTAGGCGGCTATGTTGTACGTGGCCACGTTTGCGGCGCTGACCGTCGCCAGGACCGCGAAGCCCAGCGCCTTTGTCCTCAAAACCTCCCTAAGGCCCACGCCCTCCGGTTGCGGGGGCGGATCGGCCTCGACTCCCGCGAAGGCGGCCACGACCCTCCTGGCCTCAGCCGCCCTCCCCCGCGCCGCGAGCCATCTAGGGGACTCGGGCAGGTGTAGCCTCGCCAGAAGCACCACGAGGGCCAGGGCGACGGCCGTGCCGAAAATAGAGAGGACTACGGTGTGGGGGTCGTTGGAGAGAGCTGTGTAGACCAGCGAGAGGCCGGCGATCACCGCCGCCCCGACGTTCCAGAAGTTGGCGGCCAGCATCAGGGCCTTGCCCCTATGCCTCGCCGGCGAGAACTCGGCGAGCGCCGAGAAGGCCGGCCCTATCTCGCCCCCCACGCCGAAGTTCATGACGCTGGTGAGGACGAAGGCGGCGACTAGGCCGAGGGCGTTTAGCCAGAAGGCCGCGGCGAAGGCCGCGGCCGCCGCCGTGTAGAGGACTAGCGACACCACGAGGCCCATCCTCCTGCCGAGGGAGTCCGATACCTTCCCGAAGGCAAGGGCCCCGGCCAGATACGCCAGGGAGTTGGCCGCGAATATGTAGGCCGCGTAGGGCTCTAGGTCGGGCAGCAGGTACGCCACGAGGGGGGCTAGGCTGAAGAGGACCCCGTCCAGCAAGAAGCTTAGGGACACTATCGCGAAGAGGACCCAGTGGGCCCTCCCCCAACGGCTCTCGTCGAGGGGATGCGGCATAAACCGTTTATCCTTTCCATATTAAAAATTTATTGGCCCATTATAAGCCTGCCGAGCTTCTCCTCGTCCAGCTCCTTGGCGGGGCCCGAGTACCTAAGCCGGCCAGTCACCATGACGAATGCCCTATCGCCTATCTCGAGGGCCTTCCTGGCGTTCTGCTCCACGAGGAGGATCGTGATGCCCATATCCCTAATGGACTTGATCGCGGAGAACACGTCGGAGGCGACCTTGGGCGCGAGCCCGGCGGTTGGCTCGTCGAGCATGAGGAGCTTGGGCCTCTTCATCAGCCCCATGGAGATGGCCAACATCTGCCTCTCGCCGCCCGAGAGGAACTTGCCCTTGCGGTTCTCCAGCTCCTTCAGCTTGGGGAAGAGCTCCAAGACCTCTCTAAGGGCCTTCTCGGCCTCCTCCGGCCTCACCCCGGCGGCCGCAGCGATTAGGTTCTCCCTGACGGTCAGCTCCGGGAATATGTTGGGCGTCCCGAAGTTGTTGGGGGACTGCATCACGTACCCGACGCCCGCCTTCTGGATCTCCCCGGGGCTCCTCCCCGTCACGTCCCTCCCGTCGACTACGATAGAGCCGCTGAATATGGTCGCGAGGCCCGCTATGGCGTTCAGGAGAGTGGACTTCCCCGCGCCGTTCGGGCCCAGGAGGACCGCTATCTCGCCCTTCTCGACCTCCAGCGACACGCCGTTCAGCACGTGGAACTTGCCGTAGCCGGCGTTTAGGTCGGAGATCTTGAGGAGCGCCATATCACCCGCCTATGTAGCTCTCTATCACCTTGGGGTCCTTGGCCACGACGTCCGGCGGGCCTTGCGATATGACCCTCCCGCTCGCCATGGCGTAGACGTAGTCCACGTACTTAAACGCTATGTCTATGCGGTGCTCCACGACCCAGAAGGTGACACCCTTGGCGTTTATATCGCGGATGGTCTGGAATATGGAGTGGGCCTGCGCTATGGGTATGCCCGCTATCGGCTCGTCGAGGATTATCAGCTTGGCCCCCGCCATGAGGGCCCTCGCGAGCTCCAACAGCTTCATCTGGCCGGCCGAAAGCGAGTAGGCGTAGCGGTCCCACACGTCGCCCAGCCCCACCATGTCGAGGATCTTGAAGGCCCTCTCCGCCAGCTCCCTCTCCTGCCTTATCCACGCGCCCTCCCTCACGGCCTTCAACACATCCTCGCCTACCTGCCCTCTGGCCACCACGAGGAGGTTCTCTATCACGGTCATGCGCTGGAATACTTGCGGTATCTGGAAAGTCCTAACAATCCCCTCGGCGAAAACCTTGTGAGGAGGCCACCCGGTTATGTCGACATCCCTCCCGTCGTCGTGGAAAACCACGCGGCCCGCCTCCGGCTTGTAGACCCCCGTCACCACGTTAATCAACGTGGTCTTCCCCGAGCCGTTAGGCCCGATGAGCAGAGTGACCTTTCCCCTCTCTATGTTCATGTCGACGCCGTCGAGGGCCCTAAATGCGCCGAACTGTTTGACTATACCCTTGATCTCAAGCACGTCGACAAAAAAGAAAAACCTTTTTAAAAATTATGAGAGGTTTTACGAGCTGAATAGGGGCTGTCCTTGCGGGAATGCTGTTATCTGTCCGGTTGTGCCGTTGTAGAAGCCGGCGTTTATCCATGTCGGCGTGCCGTTGACTACGGCGACGCCCATTATCAGATAGCTGGCGTATATCCTGTCGTGGTACTGGTCGAGGTATACCGGCCCGGTGACCCCGACAAACGTGCCGTCCTTGCCCCACTGCTCAAGCACAGAGTTTATGACAGTCGGATCAGTGGAGCCGGTCTTGGCTATGGCGGTCATTATGAACATGGCGGCGTCGTAGGCGTAGGGATCGTAAGCCACAGGAGGCTGTCCGCAGAACTGCTTGAACTCCTGCACAAACTTCTGGTAGTGCGGGTCGTTCGGGTTCGGAGCCGCAATAGTGGCGAGGAACTTGGCGTTAGCCAGAGCCTGGCCGGTTTGTTGCACCATCACGGAAGAGCCAGCTATGCCGTCGGTGCCCACCCACCTGACCTTAGAAAGGACG
>JBMFIG010000016.1:0-34041 GCA_049976425.1 Thermoproteus sp.
GCGTGGCCATCCACGTTATGCCCGAGCGGTACTGGAAGAACAACGAGAGGCCTCCTTGGCTGTGCACGAATATATTGACAGCCGACAGCGGGCTTTTGAGGTCCATCAATATCATTATCCAGGCCGGCACTATGGTTATCAACGAGAACCACACCCCGAGCTTGATTATCTTCTCGTACTCGCCGTTAGGCCCTCTGTAGCCGAACACGGTATATATGGAGTTGACTATGCTCGAGCCGGTGGCCATGAGGGCGAAGTAGACGTAGCCGGGCACCAAGAGGCCCCAAGGTATCTCCTCCACAGACCTGCCCAGATAGCCCAGCCACACCAGTGCAGAGCCCGCCGCGAGCAACGCGGCCGCCGAGGCTGGCCTGGCCCACCTCATGGCCCCACCACGACGAAGTACTTGGGGCTGGTGCCCACGTTGTCGAGCAGCTTCACGTACCTCGACTCGGCCAGGCGCCTCGATATCGACGAGCTCGGGTTATCCAGATCACCGAAGTCGCGGGCGCCCGCCGGACATACGGCGACGCAGACGGGTTGCTCCCCTCTGGCCAGCCTGGCCTGGCACTCCTCGCCCATGCACTTGACCGGCGCCCACAGAGACTCGTTGAACCAACGGGCGTCGTAGGGGCAGGCCACCATGCAGTACCTACAGCCTATGCAGAGGTCGTAGTTTATCTTGACCAAGCCGTCCTTGTCCTTGTAGGACGCGCCGGTGGGGCACACGGTGACGCACGGCGGGTTTTCGCAGTGCTGGCACTGGAGGAGGTACAACATGGGCCTGGCGGCTCTGCCGAGCTCTATCCTCTTTATGTTGGTCCTGAGCCAGTTCCACGACACGTTGGGCGAGGTGGAGGAGCCGTAGTTGGCGGCGTTGCAGGCGGCTATACACGCGCCGCACGATATGCAACGGGATTGGTCCCAGAGGAAGGCGAGCCTCGTCATGGCCTCACCCTAACCACCGAGTTCGTCCCCGCGGTGCCTATCACCGGCGCCACGTACCCCTTGGTGAACCACTGCGGGTTGACGCCCGTGCGGAGGAAGTCGTACCGGCCGTCCACGAGGGCGGACGTGTGGCCTCCGGCGAAGGCGTAGGCGAACAACACGCCGGGCCTCACTCTGTTGGTCACCTTCACGCAAGTCCTCGCCGCGAAGCCGTTGTCGACCCCCTCGAGCGTCACGACGTCTCCGTCCCTCACGCCGAGGCGCTCGGCGTCGGCCGGGTTCATCCAGACGCACCTCTCGGTCAGATACTTCGAGTCGTAGGTGAAGGCGAAGTGGCCCGACACGTTCTGGTCCTTGCCCGTCACTAGGTAGAACTCGTCGGGGGCCTTGGGCTGGCTGTAGGCTGGCGGCGGAGTCCAGTCGGGCAACGGATCGAGGCCGTACTTCAACGCGGCGAGCGAGTATATCTCCACGAGGCCCGTGGGCGTGGAGAGCTTGGACTTGTACGGCTTGACCTCGTACGTCTTCCGCTTGAGCACGTAGTAGCCCTTGGTCCTCAACGACGTCTCGAGCTCCTCCTTCGAGACGTTCCAGGTCTTCGACAGATAGTCCAGCACTTTCCCGAACAGCTGCTCCTCGAAGGCCTCGAACTGGGCGTAGTCGGCGTATCTGTCCGTGTAGCCTATCAGAGCGGCCTTGTCCGGCCACGCCCTCCTCACGAGCTCCAGCAAGATCCAGAACGCGTGGCGGGCGTCGACGCCGGGCGGCGGGTCGAGCACCTTGTTGGAGTACACGACGGCCGCGTCGAGGGTCCAGGGAGCGGACGAGATCTCGCTCCTCTCCAAGAACATGAGGTCGGGGAAGACGTAGTCGGACCAGTCCACGTGGTCCTGCGGCAGTATGTCTATGGTCACCACGAGGTCGAGCTTCTTGAAGGCCTCCTTCAGCTTCTGCGTGTTGACGTCTCTGTGGAACGGGGCCGTGCCCACTATTATCAAAGCCTTTACGGGATACGGCTTCTCCGTCAATACGGCGTCTAGAAGCGCGTCGAAGGAGCTGACGGCCAGAGGGTACTTCATGGTGTCGACCCTCTTGGCCTTCAACGGAGGCAGAGACACGCCGAATATCGTGTCTATTCTGTCGGCGCCTATGGTGCAGGAATTGGGGAACTTCGCGGGCTCTTGGAAGCACAAGCCGCCGCGTTTGTCTATGTTGCCCACCAGCGCGTTGAGTATGAGTATTGCCCTATACACGTCGAACTCGTTCCCGTTCTTAGCCGCGTACCACCCGTCCTCCGCCACCCCCCGCCTCGTGGCGAACTCCCTGGCCAGGCGGATTATCTCGTCGGCGGGGATCCCGGTTATCTGGGCCGCCTTCTCGGGCGGGTACTTGGCCGCCCTCTCGGCCAGTAGCCTGAACGCTGTCTTGACGTGGACGCTCCCCGACGGCGTGTCCACATCCCCTTCGTAGTCGAGCGCCGGATCCGCCGTCGAACCCAGCGGCTTGAGGCCTCCGGACGCCGCATCGAAGACCAGATAGGCGGAGCCCTCCTGCCCCAGATCCTTCTGGGTCAGAGGCTGGCCGTCGGGCTTCACCAACATGGGGGCGTTGGTGTACTTCTTGAGGAACTGGACGTCGTAGAGCCCCTCGTTTATGATTACATATATCATCGACAGGAGCAACGCGGCGTCGGTGCCCGGTATTATGGGGACCCACTCCACCGACGAGAACGCTAGGTTGGGGGCCCTCGGGTCAACGACCACGACCTTGGCCCCCGCCTCCCTCGCCTTGGAGAGCGCCCTGACTAGGCCCATAGCCGCGTCGAGGTTCCTCCCTATCAGCAACAGGTAGTTCAGGTTGGCGTAGTCGGGATCCACGGCCGGCGGCCCTCCAGCGCCCAGCACGACCTGCCTAGCCGCGGTGGAGGCGTCGTGGCAGGTGCCCTCATGGCCTATCACGTTCGGCGTGCCTATCAACGAGGCTATGAGCGGGAGGTGCCACGACATGTGGTCGTGCCTCGTGAAGGCTATCGCCTGGGGGCCGTATCTGTCCGCCACCTCCTTGAGCTTGGCCGCCGCCTCGTTCAGCGCAGTGTCCCAGTCCACCTCCTGGAACTTCCCCTCGCCTCTCTGGCCGATCCTCTTGAGAGGCTTCCTCAGCCTCAGCGGATGGCCCCACATCTGTACCGCCGCCGCCGGGCGGGCGCACATGCCGGGTTGCGGGTGGCTGGGGTTAGGCACTATATACATCGCGTCCCCGCTGTTGACGAAGTAGAGGCCGCACTTGGAGCCGCACGCGCCGCAGTATATGGGTATATATCTGGGCCCGGCGGCGCCGGCCTTTTGGACCTGCTGGGCCGTCTGCGGCAGCGCTATCTTGGCCAAAGGCGCGCCTAGGGCAGACACGACGCCGATAGTTACGCCGAGCTTGACCAGTTCTCTTCTATTTATTTTTAGATATGACACAGGAACGTACACATAAATATTTTTATATGACGCGGGATGTGTGTTTTTTGCACTACACACGTGCGTGTAATAGCGCCGCGGTCAAGTTTAATAATGCAGGGCGCCGCGCCTACATGCGTCTGCGCTGGATCGCTCTGGCTGTTGTTGTCGTGGTGGCCGCAGTCTACGTGTACTATACCTATACGCAATTCGCCGGCCTCCAAGGCTACGTCTCCGACGAGACTTGGTACGCCCCCGCCGCCTACAACATACTGACCCAGGTTTTCGGCTACAACGAGTCCATGTCCTACCCCTACCCCAACGCCAGCGGCATATCGACCTACCTGAACCTCGAACATCCGCCGCTCGTCAAGTATATCTTGGCGTTGTCCATAGCGGCGCTCGGCTACTATCCCCTCGCCTGGCGGTTGCCGGGCTGGATTGTCGGAGGCGCCGCGGTGGTCCTGGCCTATCTGGCAGGCTACGAGTTGCTTAGAGATAGAGGCGAGGCGGCGGCCGTGCTGGCCGGAGCCATATCGGCAGTCGCTCTGATATTCGACCCCAACTTCTGGGCCCTCCACGGCATAGCCATGCTGGACGCATACGCCGGCTTCTTCGCCCTCCTCGCCCTATACCTGTTGGTGTCCGAGAGGAGGCTCGCCTCGTCTATCGCCTTGGGCCTCGCCTTCGCCGCCAAGGAGACTACGTTCCCCCTCCTCCTGCCCTACCTCTACTACATAGGCGAGCTCGAGGACAAGCCCCTCAAGAGGCTGACGTACGCCGTCTTCATACCGGCGGCCGTCTACGTAGCCCTATCGGCCCCGCTTATGGTCCACCTCGGCGGGCCCGTCGCGTGGTTTAAGGACAGCTTCCTCCACATGATGAACTGGGACGTTACGTCGGGACACATAGCAGGCAATGCCGAGAGCCAGATATCGACTCCCTGGGGGTGGTTCCTCGACATCCATCCGTTCTATCTAGGCCAGAACCTATACGCCAGGGTAAACATAGCCGTCATGTGGCTCTGGGCCATCCTCACCCCAGTCGCCGTATTGCTCAGAGATAAGAAGCTCGTAATAGCGGCTCTCTTCCCGTGGTCCATGTGGGCCGGGCTCGCGGCCGCCTACGCCCTAGGCAACACGACGCTGTTCAGCTTCTACGTGGCCGACTTCAGCCCCATGGTCGACGTCTTCGCCGGATCGGCGGTGGTCGCGGCACTAGCCGCTTGGGACGAACGCGGCCGCAGATCGAGGAGGCAGAGAAGCCCAAGCCGCGTCTGAGGCTCCGATCTAGATCCCCAGCCCGCCCACGCGGTGCCAGAGATTAAGCTACGAAAAGGCGTGTCGAATTAATAGGCCCTTATGTATTTGTGCTCCCCGCTTACTATCTCCAGGCTCGCTAACTTGGGCTCTGGGAGCATGAATACGGTGAACGGTATGCCCAACAAGCTCACCAAGGCCAGCAGTTGCAGTAGATGCGGCACTCCGATAGTCGCAAGAAGCGTCGGGAAGAACAACGTGGATATCGCAGCGCCGAGCTTGCCGGCGGCCGCCGATATGCCGTGGCCCGTCGTCCTGTAGCGAGTGGGGTAGACCTCTGCCGGCAACACGAAGGTGGTCGTGTTGGGGCCGAAGTTTATGAAGAAGTAGCTCAGCGAGTAGAGGGCCAAGGTCGCCGCGGCGGGCGCCAGGAGCTCTACCGATTTGCCCGCGGCGACTATTATGGTCGATACGGCGAAGTATATTGCGGCCATCGCGGCGAAGCCGAGCTCTTGTATGGGCTTCCTCCCCAGCTTGTCGAGGAGGAGGGCGGCCACGAAGTAGCCCGGGAACCCCACGAGGAACGGCACGCTCTGGTAGAAGATCTGCTTGAAGATATCGCTGGCCGGCCCCATTATCGAGGTGACCACGGCGCCTGAGTAGACGCCGGTGCCGTAGAGGGCTATGTCCGTGAGGAACCAAGGCACGGTGGTGCCGAGCAGGACCTTCCAATTATCGGAGAGGAACTGCCGGAGGCCGAGCCCCTCGACTCTGGCCGGCGTCTGTATGTCGGCGCCGAAGAGCTTCGCTGCCCTCCTCGCCTCCTCGACGTCGCCCTTCACCAGCAAGGCGAAGCGCGGCGTCTCCGGTATCCTCCTTCTGAGGTATATCACCGTCGCGGCCGGTATCGCGCCGACGCCTAACATAACCCTCCACGCCAACTCCGGCGGCAACAAGGCTATGCTCGCAAGCGCCACGCCCACAGAGGCGAGTATGCCTAGGCCTTGGTTGGCGAAGACCAGAGCCACCAGCTTTCCTCTATCCCTCACGTTGGAGTACTCCGACATTATAGTCGCCGATATGGGGTAGTCGCCGCCTATGCCGAAGCCCAGGAAGACCCTCGCGGCTATCAGCCAGAGGAGGTTCGGCGCAATCGCGCTGAGGAGAGCCCCGAAGGTCAATATGGCGGCCTCGACGCCGTAGAGGTACTTCCTGCCGAGCCTATCGCCGAGGAAGCCGAAGAGGAGTTGCCCGGCTATGGTCGCCCAGAGGGCGGCGGAGCCGAGAAGGCCGCTCCAGTATGCCGTGTTGGGGCCGTGTAGCTCCTCGAAGCCGGGCACCGCGTACGCGCTCAGGACGGTGAGGACGGCGCCTATAATGAAGAGGTCGTAGGCGTCTGTGAAAAACCCGGCGCCTGAGAGGTACCATATCTTTATGTGGGTCCACGTAAGCTTAAGCCTATCGAGGTGTTCGAAGGGGGTCGACTTGCCAGGCGCGCCGAAGTTTGAGGACATGTGTGGAGATGCCCTAAAACATTTAAGAAATGCGCTATATCATGCTTAAGTATAGGCTAGATTGAGGGTATTCCATTAAAATTATAATTATATAGAGATACATATATTTGTTTTTGAAAAGATATTTTTCAATTAATAATATGGAAAGTAAAAATATTAAAATTTGGAGGAGGGAGGAATCTATTTATAGGGAAACGATGAGAGCTACGTGTCGGTTATACAGGGACTTAAGGAGTATATGTTGAAGCAGGCGAAGCTGGATAGGATAATCAGGTGGGGCATCAAGTGGTCCATGTGGCCTGTCCACCTCGTGACGAGCTGTTGCGGCGTTGAGGTGGCCCACACATCAGCCCCCGTTTTCGACGCCGAGAGGTGGGGCGTCCTGCCCTTCAACACCATGAGGCAGACCAATGTCATACTCGTGGAGGGCACCATAACCAGGAAGATGGCGAAGGTGCTGAAGTGGGTCTACGAGCAGATGCCGGAGCCCAAGTTCGTCATAGCCATGGGCGCATGCGCCGTGAGGGGCGGCCTGTTCTGGAACTCCTACCACGTCGTGCAGGTGGACACCATAGTGCCGGTCGACGCGTACATACCCGGGTGCCCGCCGACTCCTGAGGCGGTGATAAGGGCCTTCTTCATGGTCGGCAACAAGATATTGGGCAAGCCAGGACCCGAGGTGAAGCCCGTTAAGGTCGACCTCACGCCGTATCTGCCGCAGCCCAAGCCCGCGGCTAAGCCAGCCGCGAAGCCCGCCGCCCCCGCCAAGCCAGCCGCCGCGCCGACGGCGGCCGCGACGCAGGCCCAGCCCGCGTAGCCATGTCGGCCAAGTTGCCGCCTAAGTGCCCGCCGCAGGCCGACCACCCGCTTCTGCCTAGGATCAAGGAGGCCCTCGGCGACATGTTGCTCTCACACGGCGTGTCGGCCGACGGCTACCTCTGCGTCATGGTGCCGGCCGAGAGGATCAGGGAGGTGGCGCAGAAGCTCAAGGAGCTCGGCTTCGACCAAGCACTCTCGGTCAGCGCCATGGACTACATGGAGGAGAAGAAGTTCGTCATGCTCTACACCTTCATGTCGTACCTCACGCCGGAGTTGAAGGGCCATGTCCTGAACGTGCGGGCCGAGATCCCGCGCGACAACCCGCACATAGCGTCCATAGCAGACATATTCCCCTCAGCGGACTACGACGAGAGGGAATGCCACGAGATGTTCGGCATATGGTTCGACGGAAATCCCCACATGGGCAAACGCTTCTTGTTGGACCCCGACTGCTGTATAGACGAGAAGACCGGCAAGCCCCTCTACCCTCTGAGGAGGGACTTCAAGGTGCCCGACTGGGGCCTCTTCGGCTAATTTTCCGCTCTCCGGGCGGCCCCTCCTGGATGCGCCGAAAGGCCAGCCCGGGCCCGCGTCCTCCGAAACGTCCGGAGTGCGGAGAGCGGGTAAGGGCGCCGAGCTGCTGGAGGGCGCTAACGCCGTATCGTCTCGTGGACTTTTCCGCTGGCTGGACGGGCGAGGGCGCCTAACATATATCTATTTCCTTATCGATAAACTTCTTGTACCACTCCTCGTATTGCCGTGGGGTGACTATGTGGAGCTCCAAGACTGTCGACGCCTCCCCCGCGGCGTCTTTCAAGGCCTTCGAGATCTCGGCCCGGCGCCAGGGATCCTCAGGGGCGTTTGGAGAGATTATCAACACGTCTATGTCGCTGTCGGGGGCCCAATCGCCTCTGGCCACGCTCCCGAAGACAGCCACCCTGGCCTCCCCCAGGAGGGCTCTCGCTGGCGTGCACAGTCTCTCCACATACGTCCTCCAGTTCTCCAGCACGCGCCTACGGGTCACGTAGTGCTGGAGGTACATAGCTCGACGAGCCTCTCCGCCGTCTTCACAAGGCGTTCGGCCACCTCCTTCGAGTACCTCCTGGGGAGATATCTGCCGCCTATATAGGCGTCCTCCATGACCTCGAACTCCATTCGGTTCTCCTCGAAGAGCCTCCACACGTCCTCCCGCACTGTCTTGACTAATTCAAACAGTGCCGCGAGGGAGTGGGTATGCGGGTAGTGCCCGAGGGCGGATGCCAGGAGGTACTTAAGCGCGAGCTGGGTGG
The DNA here is from genome assembly GCA_049976425.1 of Thermoproteus sp. Lineage (GTDB taxonomy): Archaea > Thermoproteota > Thermoprotei > Thermoproteales > Thermoproteaceae > Thermoproteus. Next base: position 8,274 of record JBMFIG010000016.1, read on the forward strand.
CCTGCTCGCTGTGGAACGCCGCTAGGTCGTATCTGCCGGCCTTGAGGTCGTCTCTAGCCGCCTCGAGGAAGAGGAGCGCCCGCTCTCTCAACACCTCCGCATCCTCCCTACCCACTGCGTAAAGCCGCCGCGGGCTTAAAACTATTCCGGACGCGCGGTCACTGTCTAGATTCGAGTTGGGGAAGGGGTATCGGCCGCCACACCTCGTGCATCTCGACCTCCCACCACGCCGAGATGTCTCTGGCCAGCTTCTCGACCACGTACCCCGGGGCCTCTATATGGCCGGCCTTCCCGCCTCCTACAAACGACAGGCGGGAGTACAGGAGAAAGTTCTCCAACACAACGCGCCGCACCTCTGCCCTGAAAGCCACGTAGTTCTTGCGGCCGAGGCATAGGGAGACTATCTTGTCGTCGTCGACCACGAACACCCTGATGTACCCACACGTCCACTCGAAAAGGATGGCCACCGCCGCGACGGCCAAAACCGTCGCGAGCACGGCATGTAGAGGCCTGGGCTCGCTGGACAGGAACGAGGACAGCGCGATCAATATGCCGAGGGAGGCGGCTACGGCGTAGTAGTCGAGGAACCTGTACCTCTTCTCCACCGCTACGTCGTTCTCGCTATTTAATATCGTTTCCGCTTAATGTGCAGAAAGTGCACCTATGGACTTGTTTATAAACTGTTGGGTAGGGCAAGGCGATGTACAAGTGCTATCTGTGCGGGAGGTCGGACACGGCATTGCTGGAGGGCTACGTCAAGGGCGTAGGCGCCGTTCTGCTGTGTCCAGACTGCTGGAGGAGGCTTGCCGAGGAGAACAAGCTCCTGGCCGGCGCCTCCGGCGGCTGCAACTGCGGCTAGGCCTTAAGCTGGCTTGAGCCGGCACTACGGGTTGTACGGTATGGCGCCGAGGCCGGGCACCCCCGACAGGTAGATCCCCGCCGCTAGCAGGGCCAGCAACAGCGCTATGCCTATGTAGTCGGCTCTGCCCATCCTCATCTCCCGATAGTAGGTCCTCCTCCTGCTCGCCCTAAACCCCCTTATCTCGGCCGCTATGGCTATCTGCACGGCGTCCTTGAGCGTCAAGACCACGATGGTCACAAGAGCCAGCAATACGTACCTCACAGCGTTGCCTAGGGCCGACGCTACCGCAAACGGGTTTCTGCCTCTAGGCCTGAAGTCGACCCCCCTGGCCTTCAAGGCGTTGAGGGTGGTCATGGAGGCCTCCAACACCTTGGGCACCGACGAGACGGCGAGGAGCAACGCGAAGCCGAGCTCGACCGGAAGCCCCGACTTCTCTAGCGAGGTCAAGATGTCGGAGGGCTGTGTGGTGAACACAAGCAGTAGGCCGGCCGCTATTGCGGCGACCGACCTAAAGGTTATCTGCAACCCGTATATGAAGCCTTCCCAGGTCAGTCCCACCGGGTTCTGGACGTAGCCCAGGTAGGGCACGTACGCGGTGCCGTTTGCTTGGGTTATGCCGAGGGCTGAGAAGGCTTGGGGGAAGGCGTAGATGAAGTGGACCTCGCCGAAGTCGTACAGGAGATAGCTGTACGGCGCTATCATGGATTGGACCCAGGCCGTGCCTATGAAGGAGGCCAGCACTAGGGGCGCCACTATCCTCATCTTCTCCTTCACGTTGGAGGTGAAGGCGTAGAGCGCCATGACGCCTATGAAGAGTATCGCCGATATCCACCAGACGGTCATAGCGGCGACCGTCGTCACAACTATAGAGAGCAGTATCTTGACCCTAGGATCGAGCCTGTAGAGAAAGGACTTGCCCCCCGCGTATCTGAACAGAGACATGTACCCTCTGAAGCCTATCAGCTTGAATATTAGATATATAACAAGGGCAGGTCCCCAGATTAAATAAACCAGCGATATGGCCCAGTTGACGATAGGGTTGTAGAGGATGGAGCCTAGGTCCGACGCGAGGGCGCCTCCCAAGGCTTGGGCCGGCTCCACGGCAGAATAGGCCCAGTTAATAAATAGCATGTGGCCGAGATAGCGCAGAAAGCTGATATATACATAGAGATGTCTGGCCATGAGGCTGTCGAAGGTCCTAATCGCCGTTCTGATCGCCGTTGTTGCGTCGGCTATCGTCGCGTTCTACTCCATGAGGCCTACCGCCGTCGAGAAAGCCGGCCCGGCCAGAGCCGTAGCCGCTATAGAGGTCTATTCCCCCGCGTTTAGCAACGGCTCGACGATCCCGACACAATATACCTGCGACGGAGCCGATATATCCCCGCCGCTGGCCTGGCGCGGAGTTCCCGCGGGAGCTAGGTCCCTCCTTATCGCCATGGTGGACCTCGACGCGCCGGGCGGCGAGTTCGTGCACTGGGTCCTCTACAACGCAAGCCCCAACCTGACCGGCTTGCCGCAAGGCGTGCCGCCCAAAGGCACCACGCAGTACGGGCTACAAGCCGTCAACGATTTCGGGAGGGTCGGGTACGGCGGGCCTTGTCCGCCTCCCGGCAAGCCCCACAGATACGTGATATACGTCTACGCGCTCAACTCTACGTTGGCTATGCCGCCCGGGGCCCCCGCAAGACAAGTCCTACAAGCCGCGGGGCCCTACGTGATAGGTGTGGGATACACCGTGGGCCTATACGGAAGGTGATACCCTCAACCTCTTCGGGCTGGCGGCCAACACGCCGTAGTGCTTCGCCACGTGGTAGACCTGCGGCGGGTCGACGCCCCACTCCTTGTGCTTCTCGGCCTCGGCGAAGGCCTCCTCGGGGGAGCCCTTGAAGGCCACCTTGCCGTCGTACATGACGTAGACCAGCTGGCTGTAGTCGCCCACCTGCCTCATGTCGTGGCTCACGAGAATTATGGTCATGTCGCGCTCCCGCTTGATGTCCATCAAGTACTTCATCATGGCCTCGGCGGTCTCCCTATCGAGGCCTCTGGTCGGCTCGTCGAGTATAAGCACCTTAGGCGAGGCGGCGAGGACGGCCGCGAGGCTGACCAGCCTCCTCTGGCCGACCGACAGCTTGTGCGGGCTTCTGTCGAGCAGTTTATCTATGCCGAGGTCCTTGGCTATCTGTTGAGCCAGCCTGCCGAGGACTCTGCCCCTCACGCCGGCCAGCCTCAGAGTCATCTCTATCTCGGCCCTGACGGTCGTGTTCATGAGCATCTGGTCGGGGTCCTGGAAGGCGTAGCCGACGAGCCTCACGCGCTCTTGGCCGGAGAGATCGGCCGGCGGCTTCCCGTCTATCTCGACGACGCCCGACGTGGGCTTGTAGATGCCGGCTAGCAGATACATGAGGGTGCTCTTGCCCGAGCCGTTCGGCCCCACGACGCTGACGACGGCCCCCCGGGGCACCTCCATGTCGACGCCCTTGAGCGTAGGCGCCTCGTTGCCCGGGTATCTGAACACGACGCCCCTCGCCGAGACTACGGCCTCCCCCGACGGCCTCTCCTCGCCCTCCACAGCCTCCAGCTTAAGGTCCCTATGCGCCGCGAGGAACTCCTCGACGGTTATGGGGAACGCGGCGCCCTCGGGGCTCGCCAGCCTGTGGAGGTACGCCACCTGTGGCTCCTCGACGCCGAATTTGTACAACCCCTTGGCCACCGCCCGATGGGGCTCCTCGTCGAGCACGATGGATCCGTTGTCGAGCGCCACCACCCTGTCGGCCATCGGGAGCACCTTCTCCACCTTGTGCTCGGCCACTATTATCGTGATGCCCTCCTCGTTCAGCTTGGCGAGGATGTCGAAGACCTCTTTGGTCCCCACGGCGTCGAGCATCGAGGTGGGCTCGTCTAGGATCAAGATCTTGGGCCTGAGCGCCAGTATGGCGGCTATGACGAGCCTCTGCTTCTCCCCGCCGCTCAGGAGGAAGGTCGGGTGGGTCCTCTTGCGCCAGAGCCCCACCAGCTCGAGGGCCTCTTTGATCCTCTCCTTCATCTCCTCCGGCGGCACTGCCCTGTTCTCTAGGCCGAAAGCCACGTCGTCCTCGACTATCAGCGCGAATATCTGGCTCTCCGGCACTTGGTAGACGGTGCCCACCTCCACAGCGGTCTTGTAGACGGGGGCTGTCCTGGGATCCCTCCCCAGCACAGACACCTTCCCCCGGACCTCCGCTCTTATGATGTTGGGTATCACGCCGTTTATTGTATTTATGAGCGTCGACTTTCCCGACCCCGTCCTCCCGACCAGGAGGACGAACTCGCCCTCCTCTATCGAAAGAGTCGCCTCCCTCAACGCGAGCCTATACGGCTCTATGTATCTAACAAAAACGTTGTTGAGTTCGATTACTCACATTAAGCGCTAGGTAGCGACCTGCTTAATATAGTAAACCAGCGGGGCGAGGACGGCGCCCATCACTATGCCGGCGCCCAGCGCGGCGGCGCTGGTGACCGCCCAGAACTGCACGGTGGTTACGTAGCCGGTGACGAAGGTGCCCCAGAATCCCCTCCACCAGAACGGGTAGGCCAGGCTGGCCCAAGCCCCGCTTATTATGCCGTCGACGAATATCATCCAACTGTGCCTAGGCGGGGCCGCCTCCTCGCCGCCGGAGGCCTCGCCGCCGTCCGTGGCGACTATCTTGGGCGGCTTGAGGTAGGGCGTGAATATCGCCTCGCCTCTGTATATGAGCCAGAGATCGGTGAGGGCGGCGTACGCCGTCATCTCGTAGATGAACCAGAAAGGCTCTCCGCCGAACCCGTAGTGGACTATGTCGGAGAGGAGCGTGTATATGAACATGGTGAGCCCGACGACGCCGGGCCTGCCCGAGAGGGCGGCCACCAGCTGTATTAGGAATATCTCGCCTATTAGGGGATAGTAGAAGTACGTCGTGATCGACCCGATTTTAGGTATCAAGGGGCTTATGAAGAAGTTGTAGACTATTAAAAGCGCCGCGATGAGGGCCACGTAGACGAAGTCCACGGTCCTGAACTTGCCGAACGCCCTGCCCTCTCTGGGCCTCCAGGCCCAGGCCAGCAGACCGAAGTAGAGCAGTGTGAATATCAACACTATGGGCCACGGGATTATCGTGTTGGTGTTGAAATAGACGCCGTTCCAGACCGGCTGCGGCTTCGTCGTTGTCGTGGCGAACATTATCGCGTCCATGGACAACAACTAATCCGACTATTAAAGAATTAAACATAAGAGGAATTAAGGTAATACTATATATAGCATAACGTGATCTATATATTGCCGCGGCCTTTAGGCGTGTAGACGCAAGCCGGGTCCTCCGCCAGCGGGTCCTTGAACGCGGCGAAGGCCCGGGCCCGCGAGCCGCCGCAGACGTCCTTGTACTCGCAGATGCCGCACCTCCCGCCGAATTCCCCCCGCCGCATTTTGACCAGAAGCGGGTGTTCGCGGTAGATCCTCACTATGGACTCCTTGCGGATGTTCCCGAGGGGGTAGGGGAGGAAGCCGCTGGGGTAGACAGTCCCGTCGTACGCGACGAAGATTATGCCGTGTCCGTCCCTCGTCGGCACGACGGTCGGGTCGAGCGGCTTCTTGGGCTCGCCCATGAGCTCCCGCAACCTCGCCACCAGCTTTTCGTAGGCAGGTGAGGCGTAGGAGAGGCCGGAGGCTCTCTGGATCTTGGCGCGGCGGTAGAAGGGAGCCTCCACGGTCCTTATCTGGACGCCGTAGCGCGACGCGTCTACGAGGAACTGTACGGCGTCCTCGTACTCCTGCGGCGATATGTCTAGGGCCCTCACGGCGCGCCCCGTCTCTATGAGGAAGAAGACCTCCCAGACCCTCACCCCCAGGTCGTAGATCAGCTTAAACACGTCGGGCAGTTGCGGGAAGGACTTCCTCCAGACCACGGTGTTTACCTGCACCTTTATCCCGGCGCCCATGAGGGCCTTGATGGCCTCTATGGTCGAGTCGAACACGCCCGGCACCCCCCTCAGCTCCTCGTGCACCTCCTTCAGTCCGTCGAGGCTGACCGAGGCGCTCTTTATCCTCCCCCTCAGCTCCGGCAGAGCCTCGAAGAGGTTTTTAGAGACGGCGGGCGCGAGCGACGTCGGTATGCCCAGCTCCTTTGCGTAGTCCAGGATCTCCATGAGGTCGAGCCTCATGAGGGGGTCGCCGCCGGTTACTATGAGCTCGGGCGGAGGCCTGCCGAAGTCGACAAGTTGCTCGAGGAAGGCCTTGGCCTCCCAAGTGGAGAGCTCCCCCGGGAGGGGCTTAAGAATGGCGTCCGCCCTGCAGTGTTTGCAGGCGAGGGGACAGGCCCTCGTCACCTCCCAGAACACTAGGAGAGGCCTCTTGTCGAACTCGGCCGCCATCCTCCTGGGATCCATAGAGCTACCGAATGGCTATTATAAATAGAGGCGGCTTATCGCGGCCGAGCGGACGCGCGCACCTCGCGCCCTATAGAGAGTCGGCGACAGCCGCCAGTAGGCGGATCTGCATGCCCGACTAACCTTATATAGTTTAGCTGTGGGACGTTTTCGTGAGGCGCGAGGCGGTTTACTGGATACGCGAGGCGTGGGCGGATCTATGCACCGCCTCCATACTCCTATCTGCGCGTAGGTGGAACGCCGCGGCGTTCTACAGCCACCAGGCGGCCGAGAAGGCACTCAAGAGCCTCTACCTCGCCGTTCTGCGCGTCGAGCCGCCTAAGTCGCACGTCCTTACGGAGCTGTATAGAGGTTTGAGGGGGGCCGGGCTCGGCCCGGATCTGGAGGAGCGCGTGGCCGAGCTCAACAAGTTCTATACGGTGTCGCGCTACCCCGACGCAGCCGCCGGGCAACCCTACGAGTCGGTCACCAGAGGAGACGCCGAGAGGTCGTTCGAGACGGCCAGGGAGGTGGTGGAGCTGGCGGAGGGGCTCCTCAAGTCGGCAGGCTATGAGGGTACCCCAGAAGATATTAGAAATTGCAGATAGGTTCATTACGGGCCTCGAGGAGGCCGGCTACAGGGTTGTAGAGGCCTACCTCTTCGGCTCGTACGCGAGGGGCGACTGGCTGGCCGACAGCGACGTGGACCTAATAATCGTATCCCCCGATTTTAGACCCATGCGGTGGCTGGACAGGCTAGACCTCGCCGCGAAGCTCTGGCTCAGACTCGGCCTCGAGAAGTGGGTCGAGGTGTTGCCCTACACGCCCGAGGAGTTCGAGGAGACGAGGCGGCGGAGCGTGGCGGTCAGAGACGCCGAAAGGTACTGGGTGAAGCTCAGGTAGGCCCCTCGGCCCGAGCGACCCGCCGGCCGTCGGCTGTGAGAAAGATAATAAGTGGTAGGTGGGGGCGGCAGTGAGGCCCTCTGTGAGGCTGTGGCTCGCGTCGCTGTATCTCTTCATAATCGGGACCGCCACGCTGGCCTACACCTTGGTGGAGCTACTTCTAGGGCTGGCCTACGGGAGCCTTTTAGTGACCAGCGACGCCTTGCATGGCTTCATGGACGCGGCGATATCCTACATATCCGGCTTCGGCCTCTACTACGCGTCTAGGAGAGGCCGCTCCTTCCCTTGGGACATCTACAGGCTGGAGAGCCTCATGACGCTCCTCTCGACTATCTGGGTCCTGGGCTTCTACACCTACCTCCTCGCCACCTCAATCAAGCCCGGCGGGAGGCCGACCCCCCTATGGATGACGTTGCTGTTGTTGGCCGGAGGCGCCATGACCTACGCCATGTACCTATGGGAGAGCCGGAACTACAGATCGCTGAGGATCGACATACTGAAAGCCGACGCGGCCCACGCCAAGGCCGATACGGCCCTCTCCGCCGCCGCTGCGGCCGCCGTGGTCATCAGCAACGCCACGGGCCTGGCGGCCGCCGAGACCGCCGCCGTCTTCGCTATATACGGATACGTCCTCTACGAGTTCATCAAGCTCTCGAGAGACGCGGCCTACGGCATATTGGGGGCCCTCTACAAGGACCCGCGCCTCGAGGAGGCGATAAGGTCCGTACTGTCGGAGTTAGGGAAGCCTCTGGATGTCAAGGTGAGGAGGGCCGGTAGCTTCCTCGTGGTCTACACCTTAGTTGCCGTCAGCCCAGACATGACGGTCGGGAAGCTACACACCTCAAGGACGAGGGCCATAAAGGCCATATCGAGGTTGCACCCCCTCATAGTCCACGTAGACGTGAAGGTGGTACCCCACAGGAAGGAGCTGAGGCGTTGGCTGAGGGCAAGGCGGCAGTAGGGGCCCCGCGTGGGGGCCGGGCATTCCGGGCGGGCACTCAAATAACTCGACACGACTATTGTTACCAGCCAGCCGCCCTTAATATAGGCGAGGCCTAGGAGGCTTGAATGGGCTGAGGCGGTGCTTGTGCCCCTCTCGGGGCCGCATCCCCGCCCGCATAGCGTTCAGGCGGTGCTTGTGCCCCTCTCGGGGCCGCATCCCCGCCCACACCTATCAAGGACGGCCCAGTTATTTATAAGCTTGTTGACCTAAGTGAAGCGGGTCGCGTTCGTCGATGAGTCCGGGACCAAGTCGTTCTGCAACTGCGTCGTGGTGGCGGGGCTAGTCGTCGAGGCGGCTGGTAGCTACGTGTACTGGGGCGTAGGTCTCGTGGACGAGATAAGGCGGAGTCTGGGGATTGTCGGCGAGCTGAAGTGGAGGCGCGTCAAGAGGAGAGGGGGCAGAGAGCTCGTCGAGGCGCTGTTGAGGAGGTTCGAGGTCAGACACTTCGCGGTCCACTACACCTCGCAGAGGGACTTCGAGACGCACCTCTGGAGGTTCCTGACGGACATAGACGCCGACATCTTCGTGCTGGATACGGGCCTCGCCGACGCCTCTAAGTTCCCGCGCGCCGTCAGCAAGCCGTCGCATAAGGTCCCCGGGCTCCAACTAGCGGATTTAGTGGCTGGACTAATATCGGAAAGGTATCGGGGAGGCGGTTGTCGGGGACGATCTACGCTACCTTGAAAAAACCGAGACGATACGGCGAGTGGACTGGCGGATACTACAAGGCCGGTTATAACCGGCGCCATTTTGTTGTTCCCAGATCTGATGAGCCGGCTCAGCTACGCGGTGGGGGCGCCCCTCGCGGCCTCCCTGGGCAACCCGTATCCGGTGTCAGTCGGCGAGGAACTGGCGCGCACCTCGCACAGGTTCCTCGCCGATCTGTAGGGCGTGTTCCTCATAGTCTACGCAATATACCTGTTAGCGTTCGGAGAATCCGCGTGTTCGACGCCCTCAAGAAACCTATCGGGCAACAGATAGGAGGCCAGAGCGCTGGCGGGCCACTACGTCTTCGGGAGGCCTCTGCCTGACGACGTGGCGAGGGAGCTGGAGAGACACAGCGTCTTGGTGGCCTACATGGCGGTCTTGCCCGTTTTGGGCATATTGCCCCCATCGGCCAGCGGCGTCCTTATGGTGTACTCCAGCGCGTTGGGGCTGTCGGAGGACGTCTACAGGCTCTTGTTGCTCCTCCACGACTTGGGGTTCTACCTCACGCTCCTCTTCATCTTCGCCCACCTATTCGCCGGGTCGTCAGCATAAGGGGCCCCCTCTACAGCGGCGTGGAGGCCGCGTGCAGGCTCGGCGTCACGCTCGTGGCCAACGTGCGGGGGAGGGGCTTCGCCGTCCTCTGCGACAGAGGGAGGATCAAGGCCGGCCTCTGAGCTGGGCCTCAAGCTCCAGCAAGGCGTAGTACTGCTCCTCGCTGATGGCGATCGCGGGCACCGCCTCGGACACCCTCCGGAGAGCCTCGTGGGCGTCCAGGCCTCTATATATCAGATAGGCGGCCAGAGCGGTGGGCGTCCTGCCGACGCCTCCCACGCAGTGGATCAACACCGCGCCTAGCCTGACCAGAGAGGCGATTATCCTGGCCAGAGCTTGGAGATCGGCCGGCGGCTTCCCGTCGGGCGTGGGCCAGTGGAGCCACTTGATGCCCCTAAGCCCCAGCTCCGTCCTCAACTCGTCGGGCCCGTCCCAGCCGCCGTACTCCTTCAGCTCCCAGTCCTCCGCCAGCGTCACCACGTGCTTGAAGCCGAGCCCCATAAGTCTGTCCAAGTCGCTCCGGGTTATCATGCAACTGCCGGCGAGCCCCCTCTCGACGAAGTAGGGACACTCCATGGTCAACGGGACCTCGACTCATCGACGATCGAGGCGAGCCGCCGGCCGACGCCTTTCGGAATTCTGCCTATGCGTTCGGCTAGGCTCCTCCCCATATCGGCATGCCTCACCGGCGCGACAACTTCGGGATCCATACTGAAACACCGCCACCCATTAAAAATTCAGCACATTGCGGAGGCCGGCCTCCCGGCGCTATCTATCGCCTAAAAGCCGGGGTACAGAAACCGGCGCGATGTTGCCGTCCGGAAGCCGCCGGCATATATTTATAATTTTGTCAATAGATGGCCGTGGATCTCCTGGCGCTCTACACCGGCGGTAAGGACAGCCACTACGCGTTGATGAGGGCGGTCGAGGAGGGGCATACGGTCAAGTGCCTGATCACGGCCGAGCCTGCCCGCCAGGACTCGTACATGTTCCACGCCGTCAACGCCCGCTGGGCGCTGTTGCACGGAGAGGCTATGGGCGTCCCCCACTACCTCGTCGAGGTGTCTGGCGTCAAGGAGCGGGAGGTCGAGGAGCTCGGCGAGGTCTTGGCCAGGTATAGACGGGAGTGCGGCGCCGAGGGCGTGCTCACGGGCGCGATCGCCTCTAGGTACCAGAAGGAGAGGGTGGACAGGCTGGCGGAGAGGCTTGGACTGGCCCACGTGGCGCCTCTGTGGGGAAGAGACCAAGGCGAGCTCTTGCTGGCCGAGGCGGCTTCCGAGGAGTTCGTTATAGTGGCCGTCATGGCGATGGGCCTCGACGCTAGGTGGCTCGGCGCGAGGATAGGCCCGCGCGAGGCCGAGGCTCTGTTGAGCCTCAGCAAAAGGTACGGCTTCTCGCCCGTGGGGGAGGGCGGCGAGTTCGAGACCTACGTGGTGGCGAGCCCCCTCCTCTGCGGCAAGAGAGTGGAGATACTCGAGGCCGACACGTACTGGAGCCCCGCGGGCTGGGGAGTCTACGCCATAAAGTCGGCGCGCCTGACGTCGGTCTAGTAAGAGGCCCCCATCCCTGCGTCCGCGCGGCGAGGGCCCCTCACTGCTTAGCGAGGCCCGACACCCTGGCTACCAGCTCCGATAGGGCGTCGGCAAATGCCCTAAGCGGCGGCGCCAGCTTCGGCTCTGCCTGGGCCAACACTACGGCTCCGGGCAGAGTCCTCAAGCCTCCCCTATATACGGCCACGCCGCCCCACTCCACCACGACGCTGCCTATGGCCATGGTCCTCCCCTTATTGTCGGCGGCGACCACGGCGTTCTCGAAGGGGTATAGTAGGTACGTGGCCGTGATGCTGGAGCCCATATAGGGCACGTACACCCTCTGCACCACCCTCCTTATCGAGAAGGGCCCTACAGAGTCGACGATCTTGGCCCACTTCGCCCCCAACGCCTCGACGGCCTTCACGTGTCCCTCGAGCCACTTGCCTACGTCGGATCTATCCGGCGGCTCGTAGCCGGCTCCCAACGCCTCAGCGACCTTCCTCAAGAACTCGTCGTAGGCCTCCGCGTACGGCACGACGTAGGGCCGCGCCTCCTCGAGGCTGACAGGCACCTCGTCGTATCCGCCCGGCCCCTTCCCGACGACGATGGCGCCATCGGGTCTGACTATCAAAGTGGCGTCCTCCAGCTCGCGGAACCTCCCTACGGGAACCGAGAAATCCATAGACTGTCCTCTGCCTATAAATATAGAACATCCCTAAGCTTATAAAAGGCTGGAGATCTAGACCAATGCCTCCGGTGCTGACCGTAGAGAGGCTTAGGCTGTACTACGGCATGGGGAAAGACGTCGTTAAGGCGGTCGACGGGGTCTCCTTCGAGCTTGAGAAGGGGGAGGTCTTGGCCGTCGTCGGGGAGTCCGGTAGCGGCAAGTCGTCTCTGGGCTATGCGATAATGCGTCTCCTGCCGGAAAACGTCGTCCTCTACGACGGTAAGGTGTTGCTCCGCGCCGGCGGCGCGGAGTTCGACATAATGTCCATGGACGAGGACGCGTTGAGGCGCGAGGTGAGGTGGAGGCGCATATCGATGGTATTCCAAGCCTCCATGAACGCCATAGATCCCGTCTCGACGATAGGCGACTTCATGTACAGAATAGTCAAGGAGCATAGGCCGGGCCTAGACAGAAAGAAGGGACTCGCCGAGGCAGCCGAGGCTCTGAAGTCCGTCGGCCTGCCCGCCTCCGTCCTCGACATGTACCCCTTCGAGCTCTCCGGCGGGATGAAGCAGAGGGTCATGATAGCCCTCGCGTTGATCCTGCGTCCGTCCGTCGTGATTTTAGACGAGCCCACGTCGGCCCTCGACGTGATAACCCAGGCCAACATAATATCCTTGTTGAAGAGCTTGAGGGGGGACGTCTCCATGATATTGATCACGCACGACCTGGCCCTGGCCTCCGAGATAGCGGATAGGATAGCCGTCATGTACGCCGGCAAGCTGGTGGAGATAGGGCCGGCAGACGCCGTCTTGACCTCGCCCAGGCATCCCTACACCAGCGCCTTGCTCGAGTCCACCCCTACATTGAGGCAGGACAAGGCCCTCGGCTTCATACCGGGGAGAGTGCCCAGCTTGGTGAACCCGCCTCCCGGCTGCCGCTTCCATCCCAGATGCAAATACGCGATCGATGTGTGCTCCCGCGAGGAGCCGCCGGCGGTCGAGGTAGGGCCGGGCCACAAGGCGGCTTGCTGGCTTTTGAGGCCATGAGCCCGTTGAGGTATATCTTGATGCGCCTAGCCCTGGCCCTGCCGACTATGTTGATCCTGCTGACCGTGGTCTTCCTGATACTGAGGGTCATACCGGGCAACCCGATAGAGGCTATGGTGGGCCAGAAGGCGCCGCCCGAATATGTACAGCAGTTGATGGAGCAAGCCGGCCTCAACAAACCGCTGTACGTGCAGTATCTCGACTACATAAGGGGTGTGTTCACGGGAGATCTCGGCAGGAGCTTCATAGACAACAGGCCCGTGATAGCCGACATAATGGACAGGTTCCCCGCCACGGTCGAGCTCGCCGTGTCCTCTTTCTTGGTCAGCATAGCGATAGGCCACGCCCTGGCCTTTCTAGCCGCCTATTTTAGGCGTAGCGTGGACGAGGCCGTGCGCCTCTACGCCATAATAGCGTACATCCTCTTCATACCCTTCTTCGGGCTGGCCCTGCAGCTGATCTTCGGCGTATATCTGAGGTGGTTGCCTATAGGGGGCAGAATAACGCCGGGCCTGGAGCCGCCCCACATCACCGGCCTATACGTCGTCGACTCCATCATCTCCGGCGACTGGCCCGCCTTGATAAGCGCCGTGAAGCACTTGATCCTCCCCTCGATAACTCTTGGGATAGTTATATCGGGGGTGTTCACGAGGTTTATAAGGAACAACTTGGTCAAGACCTTCGAGGAGGACTTCATAACGACGTATAGGGCGGCGGGGCTACCCCGCTGGCGCGTGCTCATGAGGGCGTACAGGGCGGCCCTAGTCCCGACGATAACCATGATGGGCCTCCAGCTGGCGTTGCTCCTGCAAGGCGCTGTGTTGACCGAGACGACGTTCTCGTGGCCGGGCCTCGGCACACTGCTCCTTGAGAGGATACAGTATCTGGACTACCCGACCGTGCAAGGCGTGGTGATATTCTACGTCCTTATCGTGGTCTTCATAAACATAGCGGTGGATCTCGCGAACTTGATAGTGGATCCCAGGCTGAGGAGGGGGACATGGCAGTGAAGCTGTACGTAGGGGCCGCCGTAGTGGCCGCCATCTTGATATTCATAGCAATACCGCCGCTCTTAATGAGGACGAGCCCGACTCTGTCTGCCGACAGGCCCCTACTGCCGCCCAGCCCCGCGCACCCGCTGGGGACGGACTACCTCGGCAGAGACGTGCTGGCGAGGCTCATGTACGGGGGAAGGGTGCCGCTGGGCGTCGCCCTGTTGGCCACCTTGCTGTCGTCCATCGCGGGGATCCTCCTGGGTATGTTCTCGGGCTACGTCGGGAGGTGGCCGGACAGGCTTTTGACCATGGTCATGGACAGTCTATACGCCTTCCCCGGCCTCCTGATGGCCATGGCCATAGCCGCCGTGCTCGGCCCGAGCCCCCTCAACGCGGCCCTGGCGATAGGCTTCGTCTACATCCCCACGTATTACAGACTGGCGCGCAACGAAACGCAGGTCGTCAAGACATTCCAGTACATAGAGGCGGCGCGAGCCCTGGGGGCATCGACGACGCATATAGTGCTGAGGCACGTGTTGCCCGTCTTGACGCTGACCATGGTGGTGGTCGCCACGATAAATATAGCAGACGCCATACTCACGGAGGCTGCCTTGGCCTTCTTCGGCTACACAGTCGTGCCGCCAACGCCCGACTGGGGGGCCGACTTGTCGGCCGCGAAGTCGTATATACTGAACGGGGCGTGGTGGTTGCTGACGCCGGGTCTGATGATAGTGTTGACAGCCCTCGGCTTCTCCCTACTGGGAGAAGGGCTGGCGGAGAGGTTTGGGTTGAGGAAAAAGCTGGGTTGATTTTAGGAGGCGGAGATCAGCCAGTATCTCAATATCATCGTGGGATCCACCGTCACCTTGATGCCGGGCTTGGCGACTATGAACAGCTTGCCCTGGAACAGCGGCACTATGGGGACGTCCTGCGCGACGATCTTCTGTACCTCGGCGTATATCTGAGCCCTCGCGGTCTGGTTAACCAACACAGACGCCTCGTCCAATAATTTATCCACTATGGGGTTGGAGTAGCCGTTGCCCAGCCACGAGTTGGCGCCTGTCCTAAAGAACGGCACCATGTAGTCGTCGGGGTCTAGGTAGTCGGGGTACCAGCCCAGCAGATAGACCTCCATGACGCCCTTCCTGGCGTAGTCCGTGTACGTGCTCCATTCCGCCGATCTTATGTTGACTGTGGTCATGCCGGTGGCCTCGAGCTGTTGTTTCAACAACGCCGCCACGTCCTGCTCGGTGCTGCCGTAGTGGGACGGGGTGTACCAGAGATCTATCACCAGCTTGTTGCTGGGGGAGTAGCCGGCCTTCTGCAACAACTGTTGGGCCAAGGTGGTGTTGCAGTCGCCGTACATCTGTTTGAAGACGGGGACGGCTCCCCACATGCCGGCGGGTATCATGGTATAGAGCGGCGACATGGTGCCGTTGAACACCACGTTGATTATCTGGGATCTACATACGGCCGCCGCGAGGGCTTGTCTGACCAAGGTGTTGTTTATCATCTTGGTGTTTATGACCATATAGCGTATGAACATGCTCGGAACCTCTATCACCTGGAACTTGCCGCTGGATCTCAGAGCCTGCAGATCGGGCGGGCTCAGCGTGCGCCAGGCTATGTCTATCTCGCCGCTCTGGAGCGCCAGCCTCAACGCCGAGGAGTCGCTGTAGAACCTGATAACAACGGTCTTGTAGTAGGGCTGGGGCCCGTACCAGTAGGGATTCGCCGTGAGCACTATGGTCTGGTCCCTCACGAACTTGGAGATGCAGTAGGGCCCGGCGCCGCCGGCGGTCTGGTCGGCGTCCACCTGGTTGGGGTTGTACTTGGGGCTGACCGGGAAGTAGGGGGGCGTTGCGAGAAGCGCTAGGAAGTACGCCACTGGCCTCTTCAAGACGAACTCGACCGTGTAGTTGTCTAGAGCCGTCACGTTCTTCACGAAATAGGTTACGAGCCAGGCAGGGTCGCCGTTTATCCTCATCACCCTCTGTATGGACCAGACCACGTTCTGGGCCGTCACGGGAGTGCCGTCGCAGAACTTGGCGTCGTGCCTCAGGTGGAATATCCACACCGTGCCGTTGTCCTTGACCTCCCAGCTGGTGGCTAGGGCGGGGACAAGCTCGGTGGTGCCCGGCTTGTACATCACTAGGCCGGACATGGTGTTGTAGAATATCTCCCAGGTGAAGAAGTCGTATGCCATGGCCGGATCCAGCTCAGTCACCTTGTCTGTAACTCCTATAGTCAACGTGGGGCCTCCCGCCGTCGATGTGGCCGAGGCCGTGGGCGATGTGGTCGGGGCTGTGGTGGGCGCGGCCGAAGTCGTGGACGGCGCGGCGGACGTGGTTGCGGCCCCTCCTCTTCCTCCAGAGGAGGCTAGGTAGGCCAAAACGGCGATTATAACAACGACGACCACTACCGCCGCTATTATCGTTGAGGTCCTCATGAAGGTATGATGCGCAGGCCTTTTAAGTTTTATGAAAAACTAGGAGGTTAGGGATTTCACCTCGTCTATAATTGCTAGATACTTCTTACGGGCCGCGTCGCGCCAGATGGCTATCATCTGATCTCTAAAAGCGGCGTCTTTCGCTATGCGGCTGTTTATGCTCTGGGCGTATTGTTGCGTGAAGGTGTAGGTCGTGCCGTTGACCGTGAACTGTATCGGCGATCCCAGCTCAGCCGCCAGCCTCTGCGCAGTGGTGGCGTTTATCTTCCCGCTGTAGTAGGCCTGCAGAATCGCCTTCCACGCGTTCTGGAGATCGCCCTGTTCCTGGACTATGGTCGCGACGAAGTAGTAGATTATGGCCTGCTCGTAGCTCATCGCCAACGAGTCGTTGAAGTTCATGGCGCGTATTCCCTGGAGCTGTTGGTACACCGCCTTCAGATCCGGCCTGCTCTGGCCCTCCGGCGTGTTGAACGCGTTGGGGTTAGAGGGCAGTCTGTTTATGCTCTTGTCGAAGACCATGCGCTGGCCGTCTGTGATTACCCAGGCCACGAAGGCCTCCGCGGCCTGCCTACACTTGGTGCCGACCACCACGGCTATGGGATCCCCGTTCACAGTAGTGTTGGGCGGTATTATGTACTTGGTGTGCGGGTTCTGGA
Source organism: Thermoproteus sp. (assembly GCA_049976425.1). Lineage (GTDB taxonomy): Archaea > Thermoproteota > Thermoprotei > Thermoproteales > Thermoproteaceae > Thermoproteus. The sequence goes on from JBMFIG010000016.1 coordinate 25,026, forward strand.
GCTGGGCTATGTAGCCGTAGAAGTCTATGGTCCAGCCGGCGCCCGAGTCGCCGCGGATTACGGCGTCTCTGGCGTCCTCGCTGGAGCTCCAGACCTTGCCGTTGGCTGCTGTCAACGTGATTATGCGCCACCCTCTATCCCAGCCGTAGGCCTGTAGTATTATCTCCGCCATCCTCGTCGAGCTGGTAGATCTGGATATATCGCCTATGGAGGTGGCCGGGTAGCCCTGCAAGAGGGCCTTCCCGAACGTGAACGAGGCTAGGTCGGACCAGTCGCGGGGAGTGGGCAGGCCGGTCTTGTTGAGGAAGTCGAAGTTCACAGTTATCCCGAAGCTCGATATGGCCCACGCAACCCAATACACGTTCCCGTCGGGGCCCTTGAGTTTCAGCGGCATGCCGGCCACGGCATCCGGCACTTGGGACAACGCGGCCTTAACCTCATCGCCCTGTAGGGGCAGTAGGAGGCCGTCTTGGTACAGCACGTTGAAGAGCGTGGGGCCGCCTCCCCACGCCACGTCAATGCCGCCTTGCTTGATTAAGGCCTCCCACTGGGAGGCCGGCGGGTTCTTGAACACGAGGTCCTTTATGCCGTATCTCTTAGCCACGTCGCTGTTGAGGAACAAGGTCCTCGTCACGTTGAGTATCGCAGTCGGGTGGCGCGTCAAGATGACCAGCTGGGGGCACTGCTGGACTGCCGTAGACGTCGTCTGGGTAGTCGACGTGGTGGATGTGGTGGTCGTCGGCGGTGGCTGGGTAGTCAGGGGCGGACTGGGCTTCTGACCTGCAGTCTGGCTGTAGTATATAGCAACGGCCGCCACGATTACAACAACTACTACAGCTATCGCTATATAGAGAGTTCTTGTCATAAGTATACCGGGTATCTAGGTTTTTAAATATTGTGCTTAAGCGTATTCGGTCATATTATGAAGCCGTACCTAGTCTTGAGGACCTTCGTGACGAGGAGTATAGCGACTACCTGGATAACCGCCAGTATGAGGCCGAGGGCGGCGGCGTAGAACAAGCCGTTCACGCTTCCCTGTATGTCCACGCTCATGACTGCCGTTATGGGCATGGCGTGGTCGTAGCCCAGCCCCTTCAAGGATCCCAAGGTGACTCCCAGGGAGACCTCGCTGGTCATGTAGACGAAGGCGATGAGGGCCCCGCTGATTACGTTGTTTCTAATTAGGGGTAGGACAATGCTGGATAGGGTCCTGCCGTAGCTCGCGCCCAGGTTTAGGGAGACCTCCTCGGCCGATACGTGTAGCTGTTGCAGGCCGGCGTATATGCTCCTCACCGCAAACGGAAGCTTCCTGACGGAGTAGCCCACTATTATGGCCGCCGCGGGGTTGTCGTTGGGGTTTACGAGGTGGGCCAGAGCCGGACAACAGCCCGCCAGCCAGCTAGAAAGCGGGAGCAAGGCTAGGAAGTACGAGTACGCCACGACCAGGCCGGGTATCGCTATGGGGGCCGTGGCCAAGGCGTCCAGGACGCCGGCCAGCCTCCCGCGGAATCTGGCGGCCGCGATAGATATAAGGATCCCAACGACCACCACCACGGCCGTGGCGGTCAACGAGTAGAGCACCGTGTTTTCTATCCCCCTTACGTAGTAGGGGTTGGTCAACACGGTCTCCAGCCTGTCGAGGCCGAGCGACAGCGAGAGGCCGGAGGGGAGCGGGGAGCTGGCCCACCTGCCGGCGAACACCAACACGAGCGCCCCAGCTAGAGGGGCGGCCGCCGCTATCACCACTAGGAAGGACAATGCGATGAGGGCGTATCCGCCCGGCCCCGGCCTGTAGGATCTGGGCCTCAACTGCCTTATGAGCATGGCGTACTGCCTCAGCCCGACGTAGCGCCTCACGGCCAGAAACGCGGCGAGCGACACGGCGAGCAGTATCAAGGCGAGGAGCGCCGTCGCCGGGCTTATCTGCCCGCTGATGGAGCTGACGAAGTACTGGTATATCTGGTACGACATCAGTTTGCGGGCCTCCGGGTAGTCCTGGAATATTATCGGCGCCGCTATATCGTCTATAGACATTATGAACACTAGGGTGAAAGCGGCGGCCACGCCGGGGGTGGCTAGGCGGAGGACTATATCCCTCGCCGCCTTCGATCCGCTGGCGCCTAGGTTGTTGGCGACCTCCTCCAGAGTGGGGTCGACCCTGGATATAGCCGTGTATATGTTCAGATACGCTATAGGCAGATATAGGAATATCTGGGTCAACGCAACCGCGGCGAGGCCCCTTATCTCGATCCTCAAGGGAATTCCCAGAGAGGAGATCGCCCAGTTCAGGGTGCCCCAAAGCGGGTTGAGGAATATACGTATCACGTAGGCGGTGACGAAGGGCACCACTATCAACGGGACGGCGGCCGCGACGCCTAGGGCCGTCCTCCCCCTGAACTCGTACTTCGCCAAGACGAACGCCAGCGCCAGCCCCAACAAGGTATCGGCGAGGGCCACGGCGAATCCCACCCATAGGCTGTTCGCTATTATGCCCATGTCGGGGCCGTTCAACACGAGGCGGTAGACGGAGCCCGCCTTCTCTATCTGGAAGACGTTCTGGAACGCCGTGGGCGATACGTCGAAGTAGTAGGGGCTCGCCAGTAGGGGCGCCACCGCCGCCAGTTGCATGTAGATGTAGTAGAAGATGTAGGCTATCGGCGACACTAGAAAGGCCAGGAGGAAGGCGAGGCCCGCCGCGAGCGCCGCCGCGATGAACCTCTGCCTCATGGCCTATACGCGAGGGCCTCCCTCACGGCGATCTTCACGGGCTCGCCCGGCCTCGGCGCCGTGTCGGACTCGGCGGAGAGCCTTACGCCGTTGCAGTCGAGATCCACGTGGTACGTCCCGCCTATGAACCTCGCGTCGACGACCTTGCAGTCTATCCCCCCGTCGCGCTCCACGACGACGGAGCCTTGCCTAACCACGACGACCGCTTGCTCGCCCACCGCCAGATCCTGGGCCGCCTCCGCCCTGATGGGGAACCCCACGTCGACCGTCACCGTCCCCCCGCTACGGTCGACCACCACGCCGCGTAGCGTCTTGGCCCTCCCTATGAACGAGGCGACGAAAACGTCTGCGGGTTTTCTGTAGATCTCCTCGGGCGTGCCGATCTGCCTCACAGATCCGGCGTTCATCACGGCGATCCGATCGGCCACGGCGAACGCCTCCTCTTGGTCGTGGGTTACGTATATGGTGGTTATGGAGAGCTCCTTGGCTATCCTCCTGACCTCCCCCCTCAGCTCCGCCCTCAGCTTCGCGTCTAGGTTGGCCAACGGCTCGTCCAGCAGAAGCACGGCGGGCTCTACGACGAGGGCTCTGGCGAGGGCAACCCTTTGTTGTTGCCCTCCCGAAAGCTCGTAGGGCCTCCTCCTCTCGAGCCCGGCCAAGCCCACTAGCTCCAGCATTCGCTTGACGCGGGCCTCTATCTCGGCCTTCGGCAGTTTCCTCAGCTTGAGGCCGTAGGCCACGTTGTCGAAGACCGTCATGTGGGGCCAGAGCGCCCAAGTCTGGGGCACCATCGCCGTGTTCCTCGCCTGTGTCGGCAAGTCCGTCACGTCCCTTCCGTCGAAGTATATACTGCCGTAGGTCGGCTCCTCGAGGCCCGCGATCAGGCGGAGGAGCGTGGTCTTCCCGCACCCCGAAGGCCCCAAGACCGCGAATATCTCCCCGTCCTTCACCTCAAGATCTACGTCCTTGACAGCATATACGTCGCCGTATTTCTTGGTCAACCTCTCCGTCCTGACCGAGACCACAAGCATAGTGCGTGGTTAAAAAATTAACAGTATCCCATAAGCATCAAGCTTATATATACATGAGTAAAGCACGGCGTGTACGCCCTCGTGAGGTTGCGAGGCGAGATCGAGGGAGTTGGGTTCAAGGCAGTTGTGTCCGGCGACGTTGCGCAGGCGCTGGGCCTCAGGATAGGCGACGCCGTAAGGATCGAGAGCCCCGACGGGTTCAGCGGCGCCAGAGTCGTGGAGATAGATAGGGCGATGAAGTCGGGCCTCCTCGTCACGTCCGACGTCTACATAGCGTTGGGCAGAAGGGCGAGGGCCGTGCTCCTCAAGAAGATAGAGAGGGCCTTCGAGGCCTCCAGGATCGAGCTCGCTCTGGGGACCGACGCGCCGATATCGTCAGAGGAGCTGAGAGCCGTCATTTCGGCGATAGCCTCCGCCAGAGTGCCCGTCTTCGCGAAATTCACGGGCTACCTCTACGCCGGAGGGGGCTGGGTTAGGGTGTTCGTGAAGGGCGTGGAGCCCAGGGAGCCCGCCTATATCTCGTACGACACGGCCGTCTCGTTGAGGTAGGTATTTATTAACGGGCCAATGAGGTGAAGTGTTGAGAAAGGGGCTCGACAAACTGCCGGAGCCCTATAGGTCGGTCGTAGGCCGTCTGTTGGAGGCCCTATTGGCGCACTACGGCGACGGCTTGGTCTCGCTGGTCGTCTACGGGAGCGTGGCCAGGGGATCCGCCAGGAAGGACAGCGACGTAGACCTCCTGGCGGTGTTCGAGGATCTGCCCAAGTCGCGCGTGGCAAGGCTCGCGTTGTTCGAGAAGGCCGAGGACGCCGTACAGCCGCTACTCGACGAGCTGATGGAGGAGGGATATGCGATAGCGCTATCGCCTATACTGAAGACGAGGAAGGAGGCCGAGAGGTTCGCGCCGATATACATAGATATGACTGAGGACGCCGTAATAGTCTACGACAAGGGCGGTTTCTTCGAGGGCGTGTTGAGGAGGCTCTCCGAGAAGTTGAGGGAGCTGGGCGCCGAGAGGGTCTGGGTCAACGACAGGTCGTGGTACTGGGTGTTGAAGAGGGACTACAAGTTCGGCGACTTGATCGAGCTTGAATAACCTAGACCTAGCGAGGTCTCACATAAGGCAGGCTCTGGAGAGGATAAGACATGCCCGCGAGGCGTCTGAGGGCGGGAACTACCCGTACGCCGTGAGGCAGTGCCAAGAGGCCGTGGAGCTCCTGCTGAAGGCCGCCTTGAGGATAGTAGGGATCGAGCCGCCGAAATGGCACGACGTGGGGCCTATCTTGAGGAGGGAGAGGGATAAATTCCCCCGATGGTTCCAAGAACACGTCGACCGGCTCGCCTCCATATCCAGGCGTCTGAGGAAGGAGAGGGAGCTGGCCATGTACGGGGACGAGGACAGCGGAGTTCCGCCCGAGGAGCTGTACACCGCGGAGGACGCCGAGCAGTACCTGAGGGATGCGGAGCTGGTGGCCGACTTGGTCCTCAAGCTGTTGGAGGAGGCCGCCCGCCGTTAGTACCAGGCCCTGGTCAGATCCACCTTTATTATCAGGAGAGGCTCCGAGGTCTTGCCGAGCCCCCTCACCCTCTTGATTATCCTCTCGGCGAGCGCCCCCTCCTTGTATTTGGCGAGCGCCTTCTCTAGGCCGTAGGCGTCCAGCATGGCGCTGGCCTCCTCCCTGATTATATAATCGGCGATCTGATCCAAGCCGGCCAGCTCCCCCGCCTTGATGAGCTGGGAGACTGTGAAGAGCTGGAGCCCCAGGTGGTCTATCTTGGATAGGAACTCGTCCAGGTTCTTGTTGGGCCTAAAGCCCTCCTCGCCCATGGTCGCCTTCTTGAAGTCCTCGTCGGTGAAGACCAGCCGCACCCTCTGCCTCCACTTGGCCGACCACATGACGACCCACTCGGAGGCCAGCTCGGCTATTTTGGGCCAACGCTCGGTTATGTAGACGCAGAGCCTCAGACGCGCCTTGTCTTCCCTGAACCTCTGGGCCATATATACCCCGGACTTGTAGGCCAGATAGTGGAGGAAGTCCCTCAGAGCTATGTCCACCACCGTCTCCAGCTCCCGCTTGGGCATATCCCAGTAGTACTCCGATAGAGCGCCCTCCAAGAGCTCCCTCACGTTCTCCACCGCGGCGTCGAAGTTGCAGTACGGCTCCATGGTCCCTATACGCGATGGATATTTAAAAGCTCTCTCCCCACACTACAACCACTTCAAGATCTCCTCGGTAATTTTTTCGTATACTCTACTCAAAGAGAGATACATATAATATTTATTCAAGAAATATCTATATATTTTGGTCAAGATGGTGCGGTCAGCGGAGAACTCTATGCCGTAGTCTATGGAGAGGAGCACCAGCCCCTCGGCGGGAGCGCTGGGCACGGGGCCCCCTCCGCCGCCCTCCAACAAGCGCCTGATGTCGTCGATGTCCAAGACGCCGCGGCCCGCGGCCAGCAAAGCCCAGACTATCTTCCTCAACATCTTGTTCTTGAAGCCCCTCCCCCTAAACACGATCTCTATGTAGGCCCCTCTATCCTCCACCTCTATCGAGTATATGGTCGTCACCGCCTCGCGGACGCCCTTGGCGAAGTTCCTGTAGTCGTGGGTGCCCACGAAGAGGGAGGCCGCCTCCCTAACCAGGCCTAGGTCCTCGCCCCTATAGGGGGCGAAGTAGGCGTAGGTCCTAGCCCGCGCCCTCCTCGGGTTGAACCCCTCGGGCACCTCGGCGTATCCCCAGACCCACAAGCCCCTCGGGAGCTCCGCGTTGATCTGGCCCAAGGGCTTCGAGGAGCTCGCCACTACTACGTTGCCGAGGGCCGAGACGCCGGGATCCGTGCGCGAGCCTCTGCCCAGCAGAGGGCCCAAGGCTCTGGCCAACGCCGGCTCCACAGACCTCTCGTGGCCCGTGAAGCCGTAGAACAAGGACCCGTCATAGGCGACTAGGTAGGCGATCACCGGCGCTAGTCGGGCCGTATTTAAAATTTCATCCGCTACGGCCGAGCCGCCTCGGGCCCGGCTCCGGGATCGATAGGCACGAGATCTCCGCGCCAACGTTTTAAGGGCCGGCAGATCGGCTTCCGTGGTCGTCGTGAGGGCTAAATACGTGCTGTGGGGGGCCGACCTCGAGGTTGTGGAGGACGGCGTCGTGGAGATAGACGACGAGGGGAAAGTGGCGGGGATCGGGAAGTACTCAGGCCAGATCTCGCTGGACTTAGGCAACGCCGTCTTGATGCCCCAGCTGGTGGACGCCCACATACATCCCCTCGACGTTGCCATGGCCGACCGCGACGACTACTACATAGACGATCTGGTCGGCTGGCCCCACGGCGTGAAGTACCACTTCTTGAGGAGGCTGGTGGCCAGGAGGAGGCATCTGAGGCCTCTGGAGGCGTTGGCCAGGAGGGCGAGGAGGTACGGGATCGGTTGCGTTGTGGCCTACGCCGAATACGCGGCCGGCGACGTGGAGGCGGCCTTCAAGAAATACGGCGTCGACGCCTTGGTCTTCCAGGAGGCCCACGGCGATATGCCGGAACACCCCTACGTGCAGGTCGCGTCGCCTCTCGACCACCCGCCGGAGTACCTCAAAGAGCTCAGGAGGAGGCACAAGCTCGTCTCCACCCACGTGTCGGAGACGGAGGACTGCCACGAGGCCGGCGACCTCGACCTCGCGCTGAAGGTCCTTGACGCGGACGTCCTCGTCCACTTGGTCTACGCCACGGCGGAGGAGATCGAGGAGATACCGAGGGGGAAGGCCGTCGTGATTAACCCGAGGGCGAACGCCTACTTCGTCGGGAGGCTTCCCGACGTCCCGTCGTTGATGCCGTTGAGGCCTCTGCTGGGGACCGACAACGCCTTCGTCAACGAGCCCGACATATGGGCAGAGGTAAAGTTCCTCCACGCGTACGGGAGGACCAAGGGGTGGGACCTCGACGAGCGCGACCTCCTCAAGATGGCCACGACGTGGCCTTGGGAGAAGCTGAGGTGCGGATCGCCGGTAGACGTGGGGCTTAGGGCCAAGGCGCTCGCCGTAGCCCTACCCTACCCCACCCACAACGTGTACAAGTTCCTCGCCAGGAGGGCCGGGGCGCAGGACGTCCTGGCGTTCATAGAGGGGGACGAGGTGGTCTTCCAGCACGAGATCTAGCCGGCGGGAAAGCAATTTATATACGGAAGGCGCTCGGTGGCGTGGACGTTGCCGTCTACGTGAGGAGAGGCGCTAGAGCCAAGGCAGTCGTGGAGATCGCCCAGAGCCTCGGCCTCCCCCACGTCCTCGACCTCGGCGGGCTCCGGCTGGACAAATCGCCGTACCTACACGCGGTGGAGCTCGACCTTGAGCTGGCGGCGCCGCCCTCCGCTCTGGTGATGCCCCCGGCGGACGACATATACAAGCCCGTGTTGATAGCCGACCTCTTGAACGTGAGGAGGATCTTCCTGCCCCCGCCGCCCACCGTCGACGATCTGGCCCGCGTATACGACGAGGCCGCGGCATACGGCGTGGAGGTGGTGTGGCTCTACGGGAGGCCTCCCCTCGCCAGGCCCGAGGACGTGGAGGCCGTCGCCGAGGCGGTCCACCCGAGGGCGGCCAGGATAGTCTACGACGTCGTCTCGGCGAGATCCAGCAAGGAGATCGTCAAGACCTTGGTGTCGTTGCAGGGGTATATGGCCTCCATGTACCTCTCCAACAGGAAGGGGCGGCGCGGCCCGAGGCTTCCGCCGTTCGACGTAGACGGCGTCATAAACTACTCCGACGTGGTCCAGGCCGCGTTGTTGTTGCAGTGGGACGGGCAGTACGTGTTGAGGATGGCGCCGCAGTTCGCCGACAAGCTGTCTCTGCAGGTGGCGGTCCTGAACGAGATCGCCGAGACGTTCAGGAGCGCCGGGAAGGCCTCCAAGAAGGTCCAGAGGATGGTCGCCGAGGTCCTCGACGAGATATTCGCCAGTAGCGGCTTGGAGTAGGCGGCCGTCGCGCCGTTATATAACCAGCGGTATCCTCGCCTCCCTCGCCCTCTCGAGGAACTCCTCCACCCCCAGCCCGGCGAGCCTCGCCGCAGTTCTGAAATCGCCCGTCTCCACGTAGTACCTCAACGCCGCCCTCAGACGGGGAGGCTGCCTCTCTATATAGGCCCAATCGGCCTCCCTCCTCCTAATCTCCCTAGCCTCCTCCAGAAGCTCCAGCCAGAACTCCCTCTCCACGTCACTCCAGCCCCAGCCTCCTTAAATCCCTTCTGGCGAACCTATGCCCCGTCTCCGC